>CAYPXO010000010.1:0-46938 GCA_964414895.1 uncultured Pseudomonadales bacterium
GTTTGTATGTCATATACATACATTTTAACGGTTGCACTTGGTTTTAGAATACACGAACCTTAAAAAATTCTCCATTGTTATTTTTATGATCTTCAGTTTCTTTTTTAATTCCTTTATTCATCTCCTGGCTGCTTTTTCCACTTCTCCTAATGCTATTATTGCCTATTTCCCTTATTTTGCCCCTTTGCTTGCTGTCATAATTGCTCTCTTTTTAACAGACATTTTTAAGAAAGAAATTCTTAACAAGAAAAAGCTGTCTTTTCTGCTTTTATTTCTTTTTATCTGCTTCTCTATCCCTAGCTTAAGAGAGGCAACAATTTTCAGGTTTCCCAGCAGAAAACCAGATTTGATAAAGATAAACCAGTCGGCCAAAAAGATAAAAGAAATTATCCCTGAAGGTGAAAAAGTAGTCTGGTTGGCCAATCCAATGACACTCTATCTGGCAGGAAGACGTTCCTACTTTCCCTTGATAAATCACGTTAACTTTTATCGTTCAGATTTCAATACCCAAAAAGTGAAAAAACTGGGGTTGTGGAATGAGCAAATGTTTCTTTCCTGGATAAAAGAAAGCAATTTTGTTTTTCTTGATCCCAATAAGCTAAAAAGCCTTTCTCAAAAGGCTCCTGGATTAGTAATCTCAATTAAAAAAGAATTGGAGGAAAATTTTCAGCTAGTAGAAACCTTTGATGAAAACTTTTCTCCTAAAAATCTTATCTTTTTTAAAAGAAAAAAATATTTCAGCAAGACCTAAAACTCTTCATAGGTATGATAACAAGTCCTGCACAAGGTTAAAGTCCGAAAACGCTTTTTGTTTAAAAGCAAACGAATCGCTTTTAACTCCTCGCTTTCATTCCAAATCTGAAAAAGAGTTTCTTTTTTTAAATCACCAACCAGTAAAAGATTATCAAAATCTCCACAACAGGCAGAAACAGTCCCGTCCCAATTGACTGATAACTTTTGATAAACTTCTGTGCAAGGCCGATAAACTTTTTTAATAGTCTCTCTTTTTCTTAACTCTTTTAACTTGCCAATAACCTCAAATTTTTTAATCTGCTCAAAACTAAGTCTTGAAAGATTAGTTTTTCCTATTCCCACTGAATCAACAAGACTACCCCAATATTTAACGAATTCTTCAATTTGGCTTTTTGGTTCATCGGTCACCGTGCAAGAAATATGAATATAAGGCTTATCTCTATCATCCCGGATTTTTATCATTTGGGTTATATTTGTTTTTAGTTTGTCATAAAAACTATTATTTCTCATTATTTGATATTCCTTTTTAGTTGCTCCTTGAAAAGAAAAAATTAATGAATCTAGCTCTAAGTCCACTAGGCTTTTCATCTTTCTAGAATTGAGCAATAATCCATTGGTTGTAATATGAACAAGTAAATCTTTACCTTTGGCGTATTTTACAAAATCAATAATTTTAGGGTGTAAAAAAGGCTCTCCCCAACGAATTAATCTAATTGGTGTTTGGTATTTAAAAGCTTCGTTGACTATCTTTTTAAAAATTTTTTTGGTCATAAACCCTTTCTTTCTGGTCATTGCCTGCTGGCCGCAAAAAATACAAGAAAGGTTGCAATTATTGGTTAACTCAACATCTATCAGGAAAGGAAACTTGGAAGGTTCTTTTTTATTTTTTAAAACATTAACAAAAGAAGGACTATCGTAAACCCGGCGAAAGGGATTTTTTCTATTACTTTTGGGATTTTTATAAAACATTAATAAGTAATAACCTTTTGGATTGGCGGAAACTCTATTTTTTCTAAAATCTTAACTACCTTTTTTGCCGTATCACCATGATCATAGGGATTTTTCCCTTTTTTGACATCTTGGATAAATTTCTTGTCAAAAAGGGCTTTTTCTATTGCTTTAATAATCCGATCAGCACCGTAATCAGTGTCAAGAACATTAATCCCTCTTTCTCTATGTTGCTGTCTACTGCCTATGTTTACTGTCGGTAAACCAAATGATGGGGCTTCGTGAATGCCGGCACTGCTGTTGCCAACCAAAACATCGGCTATTTTTAAAAGGCGCAAAAAATCTTCAAAAACTATGTTAGGTAATATCTTAATTTCAGCTTTCTTGAGTTGATTTATTATCCTTCTGCCGCCAGCATCATTATTAGAATAAACAGCTAAAACTTCTGTTTTGTAAAGCTCTTTTATTTTCTTCAAGGCAACAACACTCTGTTTTATTTGCCAAACAACCCTATCTACCTCTGTAGTAACCGGATGCTGAACAAATATAATTAATTTTTTGGCTGGGTCTAAACCATACTTCAAACAAACTTGCCTGGGAGAAAAATATTTCAAATGGTGAATGGTATCCATGCTGGGACTGCCAACTAGAAAAACATATTTTGGATTTTCCCCCAGTTTAATAATGCGCTCAGCACTTTTTTTTGTAGCGGCAAAGTGAATATGGGCAAATTTAGTTAAAGCGTGTCTTATCACCTCATCAATGCTTCCAGTAACCTCTCCACCTTGGATATGAGCAACAGGGATATTCAAGTGCATGCCAGCAACAGCTGCTGAAAAATTAGCTCCAATGTCAAAACCAGTAAAAACAAAGTCTGGCTTAAGTCTGTCTAATATTTCAGGCAGTTTGATTAAGGCTCTACCGATCGCCTTTACCATAGAAGCACAACTGTCAGTATCTTTTTCAGTAAAAGTAGACAATTTAGCATCAACGCGAAAACCATCTCTTCTGACTACTTCTTCGGTAAGGCCAAAGCTTTTTAATAAATGCATTCCGGTAACAATAAGCAACAACTCTAATCTCCGACTTTCTTTAACTGCCTTCATTATCGGTTTCAATCGGCTATAATCAGCCCTCCTCTCTGTGACAAAAAGAATTCTCCTTTTCTTACTCATAAGTTAGGCCCGCCAGATTGATAGTTTTTAATGTGCTTGTACTTAAGTTGACTATTCTTCCTGATGTTGTTGGCTGCAGAAAGTCCCAAAATTTTTGAGTATTCCTCTGCTTTTATTTCTCCTGTCCCTGGCCTTTTAACCCAAAGATTATCTTTGTTAAACTGTTCACCTTTTTCAATATCTCTAATTGTTACCACAGAAGCATAGGCAAAATTTATACAATCCTGCTCTTCTTTTAAAATCGTTTTTCCTCCTCCCAGAGCCTGGTAAATCGCCTTAGTGCCGACAATCAAATCTTTAAGCTCCTCCGGATTTATAGAAAGAGAAATGTCCGGGCCTTTCCATTTTTTATTAGAAGTAAAGTGCTTCTCTAAAATTGAAGCCTCCAAAGCAACAGCGGCCAAACAAGTATAGTTTTTCAAAGAATGATCACTTAGGCCAACAACCGCATCAGGAAATGAACGGTTAAGCAATTTAATTGCTTTCATTCTAACACTCTTGTAAGGCGTAGGGTACATTGAGGTGCAATGAAGAAGAGCAAAAGGAATTTTGTATTTGCGAAAAATCTTTACACTTGGCCTAACAGAGTCAATATTATTCATTCCTGTGCTTAAAATTACTGGTTTGCCGAATTTTGCAATATGCTCAACTAACGGATAATTATTACATTCTCCAGAACCAATCTTAAAAGCTTTAACTCCCATCGCATTTAACCTATTGGCAGCCGCACGAGAAAAAGGAGTAGAGAGATAAATCATATCCATTTTTTCTACCATTTTTTTTAATTCTCTTTCCTGTCTTTCACTGAAGGCAGCCCTCTTCATAATGTCCCAAATAGACTCTTCTGTATGGCCTGGTATTATTTTTTTAGCAATCGGAATCATTTCGTCTTCCACTACATGGCATTGGAACTTGACACATTCGGCACCGGCTTTTTTGGCATCAGTAATCATTTGCTTAGCTTTTTTAAGGCTGCCGTTGTGATTTATGCCAATTTCGGCAACCACCAAAGGAAGAAAGTCTTTCCCAATATGACGCTTGCCGATAGTAAAAAAAGGAGAGTTTCTTGCAACCATTTTATAAATAAAGCTGTTCAACTTTAACAACTAGTGATAAAATAGAATATACAGACAAAAAAGTCAAGTGGCAGCAAATTATTATGACTAAGTGTTATCTTTGTGGGTCAAAAAAACTAAAGATTATCAGAAAAAAGCTCCGCTACAATATTAAAAGAAAAGTTTACCAATGCTCAAAATGCCGCCTGGTTTTTCTTGAAAAAATAAAAGAAAGAGAAAAGTTTTATCAAAAATTATATCGTCAACAATACAGCCCAACCTTAAATAAACCACTTACTCCTCAGGAAAGATTTAATATCTACTTTCCATTTCAGAAGGAAATCATCTCAGAAATCGAAAATATCTTAAATCCTCAAATGAAAGTTATGGATTTTGGCTGTGCTACAGGACACTTCTTAACTGCACTCAAAGGAAAAGTAAAAATTAGGGTTGGCTTTGAGTTAAACCGGGAAGATGTCTCTTTTATCAGAAAAAACTTAGGCTTCCCTGTATACACTGGCAGTTTTAAAAAAGTACAAATCAAAGAAAGTCCTTTTGACTTAATTAGTCTTCTCCAAGTTTTGGAACATGTTAAAGATCCAATTGAATTGTTAAAAAATATTGGTAAAAACCTTAAAAAAAATGGTTGGCTTTATCTGGAAGTTCCCAATATCAACGATGTTCTTCTAAGTTGCTACCGCTTACCGGAATATGCTGATTTTTACTTCCGTGAGCCACATCTGTTTTACTTTTCTCCCACAACCCTAAAACGCTTATTGAGTCAGGCCGGTTTCAAAGGTAAAATTAAAACTGTTCAAAGGTATAATATCTTAAATCACTTACATTGGCTTTTCCTGCGCCAACCGCAGACTAATTTTGCTAAAGGAAATAAAAAACCACAATTTCCTTTTCAGCAAAATGTGGACAACAAAATAAAAGAGAAGTTAAATAGTTTTATAGTAAAGGTGGACAGGCAGTATAAAAATATTATCAACCGTCATCGGTTAGGCGAAAGCCTATCCTTCATCGGCAAAAAAGCCAAAGTCTAAAAATATATGCAAAACGTCTTTGTCAATAAAGTAATTCTTGTCACCGGCGGGGTTGGCTCGATTGGTTCAGTTATTGTAGAAACCCTGCTTAATAAACACTCACCTAATCAAGTAAGAATATTTGACAATAACGAAGAAAAACTCTTCTATTCCTCCCGCCAGCTTAGAAAATATAAAAATGCCCGTTTTTTGATGGGAGACATTAGAGACAAAGGAAGAATTAACTGGGCAATGAGTAATGTTGACTATGTTTTCCATGCCGCTGCTCTAAAACATGTAGTTTTGAATGAATACAATCCTTTTGAAGCAATAAAAACGAATGTCTTGGGAACAGAAAACGTCTGTCTGGCTTCTATAAAACAAAAGGTTAAAAAATTTATCAATATCAGCACTGATAAAGCCTCCATTCCTACTTCCACTATGGGGGCATCAAAACTTTTGGGCGAAAGAATCACCAGTGCCGCCAACTATTATAAAGGAAAATCGCCAACAGTCTGCGCTTCGGTCCGCTTCGGTAATGTTATTGGTTCCAGCGGGTCGGTAATTCCCATCTTCAGCCAGCAAATAAAAAAAGGCGGACCAATCACAATAACAGACAAAAGAATGGTTCGCTACTTTATGAGTATCAACCAGGCAGTTAGCTTAATCTTTAAAGCAACAAAAATTGCCAAAGGCGGAGAGGTCTTTATCTTAAAAATGCCCCGCCTTAAAATAAAAGATTTGGCTGAAGTTTTAATTAAAGAGTTGGCTCCCAAATATGGCCATAAACCAAAAGAGATAAAAATAAAAGAGATTGGTAGAAGGCCGGGGGAAAAAATAAGAGAAAAAATAATTACTTCTGTGGAAAAAGAGTTCACCCTGGAAATGCCAAAAATGTTTGTCATCCCCCCATTAGTAGAAAATATTCACCGAGCAAGCACTTTTGTTGAGGAAAAGCTTGCTTATTATCATAAACTTGGCGCCAAAAGCCTAGATAAAAAAGAAATTAAAAAAAGCAAATTGCTTACCAAAAAAGAAATCAAAAAAATTCTAAGGAAAAATAAAATAATCTGATGATTCTTGCTCTTATTCCCGCTAGAGGTGGGTCCAAATCAATCAAAAATAAAAATATCATTCCTTTGGCAGGAAAGCCATTAATTGCCTACACTATAAAAACTGCTCTTTCCTGCAAAGAAATTGACAAAGTCGTCGTTTCTACTGACAGCCCCAAAATTGCCAAAGTCGCCAGAAAATACGGAGCCCAAGTTCCTTTTCTAAGGCCAAAAAAATTAGCTCAAGACAAAACGCCAATGTATCCAGTAGCTCAAAATGCTATCTCTTGGTTGGAAAACAAAGGTGAAAAAATTGATACTTTGATCCTTTTACAACCAACTTCTCCTTTCCGAAGGACAAAAGATATTAAAAAATCTCTGGAGCTTTTAAAGAAACCACAAACAGAAGCCGTTGTTGGCATCTGTGAAGCGGAACATAACCCTTATCAAACGATGACTACTATCAAAAACAACTATCTTATCTTTCCCCTTTTTAAAATAAAAAAGTCAGTTTACTATCGCCAGGCAACTCCCAAAGTTTACCGCATCAATGGCTCTCTTTACACCATTAAAAAAGATGTCATCATGAAAAAAAATAACTTCATTCCCCAAAAAACTCGGCCTTTAATCATACCTCCAGAATTCTCTATTGACATAGACAACAAGATAGATTTACTTTTCGCCGAATTTTTAGCTAAAAAGCTAGGAATTACCTTACCATAAAAAACATAATAACAACTTTAAAAAAAATCAATCTCCGCTTGCTAACTAATTTATTTCTTTCTCTTTGTTCAGCAATCGTTCTTTTTGCTCTATTCGAGCTTGTTTTATGGATAAACAAAACGGCTGTCAGCCAAAAAATCAAAAATAAGGAAAACGTCTTGGATAACAGCACAATTAAAATATATAATCTTCCCGACGAGTGGAAAACAAAAGAAGCATCTGTTTCTGGAGCAAAAAGAGCATTTTATTGGCACGGCAAACTTCACATTCTCAATAAAGATAAAATGAGGAGGGCTTCCCCATTCCCAGCCAAAAAAAGTAACACTTTCAGGATAATAGTAATTGGTGATTCCTTTACTTATGGCCAGGGAGTCGCTGAAAAAGATACCTATCCGAAAATATTAGAAAACCTGTTAAAAGAAAATTACAGGGTAGAAGTTTTAAACTTGGGGACTCCTGGTTATCAAATCGAAGATCTACTGGAGCTTGTCAAAAAGTTTACTCCAAAATTGAAACCTAATCTGATAATTTATGGCGTCTGTCATAACGATTTCCTACCTTCTGGTAAAATGCGAGCCGAAAATAACATGAGAGATCCTTTTCCTATACCAAGAAATCTCAAAACAATCCTCCTTCAAAAAAGTCTAACCGGAGCATTTCTGGCCAGAAAATACAACGATGCACTCATAAAACTAGGAATAAGAGAAAGCTTCATCAGTGATATTTTAAAAGATTTTAACAGTCATCAAAAAAGATTTAGTAAAAATGCTAAAGAAATTAATAACTATATATTAAACCTTGGGTTGCCTCCTATTATTGCTATGGTGCTTGACCAATGCCCTGGCTGTGACACAAAACAATACAATCTAACCTCAACTGCCGAAAAATATCTATCCCAAGCAGGCATGACGGTAATCCCCACTAAAGATTATTATGCTAAATATTGGGGGCAGTCAATGATTGTCAGTTCTTGGGAAAAACACCCCAACGAAAAAGCTCATCGGATTTTCGCCAACTACTTCTTCCAAAAAATAAAGCAATTACCAGAGATACAGAACTATAAACTCTAATATTATTCTCTAGAAATCAAGTCAACAATCCTTTCTGAGGCTTTACCAAAAGGTAAGCGGTAATAATAACGACAAAAATTTAAGCCTTTTTTTATTTGCTTTTTTCTTTTTTTGCCGTTTTCATTACAAAACATTCTTATATATCTTTTTAGTTTTCCTAAAGAATCTGCCTTCACCGCCCCTCCCATCTTAACATAAGGAATTTTTAAATCATAGTCTTTGTCTGTAAAATTAGCTACTATTACCGGCACCTCAAAAAGCATCGCCTCAAAACCTACCATTGACCAGGCAATAACCCCCACCAAAGCAACAGACAAAATCTCAAATAACTCAATCTTACTATTGTCTGTTAGCAAAGCATTTCTTATCTGCCATTTTTTTAAATCTGATAATAAATTTTCTCTTTTCTCTGTAGGATGAGGTTTAATGACAAGCTGAATATTCCCTATTTCCTTAACTGCCCGGGAAACATTGCAAAACTGTTTTCTTTTCTCTTCTAGAGAAAGCACTGGATTTGGCCGATCGGAAATAAGAAGAACTATTTTCTTTTCTAAAGGTAAGCCCAGCTTTTTATATATTTCTCTTTTATCAAATGTTTTTCTCTGAGCTAAAAAATCCAAGCGAGGATCACCATTAACAAATATCTTTCTAGCTGAATAGCCTAATTTGAGAAGCTCATCTTTTATGTGATCACCGGCAGCAGAAAAATAATCAGCATCAAAAGTGTTTGTTTTGTCACCCGAGAGTATCTCCGAATGAGCAATTAAAGCTTTAATCTTGTATTTCTTAGCCATTTGCAACAAAGCATTCTCCTGAAAACGCATATCATTGTGGCAAACAATTCCTTTGGGTTTTAGCTTTTTAACTATTCTCTCTCCTGCTTCCAAGTAAATTTTTGCCAAAGGCAAACCCTCTTTAATAAGCGGTTCGAAATAATCCTCCATTGTCCTAAAAATCTCCAAAAAAGAAGCTTGCTTTATTTTGCGAAAATAAAAAAATATCTTTTTAAATTCCTCCCTATAAAAGCTGATTTTCTTGTTAGCTTCTTTAGAAGAAAGCCCTTCTGCTGAGAAGAAATAATCTCTGTCTATTTTGTAAATCTTTTGCAGAATTCCTCCTCTTCCAATAAAATCGAGAACAAAAAAAACTTTTTCCCCTTTTTCTTTAAATTTCTTGTATAAAGGGACTAAAATTTTTAAATGGCGGAAGAAATCAGCACTTAATAAATAACATCTTTGACAATCCTCATATTTACCTAAACAGTTCTTTTTTGTTTTTTTCAAGAAATCTTTTTGTTTATTTCCAAGCTGTTTACTAAACAAATATTTCTGAATAAAACTATTCAACCAAGAAAGATTAAAAACAAAAAATTTGTTTAGTTTAATCTTATTTTTGTCAGCCAAGAAAGAAGCAATTTTCTCCTCTTTGCTCTTGCCTAAAATCCAAATAAAATCCGGTTTATACTTTTTAATTAGTCTCTCTATTGCCTCTAAATAAGGATAATAATAATAACTTAGGCGGGCTGCCGTCTGAGTCCGCCAAAGAACAAAAGAATTAATCCCTTTAAATTCCAAGCTTTCCTTACTAATAGAAACCAGTCTCCTGCTAATATCACTGACTGTCTTCAAGGATCTTTTTCTATATTTAGAAATATCAAGCTCTGCTAGTTGATCACTATAAAGGAAAACTTCTATTTTTTGCTTTTGTTGATCAATAGCTTTAGAAGTCAAAAGAATAACCTTAGAATCTTTAGTCAATAGCTTCAATAAAATCTTCAAGCGCAAAGAAAAAAGGAAAAGGTAGAAATTTTTAAAAACAGTCCCTAAAAACCCGGAATATGTCTGGACAAGAAAAATGTCTTGAGAAACAATAAAAATTGTTCTTTTGTTCTGCCTCATATTCTATCTATTCAAATTCATCTAAGCCTTCTTTAATAAGGTTTTTCAGCTTAATTAACTTTCTGAAATACTTTCTATCAGCTGAATTTATCACTCCAGAAATTCTCAAAAGGATATAAAAAACCACATTAGCAATTATCAAAAAGCTTATTTTCTTAAAAAATCCTTCACTATTCAAGTTTAAAATCCAAAAACTGACTAATATGAAAAAGCCGAAAACAAGAATTACTAAGCCTCTAAAAAAGGGTCTAATGTCACAAAGTTTATAGGTTAAATAAATCTGAACACTGGCGGCAAAAAACCAACTGATCGCTTTAGCTAAAATAGCTCCTTTACCAGCCAACCCCAATAATCTAAAAGAAAAAAGAGTCTTAGGAACAAAAGCCAGTTGAAGCAAAACCATTAAAAAAACAGATAAAAAGTTCAAAGGAACTAAAATTTTATGCCTACCGGTAGCGTAAAGAACATGATCGTAAACCGAAGAGAGCATTAAAATAAAGACTCCTAAAAGGGCAAAGGCAAAAATTTCCACTGAAGGTCCAAAGTCAGGACCTAGAAAAAGACCAATAAGCTCATCTCTAAAAAAATACAAGCTCAAAAAAAGAGGAACAAAAAAAAATAAGAGATATTTAACTGCCAGGTCTGTATACCTTTGAACTTCATCTTTTTTATTCTCGGCAGACAATTGAGAAATCTTTGGGAAAAATAAAGTTATTAAAACACCATATAAAGTTTTGGAGAACGAAGCTAGGCCTAAAGCTGCTGAATAGTAGCCAACTACTGACGCTGTCCAAAAATTCCGCAAAATTACCACATCAAGATTGCTCTGAATATAAGATAGAGGGTAAATGGCAAAAAAGGGCAAACTGTAGCGAAAATATCTTTTAAAAGTTTCTTTTTTCCAAGAAAGCGGCAAAAATCTTCTGATAAAAAAACAAGCAAGGATAAAAATTATAAACCCTTCCATAAAATAACTAAGACTTAAGCCAACTATATTTTTAAGAAAGAAAAAAGAAAAAATTAAACAAACCAGTCGACAAACTTTGCCAACTTCTAAAACAAAATTTTGAGTAACTACCAATCTCAAAGATTCAAATGTAGTCAGAATCGCTATTCCAAAGCGGTTGAAAAGCTCATAAAAAAGCAAGAGAAAAAAAGCAAAAGTTTTATAGGAAGAACTCGTGTCTCTCAAGAAAAAATAAAAATAAAAGAAGGCTGTGGCAAAAAAAAGAGTTAATAAAAGGCTTTTAACAGATAAAAAAACTCCCAATTTTTCTTTAATCTTTTTTTTATCGGCTACAAATTTAATATGAGCTCGGGAAAAACCCAAATCGGAAAAAAGCAAAACAAGTCCCAAAACTCCCAAAAAATAATTAACCTCACCCATAAGACTGGCACCAAACAGCCTCGCCGTCAAAGAGAGGCTTAAAAAGCCTAAAAAACTGGAAAGGCTAACTCCCAAAAATTGGATAATAATTTTCCTGCCTAACATTTCAATACAGCTATACAAAATATAAATCTTATTATAGACTAAAAAAGCGAATTGCAAAGTTGCACAGAGGGGATGTGAAATAAATTCAGCATGCCGAAACTGGTTTCCTCTGGAACGTCATTCTGAACTCGTTTCAGAATCTGCTTAAGAAACAAAGAGATCAATTTCGTAATTCAAATTAATTATGAAAAAGACTGTTCTTAATCTCATAAAAAAGTATCTCTTCTTCTCTTTTAGGAGAAGAAAAATTGATGAGGACTTAAAGAAAAACATTAGATATTTTAAAGGCAAAGTTTTGGACATTGGAGGAGGAAGAAAGAGAGGAAACTTTTCTATTCCTAAAAATCTAAAAAAGAATTGGCTGATTGTTGATATTGACAAAAAGAAAAAACCAGATATTGTAGCTCGTGTAGAAAATTTGCCTTTTAAGAGAAACTCCTTTAAGACAATCAAAGCAACAGAGCTTTTTGAACATGTCAAAAATCCGACAAAAGGAATAAAGGAATGTCTAAGAGTCCTAAAAAAGAAAGGACATTTCATTGTCTCTATACCTTTTCTTTACCCTTTACACGCTGATCCATCCGACTACCAAAGATTTACAGAATATAAATTAAGGGAGCTATTTGAAAGGCTAGAAAACAACAGAATCGTGCTCTTTAAAAAACAAGGCTTTATGTTTACCGTCATTGCTGATATGCTCAAAGGCTGGATTTTAACTTGGCCAATGCTCTTAAGATATTTTGCTTACATCTTTATTTTTCCTTTTTTAGAATTAATTGTTTCTTCAGAGAATCTTAAATTTTTTAATAAAAATAAGTACTTAACTAGATATATCTCTGGTTATTTCCTCATAATTCAAAAAACCTAAGACTATGTCCTCCGCTTTTTTTATTTTTTTAGTAACTTTGCTCAGCCTTGTAATCAATGGTTACTACTTTAATATTATCGATCATGCTTTTTACCTAACCTATCTAAACAAAATAGAAAACTCTTCTCTTTACCTTGGAGATTATTTATTTTCTCAAGCTCATTTGAATTACTCTCTTTTTAACAACTTTACTGTTTTTATGAAAAAACTTTTCCATATAGACTATGCCTGGCTTTATTTGCTATTTTTTTTGATCAGTCTCTTTTTAAGCTATTATGCCCTCTTTTTGCTAACTTCAAAGTTCACTAAAGGAAACAAAGCGCCTTTTCTAGCAATAATATTTTTTCTCGCCCCTAAATGGGTTGCTTCTGTCGGCCACTTTACCCATGCTAGGCTCTTTATGCCCAGAGACTTAGCATTAGCACTTGCTTTACTGACAATTAATTTTCTTCTGGAAAAGAATTTTTTAATCTCCACCCCCCTGCTAATCCTTTGCTTAATAATCAACCCTCCGATCGTTCCTCCATTGCTTCTTTTCTATATTTACATTCTCGTTAAAAAACTCAAGCTCTCTTTTAAGAAATTATTTTTTTCTTCACTAATAATCCTTTCACTGTTAGTTTCTATTTTGCCAAACCATTTACAAAAATTGGTAGAAGGCAATCCTATGGATATGGAATGGTTCCAAATTATGCAAAAAAGAGGCTCTTATAGCTTCCCGTTACTCTGGAGATATACTGGCTGGGGTAATCTCTTTCTCTTCGTCTCAATTATGATTTTTTCGATTCTTTTCTTCAAAAGAAAGCTTTTTGGCAAATATCAAAAAAGCGTCTTAAGTTTCCTTTTGATTTCTGTTTTATTCTTTCTTCTCCACACAGCTTTTAGCTCAATCCTCCCTCTCCCTTTTTTAATACAGTTTCAGCTTCTAAGATCTTTAACTTTTATCACTGTTTTTTCCTTGATAAGTTTTGCTATTTTTTTGGAAAGCAGCTTGGAACAAAAAAATAATCTTTACAAGATTATTGCTATCGCTGCTACCCTTTGTGTTTACCTCTGGGGAGATCATCTCACATTATGGCATTTTCTGATATTAGGTTTTTTTATAGAATTTTCTTTTTTCCCCAAAAAAAATAGTCTCAAAATTCCCTTCCCTTCTCTCAAAATTAATTTCCCTTTCCTCTTGCTTCTCTTTATCTCTCTCCATGGCTTTTTAATCATTTATCTTAAAAAACCTGCCATAAATCTTCCTTATTATCTGGCTACTCCAAGTTTTTACACAAAACTCAACGAAGAAAAATATTGCTCTTGGATGGAAACACAACTCTGGGCAAAAAATAATACCTCTCCTAAAAGTATTTTTCTAACCCCACCATACCTGCAAGGATTTAGAGTCTTCTCTCAAAGAACAATTGTAGGAGAAAGCAAAGATGGTGGGGTTATTTTTTATTCCGTTAAATATGCCAAAGAGTGGAAAAAAAGAATGGCTGATCTTTTTGAATATTTTACTAATCAAGAAGAGAATATTTTGCTCCTCCAGAAAAAGTATCAATTTTCTTATCTAGCGGTAGAAAAAGACAAATTCAATTTACCTTTTCCAAAAGTCTTTGAAAATTCTCTCTATATAATTTATGATTTCAAGAAAGCAAAAGAAAATTAAGTTGAATTCTTTAACAATCTGAAAGAAAGGTAAAGGAGTTTTGCTAAAAACTTAGGTGAATAGAGAATGTTAATTGGAAGATGACACTCATGGGTACAAAAACATTTCTTTTCTTTTATCTCTCTGACTATTCTTTTTAATTTCTTACTTTTCCATAATTTTTGAAAATTATAATTAACCTTTCTCAAATTACCAATCCTTGCCTCTGTCAACATCTCGCAAGGATAAACATCTCCGTTGGAATAAATAACAACGTTTAACTGTCCAGCAAGACAGGGGATTTGATAACCTTTTTCAAAAGTCTCAATTATCATTCTGTGCATTAGTATTTTGGTGGCGACAATCAAGGGCCAAAGAGCAATCTTCCGAAAACCCTTTATCCGACTTTTTAAGAAATCCTTTTCCATTTTGTTGCTGACTTTTTTATAATATTCAATATTTATTTCTTTAGCTCGAGGCTGACGGGGAATTCCTCTTGTTAAGGCAAAAGTAATCGAATCAAGCCTAAAGTTTTTTTTGAGATAATCATAAATTTCTTCTAATTTCTCTTGATTGTAAAACATATGAGTAGTAATCGTTCCTACTTGTAAACGAGAATATTTTTTTTTCAATTTTAAAAGTTCTTTTAATGTCCTCATTGCTCTCTTAAAAGTATCCCTCCCTTCTCTAATTTCATCATGAAGTTTACCAATCCCGTCAATAGAAACATCAATAGAAACATTAAGCTCAGGACAGCTTTTTAAAATAGCTTCTGTAGAGAGCAAGACATTTTTAGTCAAAGTTCCATTGGTAGGAACAAGAAGATTCTGAACATGATTGTTTTTATAAAAGGTTTCTACAATTTGCGCTAAATCTTTTCTTAAGAATGGCTCCCCTCCTCCAAGGTTAAGAAAGAAAAAGTCTTCCATTGATTGAGAAATTTTTTTAATCTCTTCTAAACTCAAGTCATTTTTACCTTTATCAAGATTACCCCAGCCATATTTGTTCTCCTGCCATAAAAAACAATGTTTACAACGAAGATTGCAACGAGAAGTTACCAAAAAAATTACATATTCTGGTTGCAAATTATCTCGCCAAAAATACTTCTTAGCCAAACGCAGCAACACTGAAAGCCCTAAAGACATATTAAAATTTTACCATCAATTAATATCTTTTTCCTAAAATCAAATAATCAAAAAAGCCAAGTGTTACGCCAAAGAAGGCGAAAAGCATATCCAAATAGAAAAGAGGGATTATTTTTAAAAGGAAAGCCATGCCTTTTTTGTCTCTTATAAATCTAAAAAAAACAAGGTTCAAAAGCATAAATATGAAAAATAAAGGAATTAAAAAGCAAAAAATTATTTTTTCTCTCAAGAAAAAGAATGCCAAAAAGCCTACTAAGAGTAAAGGGGCAACTAAAACGCTTAAAATTATGGGATACATCTCATTCAACTTTCCTCCACTGATGATAATTAATTTCTCTTTATCATTTTTAAAAATATTGCGTAAGATGTGTTTTGCTTTGGTAAATGAAAGTCTAGCATCGTTAAGCAAGAGGTTTAACCAAGAAAATCTTTTAAGATGGCTAACAACTAATTCCCTATCCAAGATTACTCGATAACCTTTTCTCAACAAGCGGTAAGATAAATCAGCATCCTCAATAACCGTTCTTATTTGGGAGTTAAAACCACCAACTTTCTCAAAGATTCTTTTAGGAATAACAAAACAATGAGAAGATAAGTAGAAAAAATTATCCTTGCTGATCCGGTGAAAAAAATTATAAAAATAGTAAAGATTCTTATATTGAGAACAAAGGCTTTTAATCGGTGTCTTTTCACCATAGACACCTTGTAAACAACTATCCGGAGACAGCTTTTGGATTTTTCTTAATATTTTTTTAAAAAATTTGTCCGAGATAACTACATCAGAATCAATAAAAATAAGGTATTTTCCCTTCGCTAACTTGACACCAGAATTCCGAGCCAGTCCAGCACCAGAATTTTTCTTTAACTTAATAAATTTTCTTGTAAATTTTTTAGCAACTTTTTCTATTCCTTTCTGGCTTGAATTATCATCAATAACAATTATCTCTGTTTGCTTATTGATCTGTTTTTTTAAGGCTTTTAAACAAGAAAGCAAACCCGCTTTATTGTCAAAAACAGGAATAATAATGCTATATTTAATCATTTTTAATTCTGGCTTTCATATTGATTACCTCCTCATTAGCTATTATAGTAAAAAATAATACCATAAAGTTTCTTAATTAGGTTAAATGAAAAAGTCAACCAGGAGTGGAGTCTACACCAATCAGTATTATTCTTTACGACTCAAAAACCAAGAATTATCAAAACTTTCTTTTAAAAAAACTCTTCAAAAAATAAAAAAGTTTATTAATCTAAAAGGTCCAATTTGTGATTTAGGCTCAGGTTCTGGCTTTTTCCTTAAAGCCTGTGAAGAAATAGGTATAGAAGCAATTGGTATTGAGGGTTGCAAAACAGCAATAAATTGGGCCAATAAAAACTCAGCAAATAAAACAATCCACCACAATCTTATAAAAAAACTTCCTCTCAAAAATAAACTCTTTCAAGTAGTCCACTGCAATTCGGTCCTGGAACATCTTCAACCAAAAGTGGCTAAGCAAACAATTTCAGAAGCTTATAGAATACTTAAAAATGGAGGTCTGTTTGTTTGTGCTTGTCCCAATTTTTTTGATCTAGCAGAAAGGTTTCCAGAACATGTCAATCTTTACACTCCTACAAAACTCCGACAGAATCTGGTTGTTAACAAATTCAAAATCATTTATGAACATTTAAGTTTCAATCTTTCTCTCTTAACTCCCTGGGAAAAACACAAAGAAGGTGGGAAAACTGGTGTACTGCGAAGAATAGCTAAAAAGAACAGTATTCTAATAAATATTCTTTTCTCTCCTTTATGGCTACCAGTAAGATTAGTTAATAAATATCTATTTAACTGGGAACCTTTAGATGTATTCGCCGGCTCTTGTTTTTTTATTGCTCAAAAAGAAGTCTACAAATAATCCGAAATCCCGTTGTTTCTTCTGGGTGAGCGAAAACTTTTCTTTTTCTCCAAAGAGATAATTTTTTATACCAAGAAAGGGAAAAGGCTCCTATAAAATCAATTAAACCAACAAAAGGAAAGTCATAAATTACAGGCATCATTTTAATCACTTTAAAGTGAGCTTTAGACAACTCCCTTTTAATACTTTTTTTATCATACTCAACTTTATGGTCAGGATCACTAAAAGATGGCAAACCAGCTTTCCTTAACTGCTTTTTCCAAGAAGTATTTTTATTGGGCACTGACAAAATTAAGCTACCATCTTTTTTAAGAACTCTGTGGATTTCTTTTAAAACAGACTGTCGTTTATTAAGATGTTCCAAAACATCCAAAAGCAAAACAGTATCAAAAGAGTTGTTTCTAGAATTTAATCTCTGCTCGACGTTGGCCAAAAAAAACTCTGTATTTTTTGCTTTTCTACGCTTTTTTTCTCTTTTAGCAATAGCCAGCTGACTTTTGTTAATCTCCAAACCAATAATCTTTTTGCAAATACGAGCAGCTTTAAAAGAATGCTCTCCATTGCCACAACCAATATCCAAAACAACATCTTTTTCTCGTAAGTATTTTAAAAACCAAGCCTGTTTAGAAAAAATAAGATGCTTGGGGTGAATTGCTTCTTTTCTTTTACCAGTCAACTTTACTAAAACTGGTGCCCAACCGGATAATCTTTTAGTCTTGAGAACAGTTTTTAAAATCAATCTCCTTATCATCAATAAGAATTGTTTTCCAATTCCCACTTAAAATCTTATCTTAACTCCTCCACTTTCCACAGATAACTACTCTATTAATATTCTACATCTCCTTTAGAAGAAAGCAAATCTACCCTTTTAACTCCTGAAGTTTTCTTTAACTTGTTGACAAATTCAATAAGTTGACGGTCATCAAAAAACTTTATATTATAACTCAACTCCAGAAATTTTTTGTCTTCTGGAGAGGTGACATTGAGCAACTCTTTATCCTCTATATACTCTTCAAATAAAGGCAGATAATTTTCCTCAAGATTTTTTTTCTTGACATAGACAAAATTCAAAATATACTGATACTTTTTAATTGAACCAAAATTATATTTGCTTAGAAATATTATCAAAAGGCAAACAAAGAAAGTTCCTATTATAGCAATCAGATAGTTTTGGGTACCGACTCCCATTCCCATAACCAGGCTAAAAAAAACATAAGCAATATCCTTGGTGTCTTTAATTGCCGAACGAAAACGAACAATAGAAAATCCTCCAAAAACAGCAAAAGCCCTAGCCAAACTGTTGCCAATTACCATAATCAAAGCTGAACCAACAACAGAGAGCATTATCAAAGTCAAAACAAAAGACTGTGAATAAGAAAGCCCACGGTGTGTTTTTTTATAAACCCAGGCGATAATTAGACCTAAAACAAAAGAAAGCAAAAGATTTACCAAAATGCTCTGCAAGCTGTATTGATTGCTGGCATTAAAATTAAGTAAAAATTGCTGCATAATTTTTTAATTATAACACAGACTAACTGCCCTACAGTATTTGGAAAAAGATACCCTTTCCAGCTGATATTTTTGAATAATACGGTGTAACCAGTAAGGAAGCAGGCCTCGAAATTTAACTTCCAAAATAAAATTATTTTTCAGCAGCTCTCTAGTATAAAAACCATTAGAAAAAGAGCTACCTATCTTAACTGCCTTAATGTTAGAATCAAAAGTTATTCTCAAATTCTGATAATGAATTCCCTCAAAGGGTTCTCTTTCGTAAATTACCTTTACTTTTGGCAACATCCGAAACTTACCTCTTAAAAACAAAAATTTTTCCAGAATATTTCTTTTTTTTATATTTTTATCTCTTAAAATAGCTTTAAAGTTTTTAGTGGATATAAAGTCTTTATAGTTAAACCGAGCGAACATTCCTCTGTCTTTTATAACAACCGCATCATTCTTCTTTTTTATTTCAAAAAAAACTTCTTTATTCTCCGCATAATCTTTGGAATTATAAACTCTTAATCGTAGTTTAAATCTTTTTTTTATTCCCTGGACTTTTTCTCTAAAACACTGAAAGTTATAAGAGTCAAAGTACAAACTATTAACTAAATACCTCTTTTGTTTTCTCTGTCGCGCATAATTGTCCCAACACATAAATGGCCTTAAGTCATTCCTAATAAAAGGTTTATATTTTTCAGGAACAATATATTTAAATTCAAATCGGTAAAAATGAAATTTCTTGAGCATCTTTTAAACTCTCAATCTTGCCAGATTCCTATTGGTACCATCTCAGGCAACGACTCCTCTGAAATAACTTCTTTTAAAAAGCTTAGTTTTCCTCCCTTCAACAAATTCTCATTTTCATCTCTTTTACTAAGATAGTAATTTCCCTCTTCTGTATTGATAAACAAAGGTTTTTGGCTTAAATTCCCTTCTCCATCATAACCTCTTTCCAGATTACTATAAACAACATCCACTTTTGAAAGACTATCAATCTCAAAATCTTTTTTATTATTCCAAATCAAGCTATTCTTCACTTTGGCCACACCTCCCTCAAAAATCTCTTTCTTTTGATAAAGAGCAACAGCTGTTTTATTTGCTACAATTGTGTTGTTAACAAGTTCAACTTCGGAAGAATCCTTAACAGCTACTCCTATCTGGCAACCCAAAACTAAATTATTTACCAATAAAGGCCTTGCTCCTTCCCCAACACTAACACATTTATCCTTGGAGAATTTAATTTGATTATTTCTTAATAAAACTTTTGAACCAGATAAATCAACACCATCATTACCATTATTTATAAAACGACTCTCAATAACTTTTCCTTTAATAAAATCCAAGTCCAAACCATCAAATTTATTTTCTCTAAAAAGACAGTTCTCTACTTCTGCTGACGCGTGTTTAATATTAAGACCATCATCGCCGCTATTAAAAAGAAAGTCTGAATCTCTAATCTTCACATCCGCCCAGTGAACTGCTAAAGCTCCAGAGAAAAAAATCCCATTCAGAAATGTTTCTGAACCATGCTCAAAAATTACATTCTCAAAAAGAGAATCGCTGGCTTTTTGATCGACCAAGGCAAAAACTCCCCAAGGATTTTTTTTATCTTGAGCCGTAAAAATTATCCTGTTTCCCTCTATTCCTCTAGCTTTAATTTTCCCGTAGCTTATCAAAGAAACACCAGGAGCAAAACGAAGCTCTACTCCAGGACTAATTTCTAAAGAAACAGTCCCGGGGATAATCAAATCTTTATCAACTTCATAAATTCCTGAGGGCAAGATAAAATTATTATCACTATTGCCATCTTTATTAAAAATTGGATATTCTCTTGCAAACTGATCTGCAGAAAGACTAATTCTATCTAAATATTGGAACTTTCTTTCATCAATTAAACGAACTGCCGTCGGCTTGGTTTCTTCCTTACTAAAAGCGTTGCCAAGCTCAAATTTAAAATCTTTTAGTTCAAAATTGTCCTCGCTGACTACAAAAAATCCTTTTCTTGCCGGTTTAAGCAAAAATTCTTTGCCAAAATCCTGAACATCTCTGTCAGTATGAACAAAAACCTCCTCCGGGAGCAAACTATATTCAAAAAGTTCTTCCTCTTCTTCTCTTCGGAAATTTCCAATCTTTATATCTTCCTTATCAAATTTTTTATTACCATTGATATCTTCATACAAACTTACTTCTGAAGGGATTTTATTCAAAGAAGTGATTTTCATTTTCTTCAGTTCAATACTGGCAAAACCCCGGCTTTCAATTTCAAAATAGGCTTTTGTCTTTCTTTCAAAAGAGGGAGTTAGCCAAACCCAGACAGAACTACGGCAATCATCCAAAAGCTTTCTTATTTCTTCCTGAGCTTTGATAATCCTCCTACGATATTTGGCAACATTAAAGTCAAACTCAATATTGGAAAAAAGCTTTAAATGATCTTTGTAAAACGAGCCCTTTGTTTTTTTATAAATATTGTCATAAAAAGCCAAATCCTCATTTAAAGCCTCTTGATTTTTAATATAATTCCAAAGAGTTTGGTTTCTTTCAAACATAAATTCTGGATTTTTCAAAATACGAGTCATCAACGGATTATAATTTATATCTGGATAAGAAGGCTCCTCATCGGCCATGGCAACATTCCAAGGAATAAACTCAAATCTCCCTTTTTCTCTATTAAAAAAGAGAATAAGATTATGGCTTATTCTCTGGGAACGGCTAAAAACCAAAGTAGAGTGCGCCTGCCAGCGATAAAAATTATCCATATCAATAAGATTGTCAATCTTTCGATAAAATTCCTCATCCGGCAAATTATGAAGGTAATCCAACAAGAAACTTAAATCGGTATACTCATTTTTTACCCCTTTAATCTCAGAGGTGTATTTCTTGAAAAAGCGGATATCCTCGTATAGGTTGGCAACCGGTTCATAAAAATCATTTTCTCCGTAAAGATTGCTTTCCGGCGCAACTTGTTTTTTTTCTAAAAATTCCTCACCCCATTGCTCACTCATTAAATAAACACCATGAAGCTTACCGTTAATCTTCAAATTTACAAAGCAATAGTCTGGCACCTTCAAGTTTAATTTCTCGGCAATATGGTTAACCCAAGCCTCAACAAAAAAATGACGGTCCTCAGGAAGAATTAAATTAATGCTTTTTCTTTTCTCAAAAAGTTCTTTTTTAAAGTTAATCCGCCAGGATTTTTTTTCAAAGCGCCAGTGGTTGGGATTATCTCCTCTATATCTCACCTCTGCTTTATAGATTTTACCTTTATAGCTAAATTCAGCAGGAATCTCCTTTTTATATTCGCTTGTCAGCTTAGCTCCTGGCGGAGGTAGGTTCTCATTTAACTCTTTTAAGTCCCTTGGGTCAATTTCCAAAGAATAAGTGGGAATACTGCTGGGGACAAACTGATAGAAGAGATAAAAAACGTCAGAAATATTGATCACTTTCCTAAAAAATAAAACCAGTTCAGGATGGTTAGCGCTGAAATCATTTATTTGTCTGTTTATAAAGTTGCTTCTATTACCTTTAAAATATAAAACCAGAGCTAAAAAAACCAAAAATATTCCTGCCAGTAGAAAAATCAAAATAAGCAAAAAAAGTCTTCTTTTAGGATTGCGAAAAAGTCTTCTTATTTTCGTTCTGATTTTCATCGCTGCTTTCCCAAACCTAAGGCTTGGGAATAGACCAAACCTCGGGTATTTGTAAAATTAACAGCCTAGTAATTTAAGTTCTTTTTTTAAAAGTTTTTCAATATTGTGATTTTTAAGAATAAATTTTCTTCCCGCTAAGCCTAACTTTTCTCTCTTAGCAGGCTTTTCTATCAAAAGATCAATCTTTTTTCTTAAATCTGTACTATTCAGTTTAAATAATAAGCCATTCTTGCCGTTTTTAATAATCTCTTGGTTGCCGGCAATCCTGCTGGCCAAACAAGGCAAACCGCAACTCAAACTCTCAAGTAAAACTTTTGACTGACCTTCAGCCAATGAAGGGAGGCAAAAAATATCTGCTTTTTGAAAATATCCAACAACCTTATTGTGAGAAACCGGCTTAACAATTTCAAGACTAATCTTATTCTTTCCTGCCAACCTGATTAAAAATTCTCTCTCTGGACCATCACCAATTATAGTAATTTTAATCTTCTCTTTATATTTAGATTGAGCGACTGCCTTCAAAAGCAAACTAAAATTTTTCTGCTTAACCAACCTCCCTATTGACAAAATATCCACCATTTTTTTCTTCTTAGCTTTGAGCTTTGCGCTTTGCGCTTTGAGCTTTCCAACGTCCACTCCATTAGGAATATAAACAACTTTACCTGGATGCTTTCTTCCCAAATCTTTTTTAAATACTTTGCAAGTAACAATAATTTTATCTACAAAGGAAAGAATTAAAGGAACAATAATTTCTAAAAGAAAAGCTCTTAAATTATCGCCTTCTATTTTGGCAAACTTTCCATAATCATAACCATAAGTAACAATAAACTTTTTGCCAAAAAACAGCTTGGTAAGAAAAGCCGGCAAGGCTCCAGTCGCCTGCATTACCCGAAAAATACCACACTTTCCAGTCTCTCGAATATACAAAAAAGGGGCTAAAAATTGATAAACTAAGTAAGGAATCCCATATTTATTTGCCAGGAGATAAACATTGGCCGGTAATCTCTTTTTGTAACTCTTATCTCCATAGCTAAAGATAAAAACTTTTTCAAAATTTTGAGAATAAGCTTTTAAATAATAACCAATAAATCGCTCATCTTGGCCTACTTTAGCCTGTTTTTCTAAGCTATCTCCTGGTGTCAAAAAAATTCCGAGAATCATTCACGCTCTTGTCATTGCGATCCGCCAGCTGGCGGAGAAGCAATCTCTCCAATTAGATTGCTTCGTCGTCCGATTAAATCGGACTCCTCGCAATGACACTTAACCTTTATTCACAATGTAATCCTTATATAATTCCAAATGCTCATTAATAATCTCTCCTCTATTAAATCGCTCTTTTAATATTTTAATACTGGCCTCTCCCATCTTCTTTGCTTTTTTCTCATCATTTAAGACCACTAAAATCCTTTCCGCTAATTCTCCAGTATTCAAAGAAACCAAATAACCATTAACTCCATCTTCTACTACTTCTCTATTGCCTCCTTTATTTGACAAAACCAAAGGCAAGCCAAAACTTAAAGCCTCAAGTGTTGCCCGGCTCAAAGGCTCTGGCCAGCGGGAAGGTAAAACAAAAAGAGAAGCTTTTTTATAAAACTGGCCAATTCTATTATGGGGAATCTCTTTATGATGCTCAACAAATTCCGGCAAAGGATCAATGCTTGGACTTTTTCCTCCCACCAAAATCAATCTTATTTGGGGCATTTGCTCTCTTAATCTATTCACTGCTTTTATCAAAAGATCAGTTCCTTTACCAAAAGAAAGCTTGCCAACATAAAGAACAGTTTTTTTTCCTCTTTTCGATTTTTCTTTTTTAGCAATCTCCGGTGGTAAATTATAAATTTTAAACAACTTTCCTTTGTCAACACCGGCCTTCTTATAAATCTCTAAAACTGCCTGACTTACACAAAAAACCTTATCTGCCGATTTTAGAAAACCAAAAAGCCCCCTCTGCAGTGTCTTAGCAATTAAAATTCTAAAAACTAAAAAGCATTTTCCTAAAAATTTTTTATTTTTTTCATACTTTGATAAATAAAACTTTATTTCTTCAAATAAAAAATATCGCCAATGACAAACTTTTTCCTGTTTAATCAAACAGAGTGCTAAAGGACACAAAAACTTATAATCGCGAACAGTAACTACTACAGGAACTTTTAAAAAAAACTTGGTAGCTATTGCCGCCGGCAAAAGATATTTGCCGTGAAGATGAATAATATCTATTTTCCTCTTAAGGCAAACAAAAAATAAAAAAAGTGTTGAATAAAACCAAAATATTGGATTGTTAAACCAAATCGGGCTTAAACTTTTACCAGGCTTTTCCTTTTTGAAAAAAGGAAAACGGAGTATTTTCATTCCTTTGTATTTATTAACTTTTTGTCTACTTAAATTCGGTCCGAAAAAAAACACCTCTTGGCCTTGTTCTTTTAAAGCTTCGGCCAGCGTCTGCATACTAAACTCGGCTCCGGAAACAACATTGGGATAAATATATTCGTTAACAAAAAGAATTTTCATAAAAGTTCTCTAAAAACCTGCAAATGAATCCTGGCATTCTTCTCCCAAGAAAACTTTTTTCTCACATATCTTTCCGCTTGTCGGCCCATCTTCTCTTTCAGTTTATCATTATCTAATAATCTTTCTATCTTTCCAAGCCAATTATCAATATCATTAGTTTCTGCCAAAAAGCCGCCCTTTCCATCACAAACAACCTCCGGCAGGGAAGAATTATTGGAAGCAATCACCTGCCTGCCGCAGGCTTGAGCCTCTGCCGCTATCATCCCAAAACCTTCTTTGTTGGAAGGCAACAAAACCACATCAGCCAAATTGTAAAAATCAACTTTCTCTTTTTCTTTTACAAAACCGGTAAAAACAACCCTTCTTTTTAACCCTCGCCTTTTTGTTTCAAAAACCATCTTCTTTTTCAAAGAACCTTCACCGGCTACCAATAAAACTACATCTTTCTTTCCCAGCTTTTTTAATACATCCAAAAGAAAAAGAGGATTTTTTCTTTCTTTTAATCCCCCTAGGAATAAAAGAACCTTCTTATCAACCAAATTAAATCTTTTTAAAAGTTGTTTGTTTTTCTTTTTCCTTTTAAATTCTCTACTTACCCCGGGATAAGCAACAGTAATTTTGCTATTTCCCACTCTATAGCGATTAATAATCTCTTTTTTTGTAAATCGGCTTATAGTAATTATATGGTCAAATTTATTAATCAACAATCTGTCTAACAAAGGCTGAAAAAAACTCTTTTCCTCTAAATGCAGATAGGAAGCAACCAGCGGTATTTGGGGATAAAATTTTTTAAAAAGAAGGGCTGCCGGGCCGACAAAGTAAGGAGAATGAACCCTTAAAATCTTAAAATTATCTTTTTTAAAAGCATTTATCAAATAAGGAAAAACAAAAAAATTAAAAATATAAGGAGGAAACATCGGCCTAATCGGAGCAAAACAAACTTTTAAGTTTTTTATTTTGGGGTAGGGTCGGTTTTTAGGCAGGAAAGTTTCTATTTTCATCCCTTTTTCGGCTAGATGGCAAAGCACTTCCCTATCATAAACCTCTCCGCCGGAGTTTGACTCTGGTGAAATGCCTAACTGCGGTGAACAAACTGTGATTTCTCCCACTATAACCTTTGTGATTGGAACATAATTATTCCTCTTGTCATTGCGAGCGATGCCCCAGCCGGCGAAGAGCGTGGCAACCTCATAAGAAAAGAGGTTGTGAAGCTTGTCTCCTGAACTGTCATTAAGATTGCTCCCCTTCGTTCGCAATGACAGTGAAGGATCTAACACGCCCTGCCTGTCGGCAGACAGGCTAGCAATGACACAAGGCTAGATTTATGTCCCGGCACAACCTTTCCTATAACCCCAACAATGCTAACCTATGCTATCATAAAGTGGCTATGAAAAAAGCTCTAGTCACCGGCAGCAGTGGTTTTGTTGGTAAACCTTTGGTCAAGAAATTAAAAAGGCTTAAATATAAAGTCATTGAGTTTGACCGCACTCACGGAAAAAACATCTTAAACCCAAAAGATTTTAAAAACATAGCAAACATTGACCTTGTTTTTCATCTAGCGGCAGTCGTGGGTTATGTCAATGTCCAAAAAAATCCTCTTAAGGCTTACCAAACTAATGTCTTAGGAACAGTAAATGTGCTAGATTTCTGCCGCCAGCAAAAAGCAAAACTTGTCTTTGCCAGCAGCTACATTTACGGGCCACCATATAATAAAGTAAAAAAAGAAAGCGATCTTCTCAAGCCACTCAATCTTTATACCCAAAGCAAATACTTTGCTGAACTCTTCTGTCAAATTTATGCCAAAAAATTCAAAACCAAAACAGTTATTTTAAGAATTTCTAATCTTTATGGTCCCCACCAGCCCAAACAATACATAATCTCTTTATTAATAGACAAGCTAAAAAAAGAAAAACAAATAATCCTCACCGACCCTAAAGCAAAAAGAGATTTTATCTTTATTGATGATCTGGTTAACGCTTATATAAAACTCGTCCAGACGGAAACTGAGCCAGGAGAGATCTTTAACCTCAGCTCTGGCCAGCCTATTTCTCTGAAAAAACTAGCCACCCTCGTAAAAAAGCTAACCGGCTCCGAAAGTAAAATAAAATTCAGTCAGAAATTAAGAAAAAATGAAGTTTCCCAAAACCTTCTGGATAACAGCAAATTTTGCCAAAAAACCGGCTGGCAACCACAAACTTTCCTTGAAGAAGGTTTAAAAAAAACAATGACGGTTCTCTCGCACAACCATACTACCTACTCTAGTTAACCCGCGATCGCGTGTCTATTAGAGTAGGTAAAAGGTATAATAAAAACTTTATCTCCAAAAAAACTTTTTATAAATAAAAAGCTTTAATCTGACAGGAAGTAAAAAAGATAAAAGTGGCTTAATTAAATAAACTGCCTGCCATAAAGGATAAGAAAAATTGCTTAAGGCTTTCCACCTTGCTTTGAGAGCAAAAAACTCTTGATTTTTTAACTTTTTAACAGAAATACTCTCTTTACTTCCTACTCGATACAAAAGAAGAGGTTGGGCAATATTTGCTCCTTGATGCTTTTCTAAAATCCGCAAAACCAACTCATAATCTTGAGCGTAAAGAAAGTCCTTATCATAAAAACCAACCTTTTCTAAAACAGACCGACGAAACATCAAAGTTGGATGAATAAAGGAATTCTCTTTTATAGCTTTTTGGTATATCTCTTTGTAGTTGGTCGGCGTCTTTTTTATCCTCAATTTGTTTCCTTTTTCATCAATCAAAATAACCCAACTTCCTAAAATAACTATTTCTGGATGAGAGTCTAAAAAATTAACCTGTTTATTTAGTCTCTCTTTTAGGCTAATATCATCAGCGTCCATTCGGCCAATATATCTACCCTTAGCTTGCCGAAGAGTTTTATTTAAGGATTTGGTTAATCCTAGTCTTTCCTTATTTGCCAAAATCTTAATTCGCTTATCTTTGCTGGCAAATTTTTTAATAATTTCTAAAGAACTGTCGGTTGAAACATCATCAACAATTAAAAACTCAAAATCCTTAAAAGTTTGCTCTAAAATACTTTTAATCGCCTTCTCTAAAAAGGCTTCATTGTTAAAAACACTCATAACAACACTTACTTTAGGCATAAAACATACGGCTGTCATTCCTGCGAAAGCAGGGATCTATAAAAATAGTTTTTATCTGTATAGATTCCGCATCAAGTGCGGAACGACAGAAAAGATCTAAAAAATAGCAGATACAACATTTCGTAATTCAGGTTAATTAGATTTTTGCCAAAGACCAATCTTTATCTCCCTTCCGGGCTTGGCAATCTCTATTACTTTTTCAAACTCTTTAAAGGCAATAGTTTCTCCTTCTGTTTGAAGAACCAAAAAATCTTCCCTAATTTCCTCCTCCTTAAAATCTCCCGAATAAGAAACAATTTCTATGCCTTCAGGCTCTAGATAAAAACGCAAGCCATTAGTCGGCATCATCCGCTCCCCAATACTGGCAACCCTCTTCACCTCTCCTTTTGCAATAATCAATTTACTAATTTCTTCAACTCCCCAACCTGAAGGCCAGCCGGAGATATATTGCCAACGCTCATTCTCATGAAAGGGAGCTTTAATAACATTACTAACAATTTTAATATCAAAAAGCAAAAAACTAATAGAAATTGCTATTGCCGGCAAAATTGCCAAAAAAGGGAGCTTTTGGTAAAGATAAGCCAGTTCTCCGGCTACAAAAATCAGAAAAAAAGCAAAACTAACAAAAATATAACGGGCAAAAAAATACTTTGCCATCAGTATCTGTAAAAATACCGGCAGTAAAATCAAGAACAAGAACAAAAAATATCTCTTCTGTTTACCTTCTAAGATTCTTATTACAAAAGAAAAAAGAATGACAGCTAAAACAATAAAAAATCCGGTCTTTGCAAAATAACTTTTAACCCATATAAGAGTGGCAATAAAGTTGCTTACTACTATCTGATAACTAAAGCTACTGGTAATAAAATTTTCTTTGGGAACAAAGTAAGTATCAAAGCCTACCAAGAAAGAAAAAAAAGCAATCCCCATCAATGAACCAAAGAGAACAAAAAAAGCGCTCTTCGCCAAACTCTTAACTTCTACTTTTTTCGAAGCTATCAATTGGAAGAGTAAAACTGAAGGCAGCCATAAAAATACTGATTGCTTTATAGCAACCAGTAAAAAAGCCAGAATTACCAAAAAAGCATTCAGGTAGAGTCTATTTTTTGAAAGAGAAAGGCTTAAAATTAAAATTACCAGAAGAGTCAAAAATAAAAAAAGCGATTCTATTAAAAAGAGTCTCTGATAAAAAACTAAAAAAGGAGAAAAAGAAAAAAGCAAAAGAGTGTAAAAAGCCTCCCTTTTTCCCCATAAATTCAAAGTCAAGAAAAAAACAATAATAATAGTTAAAAAGCCAAAAAAAACAGACAAGCACCTAGCTATAACTAAGTCTTGATCTCCATTTTGTAAAAATAAACCTGTAATCAAAAATAATAAAGGAGGTTTTTGCATTGGGCCCTCAAACGAAAGCCTCCAGCTTTCTGTCTTAAAAATATTAACCTCTCTTGAAGTCAATAAATAATCAGCTTCATCATTGAAAATGGGCAAAGATTCCAAGTTAAAAATTCTTAGAAAAAGTGCTAATATTAAAACCAAAACAAGAAAAAAGTGATTAATTTCGCCAAATATCAATTTCATTTATTCAAAAAATAGGTGAATCTTAAAAAATCAGTAAAAGACCCAGAAATATTCTTTGTCATATTCTTAATTGTTTTTCTTTTCTTAACTATAATAAGAAACAACTTCCGTTCCTATTGCTGTCAACAATTTACTCTTCTGAGCAAGTCTTTTCTGCAGGGTAAACTTGATATTCCTCATGACTTAGATGTTAGTCTCTTTAAAAATAAATACTACTGGCCGTTAGGCCCTCTACCAGCAATTCTCTTAATTCCCTTTACTCTTATTCTTAAAAGCAATCAACAACAAGCCCTGCTTTCTGTTATTATAAACTTTTTAAACTTCTTTTTGCTTCTAAAGCTAAGCAAACTATTTAAAATAAGAGAGAAAAAAGATCGCCTCTGGCTGGCTTTTGCCTTTTTTAGCAGCGGTTCCTATCTTTATATCAGTCTAATCCCTAAATCGTGGTTCTTAACTCAAATTTTAGGAGTTTTTTTTATTCTGCTTGCTCTGTTGAGCTATTTTAAAAATAAAAATTCTTTTTTCAAAATTGGTTTATTACTTGCTCTTGCCGGACTCACTAAAGCAACACTTTATCTTGCTGTTAGTTTCTTTTTACTAGAACTCTTAAAACAAAAAAAGAAATTAGAAAAAATCGTCTACCTCCTCTCCCCAATATTTCTATCAATACTTATCTTGTTTTTTTACAACTATCTTCGCTTTGAAAATCCTTTAGAAAGCGGTTACAACCTCCAAGAACTCTCTGAGGTTCTTAATCATCAAAGAAAGATCGGACTTTTCAGCTACAAACATCTGCCTATCAACCTATATTATCTTTTATTTAAAGGTCTGGAGCCAGTATTTGTAAAAGGAACTCAGCTTCTCAAATACCCTTTTGTCAAAGCTTCTCCGTGGGGAACAAGCATATTCCTCACTACTCCAATGCTCTTATTCCTCTTATTAAGCAATATCAAAAAAAGCCTTACTAGAAACCTTTTACTAGCTTCTGCTATCACTTTGCTACCGACATTAAGCTACTATGGTATTGGCTGGATTCAGTTCGGTTATCGTTACTTTATTGATATCTATCCTTTAATTTTTCTCGCCGCAGCTGAGATTCTAAAACCAAAAATAAGCGAAAGGTTCAAATTGCTTATCCTCTTGAGTTTCTTTTTTAATCTATTTATTATCAAAACTTCTTTCTTCTAAACTCTCTTGATTTAAAAAATCAAAAATTCTTTGTGCTGTAATCTCATGGGCCTTTTTATTAGGATGAGGGTCAAAACTGTTTACTGCCAAATCTTTTGCTTTATAGGCAGAGAAGTCTTCCAAAAGGTCTATCACCGGTATCTTCTCTTTCTCTAAAAATTCTTTCAATTGTTGATGAATAAAATCATAAGGGTAATCCTCTCCAACTTTGTTCATAAAGGGAAAAATAATAACCAATAAAGGAAAATCTTTTTCTCGGCTAATTTCAATAATTTTTAAAAAATAAGTCTTTTGTCTTTCCCAAACATTAGAATCTTTATAAGCCTCAACCAATAAACTATTCAATTGCTTCAAGCTCGAATTTGTCGCCCCAACAAAACGATAATAAAAAAAGTTAATCGCATAAGAATGGCCAACAAAAAAGGCTAGAAATTTATTGGGAATTTCAAAAGCTTTAAAGGTGTCAAAAGAGGAGTAAATCTCTGCTGCTGAAGCGATATCATTTAAATAATAACTTAGAATCAACAAATCTGGACTATAATCAACAATCTCATTTTCAAGATAATCGACTTCCTCAATCGTATCCCAACCAAGCCTAGAAAAGTTGTAAACTTGAAAAACGGATTGTTTTCGGTTTAGTTTTTTTTCTAAAAGAGAGGAAAAAACCGAGTCTTCTTTTTTTACTCCGTGACCAAAAGCAAAGGAGTCTCCCAAAACAACAATTCTTTTAATTCCTTTTTCCTTCTGGAGAGTAAAATCTTCATCCCTAAAACCTTTATTGTTCCAAGCTACATGACGGTCAAACCAACTCTGTGAAGTTCTTAAAAAATTAAAAACATCTGTCTGGTCATAAAGAAAACGAAAATAAAGCTCCAGTCCAAAAAAAATATTTAAAAAAGTAAAAATGAAAATTAAAAAGTTAAAAAACAAACCAACAAATCCTTTTTTAAAAAGAAAAAAGATCACTAAAAAATTAAAAACCAAAAAAACTATCCAAATAAAAACAAAAACCCACACTGTAAGCATTTTTCCCAACCTTCCCAACCCTTGGGATTGGTAATAAGCCAAAACTCAGGATGAAAGGCGTTTAATATTCAACATTTACCAACCAAGCCTGTATAAATCTGAAAATAGCTCTTGGCGGCTTTTACCCAACTGTAATTTTTCTTAACTAAAAGGTGGCCATTTTTCCCCATTTGCGCTAAGTTTCTGTTTTCCATTGCTTTTAGAATAATCTTCGCCAATTTTTTATCATTCTTTGCTTCAACTAAGTAGCCATTTTCCTTGTTAACAAAATAAGGCAAACTACCCACTCTGCTGACAACAACCGGCAGTTTTGCCGCCCAGGCCTCAAGCAAAGTTATTGGCTGGCCTTCGGCTAAAGAAGGTAAAACAAATAAATGACTTGACTCATATTCTTTTATCAGTCTCTTTCCTTTAATCTTCCCCAAAAAGTTTACCCATTTTCCTAAATTTTTCTTTTTAACGTAATCCTTTAATCTTTTCTCCTCTTCTCCCTGGCCAATAATTTTGAGTAAAAAATTATCTCTTTTTTCTTTTATTCTCTTTATTGCTTTTAAAAGATAAAGCAAGCCTTTTATTTCCGCCAGTCTCCCAACATAAACAATAGTAAACCTATTACTCTTTTCTACCTTTAGGCTTTCAAACTTTCCAATATCAACCCCATTAGGAATAATAACTACATTTTTGTTCTGATTGACTCCTTTGTATTTTAAAAAATGCTCACTGTCAGAAATCTGCTGGTCGTATCTTATTTTCAATAACAAAATTCTCTCCAGCCAAGCTGATAATCCTTTATTGCTTCGGTCCAAATTGCCACAACCATTGACTGTATAAACCACAGGAATCTTCAAAATTAAAGAAAGGGCTTTGCCTGGCAAGCCGGCTATGAAAGCCCGGGCATCAATAAGATCAAATTTCTCAATAAAGAAATGGTAAAAAATTAGTTGTGGAATTACAAAAAAAGCCCACAGAAAACGAAAAAAAATAATCTTGGAAAAACTATGAAAAATAACAAACTTTATTTCATAGTTTTTCTTTAGAACTTTTGTTATTTCTAAAACTGCCTTTTGTCCGCCGCCCAAAAAAGGCAGCCAAGCATCAATCAAAACTGCCACTCTCATAAAGATTTTAAGTCAAAAAGTTGAAATTGCTTTGTTTCTTTAAATTGATAATGTTGTCTAAAATATTCCAAAAGCTCTTTTTCTAAACGATTATGCTCCTTATCAACCACAAAATATCGGTATTCGCTTTCATAAAAATCTTTTTTTTCTAAAAAAGTTTTGAGATCCGGCTCGCCGGCCCCACAATTTCTATCGCCGTAAAAAGAGAAAAAAACCCCATAAAACTTCGCTGCTTCTTTGCAACCAATAAAAAACTTCTCCTTTGGGTTGCTTATTTTTTGGGCAAAAACACCCAACTCCCAACCTCCATAAAAATCTTCTGCCTTCTCCAGTGCCGAAAGAAAGCTACGACTCTCCAAATACATAAGAAAGAGTAAAAAGCAAACAATAAAAAAATAATTAATTTTTATTTTCTTCAACACCCAAAATAAAGAAATTGCACTAACTATTGCCAAAAAAGGAAAAAGATAAATAATCATATAATCGTGCAGCCAGCAAAGCTGCCTGAAAAGCAATAAATGAATAAGACCAAAAATTAACAATAAAAGCAAAAGTCCCCTTTTGGCTTCAAGCTTTTTCTTCCTCAAAGAAAACAAAAACTTTCCTAGCCAAAGAACAGCGAAAAAAGTCAATACCCTTGTTAAATAAACCCTTATCCAAAGCAGTTCCCTTTGAACAAACTGCAAACTGGTAAACCTAAAAGGATCATCTTTATCAAAAGCCGCTCTTCTTACAAATATCTCCCACAAATCTTGTAGAACAAACCGACCGCTTATCAAATAATCAACAAACAAAAAAAGAGCGAAAGATAAAAAAGAAACAAGCCACCAGTTTAAAGCAGGAAAAAATCTCTTTTTTTTAGAAAAGAGAAAATAATGGAGAGTAATTAAGGGAACAGGGTAATAACCGGGCCAGCCTGCCTGCTCGGCTATAAAAATAGCCAATAGCAATAATAAATATTTCCTTGGCTTTTGTTTTTTAAACCAAAGCCAATAAATATAAAACACCAAAATAGCAAAAAAAGGAGTAATCGTTTCATGAACGGCTATTTTTCCAAAATAGCGAATTAGAGGGGTATTGAGATATAAAATTGCCGCCGCCAAACCTATCTCTTTATTTATCAGTTTCTTAGCCAAGAGGTAAATCATCACTGCGGTCAAAAAAGTGAAAAATATCGGGACAGCCCGCACCGACCACTCGTGAATTCCAAAACTCAAAAAACTCAAAGACAAACTAAAAGGAAGCAGGGGCGGATAATCCTGTTGGTAAAAAACTCCGCCGCTCTCTGCTCTGCCAATCAAACTTCTGGCTGAGCTTCCATAAACAACACTGTTCCAATCATGATGGCCAATAAGCTTTTTGTTTATCTGTGGTAATAAAAAAAATAAAGAAAATAAAAGAATCAAAACTGTCGGGAGAATTTTTTTCATGAACCTCATCATTATTTGTATAGATCCTGAACTAAGTTCAGAATGACACTTTCAAAGTCCAGGATGACAAGCTAAGGCTAAATTGTAATTGCATTGTCTATATAACAACAACGACGCCAATCTCTCCAAAAATTGCCTTGTAATTTTTTCCTTTAATCTTATGAGCAGGCACATAAATTATATAGCTTGAATACTTCTCTGGATCTTTTTTTTCTACTTTGTTTAATTGGTAATAAAAACTCAAATAATCAAAATTAACTTTAAAATCATTCTCAGAAAAATAGTCAACAAAAATCGGCTTTCCTTGAGAATCTTTTTTTATAAACTCTACTGCCTGCTCGGTCAGCTTTAAACTTCTAGGGCTCTTTATTGTTAAAAGCTGTTTTAGATTAGAAACCGCCATTGCTATTATAAAGAAAATTGCCATATTTCTCCAAAAGCCAAACCTAAAAACACTTTCCAAAACAGAAGCCAAAAAGACAATAAAAACGGGAAAGTTCAACAGAAAAAAGTAATAACGACTTTCTCTCTGATAAAAACTGAAAAGGAAAATAGGAAAAACTGTCCAAAAGAGAAAAAGTTTGTAGATTTTCTTTTTTTCTTCCAGCTTCTCTTTTAATAAAAAAAAGGCTATAAAAAATAAAACCGAAAACAAAAAGAATAATCTTATTGTTAAAGAACATTGCTCAGGAATAACTATCTCCCAAAAGTTTTTAAAAACCAAAATAAAATTGGAAAAAATCCTTTGGAAAATATTGATAGCAAAAGAGGAGCTTGTTTTCCTTAATAAATCTCCAAAAGATTTGCTAATTTGAAAATGATGACGGAAGTCAAAAATAACCAAAGGAGCAAATGTTATCAAAAAGGAAAGAGTAACCACTAAAATATTCTTAAAGAACTCTTTAACCTTCAGAATCCAAAAAGAAAAAATAATTAAAGGCAAAAAAGCAAGAGCGGCAAAATGAAAATGCCAACCCAGGCCGGCAACAAAACCCAATAAAGAAACTTTTTTAAATAAAGTTTTCTTTTTATCTTTAGACAATCTGTGAAGCAAGAGTAAAATTACAAGAGAAAAAGCCATTAAGGGAGGATCGTTACGGCAATCTCTGTTTAAAAGATTAATCTGCAAAGAAAAAAGATAGATAAAACTAGTAATAACAGCCACTCTTAAAGAAAATATTTCTTCTGCTAAATAAAAAAGCAATATTAAGGAAGCAAAGCCAAAAAAGATCGCCGCTATTGCTCCTCCTAGAGGATGAAGTCCAAAAAGCCAGTAAAAAAAAGCAAGATAATAATAAAATCCTGGGCCATAAAAAATGCCATAAAGGCTTGATTGCGGTCCAATTAAGGTCGGCCTTCTATCAATAATAATTTGTTTTGCCACCCAAGCATCCCGATATTGATCAAAAGAAAAAGTATAAATATCCTCTAGTCTGTAAAGTCGGGAAAGAAAATAAAAAGCAATCAATAATATTAAAATTAAGTATTTAATTTTTTTGACCATTTTTCTATAATCAAAAGAGCAAAAGAGCGAAGCTATCTATTTTTAAATACATCATGTAGTGAACATTATTTTAATCTATCAATTTATCAATAAGCAACGGTGTGAACGAAATGTTGAGTGAGCACAGAAACCAAAACTGTAAGGCTCAAACTCGCTAGTGCGAGCGTTATTTAAAAATAGGATAGCAAGCTAAATATGAACTTATTTAGAAAAATATTACTTTTTCTTCCCATTCTTTTTCTTCTTTGGCTTTTGGCGGAACTTTTGTTAATTGCCGCTCCGCCGATCCTTGCTTTCTTGCGTGACCCTAAAACTCTGCTTGGCGGTCAAAGAAATGCTACCAGAATTTATTGCCTTGGTGATTCTTTCACTTATGGAATGGGTATGGAGAGCAATAAAGCATACCCGGCAATTTTGGAACAAAAGCTAAAAGAAGCCGACCCAGATAAGAAAGTTGAAGTTTATAATATGGGGAAGCCCTCTCATGGCTTATCCTACGTCTACTATAAAATAAAAGAACTGCATGAAAATAAAAAAGGCAAAGATTCCCTCTTTTTAATTCTGGGCGGCTGGAATGTTTCTGATTATGATTTTGCTCGTTTTGACAAAGAGCAAAGTAGCGATCTTTTGACTAGGCTTAAGCTTTTTTTAAATCACTTCCGCACCTTTCGTTTTCTCAAAAGTTACTATCTTTTTAAAAAACTATATTACCCCTATGGAAGCGATGATTATGTCCCACCTTTTTGGGCGAAAACAAATTATGATTTTGAAAAATACCAAAAAATAAACCTCCAATATTTGGAAAAAATCGCCCAGTATGGTAAAAGACACAATCTTAATATAATTTTTCTAAACTATCCACAAAATCCTCCGCCGGCAAACCCTTATACTGACAAGGAAGTCAATCACTTTATGTTCTCCCAAGAAAAAATAAGCAATAACGATTACATCATTGAAAATAGAAAAGAGGAAGAAATAGCCATCAATTCAATTATCCGCTTTATTGCTCAAAAATACCAATTTCCTCTTATTGATATAAATGGTGCCTATGAAGCAAAGAACAAAGAAAACAAAACTCTCTTTTTGGACGATGGCTATCATCCATCCGAGGAAGGGCAAAAAATTATTACTGAGATTGTTTCTGAATACCTAAAAACAAATCAACCATGGTAATATGTGGCATATAATAAACAAACTTTTATCAAAAAATTTTTTAAAAAAATTAAAAAAACATGATTTAAAATGCCTTCTTTTTTTAATATTGTTGGTCGTACTTTTAAATTCTTTAAAAAGAGGCTTTAGCCATGACGAACTTGAAGCAATTCATTCAGCTTGGAAAATCCACAAAGGAGAAAAAATTTATGTGGACTTCTTTCAACACCATCATCCTCTTCTCTATTATCTCTTAATTCCAGTTCTTACAATCATCGGCGAAAACACCACAAGTCTTATTGCAATGAGAATCCTAATCTTTCTCATTCTTACCATGATCTTTATTATCACCTATTTTCTAGCGAAAAGCTTCTTCAACCAAAAAGTTGCTCTTATAAGTCTAATTCTTTTATCAACAACGCTCATCTTTGTTAACCGAGCGATTGAGATAAGGCCGGACGTTCCCCAAACTTTATGGGGAATTTCCTCTATATTATTTTATTTTCTCTATAAACAAAAAAAGAAGACAAAATATTTAATATTAAGCTCTCTATCCTTGAGTCTTTCTTTTCTTTTCTTGCAAAAGACAATATTTCTTATCTTTCTCCTTTCTATTTTGTGGGTATCCGACCTTCTTAAAAAAGAGGCCTCTTTTAAAAAAGCTTTTTTATATTTCTTAATTTTTTCAGTGCCCATCCTGCTTTTTCTCTCAACTTTTTTTCTTAATGGGACTCTTCAACAATATTATCAACTCAATTGGATCCTGAATACCAAAAAAATCCAAAGCTTTTTACCCTTAGCTTACATGGGAGAAACCTACAGACAAAACGGACTTTTTTGGGCTTTCTATGTTCTAGGACTATCGCTTTTTTTAAAAAGAAAAAAAGATAAACAACTGGGCTTTCTCTCCCTAGGGTTGTTAATTTCCCTCTTTTTTTATCCCTCTCCTTATAGACAATACTTTATGATGGCAATCCCTCTGGTGGCAGTCATTTCCGCTTATAGCATCTACTCAATTTTTAAAAAAAATAAAATTATGCTTTTTGTTTTTTTACCCATAGTAGTTATTTTCCCTCTTTTCCTTTTAACAAAACAGCTAAAAACACGCACTAATGACAAGCGCTTAGAAAAAATTAACTATGTTCTTTCTTTAACCGAAAAACAAGACTTTGTCTACGACGGAGATATCCAGTTTAATATTTTTAGAAAAGACCTTGATTTTTTCTGGTATTCCATTAAGCCAGGAAGGGGTTTAAGAAAATATCAAATGATCACTGACTATAAATATAATATCTACGAGCTAGTTGAAAAAAAGAAACCCAGAGTCATCTCTAATTACTATATTGAAAATATGCACGATCAAAGAATTTTCCATAATTACCAACAGTCGGAAAGATATAATGATCTGTTTATAAGAATTGGTCAATGATAAAACTTATTTTTATTAGGAAAAATCTTCTCTTCTTTTTTTTATTTATTTTTTTTATGGCTGCCTATTTAGCTCTCGGTGTCCAAAAACACCATCGTTTCGAAACAGGAGATGACCTGGCTCTTTATTCTCAAGCTCTCTGGCACTATAGTAGGTTTGAGGCTCCCTTTAGTTCTTTCAAAGAGGCAAATATTCTCACCGACCACTTCGGCCCAATATTGATTTTTTTTACCCCATTGTATTGGCTATGGCCTGATCCGCGTATGTTAATTGCCGGACAACAAATTCTTCTTGTCTTGGGAGTTATACCAATCTATCTTTTTTCAAAAAGAATCTTGAAGAAAAATTACTATTCTTTGATATTTTCCTTTTTATATCTTTATTTCATTGGCATCCAATCAGCAGTTGTCGCTGATTTCCACCTAGCAACAATCAGTAGCACTTTCTTAGCTTTCGCCATTTATTTTTTAGAAACTGAGAGGTGGAAATTCTACTGGATATCGATCTTTTTAGCCCTTATTTGCAAAGAAGATGTCCCTGTTTATATTTTTGCTCTTGGTCTTTATGCAATTTTTTTCAAAAAAAAGCGCCTGAAGGGCATCATCGCTGCTCTCATCTCTCTTTCCTATTTTTATTCTATAAACAACTTCTTTGTTCCTATACTAAAAGGAAATTTACCAAAATTTGGTTCCCTCGGAGGTAAAAGTTCCCGCTTCTTAAATCTTCTCTTTGCTTCCCCATTGCTCTTCTTTAAAAATTTCTTTTATCCGCCTGTTAAAGTAAGAAACATCTTTTTAACTTTTTTCTCCTTTGGCTTCCTACCATTCCTCTCTCCCCTTTACTGGATCATCGCTCCTTTTACTTTCTTGAGATTTTTCTCAGACCCAGCAAGATATAGCCTACACTTCCATTACACTGCTTCTCTGACTCCAATCTTGGCCTTCGCTAGCATAAAAGTTTTTAAAAAAATAAAAAAGTCTCTACTTAAAAATCTTTTCCTTCTCTTGGCTTTAATAGGAACTTTTTATACTAATAAACCAAACCTTGATCCTGGCTTTCCTACTCCTCCAATCTCTTTTATTTTCAAAAGGGCTTTTTGGGTTCTGCCACCCCGAAATAAAGACTACTATGAAATGATCTCTAAAATACCTAAAAACGCTTCAGTTTCTGCCCAAACCGCTCTTCTTCCTCATGTGTGTCATCGCGATCAGGTATATCGTTTTCCTGCTCACTATAACGAAGCCGAATATATTGTCTTACTGCCAACGGAAAGTAGTTACCCTATCAGTCCAGATGAATATCAAAAAATCAAAAATGAACTTCTATCCAGTCCGAAGCACAAAAAAATTTATGAAACCTACGCAGGAATTCTATTTAAAAATATAAAATAAGTCTTTCTTAAACCGTTGGATATCTCTTGGAGTTTTTCTTCAAACTTTTGTCCAGCTGGGCGTCTAGGTCAATTTTGTATTTTTTACTTCTTTACTTTATTTTTAAGTTCCTCAACTGTTGCCTTTTTATCCATAAATATTAGGGTAAGCTTTGGGAATATCTTTAAATAACAGTTAACCTATAATCGACTTTTTTACTGGTATATCTAGAGGCTGAATTTATTTGCAAAAGAGGGTCTTTGTGATTTATTTCTTTAAAGACATCTTTCTTCTTGTCTTTATTGATTAAATCAACACTGGCTTTATCAATAGCTACCGGATTTTTAGAAAATAGAACTCCTATATCTTTAGAAACAATCTTCCCCGAATCAACTTCACAATCACAATACTGAGTCACATTTTTAATAACATTAATATAAAAAGTTCTTTTGGGTAAGTTGTTGATAACCGCCGCTGCTCCTTGGGCAAGCAGATCGTCAAAAACTGCTTTTTTGGGAGCCAAACAAGCATAAGGACAATTAAGCTGGCAGATTGAACAACCCCAACAGGCGCTAAGATCAATCTTTGCTTTATCGCCAACCATTTTAATTGCTTTTGCCGGACAAAGTTCAGCACAAGTCCCGCAACCACGGCATTCAACAACAAATCTTGGCTTGCACAAACTATGCTCTGTCGCTTTCGTTTTTTTAGAAACCCCGCCCATGCCTAAGTTCTTGATTGCTCCACCAAAGCCAGCACAGGAATGCCCCTTAACATGAGAAATTACCAAAACATTGTCAGCCTCAACCAACTCTCTAGATACCCCAGCTGTAAAATCTCTGGTTCCCACTTTCTTATAACTGTTGGAAATAATAAATGGAGCCAACTTGTGCCAACCTCTTTTTCTAACAACTTTCTGATAACCTTTTACTGTTCCTCGAGGAGAAGAATAAGCAACCGGTGTGTCCATAAGAGTTGGCTCTAAGTCAAAAACCCTCAGAGCTTCAATAACCGGCTTGATATCTTTTGGGAAAAAAGCGGTTTTGTTACCCGGCTCGCCAAAATGAATCTTTACCAATAAACCAGAATTTTTAGGATAAAAATTAGCCAAGAGATTCTCTGTAGCTTCCTTCAGCTTTTTAAATTTTTTAAGAAAAAGAACTTCGCTCATAATTGCCATTTTAACATAAATTTAACCATATTTGGATCTTTTATATATTTCTTCTGTCTGTTGGGTAATTTTCCTCCAATCATATAAAGATAAAGTCTTTTTTCCGTCCTCTAGTAATTTTCTTGCTAGTTTTTTGTCCAATAAAATCTTCTTTGCTTTTTCTGCTAAATCTTGATGGTCTTCCGGAACAAAAAAAAGCCCACCTTTTCCTTTAGTAACTTCTTTATTTATTGGAGTCCTGGCAATTACAAAAGGCGTGCCACAAGCCAAAGCCTCTATAGTTACCAAACCAAATCCTTCAATTCTTGAGGGTAAACAAAAAAGATAACTTTTCCTTAGCTCCCCTATCAGCTGCTTATAAGACAAATTCTTCTTAAAAACAATGTTGTCTTTCAATCTCAATCTACTGCTCAGCTTTCTTAATTTTTCCCCTTCTGGGCCTTTACCAATAATGACACATTCTATCTCTGGAATCTCTGATTTAATCAAATAAACTGCCTTTATAAGGCAATCGACATTTTTGTAAGGAACCAGTCGGGCAATACAGCAGACCGAAGGTAAGCTAGTTTTTTTCAACCTAGCCTTTTTTATAAAATCTAAGTCAACCCCTCCATAGACAATATCAATCTTTCCCTCTTTAACTCCATGTCTAACAAGTTTCTCTTTTGTTTGCTTGGATAAAGCAATAACCCTATCCCAGGGTAAAATAAGACCAATTCTTTCCAAAATCAAACCAAACAAGCCGGTCAAAAAACCATAGTTTTTTAACCACTCTGAACCGTAGATATCCGCATACCAAGCAATCTTGGTAATTTTCTTTAGCTTGCCGATAAAAAAAGCCGGTAAATAACAAATAAAATTAGAACCTTCAACTAAATCTACCTCTTGTTTCAATCCAATAAAAAAAGATTGAACAATAAAAAATAGTCTTGGCAAAATTGAGGAAAATTTTACCTCTACATCTTTTGCTTTTCTTCCTAAACGGATTATTTTAATATTGTCAAAACTTTCTTCAGCTTTTCTTCCTGTCTTTCGGCGGCTGATTACTATTATCTTGTGTTTTTTTGCCAAATTTTTGGCAATAAAAAAAGTGCGGGTTTCTACCCCGCCACTGAATTTTTTCTCTTTACCGGGAAAAAACTCAGTAATCAGTAAAATTCTCATTTTTTATTTCTTCTTTTCTCTTTTTCTTCCTTCCTCTTAATAGTAATCTCTGTCGTTAGTTTACTAATTTCATGTCTTAGATTCTCCAACATTACATTGGTTCTGAAAATAAGATAAAAAAGCAGAGCAATCGAGGCATAAATAATCACATCCGTTCCCCGGCCAATACCAATCGTCTTGGCTAAATGGGTCGTAAATTCAGGCTTAATAATGGAAAGGCCGGCCAACACCCAAAGAGCTAGCCAAAAAAGAAAAGAAGCAAAAGATAAATTTCCTTCCTTAACCCGCAAGAAAACTCTTGAAACAGCGAAAAAAAGAAAAATTATAAAAATTATTTGGATCGGTAAAAAAACATTCATTTTATCTTGCTAAGCGCAGTAACAATTTTAACAAAACTTTAACTGAATTTAAATTGGACTGGCCTTTAGCCCGAGAGTAAGGAGTATAAATTACTTTTATTGGCACTTCAACAAGTTTAAGTTTGTGCTTTTTTATTTCCGAAAAAAACTCTGAAGAAACTTCCATTCTTTGAGTCTTAATACTGATTTTCTCTAAAGCCTTTTTTCCAAAAGCGCGAAAACCGGATTGCGTATCCTTACACCAAACACCAAAAAGCAAAAAAGTCAAAATGCTGGAAAAAAGGGTTATTACTTTTCTATCCCAAGGCATTTTGGCTAAACTCCTCGTGCCAATAACCACATCTGCTTCCTTGTTGATAATCGGCTTTATTGCTTTTTGTATATCCTCCGCTTCATGTTGGCCATCACTATCCATCGTCACCAGTAAAAAGGCTTTTTGCTGACGGAGATACTCTATTCCGGTGCGCAAAGCCCCTCCCAGCCCCCTATTAATGGGGTGAGACAGAACTAAAGCTTTTTTTTCTTGGGCAATTCTAGCAGTTTCGTCTATTGAAGCATCATCAACAACAACAATCTGCCAGTTAAATTTAGGCAAAGCGAAAAAGGCTTTTTTAAGATCAACCAAAACTTGGCCAATCACTTTCTCTTCATTAAAGGCCGGCAAAACAACAAAAGCTTTCTTTTTTTCCATAAGATTTGCACAAATTTCGCAGTCCTTTGTCATTCTGGATCAGGCGAAGACTGAGATAGAATCTCTTTTTTTTTGAGATCCTATCGGTCATCCCGATATTCATCAGGACTCCCTCCAGGATGACAAATGGCATGGTTTGATAAAGTGCGAAACTCGTGTTACTATTTCTCACTGAGTGGTAATCTAAATGAACTATTTCTATTCTGGAAACTCCTTCATAATCCTCTGGTGTTGGATTCCTATCTTGCCAATGAGCTACTTCTGTTTCAATCATTTTTATCATTTACCCGAGGTGTCTTGGGATTAAAATTTCTTATTTTTCTTTTTTAAAGCTCTGTTCTTTTGTTTTAAGTACTTTCTCACCTCTCGGTCAAAATCGGACTTAAAATTTTTGTCTTGCTTTACTCGGAATTTTTTATATTCCTGCGCCGCTTTTAGCTCTGCTTTTAACTTGCCAATCTTGCCTTTATCGGTAAGGATCGGATAGTTTGAAAGCTCAAGAAAACGATTAAGGAAATTTATCCAATCGCTCATCTTCATGAGTATTTGTCGATTGGCGCGGTTTTCAGCCAGATCAAGGTAGGCAGAGACGATTAACTCTAGTTCTTTTATATGTTTCTTGCTTAAATAATTTTTAGCTATGAGTGTATCGCTTTTGAGAATTTTTCCTTTTGGGGCATTTCTCCAAGTCTTTAATCCCATAAAAACCTTTTTAGCATCAGCAGAGGAGTAGATAATTTCAGCCGCAGTTTTTCCGGTAATAGCCCAATGGAGTTTGTTTTGAACTGTAGCAAAGAAGTCTTTAGTAATTGGCGCCTTTTTATCATAATCAGCTGAAAGGGTATAAATATCAGTTATCTTTTGATAAAACCGCCGCTCGCTGGCCCGGATCTCTCGTATTTTCTCAAGTAGTTCATCAAAATAGTCTTTACCAAAATGAGCTCCTTGCTTAAGTCGCTTGTCATCTAAGACAAAGCCCTTAATAATAAATTCTCGTAGTGTTCTGGTTGCCCAGATACGAAATTGAGTGGCGCGCTGAGAATTCACCCGGTAACCAACGGAGATAATAGCGTCGAGATTGTAGAAATTAGTTAAGTATTTTTTACTGTCTTCTGCAGTTATTCGAATTTTTCGAATAACTGATTTTTCTTCCAACTCGCCACTTTTGAAGATTTCTTTTAGATGATAATTAATTGTGTGTATTTCAACACCAAAAAGCTCGGCCATCTTTTTTTGTGTTAACCATACTGTCTCATCCTGAAAAAACACCTCAACTTTTACATCTCCCTTGGGTGTAGTGTAAAGAATAATATCTGATTGGGGTGGTTTTCTATTTCTCTTCATGCTTTTATTAAAGATTTTGCTTTGAGCATTCGCCTGCTTTTAATTTACTTCTTTATTTTACCAAATGAATTTGGTGAAAATTTTTTTAATATCTTTTCAGATTTATCCCGAGATGTCCTGGGGATAACACATGGGAGGTGGTTGTCTATTTTTATTTTAATTTCCATCCATGTTTTTCGACTAAAACCTTTTTAATTACATCAACCCATTTAAGCATGTCTTTGGTTTCTTTTTTGTATTCATTTGTTGCCATATCATCAAAGAAAAATCGATTTTCAAGAAACTGATTTAATCCAAATTCTCGAGGATTTCTATAAAAAATAGCACCCTTTTTATAATTACATCTAATATAGTCAATATATAAGTCCCTACAAAAACCACCTCGTTTTTTAATATTATCGGCAAAAGCTAAAAATGAATTTTTATTACTTGCTAAATGAAATTCTGAGTGCTTCTTTTCTTTGGGGTCATGTAAAACAGGCGTATATCTTTTATAAAACAACATATTATCTTTCTGCTCGTTTAGAACAACAACAAATAAATAAACTGGGATTTCAAATCCACACCAATACTCTATTGTTTTAGGCTTTATAGAATTATCAAAATTTCCTTTTGATTTGCCTTGTTTATCTTTTTTCTTTATCTCATATAGCATTAAATTACTATGTCTACGTTCTCTACAAACCTTTTTTAAGATAACATTCTTGCCTCTGGTAGTTTTTAACTGAACAGCAAATAACGCATTAGTTGATTCTGAACTATACTGATTTATCCATTCACAAAAATAATCAATTCCCATGTCACTACTTCCTTCCACTTTATGCAAAATTGCATATTTAGATAAAAGAGACAGGAAAAAACCTTCTCCTTGTCTAGAAAGTCTTGCTTCCTTGCTTACTTGAGATTTTATAGAGTTAAGATTTGGCACTGATCTCATAAAATTTTCTTTTAATTTTCTACATTTTCCCTAGACTTTATAAACTAACTGATTAATTTGTTTTTGATATTCTTTGACTCTCTCCTAGCTTAGTTAACCTAAGACTATTTTCCTCATCTCTAACAAAATACTTTCTCCATTCTGGAAAATATTGCTCTGCAAATTTATCTGCCTCTTTATCCTGTATCTCTCTTTCTGCCCAGTTTGACATAGGACTCCGATTATTTTTAAAAAAATGACCTATCTCGTGTAAGAGAATAAATTTAGCGATTGATGGCTTAATACTTAATGTTTCTTTTGTGATTAGAATTACATTATCTTTACCTTCTTTGAACAATCTTTGATGAAATTCAGCCCATCTATCGACCTCTAAAAAAGTAACATTTTTAATACAATAGTCAACTTTATCTTTTGTTAACACTAAAAAAGTTTCAATTAAAAAATTTTCAAATTCCGTAGTTGTTACTACTTTGCAGGACTTAATTTTTTCGTATAGTTCTTCTTTTGTGTAGTAATTACTCATTTTCTCCCTTCCACAACTTGAATTCCTTCCGGCGTAGGGCCGTAGAATTTATTAGTCATTTCATTGGCTCCATTATTTATAATCTTCGCCTATAATAATCTAGCAAGTTTCGGGATGCCTTCTTACTTTTCCTCTTATTATTGAAATCACTAACTTTCCTGACTATAAAATTGAAAATTTTACCCAGGATTGAATCGGCAAAAATTGATACAAGGTCGATTATATCTACCCACCTCCTTCCACGATTTTCATTTCCTCTACTGTAAGGCTGCGGAGTTTTAAAATTTAATCAATTAATTTTTCGTACTGCTTGATGTTTTGTTATTGATAAGTTTATTTATGATCTTCCAAAAATATCAAAAGATTCTCTTTTGTTACTTCAGTTCTGTAGTCAAAAAAAAGTAATTTTACTCCTCTTTTTTGACAAAGATTTCTTTTTCTTTCATCCCTAAATTGAGTGCTTTCAAAAACAGCTTTTCCCCCAAAGCAATCTATTGGCTCAAAGTGCTGTTTTCCCATGTATTCAATAGCCAGATTTCTTTTTGGGATATATATGTCCAGCTCTAATCCACTTAGCCACTTTGGTCTTGCGTGGAATAAAACAGTCTCTTCTTTAAAAACTTTCTGAACTAATCTGTAAAGCTTCGTTTCTGAAATCCAGCCTTCACCAATACAAGGCAATCCGAATTTCCTCCTATATTCATTTTTTGCTTCTCTTCCATAACTACCTAATCTTTTTCCAAATTCAGTAATTTTCTCAAAAATCCCTTTTCTCTCTTTTTCTTTTTTTCTAAGAAAGGAGCTGTTTAAAAAACGCTGGATACGACCTCCATAGCGAATTTCAGAAATTTCTTTGTAGAGTCTATCAGCATGACTCATAAGTTTGGAATATTCTGGATAGTCAGAACCTAAGAAAAAATTATATGCCTCAGGGTCTTTTTCTCTTGCTAGCTCAAATGCTCTTATAGTTGCGTGAGACCCCTCTTGCATCTCGTTTGTTGGATTCTCTCCTCTACAGTAGTCGCATTGTTTATAAAAAATTTTGAGCCTAGGTTTTGAGTTTTCCCAAAAATATGGATAAACATCATCAATTTTTTCTTTTAATGTTTTACAGGTAAACAAATAAGCTCCACAATCGCTACAAAACATTGCATGGAGAGTCGCTATATGGTAAATAAAGGGATAGTTATTAATAAGGATGTAATTTGGTGTAAGATTTTTATGAGGACATTTTGAGACTGATTCTTTAGGAACCCACCTTTTCTTCAGAAAACAGAATTTTCCGCATTCTTCACATCGGTATCTTATTATAAGTTGATTAAAATGTGTATCTAGAGGAAAAGGGGCTTTATATTGAAACTGCAATTTTGTGCTTTTGCAACGAGGACATTTTCCATCTATAGTCCGCGCAAAACAAATTTCCCACATTTTTGTATAATGGGCCTGTGT
>CAYPXO010000011.1:0-41640 GCA_964414895.1 uncultured Pseudomonadales bacterium
AATATCTACAAAAAGAGAAAGGAGAAAAAGTTGCACTTGAGTTTAGAATGTAGGGTTTTGCATTCCAAATTTGAAATTTATTATTGGGACTGACGAAAACTGGCCTAGACTTCTTACTGGGAGTAAGGTTTGTGGTAGAAGCCCATCTTTCAATAAACTCGACTATCTCTTCTGAGATCTTTTCTTTTTCAATACATTCTATAAAAACCTGAGTCTTGTTAACATGCCACATCTGATGAATCGTTTTTAAAAAACTCTATATTACTGGAGTATCTATAATTAACCACATCATAAGGCTTTGAGTAAAACCAGGGAGCCTCTAGGTGCGTTTGACTTACAATTTTTTCTGTTGACCAAAGATCAAATTTTTTAGATAAGTATCCTAAAAGCTTCTTCTCATATTTATCGAATACTAACAAAACTGGATCCTTTTTCAGATGAAATTTAGTGGTATAACCATCTTTATATGGAACAATCTCTATAAAAACTTTTTTTTGTTCTTGCAACCCTGCAAGCATGACATCTACACTATCCGGTATAGGTCCGTAATCCTTATGGATATAAATATCACCAGAAACGCTCTTTTTCCTATCACGGTAAGAAATAAAATCGAAATAATACATTAGCTTATTGAGCTTTGTGCTCCCTAAATAACTATTATTGCAGTATTTAATGAAGTATAGGAGAGCGTTTTGATATTTGGCAGTATTTAACTTTCCTGTTTTATTGCCCATTTTTGTCTACCCAAAATTATAAAAATTATAACTGATCTAAAAATCAAAAACTATGTAATCTAAAGTCTGCCTCTATTAAAGACTTATATCAAATTAATGATAACCCAAATCCCTAAGGCAATGTTATTTTTAACATAACAAAAAATAGCAAAAAAGTCTAGTCTGCGCATTCTTCTTCTCAGCTATAGATAAGGTCAATAGAAATTACTCATTGTCATTCCGGACCTGCCTGCCGGTCTTGCCTGTCGGCAGACAGGCAGGCAGGCTTGATCCGGAATCTATACAAATAAAACTATTTTTATAGATCCTGAATCAAGTTCAGGATGACAAGGAAGAGTCAAACTCTAATGGCGTTATCTATATCTCCTAAAAACACACAAAACTTACAAAGTCATGAGTTTCGCACTTTAATTTAAATAGAGATTGTTGTCATCCTGGAAGGAGTCCCGATTAAATCGGGACGACTGATAGGATCCCTGCCTGCCGGCAGGCAGGTAGGCACGAAGTGCTGCATTTACGTTTCACTAGATTCTATCGCCATGCTGTTAGCCTGGCTCCACCAGTGGGAAAAACTCTGAAGAACAGATTGGGTTACCTAGCGCTGAAAAGATAGGGAAAAAGATTTTTTTGGGAAAACCAATAAAAAATTCCAATAAGGGCAAAAAATATTAAACCAAGATAGAAAGTTTTAAGAAGATCCTTTTTGATCAATGACTGATCGTAAGCGTAAAGATTATTGCTAATGGGTGATGGCTTATGGGTGATGGGTGATTTTTTTCTTTTTGGCTTGGCCTTTAAGCCTGAACTCTCTTGTTTTTCAAGCTGTCGGCGCAGTTGGGCGATTAGCTTTTTTGACCTAGTTCGTTTTTTCTTTTTGGACATTTACCCATATCCTACCATATTGACTTTTGATTGCCAACGCTTCTAAAATAAAGAAGATGTTTTCTCTCTTTGAGCTTTGGCCGGTTTTAGTCCTTTTTTTTATTTGGTTAACAGCTCTAACCTTTTTTTTAGGACGAACAATTTGGCATTATAGACGTTTAACCAAAGATGTTAAAAAAAAGGACTTAAAAAGCTTATTGGAAGACATCCTTAAAAAATCCAAATTAACAGGTGAAGAACTAGAAAAACTGGCAAAGGATTTAAAAAAAACAGAAAAAGACAGTTTAAAACATATTCAAAAAGTTGGGTTTTTGCGCTATAATCCTTTTGCTGATACCGGGGGAGACCAAAGTTTTGTTTTAGCTCTCTTAGACAAAGAAGACAATGGCTTTGTTCTTTCCTCCTTTCATGGTCGGGAAGGAACAAGGATCTATGCTAAAAGTGTTAAAAAAGGAAAAGGGGAAAATTTCAGCCTGTCTGATGAGGAAAAAAAGGTTATAAAGCAAGTAAAGACAAAAAAGTAAAAAAATGAAAAATTTTATAAAAAAAGCTCTAAAAAAAGAAAATTTGATCGTTTATCTTGGACTTTTAGGTGTTTATCTTTTTTCTACAGGAGTTTCTTTTGCTATTTTTAGATTTTTAGAGAAGCCTCAAGAGGCTCCCGGTGTTCCCTCGACGGCAGAAGAAGAAGTAGAAAAAGGAAAGTTTCTTGTTGATGTTTCCGGCCCGAAAACAGAGGTTTGTCCTTTAAATAATGAGAAGTATACCAAGGCAGAAAAAGAAGCTTGGAGTAAAAGAAGACCGCTTTTAGTGATGATTGAAAATCATGAAGATGCTCGGCCGCAATCGGGATTATCTTCAGCTGACGTAGTTTATGAGGCGGTCGCCGAAGGGGGAATTACCCGCTTTTTGGCAGTTTTTTACTGCGGAGCGCAGGCGCGAGAGGTAATTGTCGGGCCGGTAAGAAGCGCCAGGACTTACTTTTTGGACTGGGCTTCGGAATATGGTAAATATCCTTTGTATGCTCATGTGGGAGGAGCCCATTGTGAGCCAGCAACAGGGGAGGGTTGTCTTAATGGGGCTAAAGCTGACGCTTTAGGCCAAATCGAAGAATATGGCTGGGGAGGATCTGAGGGGAATGATTTAAATCAGTTCTCTATTGATTATCCCACTTTTTGGCGAGATTATGAAAGATTGGGCCGAACTGTCTTAACAGAACACACTATGTATTCGACAACCGAGAGACTTTGGGGGGTGGCTAAGTCTCGCGGCTGGACTGATAAATCCCCGGAAGGCCAAGATTGGGAAGAAGACTTTCGATCATGGAAATTTATTGAAGAGGATTCTTCCAGTAAAAAAGCAAATAATGGGAAAATTGAGCTTGAATTTTGGCAGAATAAAAAAGAATATTATGTGGTTTGGCAATATGATAGTGAAAACAATAGTTATCTTCGTTCTAACGATGGGCAATCACACAAAGACTTAAATAATGATGAGCAGCTATCAGTAAAAAACGTCATTGTCCAATTCATGAGAGAAAGTTCTGCTAATGACGGCTATCAAAACAATGTTCATCTTTTGTATGGAACTAAAGGCGAAGGCGAAGGTCTTGTTTTTAGTAACGGCGTAGTAGAAGAGATAGATTGGTCTAAAGAGTCGAGAACAGCAAGAACTAGATTTTTTGATAAAAAAGGAGCGGAGATCAAATTAACCCCCGGCAAGATTTGGATAGAAATCTTGCCGATTGGTGCTAAGGTTGCTTATTAGCTTGCCTGCCCTAAACTAGAAATTATATGGCCTCTTTGCAAGATTTTTTTGTTTCCCGTGTAAGAGTCAAACTTCTGAAAATCTTTTTGACTAACTTGGAGGAAATTTTTTATGTTCGCCAACTGGTCCGCCAATCCAAAGAAGAAATAAACGCTGTCAGAAGAGAACTGGAAAACCTGGAAAAAGCAGGCTTGTTGTTTAAAGAACCTCGAGGCAACCGGCTTTACTATGGACTAAAAAAAGATTACCTTTTTTTTGACGAACTTTTGCGTTTAGTGGTCAAAACCACCGGCTTAGGAGCAGAAATAATTGCTAAAAAAAATAAGATCGGTAAACTAAAGTATGTGGTAATTTCTGGCAGATTTGCCCGCGGTCTGCCTTGTAAAAAAGGGAGAGTTGATTTGCTTTTAATCGGAGAAGTAGTTTTGCCTCAAGTAGCCGCCATTGTCCGTCAATATGAAGGAATCTTGCAAAGGGAAATTAATTATACTGCCATGACGGAAGATGAGTTTAAATTTAGAAAGGAGAGAAGGGACCCTTTTATTCTGCAAATCTTGCAGGAAAGCAGAATAATGCTTGTTGGAGAAGAGGAAAAATTGTTAACTTGAAGGCTTAATGAAGCAAAAACTAATGAAAGTGGGAAACAGTCTAGCGGTAACTGTCCCTGCAAGTTTTGTTAAAACGGTGGGAATTGTTGCCAAAAGCGAGGTAGAAGTGGAAACAATACCAGAGAAAGGGAAAATAATTTATTCTTTTACTGGCATTTGTCAGTTGCCTCTTTTGGATAGTCTAAAAACAAGTGAAAAAAAATAGCAAACTCCTTTTACTGATTTTGTTTTTAACATTTTTATCAATAGTAATTGATTTGCCTAAGAACTTCCCTTTGAAAATTGAGCTTTTTGGCAAAAAGATAGAAACAAAAATAACTTCCCCTTCGATTGACTTTTCTTTAGGCCGCTTTCGTTTTTTTCGAGATCTAAAGGTTAAACAAGGTTTGGACCTGCAGGGTGGCGTTCATTTAGTTATTGAGGCAGATATGGAAGGAATTGCCCAAGAAGATAGAGACGAGGCTTTAAAAGCGGCGCGAGAAGTAATTGCCAGAAGAGTTGATCTCTATGGTATTTCCGAGCCGGCTATCCAAACTTCCAAACTGGGAGAAAAATATCGAGTTATTGTTCAGCTTCCCGGACTTGAAGATATAAACCAAGCCATAACTTTGATTGGTCAAACAGCCAGTTTAGATTTCCGTGAGGAGCCGGCCGAAGAAGCAACCTCTTCTTCTATGGCTGTTTTTTCTTACAAGAAGACTGATCTTTCCGGCAAGGATTTAAAAAAAGCGGCAGTTTCTTTTTCTCCACAGACAGGCGAGCCGGTAGTTTCTTTAAAGTTTACACCGGCCGGCTCAGATAAATTTGGAGAAATTACCAAAAAAAATATTGGTAAACCTTTAGCCATTTTTTTGGATGGTCTTCCCATTACTGCGCCGGTAGTCAACGAAGCAATTACTACCGGCGAAGCAGTTATTTCCGGCAGTTTTGGCGTTGAGGAAGCAAAAAATCTAGCAATCCAACTTAATGCCGGTGCTCTGCCGGTACCAATGAAAATAGTAGAGCAAAAAAATATCACTGCTACTCTAGGAAAACAAGCAGTTCAGAAAAGCATCAGAGCAGGTTTTTTTGGCTTGAGTCTGGTGGTTCTTTTTATGATCGCTTATTATGGAAAACTTGGTCTTTTGGCTGATTTAGCCCTTTTGGTTTACGGTTTGTTAACACTGGCTATTTATAAACTAATTCCAGTAACTTTGAGTCTGCCGGGAATGGCCGGTTTTATTCTCTCTGTTGGAATGGCCGTTGATGCTAATATTTTGATTTTTGAGAGAATGAAGGAAGAATTGCGCCAAGGGCGTTCTCTTCATCAAGCAATGGAATTAGGTTTTGGCCGAGCCTGGGATTCAATTAAAGACGCTAATGTTTGCACCATAATTACTGCTTTGGTTTTGCTTAATCCTTTTGGCTTTCCCTGGCTGGCAACCTGGGGAATGATTAGGGGATTTGCTTTGACTTTATTGCTTGGAGTTCTAATAGGCTTGTTTACGGGAATTGTGGTGACAAGGACATTGGTGAGGGTATTTTATAGAACTTAATAACCTGAATTCCGGAATTCTACCTCTGTCATTCCTGCGAAGGCAGGAATCTATAAAAATGACTTTGTCATCCCGAACTTGTTTCGGGATCTATACAGATTATTCTATAGATTTCGGGTCAAGCCCGGAATGACAAAGAAGATTTTTTAAATAACAGATACACTATTTCGGAATTTAAGTTAATATTTAATTTGTATACCTGCCTGCCGGCAGGCAAGGTTTGCCATTTGCTTTTTGATATTTGATATTACTTTATGAATTTTCTTCGTTTTAAAAAACTATATTTTTTGCTTTCCGGCTTAATGCTGGCAATGGCCATATTTTCTCTTATCAATTGGGGACTGCGGCTTTCTATTGATTTTACTGGAGGAACAATAATAGAAATTCGAAACTCGAAACTCGAAACTCGAAATGAAAAAGAGAAAGATAAAATTAGAGAAATTATAGAAAAAGCTGAGGAAGTGAGTTTAAGTTCTGTCCAAGAATCAGGGGAAAACACTTATCTTTTGAAATTAAAACCGATAGAACATCTAAAAAAAGATGAGGTAATGAGAAATTTAGAGGAGGAGTTTGGAGAAGCAGAGGAGTTGCGTTTTGAAACCATTGGGCCGATTTTAGGAAAAGAAATGGTGACTAAGACTATTATTGGTATCTTTATAGCCGCCAGCTTTATTTTGGCTTATGTTGCTTATCGATTTAAAGATAAGAAATACGGGATTTGCGCTGTCTTGGCCATGTTTCATGATTCTTTTATTCTTTTGGGAGTTTTTTCCTTGCTTGGTCATTTTTATTCAGTTGAAGTAGATACTCTGTTTGTCACCGCAGTTTTAACAACTCTTTCTTTTTCCGTTCATGATACTATTGTTGTTTATGATCGTATTAGAGAATCGGTCAAGGAATTTCCAAAAAGCAGTTTTATTGATGTCATAAACAAGGCTTTAACAGAAACAATGGGCCGATCGGTAAACAACTCTTTGACAATCATTTTTATGCTCTTGTCTTTGTATTTATTGGGAGGAGAAACAATCAAGTGGTTTGTTCTTGCTTTACTAATCGGTACAATCGCCGGTACCTACTCTTCCCCTTTTGTGGCCACCCCCTTGCTGGTTGTTTGGGAAACGTTTAAGAAAAAAAGAAAAATGTAGCAGAATTCACTTCAAAAAAAGGAAATTTAGCAAAAGGCGAGATTTCTGACAAAAAAAGAAACAAACCAAGCAGTCAGTATAGTAGCTGCTATTTGCAAAAAGGTAAACTTCCAACTGCCGGTTTCTTTTTTAATAACGGCAATAGTTGCCAAACAAGGAGTATATAGAAGAACAAAAAATAAAAAAGACAAAGCTCCTGAGTAAGTTAAATATTGAGGAATGGCAGTCATTAAGCCGCTCTCTCCCACCCCATAAAGGGTTCCTAGCGTTCCAATGATTACTTCTTTGGCTACCAAGCCGAACAAAAGAGCGACAGCAAAGCTCCAATGAGCAAAGCCCAGTGGTCTAAAAATAGGTGAGATAAACTTTCCTAATTTAGCCAACAAACTGGTTTCAGAGCCATATTCTACCCCAAGAGGCAAGGAAGCCAATAGCCAAACAACAATAACAGTTGCAAATATAATTGTGCCCGCTTTTTTGATAAACATTGCTGTTTGAAACCAAGCTTGTTTGTGAACATTTCTAAAGGTAGGCCAGCGGTAGGGCGGCAACTCAATTATCAGCCGATTTTCTTCTTCCGGCTTAGTCAGCTTTGACAAAACAAAACTGGCCAAAAAAGCGGTTGCTACCCCAAAAAGATAAAGAACCATTACTACTAAAATTGCCTTCTCTGGAAAAAATATACCCGTAAAGAGAAGATAGACCGGCAAGCGGGCACCACAGGAAATAAAAGAATTGCTGAAAATAGCAATTTGCCTTTCTTTCTTGCCTTTGATTGTTCTAGTAGCCATGATGGCCGGAACATTACAACCAAAACCTAAAATCATAGGGATAAACGTCCGACCGGAGATGCCAAATTTATGAAAGATTTTATCTACCAAAACTACCATTCTTGCCAAATAGCCACTATCTTCCAATAAAGCAATCAAAAAAAAGAGAATAAAAATTAGAGGAACAAAACTTAAGATTGAGCCAACCCCGCCGATTAAGCCTTCAGTTAGAAAAGAGGTAAAAAGCTCGGGTAAAGCTAAACTAATAATTAGCTCCTGCAGAAAAGAAAGAAAACTGTCAATAAGGGCAATAAGAGGTCCTGAGAGGCTAAAGGTAGCACTAAACAAAAAAAAGATTATTACAAAAAACAAAGGAAAAGCGGTATATTTTCCTAAAAGAAGGGAGTCAATTTTTGTTGATTGATAAAGCCGGCTTTCGTCTGAATAAAAAGGGGCAATCTTTTTTTGGATGAAAGCAATTGCTTTTTGATGATCAATTTCTTTTCTGCTTTCCAAAAGATTCTTTATATAAGGAGGAATTTTGGCTTTTTTTTGGGAAGAGTTGATAATTTGCTCTAGCAACTCAGTCTTACCCTCACCCACATTGGCCTCTATTTGGACAATGGGAATTTGTAAAACCTTTCTAAGTCCTTTGAGATTAACTTCTATATTTTTTCTTTTAGCCTCTTTGTTGAAATTAAAAGCCAAAACAAGATTTTTCCCTAAGGCCAAAAGCTCCAAAGTCATCAAAAGGTGTCTTGGCAGGCTGTTGACATCAACAGTTTGAACAATAACTTCAGGGTTTTGTTTAACAATGAAGTCTCGAGAAATTTTTTCTTCTTCACTATAGGGAGCAACGCTGTAAGTGCCCGGCAAGTCAACAATATGGAGACATTTATTATGAAAATTAATAGTAGATTCTTTTTTTTCTACTGTTTTTCCCGGCCAATTGCCAACATGCAGGCTTAAACCGGTTAGGCAGTTTAAAAGAGAAGTTTTCCCAGTGTTAGGATTTCCTATTAAACCAACGACAATTTTTTCCTTGTTTTTCATTTAACCTCAATTCTTTTGGCAATATTTCCTCTTATGGCAATAAAAGTATTTAAGCAGCAATATATCCGAGGGCAGCCAAGAGGAGCGTTTCTAACAAAGCTTATTTTTGTGTTCTCTATGAGCCCTAAAGCGTGAAGTCTTTCTTTGGTTAACTTGTCTGTGTTGATTCTCTTTATTTCTGCTTGTTTTTTTGGTGAAAGATCAAAAAGAAACTTTTTCATTGGCTCAGGTCCGCCAGGATCTCTTCCTCTAGGGCTTGGAAAATCTTTTCCAGGTGGCTTTCTAAATCTTCAACTTCTTCTAAAAGTGAGTAAATCTCTGGATCGGTTGGATCTTTAACCACTCTTTCTAAAAAAGACTCATGCTTTTCTCTTGGTAGCCTTTCCAAAGTAGCATCAATAACCCTTGTGTGAATAGTTTCTCCAATTAAATCAAGAATTTCCCTCTTTTCTTCCTGGAGCAAATCCATTTTTTTAAGTTGGACAAAGATCCTTTCAACTTCAACAAATCGATAATAAAAAGGCTTTTTGTTTATTTTTTTATTTTTTTTCATTTTTGCGCTAATTTTATAAGCTCTTCTGTTAACTCTACTGGCCCCAAAGCAATTTTATTCTCAGAATCATCAACAAATAAAAGTAGTACTTTTCCTTTTCGATAACCTTCGTGTAAATCCAAAGCTTTCATCACCTCTGGCGAACCGCCAAACTGCTTGCCTGTCCAAGCAGCTGGCCCAGCATCACCAACAACGGCTACACAAGCCTGGCCGTTGTCCGGATTGACCATGACTACCTTTCGGTATTTATACCAATTATAAACTTCTTCCCAATTGGTTGCCCACTCCGGAAGATAGAGCGTCTGGACAGCTACATAATATTTTTCCCGAAGGTAATCCTCTTGGGTCATTTGCTCCTTGCTGTCGGCAAAATAACCCCATGCTCCAAGACCGGGAGCAATCCCGGCTTGAAGTTCCTCATCGTGCTGCTCCAAACTATCGCCAGGATAGCGGTATAAGTGCTGTTCGTAACCGGTCCAGCCATAAAAATAATTTAACTCATTGCCTTCCAGTCGAAAACAGACAGGGAAACCCAAAAATTCTTCCAAAAGCTGACAGATCTCTTTCTCTTTTTCCCCTTCTAATTTACCAATTTCCTCTGGCAACAAATCAATCAATTGTTCTGCTAGTTGCTTGCGTGTTTGAGCCTGAGCCAAATTTTCCTTTAACTCCTGCTCTTCTGTCTTTCCCTGTGGAAGACTCTTAGGTGTCTGCACATTGCCGCTTAAAAGCAGGGCTCCGGCCAAGGTGCCGCTTGTCAATAAACGACTTGTTCCTTGGTATAAGTCAGAAAGGGTTAACTCTTTTTTCGCCAGCCAACGGACTGCCTTGACTTGCTTTTTGGAAAAATCTTTCCCTACCTTCTTTTTTCTTTTTTGAAGCTTTCTTTTTATCTTCTCGTATTTAGAAAGTTTTTTAGGCATTTATTGTAAACAAGGTAAAAATTTAGTTATCTTCTTCCGCCACCTCCGGGGTGGAACCTGCCTTACCGGCAGGCAGGTCTGCGGACACCTCGGAGGTGTTTTTACCTCTGTCATCCCGCACTTGATGCGGGATCTTAAAAATAAAAGATTTATCTCTATAGATTCCTGATCGGAGTCAGGAATGACAAGGTTAAAAGCAAGCAACAAGCCGGATATTAAAAATCGGCAAAGGTCTTAGCACTTTTCCAAGGCTTTATTTAGCCTTGATAAAACTTCCTTCTTGCCCAAAATCTCCATACTCTCAAAAACAGGCAAACCTTTTCCTTTTCCTTCAATCGCTATGTATAGATTAACATAAAATTCTTTTTTATTATAGGCTCCCTTTTGACATAATTCTTTGACTTTTTTATAAATCTTTTTTGTCTTCCAATCGGTTGACAAGGTTAGTATTTTCAAAATTTCTTTTAATTCCTCTTTGACTCTTGTACCTTTAAATAATTTTTTATTGTAATCAGGCATTTTTATAAAAAATTTAACCAGCTCATCAATTTCGCTTAATTTTGTTATTCTCTCTTTTAATAAAGGAATTATCTTCTGGCAACTGGCAACTGGCAACCTGCCTTGCCGGCAGGCTGGCTGGCAACTGGCATACTGTTTAACCAATTGAAGTAGTTTTGCATCACTTGTTTTTCGAATATAAACACCATTAATCCACTTTAATTTATTAAAGTCAAAGCGGTAAGGATTTGTATTTACTCTCTTCAAGTTAAAAATTTTAATTGTTTCTTCTTTACTTAAAACTTCTCTATCATCGCCTACTGACCAGCCAAGCAAGGTTAAATAGTTAAAAACTGCTTCTGGTAAATAACCCATTTTTTGATAATCAGATACCGCCGTCGCTCCATGTCTTTTACTCAACTTTGAACCATCAGGTGCGTAGACAAAAGGTAAATGAGCAAAAACTGGCGGTTCAAAACCTAAGGCCTCATAAATTAAAATTTGGCGAGGAACAAAGTTAAGGTAATCTTCTCCTCTAATAGTATGAGTAATTTTCATCTGGATATCATCAATAGTCGTCGCCAAACCTAAAAGAGCAGTCTTATCCCCTCTAGCAATAATAAAATCACCAAAATCAGCAGCATCAACAGTTATTCTTTCTCTGGCCGGATCAACAAAAGAAACTTTCCTTTTAGCAACTTTTAGTCTCACTGCTGGCTTTCTTCCTTCCTTTTTATAATTATCAATTTGTTTTTTACTTAAATGACGGCATTTTCCTGAATATCTTGGTGCTTTTCCTGCTTTTTCCATTCTTTGACGTTCGATTGCCAACTCTTTAGGAGTGCAGTAACAAAAATAAGCTTTTTTTTTCTTTAAAAGCTTTTCCACATAAGGCCAGTAATTATCCATTCTTTCACTTTGCCGATAAGGCCCATAAGGTCCGCCAATATCCGGTCCTTCATCCCAATTAACTCCTAACCATTTTAAAGATGTAAGAATATCTTTCTCATATTCTTTTTTACATCTTTTGGGGTCAGAGTCATCAATTCTGAGAATAAACTTCCCTTTATGATGCTTGCTGAAAAGATAGTTGAAAAGAGCTGTATGTGCTGTTCCTAAATGAAGTTTCCCTGATGGTGTTGGAGCAATGCGGACACGAACGGTCATATCTCTTGAATTTTACCATGAGAGAAGGATATACTCAATTTAATGATCAAAAATCCCAAATCTCAAGCGCCAAATCCCAAACAAATTAAAAGTATCAAATAATCCAAATATTTTAGCTTTTAAATTTTAACTTGCTTGGAGTTTTGGGATTTTGGAGTTTTTGATAGATTTAATTAGAAATTAGAAATTTTAAGACCGTGGCTACCTTAACCGACGTTGCTTACAAAACCAGACAAATTATAAAATTTGGCTCAATAGGAATAGTGGTATTTTTTATTTTAAAGTTTGCTTTAGGGTTAGGTTTAGCTTACTGGCGCAAACTTCATCCTGCCCCACCGGCGCCACCAACAGTAGAATTTGGTAAACTGCCTAAAATTCAATTTCCTCCTAATCAGGCGCCAACTTTTAATTATATTCTTGAGTTGCCGACCGGGGATTTTCCTGATTTCCCTGATAGGGCTAAAGTTTTCATCGTCGTTGACAAAACAGCCAGTTTTATGGCTTGGGATAAAGCAAAGCAAGAAGCAACAAAACTAGGATTTACAAAAGAGGCAGAAGCAATTGGAAGTGAGGTTTATCGTTGGAGCAAAAACACCCCTTTGACAACAATTTTAGAAATGAATATTGTTGATGGTTCTTTTGAATACAGCTATTCTTGGCAGGAGGATCCGGCGATCCTAGAACAAAAGAGTCTGCCGGCAGAACAGGAAGCTATCTTGGAAACCAAGAGTTTTCTCCAGAAAATCCGCGACTTGAATGAAGATCTACTTAACGGCGAGGCAGAAGCGACTTATTTAAGACTTGAGGGTACCAAGTTGTCGACCGCCCCCAGTTATTCGGAAGCTGATTTTGTCAAAGTTGATCTTTTTAGGGCAGATATTGAAGATATGCCTGTAGTTACTGCTGACGCCCAAGAAGGTATCGTTTCTGCTCTTATCTCCGGTTCTCAAAGCCAGCAATTTTTAGAAATCAGTTTTAATTATTTTTCCGTTAATTATTCTGTGTTTGCTACCTATCCTATTAAAACACCCAAGGAAGCTTGGGAAGCTTTGAAAGCCAACAAAGGACACATTTCTTCTTGGACACCAAATATCACTAATGTTGTTGTAAGACGTGTTTATCTTGGTTTTGTCGATATCCTAACACCTCATCCTTATCTTCAGCCGGTCTTCATTTTTAAAGGGGATAATGATTTTGTCGGTCTTGTCCCGGCAATTGCTGATAGTTGGTATCAATAGTTTGCCAGTCAAAATTTTGGTAAACCCAGTTTATTAATTTTTTTGTTTCTCCAAAACGGTCTTGGCTGCCTAGAAGAACAAGCAAAATCTGCCCTTGCTCTCTTTCCACATAAGTAACCAAACACTCATCGGCATGCTCTGTCCAACCGGTCTTTACTCCTTTAACACCCAAAACCTCACCAACTAACTTGTTAGTGTTTTTTAAAAGATATTCTTTTTTGCCACTCAGATCAGCAATTTTTATTTCTTTTGTAGAGACTACTTTACGAAAAGTTGAATTTTTTAAAGCCTCTGCTGTTAAAATAGCCAAATCATGCGAGGTGGTCTTATGGCTATAAGCCTCAACACCGGTTACATTAATAAAGTTTGTTTCTTGCAAACAAAGCTCATTTGCTTTTTGATTCATTTTTTCTATAAAAGCGGTTATCCCTTGGGGATAATTTTGGGCAATAATAAAGGCAGCGTCGTTTCCTGAACCTACCAAGAGTCCATATAAAAGATCCTCAAACTTAAACTGCTGGCCTTTTTTCAAGCCAACCACCTGTCCGATTTCCAACTCTTCTTTAACAAGCAGGGTTTCATTCAGTTCAAATTCCTCCAAAGCTACCAAGGCCGTCATTATTTTCGTAGTCGAGGCAGGCAAGAGAGATAAATCCGGATTTTTAGAGAGAATAATTGTCTTTGAGGGAATATCAATAATAAAAACGCTTCTGGCTGATAAAAAAGGGGCTTTGACTCCTGTTTTATTAATTGGTTGTTTAGCCATTTCCGGGAGAGAAAAATTTATTTCTCTTGCCAGTGGACGACTGCCTTTAGGTTGAAGCGACTGATAATAATTTTGCGAGGGAAAAATGAGAAAAAATAAGGTCAGTAAAATCAAGTTTAGGCGGCGGTTTTTATCCTGAAAAACTTTTAGAAACTGGGGGAAATTTCTAAAAAAATCCAGTCTAATGATTCGAATCATTAGACTTTTATTTATCTGTGCCATAAATATTACCAGTTTTTTAATCAAGACTGTTCTTATCTTTCGGTCAAACGGATATCAATCCGGCTCATGTCTCTTGGAAAAAGAGTTGCCTCCCTCACATTAGCCAATCCTAAAATATTCTGCGTTATTCTTTCCAAACCCAAACAAAAACCTCCTTCCGGCGGCATCCCATAACGAAAAGCTTGAAGATAGGGAACTTCAAAATCACTCGGCTTACAGCCCCACTTTTTAATATTAGAAACAAGCTGTTTATAATTGTTAATCCGCTGGCTGCCGGTTATCCACTCAACTCCTCGGCCAAGCAAATCAAAACTCAAAGTATAATCTGGATCTTTGGGGTCCGGATAGGTATACATTGGCCTCTTTTTAGTGGGATAATGGGTAATAAAAACCAGCTCTGAGCCTTTTTCTTCTTTGGCCCAACGGCAAATTTCTCTCTCGTCTTCAGGATCCAAATCAGGCTCGCTGCGGTGATCTCTCTTGGTTCTTTTGTAAATTATCTCCAAAGCTTCTTTAAGTTTTAGCCGGGGAGTTTTTTCTATAGTCTGGGGAATACTGGCCCCGTAAAAATTAAGTTCAGAAAAACACTCTTCTTTTACTTTTTGGAAAATTTTCTTAACTACTGATTCAGCCATCTCAAGCACTTCTGTCCAGTCGTTGATAAAGCCCATCTCCGCATCCAGACCAACGTATTCCGTCATGTGGCGGGTGGTTACCGAAGGTTCTGCCCGATAGGCATGGGCAACAGTAAAAACCCGTTCAAAAACCCCAACCATTATTTGTTTGTAAAACTGGGGGCTTTGCGCTAAAAAAGCCTGATGGTCAAAATAAGAAATCGGGAAAACTTCACTGCCCCCTTCGGTAGCACTAGCCACAATAGTGGGCACACTTATTTCTGCAAAGTCCTGCTTTTGCAAAGTTTCCCTAAAGGTTTTTAAGATTACTGCCTGGACTTTAAAGACAGCGGCGATTTTCGGGTGTCTTAAAGTTAGAGAACGGTTGTCTAAAAGAGTAGGCAACTCTACTTTTAACTCCGGGCCGCCCATATCAAAGGGAAGCTCAGCTGCTTTTTGTAAAACTTTTATTTCTTTGGCTTGAACCTCAACTTCTCCGGTATTAAGATCTTTATTGACAAGTTTTGGCGGTCTTTTTTTAACCATCCCCTTTATTTCGATTACATCCTGCGGGTGGAGGCTGCCTATTTTTTTGTCGCTGACTAATTGGATTATTCCCGAGCGATCGCGTAAGTCAATAAAAACAATCTTGCCGTGATCACGACGGGTAGCAACCCAGCCTTTAAGAAGAACTTCTTTGTTGATTTTTTTTAATGTTTCTAGCGCCAGTGTTCGCTGCATAAATTCCCCCTAAAACTCCAAAACTCTCTCACTCTAAAACTCTACTTATTCTACCCGCAAATTTTCCTCTTGACAAGAAGAATTCGTTTTGTCTAAAATACACATTGGTTATGGCAAATATATTCACGATAAATCCAATTATCCACCAAACTCTTTATCTTTTTGTCCTCACGGCAAAGAGAGTAGGTTTGGTGAGAAAAGCAAAAACCTAAAAAAGATTAAAAATCATAAATTCCCACCAAACCTCCTTAAGAAAGGGAGGTTTTTAGTAAAAATGGAGAGAACTAAAAAGATGCACGCTTGACTTTTATGATCTAAAGGATCTTACATATTAAATATTCAAAAAATGAAGAAAAAAATAAGATTTTACGAAAAAGTGTCCGAGTGTCGGATTAAAAATAAGTTTGGAAAGTGGAAATTAATTCTTTATAGGAATAGAGTAAATTTCCAGACACATATTGCGCTTCTTTCAGAGAAGTTTAATAAAAAAGATTCTGTTATTCTAAGGATCCACTCCTCCTGTGTCACAGGAGATATCTTTTATGATCAGCGTTGTGAGTGCAGGAAAGAATTAGATTTTGGACTTGAGAAAGCCGCTAAAGAAAATGGTTTGATCCTGTATCTCTTTCAAGAAGGAAGAAATATTGGACTTGGTAATAAAGTTGAAGCCTATTCATTGCAAGAAAAGGGCTTGGATACAAAAGAGGCAAATATTGCCTTAAATCTACCAGTAGACAATAGAGAATACCAATGCGCTGTTGAAATATTAGAAAATCTAGGCATTAAAAAAGTAAGATTAATAACAAGAAATAAAGATAAAATTCGAGCTTTAAAGAAAAGAGGAATTGAGGTAGTTGAAATTATTTCTCCACAAATACAATGAAAGAAACTGGGTTGTTTATCATAAAACCTGATGCCCTTTTACTTGGAGAAGATGAAGTGGCAAGAGAGAAAATTGAAGGAGCAGGTTTAGAAATTGCGAATACAGCAAGTGTAACCTTTACAGCGAAACAAATAAAAGATTTCTATCATGACAAGCAAGACGGCTTATCTTCTTATTGGGAGGGATATCTGGGAACTATGCCTTCTTCGGTACTAGTGGTAAAGGGAGAGAATCCTTGTGGAAAGCTAGGAGAAATAAAAAGAGCCCTGAGAGAAGAATATGAACACGACGGTTTTTATACAGGAACTCATTCTTCTGATAGTCCTTCAGATGCAAAAAGAGAAATGGAGATTTTACTTCCCTCTTCCGCCCCAGGGGCTTGCCTGCCGGACAGCCAGGTATAAAAACAGTTTTTTACACCCCAGGAGTGCCTTGCCCTGTGTCGTACGGTATAGGGAAAATATGGCTACACCTAGGGAATCAAAAACCCTGAATACAATAACCAAATGCCACAAATAACTTAATAATCAAATCAATAAGTGAATAAAACAATAAACAAATGAGTAAAGATAAACATTTGCTTATTTAATCATTTGAAATTGATTTGGTTATTTGAAATTTGTTTATTTGGTTATTTTCAAGTATCTGTTTTTATGTCTGGTTTTTTTAGTTTTTTAATATCCTTAATCTTTAACTGCAAGGTTTTATTGCCATTCCAACTATTCTCGTCAATGGTATAAAAGACGTCTATTTTTTGCCTTGGGGAAAGCTTAGAAACCCAAGTTCCTCCGTTAAAATAAATCGCATCAAAAAATTGACTCTTTGACACTGGACACTGGACACTGGACACTGGTTTTAAACGAAGTTTCAGATGTTTTTTTTCTTTCCCCACCTGTCGAAAGGAAACAACTTCTATTCCGCGAGTGACAAAAGTCGGTCGGGGATTGGCCATCCCAAAAGGGGTAAATTTTCTAATTTCCTTAAAAAGCTGATAATTGATATCACTCAAATTTATCTCACAATCAGCCTCTAGACTCGGCTGTAAAAGTTCTTCCGCTAATTGCTTTGCTGCCAACTCTTCCAATTTTTGTTGCACAAGCGGTAGCTTTTCTGTTTTAACGGTAAAGCCGGCTGCCATTGGATGGCCGCCAATATCTTCAAAAATATCCTCAAAAGTTCGCAGACACTCAATGATATTAAAGCCATCAATCGAGCGAACCGAGGCTTTGGAATAAACCTCTCCTTTAGAAACAACAATTGCCGGCCGGTAAAATCTCTCCGCCAATTTTCCGGCCACTAAACCAATAATCCCTTGATTGTAAGACTGATGAGCAATAAAAATTAGCTTTGAGCTTTGAGCTTTAAGCTTTAAGCTTTGACTGGCGTGTTTAAAAGTAGATAAGGTCAGTTCCTGTCTTTCTCTGTTGACTGTCCCTAAAATTTGAGCTAGTTTCTCTGCTCGAGTCTGGCTTTTGGTACACAAAAGCCTTAAGGAATCAAGGGCATCCTCCAGCCGTCCCATCGCATTGATACGGGGGGCAATAACAAAACCAATCTGCCAAGTTTCAATTTCTCCTTTCTTCAAACAAGCCTCTTTAAAGAGCGCATTTAAACCAACTCTTTTAGTTTTATTAAGCTGTTCCAACCCATGTTTGACAATTGAGCGGTTGGGGCCCAAAAGAGGCATTAGATCACCAACCGTAGCAATAGCCACTAAGTCGAGTTTTTCTTTAAGAGATTGTAAGAACTGTCCTTGTAAAAGTTCTCCAGCCAAAACCCAGGCGACAGTTGTCCCGCAAACTTTATCCGACCAAACAACCGCCTCTGCTTTCGGAAGATTGTAAACTGGCCGCTGGCCGCTGGCCGCTGGCCGCCTTTTTTTCTGGTGGTGGTCGGTCACTATAACATCAATCCCTTTACTTCTGGCATACTCCACAGCCTTATGAGCAACAATTCCGTTATCTACAGTAATAACTAACAGCTCGTGGCTGGTGGCTGGTGGCTGGTTGTTCAAAATCTCGTCAACTCCCTTTTTCGACAGTCCATAGCCGTGTTTTTCCCTGTCAGGAATAAAGGGCATCGCCTTTGCTCCCAGCGAGTATAGAGTTTCCCATAAAATAGCCGTGCCGCAAATCCCATCAGCATCATAATCTCCATAGACAACAATCCTCTTTTTGTCCTTGATTGCTTTTTTGATCTTTAAAACTGCTTTTGAAAGTTCCCTTTTACTGATAGCCAACTTTTTTATTACTTTGTCACTCCATGGTTTTGGGGGATCAAAGAATTCGCCTATTTGTTCTTTGGTCTTCAGTCCTCGATTCTTAAAAAGAAGCTTAACAATTTCTCCCAATCTTAAATTGTGAATCTTAAATCGTGAATCTATCCTGTTTTTTATTTTCCATCTTCTTTTCATATCGTTTATAATATCATTAGGCTTTACTAAATCACAATTGTCATTCCTGTGAATCGCGTCAAACGCGATAAAAACAGGAATCTATACAGATAACTATTACTATAGATTCCCGATCTTGAAGCGCTTTTGCTTTCAAGTCGAGAATGACAAGGTTTGATCTCTTCTACCTATTTAGAAATTATGAAATTTAATCTACCATTACCAGTCATTAAAGTTCTTAAGGATTTACAAAAGGCCGGCTTTCAGGCTTTTGTCGTTGGTGGGGCGATACGCGACCTTTTGATGGGGAAAACAACTTATGACTGGGACTTTACTACCAATGCTAAACCAGAAGAGGTCAGAAAAATTTTTCCTGACTCTTTTTATGACAACAAATTTGGCACTGTTGGTATTGCCATTGAAGATCTAATAAAAAAGTATAAGCTTAAAGAAAAAGATCTGAAAGGTATCAACCTAAAACGGCCTTTTGAGATTACTACTTTTAGAACCGAAGGCAGGTATCTTGATGGCCGCCGGCCGGAAACAGTTAAATGGGGAAAAACCATTGAGGAAGATCTAACAAGAAGAGACTTTACAATTAATGCAATGGCATTGAAAGTTACCAGCAGCCAGCAGCCAGCAGCCAGCGACCAGCAGCCAGCAGCCAGGAAAAAACTGGAAACTGGAAACCTGCCTTGCCGGTCTTGCCTGTCGGCAGACAGACAGGCAGGCTGGCAACTGGCAACTAAAATCATCGATCTCTTTAATGGTCAAAAAGACCTTAAAAATAAACTAGTTCGTGCTGTTGGTGATCCCAATAAACGATTTTCTGAAGACGCTCTGCGGATGATGCGCGCCATTCGTATTGCCGCTGAGTTGGGTTTTAAGATAGAAAAAAAGACTCTTGCTGCCATCAATAACAATTCTAAAATGCTTGAGAAAATTAGTTTTGAAAGAATAAGAGATGAGTTTTTAAAGGTCTTAAGATCCGACTATCCGGCCGATGGAATCAAGCTCTTGTTTACCACTAGGCTCTTAGAAATTATTTTACCGGAGATTGTCCGCACTAGAGGAATTGAGCAAGCCGGTCACCACACCAAAGATGTTTGGAATCACTCTCTTGACTCTTTGGCTAGCTGTCCTTCTCCTGATCCTATTGTTCGTCTGGCGACTTTACTCCATGATGTTGGCAAACCAATCGCTTTTCGTCAAAAAGGAAAAAAAATTACTTTTTATGGTCATGAAGTGGTTGGCGGTAGAATTGTTAAAAAGATCGCCAAAAGGTTAAAACTTGCCAAAAAAGACAAGGAAAAATTATTTACTTTAGTCCGCTATCACATGTTTGCCTATGACCCTAAAATGACCGACAGTGCCATCAGAAGGTTCATAAGAAGAGTCGGGCTGGAGAATATCAATGAGATGATGATGCTGCGCATTGGTGATCGTCTTGGCGGCGGCAGCAGGGCAACTTCTTGGCGTCTGCGGGAACTACAAGAGAGAATAGGCAAAGTTCTTTATACACCAATGAAAATAAGCGATCTTAAAGTTAATGGCAATGATGTGATGAAAACTCTTGGGATTAAATCCGGCCCCAAAGTTGGCCAAATCCTAAACAAGCTTTTTGAAGAAGTTCTGGAAGATGACAAGAAAAATGACAAAAAATACCTTCTGGAGAGGATAAAAAAGTGGGCTGATTACAAAGCTTCTTAATATTTTAAAAACCAGAAAAATACAATCAACTTCCTGACTTTTCTAATACCTTAGAGGTGTTTTACTCAAGACACCTAGGAAAAATTTGTTGCTGCGAACCGTGTCTTGCCATGCATAGAATTGTGCATGAGGCAAAGTTAGAACCTGGTCTATCGAGAATTACAAAACAGCTTCTAACTTTGATTTTATACCCAATTTAGCTTAGGTCTTCTCTTATTACTCATATCGACAATTTTAGTATAAGAATTAATTCCAATCCTGACAGAAATAAAAGCAATTATCTTGAATTTTAATTACCTTAAGATATTCACTATTTTCCTTAAGTTCTATATTACCATCGAGAATAAATTTCAAACCGCACAAACCAAACTCACCAGCAGCAAAATTAACACTTTCTGCAGGATAACTATCTTTGTATAAAAAGGGGATATTATATTGTTTTAAAAAATCAACAAATTCATTTTCTTCCTTAATTTGAAAACCTTTAGAGTATAAATCATATTCTCCAAGTTGAAGTCCGTAAGGATTACACTCTTTCACTGACTTTTTATTACAAGGAGACCCATTTATCCCTTTTTGAAATTGTATTTTTTGATAATCAGACTGCTCGTAGAATTTTTTAGCCACTGATTGAAATTGGTCTTGATTTTTAAGAAAAACATTAATCCATTGCTCTTGAGTCTTATGCAGAGGATAATTTTTAATAGGCTGAGCTCTATTTTTTATAAAAGACGGGTAAAAAAAGTCATCTCTAATTTTGTTTAATTTATAGAATAAAACACTAGGCCAGAAAACTGGCAGAAGCAAATAACAAATCAAGATAGAGGCAAGTGATGTCAAAAAGTATTTTCTTTTCTTTTTGGCAAATCTAAAAAAGTAAATAAACAATCCCAGGATTGTTGTAAATATTACCACTAAAAGATAGACACCAACAAGGATTATTCCTGCTCCTAACCCCCAATTTTCATTATTGAAAAGGCGAAAAAACAAAAAAGTAGAAATAACCGCTATAACTTGAGAACTTAAAAATATCAAAAAGCCGATTAGAATTTGTTTTAAAATTTGTTTTTTGTTCATATTTTTTAGTCTTCAAAGCTAATCAAAATATTGACCAATCTCATCCAACAGACAACTGCCGTTCAATAAGTTTAACTTCATGGTATAGCCAATGCCATTACAGCCAAAGGGAAATTTATTGTCACCTTGTGATGGACAAACAAAGACAGTCATGTCTATTGGTAATTTGCCGATAAATTCAGTCTCCTTGATTTGTTTTAAGTTACTGGAAATATCAGTCCTTTCTTTAAAATCAAAGACTGTGTATTCTTTTTGAAATTTTTTTGTGGTTAAATTTTCAAATTCTTGCTTGTCATCTGTTTCCATTAGAGCAACAAGATTGTCTCGACATTTTATCTCAATAGGGCTGAGTTTTTTCCAATCAGCAAAAAAGGAGTAAAGACTATTTATCAGAAATATAAATAATAAGAATAAGGAAAATATCCCTAAAACTTTATAGACTAGCGATGGGAAAAAATTAGCTATTCTTGGCATAAACCTTGGTCTAATATTGACTTTATATACAAACCTTCACTTTTTAAATCTGGATCTTTTGCGTGCTTTAAGGCTTTGTTTATATGCTCATAAGCTTCTGGCATTTTTCCTGCCTTGCAAGATTCAATAGCTAAATCATGATATTTGTAATACAAAGAATTTCCAATAGAATTTCTTAAAAATTCTACTCTTCATCACTTTTTATCTTTCGGTTGAGTCAAAACAATAGATAATAAAACTGCTATGCCAAAAATGGCCATTAACCAGGGAATGTTCCATTGAAAAAACTCATCAAGAAAAATAAGAGTTAAGCCTCCAATAACAACGGATAATCTTAAAGGAGTAATGTTTACATCTAATTTCTTTTGTTTTCTTTGCTTTTTCATCTCACATCCATTTTATTATAAGAAAAAAAGGCTGTTTTATCAGTCTTTTTTATATGCTGCGGGGCAGGGATTCGAACCCCGATTAGACGGTTCAGAGCCGCCTGTCCTACCATTAGACGACCCCGCAATTCTCTTATATTTTAACATTTTAGATCTTCTGGAATAAGCAAAAGAGGTAATAAATCTCAGTTAACAAGTATTTTCCCTTCCTTAAAAATCAATTTTCCGTCAACAAAAATCTTGGAGTCCTTTTTTTTCATATCCTTAATTAGATCCCAGTGGATCGCCGAATCATTTTTTCCTCCTCCTTCTCTTTCCTTATAAGCAGCTCCTAAAGCCAAGTGGATCGTCCCTCCCATTTTTTCGTCAAACAAAATATTCTGCATAAAATGGTCTATCTCAAAATTTGTCCCTATGCCAAATTCTCCCAATCTTTTGGCCCCGGCATCTATTTTTAGCACTTCTCTTAAAAAATGCTTGTGCTGACGGGCATCAAAATCAATAACTTTCCCTTTGGAAAAACGCAAACTGACTCCCCTTACTTCTTTTCCTTGATAAAGCGATGGGAACTCAAAATAAACATTCCCCTCAACGCTTTTCTCTCTTGGCGCGCCAAAAACTTCACCATCGGGCATATTGTATTTACCAGCGCAAACGGCAAATTCCCTATTTTCAATACTAAAAGAGATGTTTGTTTTATACCCTACAATCTTTACTTTTTTCCCTTTATCCAAAATTCGCTTTAATTTATCCATTTTTTGCTTTTCTTTTTTCCAGTCTTTTAAACAGGCTTGAAAATAAAAATCATAAAGCTCATGCAATGACATTGAAGAGGCATAGGCCATACCAAAAGTCGGATAATAAGTTAAAACCCAAGGTTTTTTTAAAATAATATCTTTTACCGACTTGACTACCTTGTTTCTCAAAACCTGTCTTACAGGATCAATATTAGCAAGCTCTTTAGGATTACCCTCGGCAACAATGCTAATAAATTTATCTGCCCATTTGGCTTTAAAAAGAGCCAGTTCCGGCTTTGCTGACAACTGCTTTTTAGTAGCATGCCTAAAATAATAATAATCCAAAGATTCGGCATGGAGTTGAAGATAGGGGATTGTCTCCTTTTTCAAAAGAAGCTTGTAGACTTCTTCTGCCAGCGGCAAACCAGCACAAGAAGTGCAATTAATAGAAACCTTTTCTCCTTTTTTTGCCTCTATCGAATAATCAACCAAAATCTTTGCTAGCTTTTTGTTTCTAGGGTCGGACATAACAAATTAAAAATGAAAAATTCAAAATTAAAAATTGCAGTTTAAAATTTAAAAATAAATTACGTCTAGAATTTTAACACTAGGAAATATAAAGTAACAAGAGTCTGTTAAGAATTGTGAAAGTAGTCTTTTTCCCTCTTTCTCTTTGAAAAAGAACTACTGGGCAATTCTAAAATAGCGAACTTTTTAATTAATTCACCCAACCTAGACTAACTAATTTCTTGGCAATTAAATCGGCGACAAACTGGCAACCGGCAACCGATGGGTGAATGTGGTCTCCGGGATTGATAAGCTCAAGATTGCCATGTCCGCCAACAATTGAAGGATGGTAGGCATCAACAACAGAAATATTCTGCGAACTAGCAAAAGCAAGAGTATTCTCTAGATATTTACTTATTTTTTCGGCATGTTCCCAAGCCTGGTCTTTACCCCAATTGACACCAGCTGGCCCAGCGCCAAAATTGGCTTTATTAGGAGCAATTGTAGAAAGGAAAAGAATTTTTGCTTTTGTCTGCGCTTTTAGAATATCAACTACTTTAGCCATTGCCAGCCAGTGCCGATCCAAATCTGATTTCTCCCCCCCCCAAGGGTTATAAGCAAAAGACTCGACAATAACAATATCTGGATTGGTAGAGATTAAAGAAGGAACCGGCTCGTCTAAATATTGATGATCATTGGTTAACCTATAAATGCCATATTCAATATTGGTCGCCCCTGCTCCGTAGTTTAACAAATTAAAAAAATAGTTTGGGTAATATTCTTTCAATGCCCTATCAAGATAGGGGAGATGCTCACCCATTGTATCGACCATCGAATCACCTAAAACAGCAATTGTCATTGAACCGGATTTTTGGTTTATTGTTTTTTCCTGTTCACTCTCCGCTTCTTCTTCTTCACTCCTAACTAACTGATCTTCATCTTTTGATTCTAATAGTGGCTTCTTTTCTTCTTTTTCTATTACTTCTTTTACAAAGACCTCTTGTTGGTCTTGGGTTTTTGAGCTCACCTCTTCTTGCTGATTGGAATCAGCCATTATATCCCCAAAAGTTTTTCTCGGCTGAAGATTAGAGTCTGCCATCATTCCTAAAACTTCTCCTTCCCAAACAGGAGAATGAAAATCTTGCGTTCGGGCCATGGTTAAGGAAACAGGAGAATCCCAAATCTCCTGCGGCTTTTTGGAAGCCAAAGGACTCACTCCCACACCAACTATTAAACCGAAAAGAAAAATCAAAAGGGTTTTTTTGAGTTTCATTATGAAAACCTCGGTAAAATTTTTGCCGGTTTTATTCCTTTTATTTTCTTAACTAAGTCTAAATCATCCAAGCCTATCTTGCCAAGATACAAATCTTTTAAATCGTCTCCATTTTTAACAAACTCTTCTATTTTAATCATTCCTTGAAAATAGATAAATTCTTTTGTCAATCCACCTGGTTGACTAGTATTTTTCAAACCACGTTTTAAAGCTACCGCTTTAGTCCAAGCTCTATCAGGTAAATGATGATTTTCTACTAAAAAATTAAAACAATCCCTGAATGATCCTTGAAAGCCAGCATGCAAACCTAGGTGAGTCAAATGACGACCAATTTCTAAAAAGGTCGGTGTTTTACAAAACTTTTCTTGATTATAGCTGGCTAGTCCTTCTTCTGTTTCTAAGTAATAAGGAAAGCCTTTATTGAAAATAATATCGGTTGAATCTTACTATTTTCTGCCCTTAAAACATGGGTCTCAATTTCATGAACAACAGTTCCTTCTAGTCTCGCTAAAGAAAAACAAAGACCTTTTTTAATAGAAATTTTGCCTTTTTTTCCAACTCGAAAATCTGCCACTTGACCAGCCCTAATTCTTACCTGCCAATTTAATCGGTATGATTTTAAAACTTTCTCTATTTGTTTTTTAAACTGAAAATTAATCGCCATTTAGTTTCTTTACTTTTACTATAACTCACTTGCACCCACAAGTCGTTTATGGTAAAAATAATGTTCTCTTAGGCTAAAATAAGACCAAGAGCTTTAGTATATCCTGCTCCATTATTTATTGTGTCATAAATGCCACCACTACAATATCTCAACAATATCTTTCTCATTCTTCTCAAAGCCTTGGCGCGGTGAGAAACTTGCTTTTTTTCTTTTAAAGTTAATTCTGCAAGGTGTTTGCTTAGACCATTAACTATAAAAATCGGGTCAAAGCCGAAACCATATCTGCCTTTGGGAACAAAAGCAATCCTTCCATGACACTCTCCACGAGCCGTCTTTACTTTTCCTGTTTTAGGACTAAACAAAGCAGTAACAGAAACAAACCTTGCTCTTCTTTTAATCTCAGGAATATCTTTCATTTCCTTTAAAAGCTTTTCATAGCGCTCTCTATCGCTACCAAGATGATAGCGGTGGGTTTTTACTCCCGGCCCCCCTTTAAGATAATTAACACAAAGGCCGGAATCATCAGCTAAAGTTAAAAGGCCACTTAATCTACCATAGCTTTCAGCTTTTAAAATGGCATTTTCTTTAAATGTTTTTCCTGACTCTTCAACTTCAAACTCTTTAAGAACTTCTTCCTTGAAATCATTAAGAGTCAAAAACTCAAAAGGTAACTCCCTCAAAATCTCCCAAACCTCTCTAAACTTGCCGGGATTTTTAGTAGCAATCAAAAGTTTTCTCATTCTTAATTTACTATTTCAGAGTTCTTAAGTAAATATCTCTATTAGAAAATAATCCTCTTCTTTGTCATTCTGAGTGCTATGAATAAACTACTCAATTTTATCTCAAAAGATTTCTCTACTCAAACATTAAACACTGCTAAAAGTCATCCTGAACAAAGTGAAGGATCTAGCGAAGCGTAAATAAATCTTGAAAGTTAGAATTAGTTTCTCTTATAAGATTTAATTTCTTTTCTCTTCTCCAACCTTTAACTTTCTTCTCTATTTCAATCGCCTCTTGAGGAGAATTAAATTCTTGAAACCAAATTAATTTATACAAGCGGTATCTTTTACTAAAAGAAGTTTCAATCAAACCGTTTTTGTGTTCCCAAATTCGTTTTTCCAAATCATTCGTTATACCAATGTAAAGAACAGTATTCCTGTAGTTGGTGATAATATAAACAAACCAACATCTCTTCATTAATTATATTTTACGCTAACGCTAGATTCCTCTCCGCCAACTGGCGGATCGGAATGACGTGGGGATAGAAAGCTTTTACTCTGTGTTATAAAAACAAAGAAAATGGAAGGAAAGGCCAAATCTACCACCTGAAGTGGGCAAAGGCTTTGTTGGCTTCGGCCATCCGCTGAGTATCTTGTTTTTTCTTGACAGCTGTTCCTTCTCCTTTGTAGGCTGCCAGGATTTCCGCTGTCAGCTTCTCATAAAAATGATGATATTCTTTATTTGATCTTCCACGAGCGGCTAAAACCAGCCAACGGATCGCCAAAGCTTCCCGTCTATCACCTTTAACCGGCATTGGCACTTGATAAGCGGCTCCCCCTACTCGGCGAGGTCTAACCTCTAGCGTTGGCTTGATTTTGTCTAAAGCCTGTCTTAAAACCTCCAGAGGAGGCTTCTTAGTTTCTTTTTCTATCCTATCCAAAGCCTTATAAACATGTTTACAGGCTATTGTCTTTTTCCCTCCCCTCATAATCTTATTTATCAAACGAGTAACTAGTCGAGAAGAATATAAAGAATCTTGTACTAGTAATCTTTTTTTTGATCTTTTACCGCGCATTATTATTACATGGGCTAAATGGTCAAGATTGCTAATTGCTCCTTGTTTATCCAAATTATTTAATAATTAACCATACAGCCATGCCATTTAACAATTATAGTTTATTAACTAGCCTGAGCTTGTTGCCCTGAGCTATCCTGTGCTTGACCTGCCTGATCTGAAGGAGTACCCCCCGTGGCTACACCGACCTTTCCTCCTTTACGAGTTCCATATTTCGAGCGTCCTTTTCTCCTGCCTTCTACACCAACAGCGTCATACTTTCCTCTAATAATGTGATATTTAACGCCAGGTAAATCTTTCACTCTTCCTCCTCTAACCAAAACAATTGAATGTTCAGCCAAATTATGACCCTCCCCGGGAATATAAGCAGTTATCTCTTGTTTATTGGAAAGCCTGACCCTCGCCACTTTTCGCAAAGCCGAGTTTGGTTTTTTAGGAGTCATCGTCTTTACCAAAAGACAAACTCCTCTTTTTTGAGGACCTGGCGCTTCTTTAATTCTCCTATCTTTAGCATTAAAAATTTTGCTCAAGGCCACCGCTTTCTTCTTTTTGGGCTTCTTCTTACGACCTTTGCGAACAAGTTGATTTATGGTTGGCATATTTTCGCTCTTTCTTCACTGGTAGGAATAAGGCGTCCTATTATAACATTCTCTTTTAGGCCTAACAACTTATCCTCTTTACCCTCCAAAGAAGCATTAGTCAAAACGTTTGAAGTTTCTTGGAAAGAAGCAGCTGATAACCAAGACTCTGTATAAAGACTTGCTCTAGTAATCCCCAAAATTATTACTTGGGCAGTAGCCGGTTGGCCTCCGGAAGCCAAAATAGCCGCATTTTCTTCTTCAAAACGCCGTTTCTCAACTAATTCTCCAATCAAAAAATTAGTGTCCCCAGGAGATTCTATCTTAACTTTATCGCTCATCTTTCGAATAATCACTTCAAAATGCTTATCATTAATGGGAATCCCTTGAGATTCATAGACTGCCTGAATTTCTTCAATCAGGTATTCCTGAACCCCTCTCAATCCTCTAATATCTAGAACATCTTTAAGGTCCAAGCCTCCAGAAGCAAGTTGATAACCGACAGGGACTAAATCGCCAGCTTTAACCCGCAAGGTGCTAGTCAAAGGAATCAGATATTCTCTCTTTTCTGCCGGCTTAATACCAACACTTTTAATTTCTAGCTTATAGCCCTTTGTTGTCTCCTCTCTCTTCACTTTGCCAGCAATTTCAGAAATTGGAGATAAAACTTTGGGGGTTCTTGCTTCAAATAGTTCTTCTACTCTTGGTAAACCTTGGGTGACATCGGAAACAACAATTCCTCCATAGTGCTTAACCCTCATTGTCAACTGAGTTCCTGGTTCACCAATTGATTGAGCAGCTAGAACACCGACAGGAACACCAATCTCTGCTAATTTCCTCTGAGAAAAATCCCAACCATAACAAACCTGGCACAAACCATACTTAGCCTTGCAAGCTAAAGGAGAACGGACTTTCACTTTCTTTACCTCCAGCTTGACTAATTTCTTAACTTTTTCCTCATCAAGCAATTCACCCTTTTTGAAAAGAGGTTTCTTATTTTTTTGACTAGTTACTCTTTCTGCCAATATCCTACCCAAAAGTCTCCTTGAGAACATCTCTGCTCTCCTACCTTTCCTCTCAATCCAAATCCCCTCTTTTGTCCCACAGTCCTCACTTCTAATAATCATGTCGTGAGCAACATCCACCAGTCGGCGGGTTAAATAACCAGCATCAGCAGTTTTGATAGCCGAGTCTGTCAAACCCTTTCTGGAGCCACGCGCAGAAGTAACATATTCAAAAACCGATAATCCTTCTCTAAAATTTGATTTCGTGGGCAATTCCACAATCTTGCCCAAAGGATCAACTACCAATCCTCTCATAGCTGCTAACTGCTTAACTTGATCCTTAGAAGCCCTTGTTCCTCCAGAATCAATAATCATCCGCACGCTGTTTGTAGCCCCAAAATTATCCCAAGTTTTATTAGCAATTTGCTCTGTTGTCTCCATCCAAATCTCATTTGCCAAGCGTTTCTTCTCTTCCTGAGTTATCAATCCTAATTCAAAATTTTTTTCTATTTCCGCTACTTTTTTATTAGCCCCCTCCACTATCTTCTCTTTTTGGGGAATTATCTTACAATCACTTAAACCCACAGAAATACCGGAAAGGCTAGCACCCCAAAATCCTAAGTTCTTCAAATTATCAATTAATTTAACTATCTCCCCTTTCTGAGACTCTTTTAATGCTTTTTTAACCACTTCTTTTAAACCAGCCGCATTAACAGGTTTGTTCATAAAATCTATAAAAGAAGGTAAAACTTCGTTAAAGAAAATTCTTCCAATAGTAGTCAAAATATCTTGGTTTTTCATTCTTACTTTAATTATTTGACGTAGATCAATCTTTTTTTTCTGATAGGCTAAAATTGCCTCCTCACTATTGCCAAAAAAAGCTTTCGATTTGTCTTTCAAACTCTCATCAATTGAAGTTAAATAATAACAGCCTAAAGCCATCTCTTTATTGGGTAAAGTTATCGGCGAACCGTCAGCTGGTTTTAACAAATTTTTCTCGGGCGTCATTAAATCTACTGATTCTTTGATCGCTGCTTTAGACAAAGGAAGGTGAACAGCCATCTGATCTCCGTCAAAATCAGCATTATAACCAGCGCAAACACAAGGATGTATCTGGATAGCATTACCCTCGATCAAAACTGGATAGAAAGCCTGAATGCCCAGTTTGTGTAAAGTCGGTGCTCTATTCAAAAGAACAGGATGGTCTTTAGTAATCTCTTCTAAGATGTCAAAAATCTCCGGCGAGCGGCTCTCTAAAAAATGCTTGGCACTCTTAACATTAGGGGCTAGGTTTTGTTTAATAATTTCCCTTAAAACATAAGGCTTAAACATTTCCAAAGCTATTTCTTTGGGTAAACCACATTGATTTAAAGAAAGCTCTGGTCCAACTACAATTACACTTCTCCCTGAATAATCAACTCTTTTTCCGAGAAGATTTTGCCTAAACCTTCCTTGCTTTCCACGTAACATCTCCGATAAAGAACGAAGTTCTTTAGTGCCTCTTCTAATTTTTCTGCCGGAAATAGTTGAATCAATAAGATTATCTACCGCTTCTTGAAGCATTCTTTTCTCGTTTCTTAAAATAATCTCTGGAGCTCCCAAATTTATCAAATGTTTTAAGCGATTATTTCTATTAATAACCCTTCTATATAAATCATTAAGGTCTGCAGAAGCAAACCGTCCACCGGCCAACTGAACCATTGGTCGTAAATCTGGAGGAAGAACCGGCAAAATAGATAAAACCATATAACTGGGTCTTGTCTCCGCCTTTTTCATTCCTTCTATTAAACGTAGCCTTTTGGTAGCTTTGATTTTTTTCTGTCCTTTGCCAGTTCTAGATCTCTTCCTTAATTCATCAGCTAATTTGTCGAAATCCATTGATTTTATCAATTCCAGTAAAGCTTCCGCCCCCATTCCCACTTTCAGAAATTCTGTTGCCTCATATTCGGAAAGTTTTAAATATTCCTCCTCTGTTAGAACACTTCTTACTTCTACCTTCCTCACCATTTCTAATAATGTCTTAAAAATCTGCTCTGCTGTTTCTTTCTCAACAAAGAGATTATCTTTCAAAGCCATTATCTCCTGTTTAAGTTTAACTCTTAATTCCTGAGCTGCTAGTTCTCTTCTTTCTTTGTTTTTGATTTTCTTAGGAAGCTGGGACATTTCTTTTTTCCTTTTCTTTTTAACTTCTTCTATTTTCTCTTTTGTTTCTTTCTCCAACCTTTTCTGCGTTTTAAGAAGCCTCTTTTTTAAATCTCTCAAAGTGCTCTTTCTTTTTCTCTCGTCAATATCCAAAACTAAATAACGAGCAAAATAAATAACTCCAGCTAAAGCGCGTGGAGTTATGCCTAAAAGCAGAGAGAGCTTAGAAGGAATGCCTTTAAAATACCAAATATGGACTACTGGACAAGCTAAAGAGATATGGCCCATTCTTTCTCTTCTTACCCGAGAAAGAGTCACTTCTACACCGCATTTATCACAAATAATCCCTTTGTAGCGAATTCTCTTATATTTGCCGCAATAGCACTCCCAATCTTTGCTTGGTCCAAAAATTCTCTCACAAAAAAGCCCATCTTTCTCTGGCTTTAAAGTACGATAATTAATAGTCTCCGGTTTAGTTACTTCTCCATGAGACCAACCTTTTACTTCCCGATCGGAAGCAAGCTTGATAACCAGACTGTTAAAATCAACAACTTTATTATTAATCATTGTCCTCCTTTTTCTTCTCATCCTTCCTTGTTTTGTCGTCATTAGCTTTTTTCTTAACAGCCCTCACTCCTTGAGGAATAATATTTAAAGACAGAGCGTTTAGTTCTTTAAATAAAACCTTAAAGGACTCGGGAATAGTTGCTTCAGGAAGATCACTGCCTTTAACAATCGCTTCAAAGGCTTTCGCTCGACCAACAACATCATCACTTTTGATCGTCAACATCTCTTGTAAGCTGTGGGCAGCTCTGTGGGCTTCTAATGCCCAAACTTCCATCTCTCCCAATCTCTGCCCTCCCATCTGCGCTTTGCCTCCTAAAGGTTGTTGAGTAACTAAGGAGTAGGGTCCAGTGGAACGAGCATGAGTCTTATCCTCAACCATATGAACAAGCTTTAACATATAAGCAATTCCCACCGTCGTTTTCTCCTCAAAAGCTTCTCCAGTCTTGCCATTGTATAGATGAATCTTTCCTTCTACCGGCAAATCTGTTTTCTTTAAATATTTATGGATTGTCTCCTCTGAAAGTTTTTCAAAAACAGGAATGGCTACCTTCTGCCCCATCTTTTGACAAGCCCAACCTAAATGAGCTTCCATAAGCTGTCCTAAATTCATCCTTGTTAAAACTGACAAAGGAGAAATAATAATGTCTATTGGCGTCCCATCTTCTAAATAAGGCATATCAGTAGCAGGAATAATCTTGGAAATAACACCTTTGTTGCCATGCCGACCAGCTAGCTTATCACCAACAACTACTTTTCTCATTTGGGCAATCCAAATTTTAACAAGCCTATTCACCCCTGGATCAAGTTCATCTCCTTTTTCTTTGTCTAAAATTGTCACTTTAATAACTGTTCCCTGCTCTCCGTGGGGCATACGCAAAGAAGTATCTCTAACCTCTCTTGCTTTTTCTCCGAAAATCGCCCGCAACAATCTTTCCTCTGCTGTTAATTCTGTTTCTCCTTTGGGAGCAATTTTCCCTACTAAAATATCATTCGGTCCAACGTTGGCTCCTACTACCACAATTCCATCCTCAGCTAAATTGGCCAAATCAGTCTCGCTCACATTAGGAATATCTTTAGTCAACTCCTCTGGCCCAAGTTTAGTATCCATCACGCTGGCCTCATATTCATTAATATGAATTGAAGTTAGAATATCCTCTTTAACCAATCTGTCAGAAATGACAATCGCATCCTCGAAGCCTAAACCTTCAAAAGGCATATAAGCAATCAAAAGGTTGCGGCCTAAAGCCAATTCTCCTTTTTGAGCTGCTGGACTATCAATAAGAATGTCTCCTCTATCAACTTTTTGACCAATAGAAACTAAAGGTTTCTGTGAATAACAAGTACCTTGAGACGATCTTTTAAACTTGACAACCTTATAGATAACTTTATCTCCTTTTAGTCTAATTGATTCAGGAAGACTTTTCTTTTTTTCCTTTAATCTTTTTTCCTCCTCCTTGCTTAATTTAATAACTATCTCTTGGGCATCAACATTGACAACCTTTCCTTTAAAATCGCTTCTAACCACCCAATTCATTGATTGAGGAATTGCCCTCTCCATTCCTGTGCCTACTATTGGAGAGTCGGTTTTAACCAAAGGAACCGCTTGACATTGCATGTGAGTCCCCATCAAAGCTCTATTAGCTTCATCGTGGGCCAAAAAAGGAATAAGAGAGGCAGAAGTACCAATTACTTGACGAGGAACAACATCAATAAACTCTACCTGGTCAACTGGCCTTTCTAAAAACTCTCCCTTATGTCTAACAGGCACCCATTCGTCAACAATAAAACCGCTTTTATCTATCTTTACTCCTGCATGAGTGATACAGCGCTCTGTCTCATCATCAGCGCTCAAATAAACAATTTCATCAACAACCTTCATCCTTGTTTTTCTACCTTTCTTAACTTTTTTCACCCTTCTATAAGGAGCTTCCAAAAACCCATATTTATTAACTCTAGTATAAAGAGCCAAATAAGTAACCAAACCAATATTTGGTCCCTCTGGAGAACGAACCGGACAAATTCGGCTGTATTGAGAGGAATTAATATCTCTCATGGAAAAAGAGGCTCTTTCGCGCGTCACCCCACCTCTTCCCATTACTGAAAGTCGCCTTAAATTATCTATCTCTGATAAAGGATTGGTTTGGTCAAGAATAGTAGAAAGCCTATTACGACGGAAAAATTCACCAATAGAAGCAACCAAGGGCCTTGGGTTAACAAAAAAGCTCGGCGTCGCTTGGGTATCGAGTTTAGTTAAACTCATTTTCTCCCTAATTGAACGCTCAAGACGCAACATACCAATTCTAAAAGACAACGAAGAAACCAACTCCCCAACCCTTCTCACTCTCCTATTTCCTAAATGGTCAATATCATCTACTTCACCTTTTCCATTTTGCAAATCAATAAGATACTTAACTGTCTTTATAATATCCTTAATGTTCAAAACCCAATTTTCTTTCCTCTCCTCATCTAAATTTAAACCTAAGCGCTTATTTATCTTAAAACGGCCGACTTTTCCTAAATCATAACGGCGGTTGTCAAAAAACATATTTTCCATAAGCTGTTTAGCATTTTCCAAAATAGCCGGCTCTCCAGGACGCATTTTTTCATAAATTTCGATCAAAGCCTCCTGTGAATTTTGGCTATTATCTCTTTCCAGTGTTGCTTGTATATAACTATGTTTCTCATCTTTGTCTATCTTGCTAAAAATCTCCATAAATTCTTCGTCACTAGAAATCCCAATGGCCCGTAAAAAAACTGTCACCGGAAATTTCCGGTGACGATCAACTCTGACACTTATAATGTCATTTCTATTAATAGCAAACTCAAGCCAAGAACCCCGCAAAGGACGCAGTTCAGCCTTATAAAGCATTCTCCCTGTCAAACTGTCTGTTTCCCCAGAGAAGAAAACGCCGGGACTACGAACCAGCTGGGTAACAACTGCCCGCTCAATACCATTAATAATAAAAGTGCCTACTGGCGTCATTTGGGGAACATCACCAAGAAAAACCTCTTGCTTCACCATCTCCTGAGTTTTTTTATTGGTAAGTTTTGCCAAAACCCTTAAAGCAGAATCGTAAGTCAAGCCTTTCTCCAACGACTCGGCAATACCATATTTTGGCTTATCGAAATGATGCTCTAAAAACTCTAACTGCCAGTTTTTACCAGTAAAGTCCTCAATGGGAGAAAATTCGTCTAAAAGTTTTCTAATCCCTTCGTTTAAAAAATGATTATATGATTCTTTTTGAATAGCTAAAAGGTCAAATTCCGGGACTTTTTTGAATCTTTCCTTCTGAAGGAAATGTCTTGAAAAAGAATGCTTTCTTTTCATCCTGATAAAACAAGACACAGACCTTTTTTTAGGTCTGCTACTTTACAATCTTTGTTTAACTAGTAATTTTTTTTCTAAACAATGAAAACCCTTAAATCAGGAAAATAAAAAAATTGACATACAAAAAAACTGCCCGTCTAAAGGCTGGCCTCTTTTATAACAAACTTTTCATTTCTTGTCAAGAGCAATTGGGGGGGGTAATATTAGTCAGCATTCAAAAGTAAACTATTTACCACAATATTTTAGTCTAACAGCAAAACAACAAACTTTGGATTATGATTCTGGATGGGCAAATTTCGCAATGTACATTTTCTTCAATACTTCGCAGTATTGAAAATACTGTACATTTCTCCTCTGTAACTTTTCCTATTTTTCTCATATAAACCTTTGTTGTGCTTATTAAATTATTCTTTTGTCAAGATAGCTAGATCAAAACTCCAAAAACATCCCTCTTAAAAATATATTGTCTATTTTTATTAAAAGTGATAAATTATAAAAAAATGGTTCAAAGTAAAAAATTACTAGACTTAAGAGAAGAAAACAAAAGACTGAAGGCACAAAATGCTAGACTCAGGAGAGCTGCAAGCGATAATTTGGGTGCAGATTTTTGGGGCCTCAAAACAAATCATAAATTCACACACGAAGAAATTGTTTTTTTATTCGCAAGAATTTTCCAAGTACTGGGTTTTGAATCTATTCTCTCAATCAAAACAACTTACCCTGATTGTACTGCCTTGGAAAATGGCCAGAAGAAATTAATCGAATTTGAACCATATTTATCTAATTTTAGAGACCACATTACTAAAAAACACGACCTTTCTAAATGTGATTTTATAATATGCTGGAAAGATGATCTAGAAAAACATTCTTATATAAAAAAACAAATTCTAGATAATAAAATTGAAATTATCGAGTTAAAAACAATTTGGCAAAAAATAAAGGTAAAAAAACCAAAAGTGCCTTTTTGCTGGAGCAGGGAAGATTTCGCAGCTCCAAGATATGGGAAAAATAAATTAAAGGTTCTTTCTGCTTTTATTATTGCGGGAAAAAAATTATTGACTAAACAAGAAATCGGTAAAATTATTGAGAAAAAAGGCACAGGCTTAGGCGGTTCGCTAAAAGGATTTTCAGAAGAAAATAAGAAAGGTAAAAGGGATTTTGTAGTTAAATATACCCCAAAAGGCTGGAAACTTAATGAAAGATATAGAAATATCGTTAAAGAAGTCTTGTCAGATTTTGAAATGATTTAATTCTCTACTTCGGTAGGAAGCGGAGCTCGAGACGACAATCAAGGGCCTTGGCTAATCGTTGGAGAAAACTCAAAGAAGGATTGGCATTTCCTGACTCCAATCGAGAGACGGCCGATTGTTTAGTTTTCATTCGCTGGGCCAGTTTTTCCTGAGTGATTCCCTTTTTGATTCTTGCTTCAATAATTTTTCTGACAATCGCAAACTCCGGCTGTAGTTCTTGATAAACTTTGCGAACTTGAGGATCTCTCATCAATTCTTTACGATGTTGATTCCAAGTCATCCAGTTTTTGGTAGATCTTTTTACTTTACTCATTTCTTCAATATATCATATATGATATATCATGTCAAGACGCGAAAGGGCTGTCTTTAGTTCTTTCGCTGGTATCTTTTGAGTCTTCTTTTTAAAAGCATGAAGAAGAACAAGTTTGCTTTGCCGAGTAGTATATAAAATTCTAATTTGCTCTTTCCCAGTTATCCGCAACTCGTATAAATCTTTTCTTAATTTTTTAGTATATTTACCACTTAAAAATGGGCCGTATTTTTTGATAAAATCAATCATTCCGATGTATTTTGCCCTCACCAAAGAGCTCTGCTTGTCAACAAATTTTTTAACAAACTTCTCTCCGCGCGGACTTTCAAAATAAACAATATCCCAAGCCATAAATTCATTCTATTATGAATTTTCAAATAAAGGCAACGACCACTAGAATAAAATATTAAAAACTAGTCAATGACCTTTTTTTTATAAAATAACCCCTCCCCCTAAACAAACCTCCTTGTTGTAGAAAACGCAAAATTGACCAGGAGTAACAGCAAATATCTGTCGATCAAAAACAATTTTTAATTTCTTTCCTTTTGGAGGATAAAGAACTGCTCTAGAGAGCGGCTGACGGTAGCGGATTTTGGCCATTACTTTTATTTGTTTCTTGGGCGCTTTACCACTTATAAAATTAAAAGGGCAAAGATAAATTTCTCTCTGACTAATTTGCTTTTTGTCTTTAGTCACTACCAAAATATTCTTTTTTAAATCAAAACTTTTAACATAATATGGTCCGCCGGCCAGTCTAATTCTTCTCCTTTGTCCGATTGTATAAAAAGGCAAACCTCTGTGTTCTCCTAAAATTTTCCCTTGACTATTAACAATTAATCCTTTTTTTGTCTTAATCTCTTTTCTTATAAATTCCTCAACCGAGCTGCCCGCCAGATAACAAAAGTCTTGACTTTCTTTTTTTTTGACTAGTTCGTCCAAAGCTTCACTCCTGACAATCTTATAAACTTGCTCTTTTGCATATTCACCCAAAGGAAAAACTATTTTTCCCAACCATTTCTGAGGTAAAAAGGAAAGATAATAACTTTGGTCTTTGCTTTTATCTCTTGCCTTTAAAAGCTCAAAACTGGACACTGGACACTGGACACTGGACACTTCCCTTATTCGCGCATAATGTCCTGTTGCTACATACTCTGCACCCATCTCCTTTGCTACCACAAAAAGATTTTTAAACTTCAACCGATAATTGCAAATAACGCAAGGGTTGGGTGTCCGCCCTTTCTTCAACTCAGAAATAAAATAATCAACTACTTTGCTTTTAAATTCTTTTTGAACATCAACAATATAATGGGGAACTTTTAGCTTTTGACAAACCTTTTTGGCTTCACTAAAAGAGTAATTACCAAACAGTTCTAAGCTAACGCCAACTGGCTGCCAACCTTGTTTTTTAAGAAGAATCAAGGCAACAGAAGAATCAACGCCACCAGATAAACCAACAACGATTTTAGATATAACTACTTTATTCTTCGAGCGAAGTCGAGAAGTCTACCTTGAACTTATCGAAAGATTCTCGACTCACTTCGCTCGCTCGAACAATAACCTTTAATGCATCTGCAGTTTCTCCTCCATGTCCACCCAATCCTTGTATTTCTCTTCAATCAATTTTCTCTCTCTATTAATTCGTTTGTGTTTCTCAACAAGCTTTTTAGGAACTTTCTTTTTATTTTTTGACAAATAGTCATAAATTGCCTCCAAAAGGGCATCGCTTGCCAAAACTGAACAATGGATTTTTATTGGTGGCAAGCCACCCAATGAACGAACAATTTTATCTTTGTCCAACTCAAGAGCCTCTTTTATCGTTTTCCCTTTGGCTAGATCAGTAATTACCGAGCTAGTAGCAATGGCAGCAGTGCAACCAAAAGTTTTAAATTTAACATCTTTCAGGGTTTTTTTTCCTCTTTCATCCTCAGCTACTTTGATATAAAGCCACATTACATCGCCACAGACAATATTACCGACTTTACCTACCCCATCGGCATTTTTTATCTCTCCGTAATTATGAGGATTTTTGAAATGTTTCAAGACTGCAGAGTTGTACATAAATCAAAATTGTAGTGGTGTCATTTATGACACCACAAATCTATGGTGCGATTAATCGCACCATAGATTCTAATTGGAAAAAGGTGACATCTTCCTCAAATTCTTGACAACTTTCGGCAAAACTCGCAAAACATAATCAATTTCCTTCTCCGTTGTCCATTTACCCAAACTCATCCTTATCGATCCATGAATTTCTTCTGGTTGCAACCGGCAGGCTTTAAGAACATGAGAAGGTTGTAGATCTTTGGAGGAACAAGCCGAACCAGTAGAAACAGCAATCCCTAAAGAGTCAAGCCTCATAAGAATTGATTCCCCTTCAACAAAAGAAAAGCGCACATTAACATTATTCGGCAATCTCTTTTTAGAATGGCCATTGAGATAAGAATTAGAAACTCTTTTTAGAACTCCTTTTATTAATTTATCTCTCAACTTAGTAAGCCTCTTCCTTTCTTTTCCCATTTCCTTTTGGCAAAGTTTAACGGTTTTGGCAAAACCAACAACCAAAGGAACATTAACTGTCGATGAACGCAAACCAAATTCATGACCGCCACCATGCAAAAGTGGTTCCATCTTTAGTCCTTGCCTAATATAAAGGAGTGCTACTCCTTTAGGACCATACATCTTATGAGAAGAAGCAGTCAAAAGATCAATATTCATTCTGTTAACATTAATAGGAATCTTGCCAAAGGTTTGAGCGGCATCAGTATGAAAATAAACTCCCTTTTGGCGACAAATTTTACCAATTTGGCTAATTGGCTGGATTGTCCCAATTTCATTATTAGCATGCATTACCGAAACCAAAATTGTCTCCTTTTTAATTGATTTTTTGACATCGTCAGGATCTACCAAGCCATATTTATTAACTGCTAACTTTGTAATCTCAAATCCCTGTTTTTCCAACCAGGAAGCGCCATTCATTAAACAATCATGCTCAATAGAAGAAACAATAATATTGTTGCCTTTATCTTTGTTAGCAAAAGCAATGCCTTTAAGAACTGTATTGTTGCTTTCTGTTGCCGAACTGGTAAAAATTATTTCTTTTGGATCAGCTTCTAAAGCCCGGCTAATAACTTCCCGGCTTTTCTTCAAAGCCCGACCAACCTCTCGTCCAAATTGATGAAGAGAAACAGAATTGCCAAATTTATCTGTAAAATAAGGCAACATTACCTCAACCACCCGGGGATCAACGGGCGTTGTTGCCGCATAATCAAAGTAGATTTTTTTCATTCATTCTATTATTGTTCGCGCAAAGTCAAAAACCTTCTATAAATAAACTTCTCGACTTTGCCCCACATTCTGTGGGGCTACGCTCGAAGAATAAAAATGTCTTTCTCTTAAGCTTTAATTGTCTCTGCTAAAGTAACCGAATCCAGCGTTGCATCCCAACTATCCTTAATCCTCTGCCACAGATTTCTAGCCAAACAAGTTTTTGCCTTCGGACAACTTTCTTTTCCCCTACCAAGACAGGCCACTGGTGCACTTCTTCTCTCCAAAGCCCTTATAATTTCTCCAATGGTAATCTTTTCAGGTTTTTTGGCTAAAAAATACCCTCCCTCCACCCCTCTCTTGGCTTTGATTAAATCAGCTTTTTTAAGCTTCAAAAATATTTTTTCTAAATAATCAAAAGAAATACCCTCTTCTTCAGCGATCTCTTTTATGGAACAAATTTGTCTCTTTTTCGTTAAATAACTCAGCGCTCTTAACCCATAACGTGATCTACTTGAAATTCTCATTTCTTTTTTGCTATACTTTAATAAATACGACTATTTCCGTCACATTTTAATTTAAAAAGTAAATTTTGTCAAATAAAGGGGGTGAAAAAGATGCTTTCAAAATTTCCCATTGATCTTAAAAAGATAAACCCAAAAAATATAGACAAAGAAATCTTAAGACTGGGTTTAATTGCTGAACTTGATGCTATTAATCTTTACGAACAACTGGCAGCAATGGCTAAAAGTAAACATATCAAAAAGGTTTTACTGGATGTTGCCAAAGAAGAAAAAGAACATGTTGGCGAATTCCAAACTCTACTTTTAGACTTGGATAAGGAACAAGAAAAAGAGCTGGAAGAAGGAGAAAAGGAAGTTAAAGAATTGCTAAAATAGTCAACAATCAAATATTCAAAACTAGTTTTGCCAAAAGAAAATAAAAAAGCAGTCCCATGCTGTCAATCAAAGTAGTAATAAAAGGAGCAGAAACAACTGCCGGATCAAGTTTTAGTCGATGAAGGGTAAGGGGAATTATTGTGCCAATTATTGAAGCATAAAGAGAAACGACAAAAAAAGAAAGAGAAACCGTTAAACCTAAGGCTGGCGACCCTCCCCAAAAATGGGCGCGAATAAAAGCAAAAATTGCCAAAAAAACCCCCAAAATAAAACCAACTCTCGCCTCTTTCCAAATCACTTTTAGAAAATCTCTAAATCTAATTTCTCCTACAGCTAAGGCCCTTACAATAGTAGTAACTGTCTGCGCGCCAATATTTCCTCCCGTCCCTATAAGCAAAGGAATAAAGAAAGAAAGAATCATTACTGACTGCAAGGTCGGCTGAAAAAACTTTAAAACTTCACCAGTAAACATGCCAGCAATAAAAAAAAGAAAAAGCCAACCAAATCTTTTTTTGATTAAACCAAATGTAGTTACCAAATTATAAGGAGCATCTAAGGGTTGGGTGCCGCCAATTTTCTCAATATCCTCACTTGTTTCTTCTTCAATAACTTTCTGGGCAATCTCCCGAGTAACAATTCCTATCAGCTGGTTTCTTTTGTCAACAACTGGCAAAGCAGCAAGGTTGTTTTCTACAATTGTTCGTGCCGCCTTTTCTTGATCCTCATCAACTCTAACCTTAAATAACTGAGTATGCATTACCTTATTCACCTTTCTACCCTTTGATGCCAAAATAAGCTCACGCAAAGAAAGTACTCCAAGCAAAAATCGCTTTTTATCAACCACATAAAGATAATTTATTGATTTTACTTTTTGAGCAAAACTGTGGACAAAGATCAAGGCTTTCTCTACTTTCCACTCAGGATCAAGGATGACAAACAAAGGAGACATTATCGAACCAACTGTTTCTTTAGGATAACTTAAGAGCTTTTGGATCTGATTTGCTTTACTTTTCTGAATGATAGCCAAAATTCGCTTCGCCTTACCTAAAGGCAACTCCTCAACAATATCGGCAGCTTCATCTGGGGAAATATTTTCTAATAAATCAGCTGCTTGAGACTTGCCTAAATGTATCCTGACTTCGCCACCTAACTTTTTTAACTAAACTTTCCCCATATAGTTTTCT
>CAYPXO010000012.1:0-41251 GCA_964414895.1 uncultured Pseudomonadales bacterium
TTTGATAAAATCAGTTTAGCAAAATAGGTAAATTTGTTTTGCGCTTACTATATATCATGTTCAGCCAATTTTTCTTCGGTTTTTTGAAGGTAAATTTTAGCGGACTCTAGGGAAAACTTTTCTTGGAATTGATCGGCTGGTTCGGTGAGTTCTAAAACACCAAAAGATGGGTTTTTGTGTTCGTATTCTAATGTTGGCATGTAGTCTTTAAATAAAAATAAAAACCCCCCTTTTATGGGGGTTGTTTTAATCTTTTTTAGTTTTTATTGTTTAAGTTTTAAAGTATCCCCCCAAACCACTTTCTCGCTCAATGAACCAAAGAACGAGAAGGTTTTTATAAATAATGGTTTGGAAGGAATTTTTCTGCATAACAACTACTTATTGTAGCAAATTTTTTTGATTTGTCAAATTTTTCTAGGGGTATTTTCTTTTACTGTTTTTATTATTCTTGTCTGCTTACTAACAAAAAGCTGGTGAGGTTATTTTTATTGTCTTGAAGGTCGCGGTCAATGATTTCTAAATTATAAAGTTTGGCTAAGTTTTTCGGCCCGATAAGAGCAATATTTTTGGGCAGTTTATTTTCTGCCAGTTTTTTAGCAACAACCGCTTGATCAATTAAATCTCCCTTGCCGCTTTTGATAGGCAAATGAGCGTATTTGCTTTTAAGAGTGTTTTGGCATTGCTTGATAACTTGAGGATGGGTGAGGATTTTTTTAATTTTGTCCAAAGGGATATCTTTTCTTTTCATTAGAAAGTGTCTGACAAGAATAGCAAATTGTTTGACGATTTTGAATTTATACTCGGAGGCGGCCTGGATTGACTCTTCAACGACTCCCCCTTGGGAGTTGTGAATAGCAAAGAGACCAAAATCTATATTGCCTTTGTGAAGGGCTTTTAATACTTTTTCAGTAGTATAGAGATATTTGATTTTAAACTTTTTGATCTTATTTTTTTTGGTGAAGTGCAGAATGGCTTGATGGTTAAAACTTCCTGCTCCTCCCTGAATGCCGTAGACAATATAGTTTGGATTAATTCTTTTAGGAAGTAGCTTGTTGTAGATTTTTTCTAGCGATTTTCCCAGCCTTATTCGCATTTGTTTGGTATAGGGGTTTTTTGTTTGCAAATCAACAAAAAGCTGCCAGCTGTCGTTGCAGGTTTGTTGTTTTACCTGATGGAGTCTTTTGGCCCCAAGAGTGTCAATTGTTGTTGCCTGGAAGTTAAATTTTTGCAGCGCTCGCCCGATAAAGTGAGTTATACCTTGCGAATAGGCAGCTAATCTATCATGATTGGCTGCTTTCATTTTGGTTGTGATCGAAAATACTTAGATCAAAATCATCTTTTATAAGTTGGTATAAAACTTTGCCAAAGCGGCCAAAGCCAATGATGCTGACTTTTTTCATTTTAGAAATATTTATCAATATTTTTTATATCACTGGAGACGCTGGCTCGCACATACCTTTTCCCGTTTTTGCCAAAAGCACTTCCTGGAGCTAGAAGGATTTGCTTCTTTTCCAATGACTCAAGACAGAACTTTTCTGAGTTTTGGAAGGATTTAGGAATTTTTGCCCAAATGTAGAGAGAAGCTTTGGGTAGGCTAAATCTAAGATCTAGTTTTTTTAAATAAGTAGCGATTGTTTTTCTTTGTTCTTGGTAATTGCTGATCATTTTTTGATACCAGTTTTTATTGTAGTGAGTGAGAGCAAAAGCGCTAAGTTTTTGCAAAGGAAGAGAAAGACCGGAATCAACTTGAGATTTAATCTTAGCTAGAGCAGAAATTAATTTTTGGCTGCCAGCCACCCAGCCAATCCGAAAGCCGGCAAAAGAAAAAGTTTTGGAAAAAGAACCAATCTCTATGGCCACTTTTTTGGCTTGAGGAATTTCTAAAATGCTGGGAGCGGTATAATTGTTAAAAGTTATTTCACTGTAGGCATTGTCATAAGCAATCCAGATTTTATGTTTTAAGCACAGCCCAATGAGCTTTTTTAGCTCTTTTTTGTCAATAATTTGTCCTGTGGGGTTGGAAGGAAAGTTTACCCAAATGAATTTGGTTTTAGAGCTAATTTTTTTTTCAATTTCTAAGAGATTTATTTTAAAATTGTTAGCTTCGGTTAGATTATAGTAAACAGGTTTGGCATTAACCATTAGGGCAGAGCCGCTATAAGCAGGATAGCCAGGATCAGGAACAAGAACTTCCTCTCCCTTATCCAGCAAGGCAAAGCTTAGATGAACAATGCCATCTTTTGCTCCAAGCAAAGGATAAATCTGGCTTGCTTGAAGTTGACATTTGAACCTTTTTTTGTACCAGTAGATAAGAGCTTGTCCAAATTCAGTAATTGCTCCATATCCGGGATAGTAATGGGCGTTTTTGTCGTCAAGGAATTTTTTATATTTTTGCAAGTAGTTTTGGCTAGGGGAAAAACTAGGGTTTCCAATGGCCAAATTAAGCACTTTTTTGCCGGTTTTTTGCTCGATTTGGCGAGCTTTTTTATTTAAGCTAGAAAAAATATATTCAGGGAAATTGTTAAGTCTTTTTGACAGTTTCATATCTTTTCTTGCAGTTTAAGAGATTCTTTATGGATTCTATTATAAATATCTTTTATAAATTTGGGACTAAGAGCAAATTTTTTGCCAAGCTCTGTCTTTGTTTTGATAACCCGACTCCATCTGTCCTTGTCTAATGGTGGTAGCCGGTTTCTCTTTTTGTATTGGCCGATTTTTTTAACCACTTTCATTCTTTCGGCAAGGAGCTTGATAAGGCGGTTATCGATAAAGTCGATGTTTTTTCGATAGATTTCTAGGTTATTTATTTTTGTTTTGCTAGTTTTCATATTTGCTCTGGAGGGACAAGACTTCTAAATTCAGCTAATTTATTAACTAGAAATTCCAATTCAGAGAGAGTTATGTGTTGTTCGGGGTCGGTCTTTGAACTGCCGGCCTCGACAAGAATGCCCTCATATAAAAAAGTTTTTTTATCGGTTTTCATTCTCATTGCCTTTATGGTAGCGGGAATAATTTTTTCTCTCATTGCCGGACCAAGAGAGTGGCTGGGGTCGAAAAAGAGCTTAGCTTTTGTTTTTTGCTTAACTCGTTTGGCAATTTGGTGAACAGGCAAATTTCTATATTTGCCTTTTTCGGCTACATCAACTCCTCGATGAATAAGAATGATGTTATCAATGGCTGCTTGGACATAAGTAACTAGGCCCTTCCAAGTTTTTTCCATTGTTGTTTCTCCTTTGAAGCTGGCAGAATTTGCTTTTTTGACTTCTTCCCCTACCCACTTGCCGTTTTTTACTCCTATTAACCAGTTGTTTCTTTTGGCGATTTTGGCCATTTGCAGGAGAGGCCAACCGAGCTGATTAACTGCTGGACTCCAGAAGAAGAGTTTCCCCTTAAAAGCGGGTTTTTCATAGACGGGCATTTGAACTAACGGGGACATCATTTCCGAACAGATGGTCATTCCTGTCTTTCTGATTATTTTTTCTGCCAATTTGACGCTCGGCGGTGTTTGTAGGTCATTAGACGAACCGCCTTTTATTAATATTTCCGTGTTTTTTTTAAATATTGGTGCATCTATCCCCAAAAATGAATTTTTGGGATCATAGAAAGTTCTTGACTTGAGTGCTACTAGTCTTGTTCCATAGATTGCCCTCTTACCTTTTGCTTTTATTTTGGCCAGTTGGTAGATTTGCTTGATATTACTTTTGTTGACAGAGCAAGGCCCGGCAATTATAGTTAAGCTAGAGTTATTTTTGTTAGATTTCATGATTGAACTAAATAGATTCAAAATTAAAAGCGTTATTTTTTAATTTGGCTATTTTTTTGAATCGAACAATTTCTTGTTTTGTGGGAATGGCTGTTCCGTTGCCTATTTTGGAGCATTGAAGGGCAGCCACCCTGTTAGCAAAAAGGCAAGATTTGGAAAGACTCCATTTTTTTAAAACAGCGTAGCTAAAAGCTCCTCTGAAAATATCGCCAGCCCCAAGAGTGTCAGCTACCTTTATTTGGTAGGCCGGGAAGAATTTTGTCTTCTTTCCGTCATAGACAAAGCTGCCTTTTTCACCGGCGGTGATAATGATTGGTTTTTGGGCTAGTTGGCAGATTAATTTAAGATTGGTCAAAAGATCTTTGTTAGGATCGACTTTTTCAAGAGTTTCCATAGGAATGATGGGATAATCAGCGTCTTTGATCATTTGGAGTGTTTTTGGAGAAACCTCTGTTGAAGGATCAATAATGATTTTAGTGCGAGGAGATTTTTTGCTGACAATTTCGGCAAAAGCCTTTGGCTCATGGCGGTCTAAAAAAATAAGACTAGATGAATTGATTAACTTGAAGGGAATGTTTTCAAGAGGTTTATGAAAAAAGTTATCTCTTATGATTGTCCTTGAGCCTGTTTGAGAATTGATAATGACTGTATTGGTTTTGGTTCTTTTCTGCTTTTGGATGATTAAGTTGACATTTTCTTTTTTTAATTTTTTCTTGATTATTTTTCCTGCTTCATCATTGGCGATAGAACAGATAAAAGTGCAGTCAACTCCCAATCTGGATAGAAGGATTAAGGAGGTAGGAGTAGGACCACCGATTGAACAGAGAGAACGTTTGGTTTGGATTTTTTCTCCATCTTTAGGAAAGCCAGATAAAACGTTGATTTTGTCCAGGACGACTTCCCCGATACCTAAAACTTTCATTTTTTCCATAAAAAAACCCCCCTAGTTTGGGAGGTTTCTAAAATTTTTAATCTTTAATTTTTAATTTTCAGTGTATGCCTTTCCTCCCAAACCACAGGATGGGCTAAAATAATAAAAATAAAAAAAGGCTTGGAAAGAATTTGTTTGCAATAGCATATTTTTATTCTAGCAGAAAATTTTGCTTTGTCAAATTTAGCCAGCTTGGGTGGCGACGGCCCGTTCCTGAGAGAGCATGAATTTGGTGCCCGATTTTTTCACCTGCCCCCAGTAGAAGGAGCGAGCCTGTTTGCGGGCAGAAAAGGCCTGGAGCCAAGTTTGTGATTCAGTAATTTTTTTCTTGGCGAGTTTGACAAGCCTTTTTATTCTTTCAAAAAAGGAGAGATAATAAATACCGCTTTTAAGATCAGGAATTTGGCCAAAAACTGCTTTTTCTGCTTCTCTTAACTCAGTGGATAGTTTTCCAGTGTGGACAGTTAAGGATTTGATTTCTGTTTTTATTTCTTTGATTTGTTCCTGAGCTTGCTTTTCCCGGTAGTGGAAGATGGTTACTTCGGCACTTCTTTGTTTTTCTGCCAGCCGTCTTTCTTGCTGGCGAACTTGTTTTTCGCGAAGACGAAGATATTCAGCAAAGTTAAAATTTGGTTTTTGTTGTTGTTCTTGAGGGTTTTGTTGGAGGTTTTGGCCGGCTAATTGTTCCATTGCCGCCTGCCCTACTCCAACAGTGGCCGATTTTGCTTGGTCTTTGAAAGCCTCAAGAAAATTTTTGGAATAAGGAGACTTTTTTTGTTTTTTAGCAGGAGAAGAAAACTGATTAAGGGAGTTGTTATTATTCATTTTTTTCATTGACCTTTTTAAAGGGCAGGCAAGGTTTTGGATGAATAGTATATATGCATTTTACTAAAGCTTCAACAAAAAGTCAATAGTTTTTCTTTTGCGCAAAATAGAGCCAATGTAGACTCGCTGGATTGGAGTTTGCAGATTCTTTTTGGTTTTTTCATCAGGAACAGCCTTGATCATTTGATCAATTTCTTTGTCAGAAGTGGTAAAGTTTTTTTCAGCGGCAATTTTTTGGAGAGTAAATTCCAACCTAAGGGTTTCCCCTGCCCTTTTTTGATATTCTTCTCTAAGCTGGGCTTCTGTTTTTTGGTTACTTGACAAATATTGATCCAGGGTTAAACCAAGTTTTTTAATTTCATTTAGGAGGCGGGCAAGCATTTGATTGGTTTCTTTATCAATAAGGAGAGATGAGAGGTCAACCTGGCATTCCTGGAGCAGGATTTTGAAGATTTCAGCAAGATTTTTTTCTTGGTCTTTTTGTTTTTTTGCGGGCACAGTGTGCTGTGTTCCTACAGGCGGGCGGACACTTGGGTCCGCCCCTACTGGGTCCGCCCCTTTGCCGGGAACCCAAATTTTTTCTTTGGCCCGAGCTGATTTTATTTTTTCTTCGTAATTGCCAAGCTTTATAGTTGGTGTCTCGCAAGCAGTTGCTTTAAAAGTCCAGTCTTTGTTTTCCTGAATACTTTGGGGAACAATTTTTGGTTCACAAATTGGCTTTAGCTTATGTTGACGGACACTGGCAAGATAGGTTTGGGGAAGGAGCTTTTGTAACGTTTGATTGTAAAGCTTTGTTTTGTCAATGTTTTTTTCTATGAGATTTAAGGGCGCTTTGCCTTTACGAAAACCTTTAATTGTTGTTTGTTTGCCAATTTCCTCAAGGACTTTTTGATACTCTTTTTTTACCTCTTTCCAGGGAATAGTAAACTCAAGCTCAAAGGTTTTGTTGGGTAACCAAGAAAGTTTAGCAGTCTTCGTATAGTTTTTTGGCAACACTGAGGAGACTGAATTTTTCTGAGAACTCTGAGTTTTTTTCTGTGCTCTCAGCTTTCTTCTGTGTTTCAGTGTTGCGTTTTTTTTATTCGGTTTTTGATTTCTTTTTGCCATATTTGCCAATTATATCATACTTTTTCTTTCTGATTTTGTATTTAAGATTGCGGCGAAAGCGGTTAGGAGTACGAAAAGCGAGCTTAAAGCGTTTTTTGATTTTGGAATAGAATTTCACCTGATTTGCTTAACTTTATTTATTTGATAGCTCTGATAGCTTTTTTTCGATTCTTTCAAGGATAACTTTAGCTTTCTCAAATGCCTCTTGCGTATCCTTTTTCTCATAAAAATCATCACTTTTCTTTAGACCAGCCAGATGTATGCGATTTCGTTTTTGTCTGAGATTTTCAGCTTTGTCGAATAATGTTTTATTGAGTATTCCCGCTTTTAATGCTGCTCTGTTTAGGGTTTGAAATTGAGTGTGATGGGAGAATTTTTCACTAGCTTTATGTCTAACTACTCCACAAACTTTTTCTTCTTTTGATATTTTGTAAAGATTTACACATTTACTGTCTTTCCAATCCCAAGGCATTATGCTGCTGCTTTTGACTGTTTCGCTGTTAATAGATTTTCTTAAGCAATAGTGAATACAGCTTTCAATGATAGTGGCTGTATAAAGAATCACATCTTTGTAAATAGAGTAAGAGATTGCACCAGGTAGTTTAGTTTCACTCTCAAGGGTTAGGAGAAAAATTATATATCTAAAGGCAATGGCGATATTAGTTCGCAGAATTTTGTTATCAACAAATGAAAACCTTCTTTCTAAAATATTTTGAGAAGGAATGTGACAAACTGCGTCATTTTTCATTTCTTAAGAGTTTACTTAAGGAAGAGTAGCCTTTCTGTCTTAAATAGGAACCTAATTTTTTGTCGGATCTTACACCAAAATCTCTACCATATTTTTTTTCAATGGTCCCCATTTTGGTATCACTTCTTTTCTTTCGAAAATTAACTCCTCTTTTTTTCATAAGTAAATAATATCACAAAATATTTTTTGCACAAAGTTTTTCGCTTTGAGATTTAAGACTTTTTATTCGTATCTCAGTGCTTCAATGGGGTCCAGTTTTGCTCCTTTGTAGGCAGGAGCAACGCCGAAGATAATACCAACAGCAGCAGAGAAACTAAAGGCTAAAATAACCGACCAAAGAGGGACGGTGGCGGGAATGAACTTTTGGGCTATAAGGGAGCCGCCAAAACCCAAAAGAATACCCATTACCCCGCCCAGAAGACACAAGACAACCGCTTCGGTTAAAAACTGGAGCAGGATGTCCGAAAACTTGGCGCCGACTGCTTTGCGCAGGCCAATCTCACGGGTTCGTTCGGTGACGGAAACAAGCATGATATTCATAATACCAATACCGCCAACAAGCAAAGAAATAGCGGCGATTCCTCCAAGAGCCAAAGTAAGAACATTAAGAATTTGATTGATAGAAGAGAGCAAGCTGGCTTGATCCATAATAGTAAAATCATCTTCTTCCAGGCTTTCTTTTAAAAGATAACGTTTGGTAAACATTTTTGCCTCCTCAATAGAGTCTTTATCGCGGGCAGAAATGATGATAGCCATGACATTATTGGTGCCAAACTGGTCCATCGAACAAGTAATAGGAATATAAGCGGCGTTATCAAGATCGTTTTCCGCTCCGAAACTACCGCCTTTTTTCTCACTAACACCAATTACTTCATAGCGAGCCTCACCGATCAGTATCTTTTTGCCTATAGGGTCATTGTTATTGAATAGTTTTTCTTTTAAGGTTGGGCCGATAACAGTCACTTTTCGTTTGCGATCCACGTCTGTTTTACTCAGAGGATGGCCGCTTTCAACAGTAATGTTGTAAATAGTAAAGATATTGTTAGTGATTCCCTGAGCTTTGGCGTATTTGGAATTGTTGGCGTATTTGATAGTTGCTCCCATTTCTATCATTGCGCCGGCATCGCTTATTGCTTCACTGCTTTTCCCAAGCTCTTTGGCATGCTTTAGAGTAAGCTTGCTGCCGGCAAAGTTGGGAGCACCCGCCTGGCTAAAACTACCCTCTTCGCTAAGCATTTTTCCCGGCATGACATAAACAGTATTTGTTCCTAGTGATTCAAAAACGTCAGTGATATAGGTTTGTAGTCCGGAACCTAGAGAAATTAATAAAATGACGGCCATCACTCCAATGATAATGCCAAGCATTGTTAGAGCGGAGCGGACTTTGTTGGCCTTTAGCGCAGTTAGTGATAGCTTGATGATTTCTAGAAAATCCACAATTAGAAATTTCAAATTTCAAATGACAAATTTCAAATTGAAATTACAAATTAAAAACTTTGCATTTTGCACTTTTAATTTTAAATTACTGTTAGAGATTAGGAATTAGTTGCTAGACATTGAGTCAGAGACGATCTCTCCATCTTTAAGAACGATTTTTCTTTTTGCTTTTTCTGCCAAGAATTGCTCGTGGGTTACCAAAATTATTGTTTGTCCTTCTTTGTGTAGCTGGGAAAGGATTTTCATAATTTCCTTGCCGGATTTAGAATCAAGATTACCGGTCGGCTCATCGGCGAGAATTATCGAAGGCTTGTTGATCAGGGCCCGAGCAATGGCGACTCTTTGCTGTTGGCCACCGGAAAGCTGGTTAGGATGATGTCCAAGGCGCTCTTGCAAGCCTAACTGGGTTAGTTTTTCTTTGGCCAGTCTTTTTCGCTTGACAGCGGAAACGCCGGCATAAATAAGAGGCATTTCCACATTGGAGAGAGCAGTAGTTCGGGCAAGCAAATTAAAAGTTTGGAAAACAAAACCAATCTTTTTGTTGCGAATTTCGGCCAGTTCGTTAGGATTAAGCTTGGAGAGTTCTTCATTTTCGAGATAGACTTTTCCCTTTGTTGGTTTATCTAGACAGCCAAGAATATGCATTAGGGTTGATTTACCGCTTCCCGAAGGGCCGGTAATAGCAACAAATTCCCCTTTTTTTATTTCTAAATTAATGTTTTTCAAAGCGCAGACAGAAACACCATCTAAATGGAAAGTTTTTCTTACATTAGTAGTTTTAATAAGGGGAATGGGCATCTATTTGTTGTTTTTTTCCAATTGCTGGAAATTAGAAGTGATGACTTTTTCTCCTTCCCCTGCTCCGCTGATTATTTGTGTATCAGTGCCGCTGGTAAAACCGATTTTAACTTCATTTTTAACTGGTTCTTCTTTCATCATCCAAAGGTATTGTTTGCCGTCTTTTTCTCTAACGGCTTCAAAAGGGACAACCAGGGTTCCTTCTTCTTTGGAAAGAGTGATTTCCACATCACCGTTCATGCCGATTTTAAATCTTTTTTCTGAATTTTCCGGCAAAGGGAGTTTTACCTCAAAAGCAGTCCCTCCGCTGGAGGTGGTGGTGGAAGTAAAATCAATTTCTGTTACTTTGCTTTCGATTGGTTCATCAGGATAAGCATCAAGGGTAATAACAGCTGGCTGGCCTTCTTTAGTCTGTCCGATGTCAAACTCATCAACCTTAGCAACAAAAACCATTTTTTCCGGATTGGAGATGACAAACTCGGCAGTAGCCGGAGTAATGTTAACACCGGCGTGAGGAGTTTCAATTTCGGTGACAATTCCTTCAATCGGAGAAACTAAAGTGGCATATTTAAGAGCCAAATTTTGAATTTCTACGTCCAGAACAGTACGGTCCAGGTCAAACTGCGCTTTGTCCAGCAGGTTGCGGATGTCATATTCAAGCGTATATTTATCCAGTTTATCAGTAGTGACATGATAGGTTTCTCTATCCTCCTGGAAATCCCAGCGCTCGTTCATGTAATCAATCAATTCCTGCTTGAGTTTTTTTTGCAGTTCTTCTTTATCCAGCGAGGCAATTGCCTGCCATTTTTTGACATGATCGCCTTTTTTGACGCCAACCCAGACTAGATAGCCGGAAGTTTGAAATTTTAGGCTTGCCTTTTCGTCTGACTCAATTTTTCCTGAAGCAGAGACGCCTTTGGTTAGAGTTTTTTTCTGGACAGTGGCCATTTTGTATTCTGGTTGAGGAAGGACTTTTTCTTTAATTGGCTGGCGAAGAGCTACCCCACCTACTGCCAGGACCACAAAAAAACCAACCAGTTTTTTGTGTTTAAATAAAGATAAAATTTTGTTTTTCATTTATTTGTTTTCCTTTGTCATTCCCGACTCCGATCGGGAATCTATAAAAATAGAATGAAACCAATTTATTCAAGAGTAATCACTTGTTTACTTGTTATGTTATTTATGATCCGTGCTGTTTCTTCTCTTGCCGCTGCTGGATCACCTATTGACTGACAATTTCCTGACTCACCTCCTATAGAGTAAGTTTCTGACGTAAATTGTTGTATAAATCCGGCATCGCTAACTTCTGTTGTTCCAAGCCAATCTTCAGTAATTTCTTTGTGTCCTCTTTCAGAATCAACCATTATTACTTCTCCAGAGCGAACGAATTTTTGTAGCCCCTTTAACTTTGGTGTGTCTCTTTCTAATTTTGGCATAGAGCTTTTGCTATCAATAATATTATGAATTAAGTTTCTCTTTTAGTAGGCTAGGATTCGCGATAATACGATAGACAGAATTATTTTACCAAATTTTGGTTTGTTTTGTTGACCTTATGCATTCTAAAACCAAGGACAACCGTTGTTAGCCAGAGAATCAATAGATCAAAATATGTTTGGAAAACTTCTACCAATTTCGAAAAATTGCGATTGTTAGGAGGGTCGGAGAGCCGGGACTCGAACCCGGGACCTCGCGCTCCCAAAGCGCGCACGCTACCAGCTGCGCCACTCTCCGATGTCTATATTTTATCACCTTGTTTTGTTTTTCACAAAATGATGTAATTTTAATATGACTTTTTTAAAAAACTTTAAAGCTTTCGTTATCAAAGAAGAAAAACTGCTTATTATTTTTTTTAGTCTAGCCTTTTTGTCACTTTTTATACTTGCATTTATTTTTTTTATTGATGTGCGCAGCCTTTCCCCTAATTCGCCTTTAAATCCAATTCTGACAACCACTCAAAAATATTTGCCTTTAAAAAAGATTGAGCGCTGGCAGGCAAAAGGGGCTGTCCGAAGTAACCTGCCAATACCGGATAGTTCAGCCAGGGCAGTTTTTTTGCTTGATTTTGAGAAAGAGAAAATAATCTATCAGAAAAATAGCGAAGAGCAATTACCGGTTGCCAGCCTTTCCAAATTGATGACCGCTGCTGTCACTTTGGAGATGGCAGAGACCGATGAGCTTCTTTCCGTTTCTTCTGAGGCAACCAGTTGCGGAGAGGCGGCTGTTGGTCTTAAAGACGGCGAGAGCTTAACCGTTAAAGAGCTGCTTTATGGTATGCTTTTGGTTTCTGGTAACGACACTAGCGAAGTTTTGGCGCGAAATATAGGGAAAGAAGGAAGAAGGAAGTTTCTTGATTGGATGAAACAAAAGGCGAAAAATCTAGGCTTAAACCAAACCTCTTTTGTCAATCCAACCGGCCTGGATGAGGATGATGGTCGTGCCAATCTCAGCAGCGCCGGCGACCTGGCGGCCATTTTTTACTACCTTTATTATAATTTCCCCCTTTTTAGAGAGATTTTTACTACCAAAGAGTTTATTCTTGAAGAAAATATTTATCATCAGCAATACGACCTTTTTAACACCTCTTGGGATTTTGCTGATGATTATCCTTATCTTTTAGGCGGTAAATCCGGCAATACCGATCAAGCCGGTTTTTGTCTTTTGGCCCTGGCGAAAAAAGACAAGCAAAGACTTCTTTTGATAATTCTTGGTGAGCCCGAATGGGAAAACATTCAGGAGGATGTTGCCAAGTTTTTTGATTACGGGTTTACAGTTTTAGAAGATAAACAAAATGTCGATACACAAAAATATTAAACTTCTTACTTGGTTTAATTTTTTTACCGAATTTAGGCTTTATACGCCAGTAGCTATTATCTATTTTGCTAAAGTTTCTGGATCTTTTACCTTGGGAATGAGCGTTTTCTCTCTTATTACTCTTTCTTCAGCAGCCTTTGAAGTGCCAACTGGCATTTTTTCTGATTTAATTGGGAGAAAAAAAACGATTATTTGCGGAGCTTTGGCCAGCTTTTTTTCATTAATTTTTTATGCCATTGGTGGTTCTTATTGGCTTTTAGCCCTAGGAGCAGTTTTTCAAGGCTTGGGACTTTCTTTTTATAGTGGCAATAATAATGCCTTGCTTTATGACACTTTGCAACAAGACGATCAGCAAGAAGAATATCATCATTTTTTGGGCAGAGTTAGCTCTATGTTTCAGCTTGCCTTGGGTTTCTCAGCAATCGCCGGCGGACTTATTGCCAGTTGGTCTTTTTCTTGGGTAATGTGGCTTTCGGTTATTCCCCAGTTTATTTGTCTTGTTTTAGCTTTCGGTTTTGTTGACTTGTCTTGCCGGACAGAAAAAAGCACTAATATCTTTGCTCACACAAAAGAAGCTTTTAAAAATTTTGCCAGAAACAGAAAGCTCCGTCTTTTAAGTTTTGGCTCTGTTCTTGATTATGCTTTGGGAGAATCGGCTTTTTATCTTCGGCCGGCTTTTATCAATACTCTTTGGCCGGTTTGGGCTTTGGGTTTTGCCAAAATGCTTTCTAATTTAACAGCCGCTTTGGGTTTTTATTTTAGCGGAAGAGTGATTAAAAAATTTAAAGAACTAAGGAGCCTGATTATAGGAAGTATTTATAGCAGGGTAGTTAATCTTCTGTCTTTGATTTTTCCTAGTTTTTTCTCGCCAGTTTTGATGTCCAGCACTTCCTTTTTCTTTGGGATAACCAGCACGGCTAAAGGTAGTCTTTTCCAAAAAGAATTTACCCAAGAGCAAAGGGCAACAATGGACTCCTTAAATTCTCTTTTAAAAAGCATTGGTTTTACTATTGTTTCTTTTTTACTTGGCTTTTTTGCTGACCGGCTTGGTCCAACTAAAGGCTTGATCATTATTCATTTAGTCTCATTTACTACCATTCTTATATACTGGAGATTAAAAAAATTGCATCAATGAAGCTTGGTATTACTCAACAAGACAATATTAGTCAAGGGTTTTTGGAGTTAATCGATTTTATTGAAATTAAAGAGATAACTAAGAAAAATGTTAACTATTTTTCTAGTTCTAAAAGGCCTTTTTTGTTTCACTGTCAAAACTTTAGTCAAAGGAAGTTGGTTTGGGCTTCGGATGATGATTTTGTCAATTTAATAACCAGCAATGAGGTTAAGGAGATTATTCAAGCGAGTTTTTTTCCTTGGTTTTCTTTTCATCTGGCCCTAGGCAGAGAAAAAGTTAGAATTAAAAAAGAAGGCAAGAAAGTTTACTTTATAGGCTATGGTAAAAGATTCTCCAGAAAACAGCTTCTTTCGAAAATATGTAAAAATATTTCAGAGACTCAAAAAGCCTATCCTAGCTTTAAGCTTGCTTTTGAGTCTTCTCCCTTCTTGCCGGAAACTATTTCCAAAGGAGTACATAAGCATATCTGTGAACCTGATTTTTTCTATAAAGTTATTAAAGAAACAGATTGCTTTTTTCTGCTGGACATTGGTCATTGCCTAGTTTCTGCTTATAATCTTGGCTATACAAATCCTAAGGATTATTTTTTAAAACTGCCTTTGGAAAAAACTCTGGAAATTCACATCCATCGGCCAATGTTTGCCAGGAAAGATAATCTTTGGTATGACGCCCATCTGCCAATCAGTCAAAGAGAGTTTAGTTTATTAAAGTGGCTTCTTCCCCGAGCAAAAAATGCCCAAGCGATCGTTTTGGAAGCCCAAGGCCTCCACTCAGAAAAAACTTTAATCAGGGAGTTAAAAATGTTAAGAAGTTTGTAATGAAGAAAAAAATAAACTATTCAAAAATTTACTCTCCTTTTAAACTTGTTTTGTATGACAAATGCCCCAAGGAGTATCATTTTACTTATCTTGACCCAATCTACAGCCAAATGAAAAATCAGCTTAAAAGACAGCCAGAAAATATCTGGGGTTTTAATACTTTAGGAAAAGCAGTTCACAATGCAATCACTCTTTTTTACCATTTACCAGAAGAGCAAAGAACAGAAAAAAACCTCTTAGAACAACTGAAAAACACCTGGAGAAGTGAGGTAATGCCCTTTGAAGATCCTCCTTTAGGAAAATGGGGCGGTTTTGAAACCACAGAAGAGGAAAGAGATTACTATCGTCAGGCAATAGTTATGCTTAGAAATTTTTTAAAAATTGCAGATAGTTCACCAAGCCTTGAGTATCTGCCAACCAACAATTTTACTCGCTCAATTGAAGACTATATTAATCTAATTACTCCTTTAACCGAGGACTTTGATATTAGTGGCAAGTTTGATCTTATAACTAGAAAAGGCAACTCTCTTCATATCATTGATTTTAAAACTGGCAAGCAAAAGGATGTTGATTACTTTCAGCTAAGATTCTACAAACTACTGGCAGAGTCTAAGTTTGAAAAACCGGTCAAAAAAGCGAGTTTATATTTTCTAAAAACAGCTAATGTCCAAGGACTTGATTTTCAAAAACAAACCGAAGAAATTAAAAAAGAAGTCATCGAAAAAATCAACCAAATCAAAAATAGTAAAGATTTCCCGGCCAAACCAAGTAAACTATGTAAATTTTGTCTTTTTAAAACCTTTTGTCCGAAAAAGACTGCAATCAGCCAAAAAACCGAAGATATAAAAGAAGAAGATTTCGCCGACGATTTGCCTTTTTAGACCTTAAAAAAGAAAAATCTAATAAAATCGTCTATTTAAAAAAGATAAAATTTGCTACAATAACTTTATGAAACAAGTTAAGGATTGGACACATCTAACTCCAGAGTATGCTGGCAAATGGATAGCCTTTGCTGAAGACGAAGAAACAGTCATTGCTGCAAGTAAAACGTTGAAAACCACTTTGAATAAAGCCAAAAAACAAGGATTTAAAAACTCGCCAGTTTTTAAGGTACCAATAGAAATACTTCCTTATGTAGGATATGGTTAATCTTGAATTTCCTTACAAACAGCTAAAGGCTTGTCCCTTTTCTTTTTCTAGAAGATCAATAATTTTCTCAAGACCAATTATTCCAGTGATACTTATCTATCAGAAAAAATTTGTTCAGTTTGAAGCTTTGATCGATTCCGGTGCTGACTATAATATCTTTCATGGAGATATTGCTGTTTATCTCGGAATGAAGCTAAACAAAGGCGCTCGCAGGAATATATCCGGAATCAGTGGCGGTGAAATTAAAGGTTACGAACATCGCCTTACACTTAAAATCGAGCCTTGCGCTTATAAAACAAAAGTGGTTTTCTCCAATCAAATTCCTAGTAATAGTCTAGCAGTTTTGGGAAACAAAGGCTTCTTTGACAAATTTATTGTTAAATTTGATTATTCCAATAAAATAATTAAAATTAGCAAATAATATATCTCAAAAATGAAGCCCAATCTTTTAAAACTCACAATCTCTATTCTCATCGCCCAACTGGCTGGTTTTATTGGCTCGCTTTTTACCAGTCCTTCAATCCCAACTTGGTATGCCATTCTTACCAAACCAACCTTTAACCCTCCCAACTGGCTGTTTGCTCCTGTTTGGGTCAGCCTTTATTTTCTAATGGCTGTTTCTGCTTATTTAGTTTGGAATAGAAGTTTAGAGAAAACGGGAGTTAAAATAGCATTAATTTTTTATGCTATTCAGTTGGTTTTGAATTCTTTCTGGTCAATTATTTTCTTTGGCCTGCGTCAACCTTTTTATGCCTTTTTGGAAATTATCATTCTCTGGCTTTTTATTTTCTTAACAATCTTGAGTTTTTGGAAAATATCCAAACCAGCTGCTTTACTACTTTTACCTTATATTTCCTGGGTTACCTTCGCTGCTCTTCTTAACTTCTCCCTCTGGCAATTGAATAGATAAAAGTTCTATCTATGTGGATCACCAACAAAGATAAATTCAACTTCTGCAGTCTGAGAAACTGTTTCTTTTTTGACAATGAAAAATGCTCTATATTTTTTAGTGATATATATTTGCCAAATACCGCGATGGTGTGGCTTTAGTAGCTTTGTTCTCAAAGAGGGATGACGGAAGTTTTGTTCAAGGAATCTAATTTTATTTTTAACTTTTTTAAGAAGACGAAGTTTTTTGGTTTGATTCTTAACTTCATTACTTAATGGGAGTATTTTTACCTTTGTAAACATTAGATGCCCTTAATCCTTTGATTATAGATTTAATAGCAGATGGCCCTAACTCTCCCGCTTGTTGCAACTCTTTTTTGATAACATTAAGAGGCGTTGGTTTGAATAGTTGTATCGTTTCAGTTTCCGTATCATCACATAAAAGGACATCATCACCAGTAAAGTCTTCCTTGTAAAATAATTCTTCACTAATAGTAGCACCAAAGGGGTTATAGTGTTGAAATGAAGTAACAATCTGTGGTTCCATCTATTTCTCCTTTTTCTTTTTTTCAACCGTGAATTTTTTACTCGCTAAATTTTTCCCATTAACACTAATCATAATTTTATAGTTTCCTGTATTTTTAAACTGTAAATTTCCTAACTCTGTAATGAAACCTATATTGCCTGGTTTCCCAACTTTTTCTTTTGGAAGAACAAAAGTCAAAACAAGAGGTGGTTTTAGTTCTAATTCTTTATTATCTTGATCAAAAATGTTAATTCCCACCTTAATAATTTCACCGCCTTTTCCGGAAAAACCTATATTCCCAACTACTGTAGATTTTAATAATCTTCCTGGAATTTTTTCTAAGAAAATTTTTCCAAAAATGCCAAAAATGCTCACTTTACCAAATCTATCTATTGTCGCTCCATCAGCAAGATGCAAAAAATTAAGTTTAAATTTTCCCATAATTCTTTTTCTCCTTTTCATTATGCTTATTATATACCTTTGTCAAATTTTAAGTAAGTCTGGCAATTTCTCAATCTTTCAAATACTTTTTTTTCAACTCATAAGAAATGATTGTCGGTATATAAAAAGTAACATCTGCAGAAAGCTTGCCGAGAATAAGACCCAGAGTAATATTGCCTAGAAGTTTTGGAAAAAAGTACATCTTTTTCCTTTCTAGCTATCTTAAAATATTTTAAAACAAATTCTCCTGGGGTTAAAATTTTAAGCGGTTTGGCAAACTGAAAAACTTTAGGCTTTAAAAAATCTTTTCTGTCTAAAGTTAAGAGAAACTTTGCCGGACTTTTGAGAGCAGCCGCTAGAATAGGAGAATCTTTTCTATTGATCACTTTTTCACAGCTAGCAATTTTTTCTATTGAAGGGTTAGAAACCGCTTTAAGATTTGCCATTTTTAAAAAATAAACAAGTCTTTTCCTTCCATTCGGTCCAAGTTTAAAGTTAACATTTTTTCTTGCTTCGCCAATAACATCTAAACTAACAGACCCTTGTAATTTTCTTTGACGGCAATAACCCAAAATCAAAGCAGAAGCGCCAGTTTTGGAAGCACAAGCAGCCACCAGCACCGAAGAATCCAAAAAGACCTTTCTTATTTATTTTAAATCCGGCCAGAGGGAAGCCGCTTTTTTCGCTAAATTTGAAGGCAATTCATCCTCTCTAAGCATTTGTTTAAACTCTTTATCAGAATAAAGCTCTAAATCAGCTACCTCTCTTGGTTCAACAATTAACCTCTTACCAACCTTTCTAACTCTGGCAATTTCTCCCTCTTTAAGATCCAAGGCTTCGCGAAAGTCTTTAGGAATAGTAATAAGGCCCTTGGAAAGAATCTTTACCCATTGGCTTTGTGCTAAAACTTGCATAATTTTCCTTCCTAGTTTGAATTTCTAACTTTCTAAGTTATAAACTTTCAAATCCTCTTTGTCAATACATTGTTTCTAAATTTCTGTTTCTGAAGCTGCTTTCTTTCCAGGCAAAAATGTACCAAATTTTCAATACTGCGAAGTATTGAAAAAAGTGTACATCTATGGCAAAAAATCAAAAGCTTTCTTTTTTCTTAACTTGCAGATAAATTGGAATAAGAGTCAATAAAATAAAACCGGAGATCTTCCAAGTAAAGGAAAAAGAAGTCCGGTCAGCCAAAAAACCAAAAAATACTAAACCCAAAGCACCGGCAATCTTTCCTATCATCGAGTCAAAAGAAATCAAAGTTGCCCTTTTATCAGAGACCAGATATTTGTTGATAAAAGCCATTTTTATTGGTTTTTCTAACCCTCGGCCGATTTCATAAACCAAAAAAGGAGCAACTGCCAAGAGAAAAAGAGAACTAAAGGAAGCAAGCAAGACAGGAAGGACAAAAAAGGCAAATGATGAAGAAAAGAAATAGATTAGTCCAGCCAGGGAAAGCAAAACCGCATGCACTAAAAAAGACTTTTTCCTGCCAAAAAAATCGGCATAAACGCCAGTGGGAATTTCAAAAACAAAATTCCCCAGCATGAATGCTGTATTAACCAAGTTCATTTGCAGAATAGTCAGCCCATGGGAGAGTAAAAACAAGGCATAGGTAGCAGAAATAAAACCCATCGCTAAGTTGCGCAAAAAAAGCAGTAGATAATAAACACTACGAACATCTTTTGCTCTAAGGTTTTTGCCTATTTGAAATGGTCGGTAAGAAAAACTAATCATAGATCTATTTTACTAAACTTTTTATCTGAAGCTCTACGAGGTTTTCAACAAGGAAAAAGTGCCGCGGGAGGGAGTTGAACCCTCACTGGGTATTACCCCAACAGGATTTTAAGTCCTGCGCGTCTGCCAGTTCCGCCACCGCGGCATGGAAACAAATCTTAGCAACTTACTAATTATACCTTATTTAATCTGTATTCTCGCCCCGCTAATTTCCTGATTGTAAACTCGGCTAAATAGCAGATGTGAGCAATTCAAGAAATTTTGTGGGGTCTGCCAGTTCCGCCACCGCGGCATTTAGCCATATTTTAACCCAAAGCCTTTCCCTCTGTCCAGCAGATGTAAATTTAGCCAAACTGGCTAAAACCTACTCTTTTTTCAATATTTAGTAGCATGAGGTAGAAGCACATTTTTCTTTTAAGTCTTATAAATTCTATAGTTAATTTCAGTAAGGATAATCAAAGACTTCTCCAGGCTTTGTTTTTTCAGTATTTTCTTTTTTAGAAATTCTTCCAAGATTTTATTAGTTGCTTCAATTGTTTGATTTTTTAATCTCAAAACTAAAATGCCAATTTTCCCCTCTTCTCTAAAGTGATAAGTTTCTCCAAAATCAAGATCGTGAGTAATAATGACTCTTTTCTCTTTTTTGGCAACTTCGATTACTTGCTCATCAGAAATCTTCCCTAAATTTTCTTCTAAGATACTTTTGATGTCGTAATCCAAACTTCTTAGAAATTCTGCAGTTTCTGGAGAAAGATTGGCATCAAGAAGAAATTTAATCATCCTAAAGCTGGTTTAAAAGTTAAAGGAGCTACTTCCTCTCTTTTAAGTCTTTTTTCTGAATACTCAAGAGCAGCCTTAATATCCTGGTTTTTTAATATAGGATAAGCTTCAACTATTCGTTTAAAATCATAACCGTGAGCTATAAGGTTAAGGATTAGATAAACAGGGATTCGAGTCCCTCTGATTACTGGCTTGCCCGCCATAACATTTGGATTAACCTCTATTCTATTATTCATTTCTCCTCCTATTCTTAATTATAATAAAAAAACGTTACAGCTTCAACGCAGATATTTTCTAAAAAACTCCAAAGTCTTCTTGCAGGCCAAATCGGCATCTTTTTTTCTATCATGGAAGCCATGCTCCGCTCCTTTGATAATCACTGCCTTGTGGGGCCCAGAAACGCCTTTAATATATTTTTGGGAGTCTTTGCAAGAAACATAAATAAAGCGGTAAGTATTCCTATAGTTCTTTAAAAACAAAATGGCGGGTTTTTAAAACCTTCTCTTTTTTATTTCTCATTTGTCATTCTCGACCTGAAAGCGAAAGCGCTTCAAGATCGGGAATCTATAAAAATATTAAAGCTGAATTATTTCTATAGATTCTGAATCAAGTTCAGAATGACAAAGGTGACATTTTGTTTTAACATTGCTATATTTACAAAGAACCAGTTTGTATCTGCAAGTCAAAGTACAAAATGAGTCAAAAAGATAAAAAAATCCAACAAACACTTGAAGAGTTCACTTTACTCCTCATGTGGTTGACCCGCTTTTCCGAAGAGAAGATTCAAGGTCAACCTATCTGGCAAGCCTGGAAAGGTTATGACTTTGATGTTTTAAACAGTCTTCTTAAAAAGGACGATATTTCTTTTTCTTATCGATCCAAAAGTGCTTTATTCCGAGATAAGGGAATTAAAAAAGCCCAAGAATTACTTGAAAAATACAAACTTGAGGAATAAAATGGCCAATCTTTCTTATGATCTAATCCAAAGTTTAGCTTCCAAAAAAGTTTTCCAGCGAGGCGAAGACTATTTTTATTCTGGTAATGTCTCCAATCTTACTTTTGATGGCAACAAGTACACTGCCAAAGTTTCTGGCACTCAAGACTATAGAGTTACTGTTTGGCAAGAAAACAATCAGTGGTTAGCCAACTGTAATTGTCCTTATGATTGGGAAGATTATTGCAAACATTCTGTGGCTGTTATGCTAGCTATTCTTGCTTCTCAAGGAAAACTAAAAAAAGAAGGATTTTCTAAAAATATCTCTTCTTCCAAAACTCCCATTAAGAAAGTCAAACCAATAAAAGAAATTATCAAAAAACTAAATCAAAGGAATCTGCAAAAAGTTGTTTTAGATCTCCTCAAAATCCATCCGGAAATAGAAGATCACTTGAGAATTTTAACCACTACCCGAAAAGATAGTCTTGCCAAGAGATCAGTCACTGATTACAAAAAAATTATTAAATTAACAATTCCTTCCTTTGTTGATTATTACCATACCCAAGAAGCCCTTATTGGTACTCAAGAAGCAGAAAAGCTAGCTCTTTCTTTTATTCAAAAGAAAGACTATTCCGAGGCAATAAAGATTTATCAAGCAGTTTTTGAAGTTTTAATCAAAGCTTTACAGCATACTGATGACTCTGATGGTTTTTTCGGAGATGAAATTCGATTTTCTTTTGAAAAATGGACAAACTGTGTCTTAAAACTTAAAAACTTTGAGGAAAGAAAACCCTACTTTGACTATATTTTCAAAAAATTTGACAATGATGACTGGGAAGGTTTTAGCTTTGCTGGCGAATTACTGGAAATAGTTGTTGATAAAACCAGTAACTCTCAAGATTATCAATACTTACTGGAAAAAGTAGAGAGACAGGAGAAAGATTTACCCTCTAAAAAAGACCAAGAGGATTACCATTTTAGTTTTCAGAAAAGCTTTTTTGTTAACCTCCAGCTTGACCTTTTAGACAAACTTAAAAAACAGAAAGACTTTTTCAACCTTGCCCAACAAAACCTATCCGATGGGCAAGTGCTTATTAAATTTCTCAAAAAGTTCATCAAGCTCAAAAAAGACAAACAAGCCCTGCAAACAGCAGAAAAATACTTCCATAAAATTCTCCCTGGCTACAAAGAAGAAGTTGCCCAGATTCTTTTACTTTTATACCAAAAATTCAAAGATCAAGACAAAGAAAAAGAAATCCTCTTCTGGTTATTTTTTAACAATCAAAACTTTGATTATTACCATGCTCTTAAAAAACTCTGCCAGAAAGATAAAGATTGGTCGAACTGGAAAGAAAAAATTTTAAAAACTCTCAAAGCTAAAGGACATCCTCATACTTTAATTGAAGTTTATTTTAGAGAAAAAATGATAGATGAGATTTTAACTCTAGCCAAACACTCAGATGGTGAGCATGTTTTAGAATCCATTGCTCAAGGATTGGCTAAATCCCATCCTAAAGACTCCTTTTGGATTTATCAAAAACTTGTCAGTAATTTCTTAATTGGGTATGTTGGCAGAAGCTATTATCAAAGTACCTGCCGTTGGTTAAGACAAATGAAAAAGCTAGGTTTCAGTCAAGAATTTAAAGAATTTGTTGAGAGTCTAAGAGAGAAATATTACAACCGACCAGCTTTCTTGGATGAAGCAAAAAATTTGTGCTAAACTAAAAACAAGATGGCTCTCAAAGTAGTTAGAAAAATCTCTACTGCCGGCAAATACTCCAAAGTTATTAATCTTCCCAGAGAGTTTCTTAAAAACTTAGGTTGCTGTGCCCTGCTAATTTCCAGCAGTGAACACGGCTAAATAGCAGAGTGAATGAGCCGAGAAATTTTCTAGGGTTACTCCTCTTAAAAACTCCACCAAAAGCACAAGCCAAGATTATTAAAATTACTTGTGAGGTCATTTTTTAATCACCTCCAATCTAAACTTTAGTTTAATGACGATTGAGCAAAAGGCCTTTCTGAGGTAAAATATAGCAAAACTTCAACTAAATATGAATACCGATTTAACTTTTATTACCAATGAGCCAGAAGCCAATCTTTTAGATAGATTCAGAGTCTTAATCAAAGACGCTAAGTTTTTTGACAGCCTAGTTGGTTACTTTTACACCAGTGGGTTTTATAAACTCTACCCGGTGCTGGAAAAAACCGAAAAAATAAGAATTTTAATCGGTATCGGCACAGGCAAAGCTACCCTACAGAATATCAAAGCCGCCGAAGAACAACTAAGCCTTACTTTTTCTCACGCCGAAGCTAAAGAGGAGCTTTCCGAGCTTATCACTTCCGAACTGGAAGAATCAGAAGATAGCCAAGGCATAGAAGAAGGTGTCCATAAGTTTATTGACTGGATTAAGTCTGGCAAGCTAGAAGTTAGAGCCTATCCTACCGCCAACATTCACGCCAAACTCTATATCATTACTTTTAGAGAGCAAGACCGTGATATAGGCCGAGTCATCACTGGCTCAAGCAATTTCTCTCAAAAAGGCTTGGTTGATAATCTTGAATTTAATGTTGAGCTGAAAAACGCAGCCGACTACAAGTTCGCCCAAGAGAAGTTTAACCAACTCTGGAAAGACGCGGTTGATGTATCCGAAAAATACATTGAGACGGTCAATAACAAAACTTGGCTTAACAACACCATTATCCCTTATGAGCTTTACCTTAAATTCCTTTATGAATACTTCAAAGACCAAATTAGTCAAACTGGAGACGTTTTTTACAAATACACCCCGATTAAATTCAAAAAACTGGAATACCAAGAGCAAGCCGTCTTAAACGCCAAAAAAATTCTTGAAGAATACGGCGGTGTTTTTATTTCCGATGTTGTGGGTCTTGGTAAAACTTATATTGCCGCTATGCTGGCAAACCAACTTGATGGTCGAAATCTAGTTATTGCCCCACCAGTGCTTTTAGATGAGGAAAATCCGGGTTCATGGCCGAATGTTTTTTCTGACTTCAAAGTCTCTGCCCATTTCGAATCTCGGGGCAAATTAGATAAGTTAATCAGACGTGGGATTGAGAAATACAAGAATGTCTTTATAGATGAGGCCCATCGCTTTCGTACAGAAGATAATATCACCTATGAAAAACTGGCCCAAATCACCAGAGGCAAAAGAGTAATTCTAGTTACTGCTACGCCTTATAACAACTCCCCTAGGGATATTTTAAGCCAAATCAAGCTGTTTCAAAAGCCCAAGAAAAGCACCATTCCCAACTTACCTAACCTAGAAGTTTTCTTTGCCAGTCTCCAAAAGAAACTTAAAGGCTTGGACCGAAAAAGAGACCGTGCCGAATACATGGCCACTGTTAGAAATAATGCCAAAGAAATAAGAGAGAAACTCCTTAAATACTTAATGGTCAGAAGAACCCGCCACGAAATTATCAATTACTTTGGTAAAGACCTAGAAAAACAAAAACTTAAATTCCCTGATGTAGCCGATCCAGAAACTATTCTCTATCAGTTAAATAAACAAGAAGACCAAATCTTCACTACCACCATTGAGTTAATCACCCAAAAATTCAAATACGCCCGTTATATGCCCCTTTTGTATTACAAGGGTGATGTTGGTCAGGCCGACCAGCAAGGTCAAAAGAACATGGGTAAGTTTATGAAAATTCTTTTGGTCAAACGCTTAGAAAGCAGCTTTTTTGCCTTCAGAAACACTCTCAATCGGTTTATTGCCTCATACGAGAGCTTTTTGGACGAGTTTGAAAAGGGCAATGTCTATGTTAGTAAAAAGCACATCAATAAAATCTTTGAGCTTTTGGAAAATGACGATGAGCAAGCAATTCAACGCTTAATAGACGAAGATAAAGCCCAGCGCTATGACGCCAGTAGGTTTGAAAAAGAATTCAAACAACACCTAGAAAATGACCTGGCGATCCTGCGGGATATTGCCAAGCTTTGGCGCAAAGTGGCTCGGGACCCAAAACTGGCCAAGTTTATAGACATTCTCACTGCTCGTAAAACCCTAAAAGATAACAAAATAGTCATTTTTACCGAGTCCAAAGAAACCGCTCAATATCTGGAAAAAAACTTATCAGCCAAATTCCCAGATGAAGTTTTATCCTTTCATGGTAACTCCAGCGCTGCTGTCCGCGAAAAAGTAATTGAAAACTTTGACGCTCAAGCTCGTTTTCCTAAAGATGATTACCGGATTCTTGTTACCACCGAGGTTTTATCAGAAGGCGTCAACCTGCACCGCTCCAACGTGGTTATCAATTACGACATTCCCTGGAATCCAACCCGCCTAATGCAAAGAACTGGAAGAATTAACCGCGTTGATACACCCTTTGACAAAATTTACACTTTTAATTTTTTCCCCACCCAGCAGTCAAATGACCAGATTAAACTCAAAGAAGCAGCCGAAGCCAAGATTGAAGCCTTTATTGAACTACTTGGCGCCGACGCCAGACTCTTAACCGAAGGTGAGGAAATTAAATCTCACGACCTCTGGGTGCGTTTGACTTCTAAAGAAACTATTACTGGTGAAGACGAGGAAGAAGAAAGCGATCTTAAATACCTAAATATTATTCGAGACATTCGCGATAACGAGCCAGACCTGTTTGAAAGAATCAAGCGACTACCTAAAAAAGCCCGCACCGCTAGGGTTGACAAAGATGATGGTAAAGCCAACTCTTTGCTTACTTATTTTAGAAAAGGCAAACTCCAAAAATTTTTTGTTGTTGCCACTGGTAAGCCTCAAGAGCTTGACTTTATAACTGCTGCTCAGAAACTGGAAGTTGCCAAAAATACCAAGAGAGAAAAGATTGGCGAGAGTTTCTATAAATTACTTTCTAAAAATAAGCAGGCGTTTATTATCAGCACTACCGAAGAAGCCCAAGAAGTTCAAAGAAGACGAGGCAGGGATACCGGCGTTCAACTTTTAAATATCCTCAAGGCCAAAGAAATCAAGCACTTCAAAGGCTTTACCGAAGAAGACGAACTTTACATCCAAAAGGTTATCAACCTCTTGGAAGAAGGCGCTTTACCCAAGTCAACCACCAAAAGACTGCTTAAACGCCTTAACGAACAATATAAAACAGACAAAAATCCGTTAAAACTTCTGGCTGTTATAAGGATGGGCATACCCAGTGAGTTTTTCAAAGAAACTCTGGCGGAAACTGGAGCGCAAACCGCTGGTCCAAGAGAAGTTATTTTGTCTGAGTATTTAATCGCTAAAACCAAATGAATGAAACGGCTGCTAAAAATCTAGTCAAAACTACTTTCGAAAATCCCTACTCCAGGGATCGTTTTTTAATTTTTACTAAAAATCTTTTTCGCCACTTTGAACCCAAGACCTTTGTTTATCGAGGCAAATATATCCCCGACGCTTACTCCAGTCATGTCAAAACACTAGAAAGAATCGGTAAATTCGAGAATGAAGACAGAAACAAAATTGACATCTTAGCAGTTTGCTTAAATAAACCAAGCTCACTTGAGCGCGCCCGCACTATGCAGCGCAATTTTATTGCTTGGTACTTAAATGGCAGCCGCGGCAATATTGCCAAAGACGCGGCTTTGGTTGCCTTTTATAGCAAAAACTCAAATAATTGGCGCCTCTCATTAGTCAAAATGGACTATTCGCTGGCCAAGTCAAAAGCAGGGAAACTCAAAGCCATTACCGAGCTTACCCCCGCTCGCCGTTTTTCTTTTTCCGTTGGCAAGGACGAAAACACCCATACAGCCCAAAGACAACTCTTGCCGGTTTTACAAAAAGACGACCAGCCACCCGTTCTCTCTGATCTCGAAGAAGCCTTTAGCGTTGAAGTAGTTACTAAAGACTTTTTTGAAAAATACAAAACTCTTTTCCTTAATACTAAAGAGGCGTTGGATAAAATCGTTGCCAAAGACAGCAAGATTAAATCAGACTTTACCGAGAAAAACATTGACACCGTTGATTTTGCTAAAAAGCTTTTGGGTCAAATCGTTTTTCTTTACTTTTTACAAAAAAAGGGCTGGTTTGGGGTTGCCAGAGACGAAGATTGGGGTACAGGACCAAAAGACTTTTTGCGCCGGCTTTTTGAAAAGAAACTCTCCGATTACGATAATTTTTTCAACGATATCTTAGAACCCTTATTTTACGAAGCCTTAGCCATTGAACGGCCGGATGATTTTTACAGCAAATTTAACTGTAAAATTCCCTTCTTAAACGGAGGTCTTTTTGACCCACTTGGCGATTATGATTGGATTCATACAGATATTCGCTTAAACGACTCTCTTTTTTCAAACTCCAAGAAAACCAAAGAAGGCGACATGGGCGATGGTATTTTGGATGTTTTTGACCGCTATAACTTCACTGTCAAAGAAGATGAGCCGTTAGAGCGCGAGGTAGCCGTTGACCCAGAGATGTTAGGAAAGGTGTTTGAGAATCTTTTGGAAGTCAAAGACAGAAAATCCAAAGGCACTTACTACACCCCGCGAGAAATTGTCCACTATATGTGTCAGGAGAGCTTGGTTAATTACCTAACCACTGAGTTAGATTCCTCCTCGGACGGTGGCTGGATGGACTCCTCCGAGGTGGAATCGATTTCAAGAGACGATATTGAGACACTTATTCGTTTGGGTGAAACCGCTGTTGAGCATGATAGTCGCGTAGTCGCTCATGGCGAAGAAACAGAGACTTATAAATTCAAACTTCCCCAAAGTATCAGAAATAATGCCACTTTAATCGATGAAAGTCTGGAAAAGATAAAGGTTTGTGATCCGGCGGTTGGCTCTGGCGCTTTTTTGGTCGGCATGATGACCGAAGTCATCAGAGCCAGAAATACCTTATCTAGTTATTTACCCAAAAACGACAGAAGTATTTATACTTTTAAGCGCCACGCCATCCAAAACTGCCTTTACGGAGTGGATATTGACCCGGGAGCCGTTGAAATAGCCAAACTGCGTTTGTGGCTTTCGCTAATTGTTGATGAGCAGGACATCAAGAAAATAAAACCCTTACCCAACCTTGACTATAAAATCATGCAGGGTAACAGCTTACTTGAAGAATACGAAGGCATTAAACTTTTTGACGAAGGTATAGTTTCGGCTTCGCCTCTTGATAACACCAAGCAAATCGAGCAGGTAAAAGAAAAGTTAAGCGAGCTTCAGCGAGAGTTTTTCAAACTCCATTCCAGCGGAGAGCTTAAAGGAAGTAAAAAACAACAAATAGAGTTAGAGCTTAGTAAACAAAACGATTTACTTAAAAAGCTAACTAAAGTAAAGGCCACTAAGCCAGAAAATGACAGCCTGTTTGACCAGTTTAGTCAAGCAAAGAAAAAGGCAGATGAATTAAAGAAACTTCACCAAGAGTTTTTTGAGGCGGCTCATAAAAAAGACAAGGATAGTATTAAAAAGGAAATTGAAACGCTTGAATGGGACTTAATCGAGACTACGCTAAGAGAGCAAGACAAGCAATCGCTTTTACCGGAAATTGAGCATTTCAAAAAAGCCAATATCAAACCATTTTTCCTCTGGAAACTTAATTTTAGTGAGGTTTTTGCCCCGCCCTCCGAAGCCTTGGCGAAGGATGGAAAAGAGAACGGCGGTTTTGATGTAGTCATCGCCAACCCACCCTGGGTTTTCACTCGTGTTGGTGATTTTGAAGAATCACTAAAAAAACACATTGTGTCAAAGTTTCTTGAAGATTTAGTGGGTTTTCAAACAGGACATGCGAAGCAATCAGGCAAGATTAACCTTTTTGCCATTTTTATTTTACAGTCTTTAAGAGTACTAAAAGAGAAAGGTTTTTTGACCTACATAGTTCCTAATACCTTACTGAGAGCTACTGTATATGACAGTGTTCGAAAGTTTCTACTAGATAACTATAAAATTATTTTAATTGCCGATCTTTCTTCTGGTGTATTTGATAATGTAACCGCCTCAACCATAGTTATCCTACTTCAAAACGATAGAAATGATGGCAAACATAAACTCAGAGTTATAAGTGGTATCAACCCAGAAGATGTAGATAATTACCGGAAAATTTTACAAGCCAACTTCTTGGATAACGTAAGTTTCACTTTCAACATCTACACAGACGAAAAAACAAACGACTTAATTAAGAAAATAAAAGATGAGGGAGTTCGTTTGGATACATTTTTCGATATTCTAGCAGGAGGCATTGCTACTGGTCCTGGCAAGAAAAAATATATTGCAGATAAGCCCCTAACTTCCAAGCATAAACCCTTAATTGAGGGAAAAGATGTAGGAAAATACAAATTAGACTTTAAGAATAAATATATCCTTTATGACAGAAAGAAGCTGTATCGTGCGAGAGAAGAACACCTATTTTTAACTCCAGAGAAGTTAATAACTCAAAGAGTGGGAGGTGGAAAAGACCCCCTTGTAGTCGCCTATGACAATAATCAATTTTATACTTTCAATTCTACTAACTCCATTTTACCCAAAAATAACGGGGATGTTTCAATTAAGTTTTTACTGGCCTTACTAAATTCACGCTTGCTCAACTGGTACTACACCATTCAGTTTACAAATAGATCAACTTTGACGGTCAATATATCAAAGACTTTTCTTGAGCAATTACCCATCAAAAAACCTTCCCAAAAAAAAGAAGAAGAAATTATCAAATTAGTCGATAAAATTCTGGCTGACACAGGTTCTCAAGTCGAGGATTATCAAAAACAGATTGGCCGGTTAGTTTATAAACTCTACGGCCTCACGCCGGAGGAGATCGAGATTGTAGAAAACACCGTATGACGTTTAATCAAAGTAACAATTTTATGATCGAAGATAGAGGTAACACGGTAAAAGCCGCTGTTGTTATGGCTCACCCAGACGACGAGACAATCTGGATGGGTGGAACTTTGTTGTCACACAAAGATTGGTATTGGAAATTATATGTTGCTACTCACAGCAAAAATGATGATAGGGGTAAAGAGTTTATAAATGCTGTCGATAAGTTTCGGAAACAAGGTGTTTCTACTTTAGAATACGAGTTTCTTGAGGTAATGCCCGATGTGCAAGAGTATGAAAAGATAAACAGGACAGAAGTTTACAGAAAGTTGGGGGTGCTTGACTTATCAAGTTTTGGTGTAATTTTTACGCATAATGTTGATGGGGAGTACAGGCACGGCAATCATATAATCCTTGGAGAGTTCTTTAAAGAAAAACAAATGAATGTTTGGCATGTATTATGTCCTGCTATTCAAAATCCCAGAGAGAAGCAAGTCGGTGAACAAATTGAGTCCACATATTTAACGCCTACCATACTAGAAACAAAGAGAGCTATATTTCAGGACTCTTATTCTACACAGAATTATCTTTGGAATGATTTTACGGATTTTATGACTTTCCAGTTTTACAGTGGAGTGGAAATGTTTACACAATAAGAACATGATTAAACTACGCCAATCAAAAAAAGCCTTTCAATTTTACGATCCTAGACAAGAGAGGATTTATAAAAAGCTTCTTGAAATTGGACCTGGACCTGCCGCGTTCTTTAAAGATGCCTGTCGTATTTGGGAAAGCGATCCTCCTTTAGAATCAAGAACACATTTAATCGCTCATTGTTTACGAGAAATTGAAAGTTCGGTTAGAGATGTAATGCTTCCCTTAGATTTCAAGCCGGCACCTGGATCAAAAGAAACTCAAAAGGAAGAGATCCAAGCGATACTAAACCTGTATGGCATTGATTCTGATGAGGAAGTAGCAAAACTTTGGATGAGGATTGCCAACAAACAGGAAGAAATAGCGCTCCATCACCTTGCTCACCGAAACTCGCTGGATAGACCACGTGAGCTAGGATCAACATTTGATGAGTTGTGGACGGGGATGCAAGCATTACTGGATGTGTTATTGAATAGGATGGAAGCTAACTATCTAGGCTTCATTGGAATACTTGATGAATTACTTTCAAAAACTACGATAGGGAAAAAAGATATTGCGACCTTAAAAGGGAAAGTGCCAAATAGTCCAGTAACATACAATTATTTTTTTGAAAAACTCAATAAACCCAACTGGCTAACTTTATTAAGGGATGATGGATTTTTCAAAACGCCACCCCCACCTATAGAGCATCCCGATGGTGGCACTAGTTACCCCTTCTGGCCACAAGGATTGTACTTGAAAAAGATGGCTGCAATTCCTGAAAAGCAGAGTGAGATATTGGAGATTTGTCTTGATGTAGAAACAGAAAATACACGAGCGCGAAGCGATTTATTAGAGATAGCATTGATTCTTCCCGTGGATATGTCTGTGCAGATAGTTAAAAGCATAAAAGAGATTGACTACTTTCTGAGTCCTGAGAAATACGGAAAGCTCATTAAGTATTTTGCACAAAGTGGAAAGATCAGCGAAGCCGTGACACTCGCTAACAAAGTGCTCGCTATCCAACCTGATCTACGTCCAGCTCCTGAATATGGTGGCCACAAAATTCCACACGATCCTACACCTATCATCAGGGATTACGACTATGAAGAAATACTTGAGAAAGACTTTCCTGACTTCGTTGACGCAGCAGGTTTAGACGCTATTAAAGTTCTTCTGGATCAATACGAAAACTATATAAGGCACTCTAACACTGAAAGGGAAAGCGGCTCAAAAGATGACTACTCAGAAATATGGAGGCCCGCCATTGAAGATCATTCACAAAACCACAAGTTTGGGATTAGAGATATTTTGGTTACCGGAATTCGTAAGTCTTGTGAGAGGTTTTTAAACAAACACCCTGGTCAAATGGGGAGTCTCCTTACCGAATTGGAGTCACGGGATTTATTCACTTTTAAGCGGCTTGAATTACATCTTTTGCGGCTGTTTCCTGCGGGTTCCGAAAAAAAGATAAAAGAGCTGCTTATGAATGAAGAAGAGTTTGGAAAAAAACAAAGACTTACACACGAGTACTTTTTACTTGCAGAAACACACGCTTCTCTGCTATCGATGGGGCAAAGAAAAACGCTTTGGTCGTGGATTGAAAAAGGTGGCGAGGTGGACATGGATATCTATATAGCACGTTGTAAAGAAAATGGAGTCGAGCCTTCAGATGAGCAAATTGCAAAGTACAAAAAGAGCTGGCAGATGTATCACCTTCTGCCGTTTAAGGACATTGATCCTGCCTGGAGTAAATATTTTGAAGAACTTGTAGTTGTTGTTGGAGAACCCGAGTTCCCATCTTTTCGTTCTTGGTCTGGAGGAGCAAGTTGGGGGTATAAAAGCAGTATCTCTAACGAGCAATTCAATAAAATGAAGCCAGGCGAGATTATAGAGTTACTTAAAAAATGGGAACCACCAACAGGGGGTGATCCGCTAGAGGCGTCAAGAGAGGGAACAAGTAGAGCTCTTGCGACTCGAATAACCAACAACCCTGCTAAATGGTCTGGAAGCCTTTCCTCTTTCAAAGATTTAGATCCGACCTATGTTCGCTCTGTTTTTAGCGGACACAGGGATGCCTTGAGACGGAAAAAACTGTTTGACTGGAAACCATTACTGGATTTATGTGCAGTTATTTTGACAAAACCAGTGGAGGTAAAAGAGAGAAAACCATCAGGATTTTACGCTGATGACCCTGACTGGAACTGGAGTAGAAATGCGATTGCAGAATTAGTTATAGAAGGAGTGGATATAGAGGATGGGAAAATACCTTTGGAACTGAAAGATAAGGTATGGAAAATAATCGAAACGCTCACCCATGATCCTCACCCCACTCCAGAGGAAGAAGCGAAACAGCTAGAGTCGGATCGTGATCCATTAACAGTAGCGGTAAACTCGACACGCGGTGATGCAATTCAGGCAGTAATTAGGTATGGAATTTGGCTGAAAAAGTCGGTACCTGGGGACGAAAGAAAAAACTGGAGCCTTGCTAAAAATGCCCCAGAAGTGTTGAAAGTCTTAAATGACCACTTGGACATTACAATAGAACCCTCTTTAGGCATAAGAGCTTTGTATGGTGAAAGATTGGGCAACCTTTGCTGGTTAGACATAGGATGGGTAAAAGCAAATATACAAAAGATTTTTCCTGAAGAGCAAAAGTTTTTTGATGCTGCTTGGGAGGCTTTTATAACGTTCAATCCTGCCTACAATGACTTTATTCCTATGCTTCTGGCTCAGTACCAAAGAGCCGTTGATGAGATTGGCAGACATACTGACGGTAAGCACCACTTACATAATCCAGAACAGAACTTAGCACAGCATCTTACCCTTTTTTATTGTCGGGGAAAACTTCCGTTAGATAAAGATATACTAAAAGACTTCTACGAACGCGCTCCTTTAGAGTTGAAAGCAGAAGTAATCGATTTTATTGGAAGATCAGCGAAAGAACTTGAAATGTCCGATGACGTGAGAGGGAAGTTTGTCGCATTAGCAGAGAATAGACTTGCAGCGATAAAAGCTAGTAAGACTCCTCATGTAGATGTACAAGAGTTTAAAGATTTCAGTTGGTGGGTATATTCCGAGAAGTTTGATGACAAATGGTCACTGGATTTGTTGATCGAGGTTTTGAAACTGGGATGTGATATCGAAGGAGATCATTTGATTGTCGAAAGGTATCAATCACTCGCACCCAAGCTTCCTCTTGAGGTAATAACAAGTACCGAGCTTATGGTAGAAAATGACAAAAAAGGTTGGGGCGTGCCGACATGGGGAGATGAACTAAGTAATGTTATCAAATTAGTTCTAGACAGCAAGAATAATTCAGCAATAACTAAAGCACAAGAATTTATACATAGATTGGTGGCAAAAGGACACCCACAATATAAGGATTTGCTACCAGCTAATACTTAATCTAATCCAAAATACTATTATTCCAAACAAAAATGTCTAAAAGCTCAGAAAAATGAATAAATATAAACAAAGAAAAGGCAATCTTTACAGCTCGAAATCTACAGAGCCGTTTAGAATTTCTCGCTTTCGAGCAGAGAGGTTTTTAGAGTGTCCCAGGTGTTTTTACCTTGACCGACGAGTTGGTTTGGATCGGCCAGGACTTCCCGGCTGGCCTCTAAACGATGCCGTTGACCACTTATTAAAGAATGAATTTGACTTGCTTAGAAAAGATGGGAAAAAGCACGCCCTGATGGAAGAATACGGCATTGACGCGGTCCCTTTTCAGCACCCCGACTTACCAGAGTGGCGGGATGACCATTATAAGTACAAAGGCGCTTGCACCTTACATAAGCCTACAAATTTAGAGATATGCGGAATTATTGACGATATCTGGATAAATTCTAAAAAACAGCTTCATATAGTTGACTACAAATCTACCAGCACTTCAAAGGAAATAAGTTTAGACGACGAATATAAACAAGGCTTCAAAAAACAAGTTGAGTGGTATCAATGGATTTTTCGACAAAACGGCTTTAATGTTTCTGATACAGCTTATTTTGTCTATGCTAACGGCTTAAAAGGCGAGCGTGTTTTTGACGCCAAAATCGAATTTGAAGTTCAAATTATTGCCCATGAAGGTGATGACTCTTGGGTTGAACCTACAATTTTTGCAATGAAAAAATGCCTAGATAGCGACACTATTCCCGACCCTAGCCCAGATTGTGAATTTTGCTTATATCGAAAACTTATTAAAAAAGAAGATTGATATACATATGGAGGAAGAAGTTAAGCAGTTGATGGAGGATTACGATCTTGATCAAGACTCTGCCGAACGAGTAGTAGAACTAGCCGATGAAATGGGGCTTGACCCGGAAGAGGCCGTTGAAATCGCTGAAGCCATGGGAGAGATTTAGAAATGATTGATATAGTTGAAAAACAATTTGATAAGTTGGCGAAAAGGATTAAGGCCAACTCAAGCAAACTTTTTGAAAAGCTTAAGAGGGCGCCATGAACACAATTAAAGAATGTTTTAAGATAATTTTACAGGGCAACAAAGAGGAAAGCCGTCAGGCGGCACGGCAGGTTAAAAAACTATTATATGCTTCAAGGACAAAGGACAAATACGAGGATATTAAGAAATTGGTCAAAGGCGCGTCAAAAGAATACGATAAAATTTCTGAAGACTGGCGGCAGGAGAATTTTGTCATGGCTGTCTCAGTAATATATTTTTTGCATGACAGAGAGGATGATCCTGATTTTCTGTTTCCCTGGCTTTTTCAATTATTGTTACACTCTAATGGAACTATTCGTTACGCGGCTGTCCGTATGCTGTCCTTTGAACTAGGACCATTAACTATCTATATTCGCATACCTGATTTCAAACCTAATGGCATGACCAATTTAAAACCAAAACAAGCTGATGCTATTATATTTTCTCTTTTTGTGCATTTAAATAAACTGCTGAAGAAAGTGTGGAAACCAAAGTATAAAAAATATAAATACATTTCTTCTCTGCCAACAAGTCCGTATAAATCAATACAAATGGTCATCGCAAGAATAGAAGAACTCTGCGGAGATGGGTATATGAGCTATCTTGTTAAAAAGTACAATGAAAGAAGTTATCTAAAGCATATAGCAAGCAACATCTTTTAATAATTTTTTACTCGACATTGTTCAACCTCCGAGGTTGAATACTCAAGGAACCTCGGGATAAATCAAAGAAAGATATTGAAAAAATTTTCACCAAATTCATTTGATAAAATCAGGTATAGTATTGTACCTGACCAGAAACCAAGAATACTTTGATAAAGTCAAATTGTAATTATGATTGTCTTTATTGATGAGTCAGGAATCCATAAACAAACTGGTCATTCAACAACAGCAGTGGTTTATGTGGAAATTAGAAATCTTGAGAAAGTTGAAAAACAGATTTTAAAGATATTGAAAAGTCTTAACATTGATAGCTTCCATTGGGCTGAGCATGGTTGGAAAGTTAGGGAGAAATTTTTTAAACAAGCTATCAATCTTAATTTTATCTTTAAAGTTGCTATCTTCGAAAACCCAGTTTCTTCCAGTAAGATGATGGAACTAGTTTTCCAGCATTTAATAACAGAAAAAGAGATTAAGCGTCTATTTATAGATGGCAAAAAGCCAAAATGGTACGAGCGAAAGCTTAAAAAGATTTTGCGAGACAAAGGAATTTCTCTTCGTAAGTTAAAAACTATCAGAAAGGAAGCAAGTCATCCCGGAATTCAGTTAGCAGATGCCTTGGCAGGACTGGCTCGTTATCATACAGATAATCCTAGCAGAAAGGATGCAAAGTACTGGTTTCGTAAACTTAAAAGAGAAAACAAACTTCTTGGTTGCTTTATTTTTTAGGCAATCATTAAAAAACCTCGCTTAAGCGAGGTCAGTTAATCAGCTAGTTCCAGTTTACACTAGAACTTTTCCACACGGGAATTTGTCACTGGTAACTTGTTATTAACAATATAACAAAGAATTTTTAAAAAGTCAAGTTCAACACCTCGGGAAAAATTCAAAAAAGATATTGAAAAATTTTCACCAAATTCATTTGATAAAATCAGATGCAGCATTGTATTTGATAAAATCAGGTATAGTATTGTACCTGACCAGAAACCCAAAAACTTTGACGATAAAGAAGAGTCTTTGAAAACCTCTAGAGGTGAAAGAATTGACAAATAAGGATATTTTTACTATTTTGAAAAAATTTACGAAAAATAGCTTGCAAACTTTCTTTGTAAATGAAGGAGTGTGTTCAATTCTTACACCCAAATTGGCAGACTGACTGTTTTCAGAGAGCAGGAAGTACACCTTATTCTTCAGAAACTTGTGCTGTTCTTGAAGCAATGAAAACTGACTGTGTCTTTAAGATGGCTATTACTCTTGAAGAGCAAGAATCGGTAATCCGCTGTCGTCTACTCCATCAAGTATGCAGAATGAGTAGTGGTTCTCCAGATAACAAAGAATTTCTGGAAAGAATACAAAAGGCAAAGGGAATAAATACTTAACGTCTTCCTCTTACAGCTTGTCTGCGTTTTTCTCCATTAGGGCCACAAAAAAATGAAGGGAGAGTGAAAACTGGCGATTCTTCGTCAACTGAGTTGTCGCAACTGGGTGCCAGAGGAGGGATCCGAACCCTCACGCTCAAAAGAGCACACGATCCTGAATCGTGCCTGTCTGCCAATTCCAGCACTCTGGCATTGCACTTTCTTTTGATAAACTTTAAAATAAAATCCTAATTACTATTCATATTTTACCATCAGTATGGCTAAAAAGAAAAAAACTAGCAAGCTTAAGATAACCAAGGTTGACAAATACAAACTGGCAATTTTTTTAATTCTCCTTTTGGCTTTTGTTTTACGTTTCTGGCGTATAGGAAATAGGTGGTTTGTTTTCTCAGACACAGCTAGAGATATTCTGGTTGGCCGGGAAACAGTTAAGTCTTGGCAATTTCCTTTGGTTGGCTCCTTTTCCTCAGCCGGGCCGTTTGTTTTTGGCCCGCTTTTTTATTGGCTTATCGCCCTCTCCTATCTTCCCAATGTCAACTGGCTAATTCTACCCTGGATTACTGTCGGCCTTATCTCTCTTGTATTTGTTTGGGTAATGGCCAAAACCGGTGAAAGGCTGTGGGGCAAGAAGGGAGCGATAATTTTAGGACTGCTGTCCGCTGTTTCCCCGGCCCAACTTTTTAGAAGCTTAGGTCTTACCCAGCACAGCCTAATTGGTATTTCCGGAGCAGTTGCTCTTTTTAGCTTTGTTTCTTATCTAAAAGACAAAAAGTCCATTTATCTTTTTTTGATGGGGTTAGGTTTGGGATTTGGTCTTTCGATGCACTACCAGGCAATAAACCTGTTGCCTTTTGCTTTAGCTGTTTTCATAACTCCCAAATTCAACTTAAAAAAGATTGTCAAAAACTTAGCTTTTTTATTAGCAGGTTTGCTTATTCCCTCTTTGTCTCTTATGTATTGGGATAGTTTGCAGTCTTGGGCCAACTTTAGAAATTTGCTTGACTATCTTTTTATCGGTCAATACCGCATTTATGTGGCTAACCGCTGGCTTACTTTTGCTTTTGATTTTTGGCCCGACTTTTGGGGATCAATAATAGGGGGAGGAAAGCTTTTTGGCTGGTTTTTTATCTTTTTGACTTTGGTTACCAGTATCAGAGCAATTCTCCGAAAAAAGCTTTCAAAAACTGTTTTTTTGCTGGGAGTCATTTTATTTTTACAATTCATCCTTCTTCGTTATCACAGAGGAGAACGTTTTGAAGGCTATCTTATTTATTTTCATCCTTTAATTCTCTTCTTTTCTGCTTGGGGTTTAGTAACTTTAGCAAAAAGCTATAAAAAAATTGTTTTTTTTATTGTTTTGATTGTTGTTATCTTTGGGTTCAAGATTTTTCTTCCGGAAATGCTTTTAGCACAAAACCAAACACCAATTTTGGAGAAAATAGTAAAGACATTAAAAGAGCGCTATCCGGAAAAAAAGTTTTCTATTTATGATTACAACTTTGCCTCCAGTGCTTATTCTTATGGCATTTCTGTTTTTTTAGATAAGGAAGGCCTTATTGATAAAGAAGGCATTCCTATTGGTGTTTGTTCTCCTTCTTGCCCTCAACAGTTTCCTTTGATCAGTGATCTTTACGAACCAGCAAAAGTCGTTGATATTTCTTCTCTGCCTAAAGAAGAGTTTAAAAAGCCAACCTGGAACAATGTTAATCCTCGAGTAGTTTTTGAGGAAGTTACCCTCTGGTGGCAAAAAGAAAAACTAACCTCCCCTTTTTCCTTAAAGAAGTTTCTTTTGGAAAAATTTTACAATTTCTTTTAATAATTTTATAATAACTTGAATTACGAAATGCTACCTCTGTCATTCCTGCGAAAGCCAGGTGCCAGACGGTACCTGGCGAAAGCAGGAATCTATACAGATAAGATTTATTTTTATAGATTCCTGATCAGGTCAGGAATGACAAGGAACGCTGGGCTAACAATTTCGGAACTCAAGTTTAATAAAGAAAATGAACGATTTTCTAAGCCTTGAACCTGTTAATTGGTATCAAGTTTTTGTTACCAGCAGCCTTGTCTATAAAATAATAAAGATTTTTTTGATGGTTGTAGCTGCTTTTGCAGGGCCGAAAATAATTGCCGCTTTTACCAAAAGGCTTCAAAGAAGAATAAAGAAAAGTGCCTCGGAAACTCTTGCTCAAAAAAGACAGCGAATAAAAACAATAACCAGTCTTATTGTTAATGCCAGTAGTGTTGTTATCAATCTAGCTGTTTTTCTTTTAATCTTGACAGAGTTGGGAGTTAATGTTTTCCCTTTGTTGACTGGCGTGGGAATTTTGGGCTTGGGTATCGGTATGGGAGCAAGAACTTTGGTTGCTGATCTGATTGCTGGTTTTTTTATCTTGCTGGAGAACCAGTTTAATGTTGGTGATTGGATAAAGATTGGTGGTACTGCGGGAAAAGTGATCAAGATATCTCTGCGGACAATTACTCTTAAAGGCAAAAAAGGCAATATTTATATTATTCCTAATTCTTCTATTAAAATTGTCGAGAAATTGGAGGAAAAAATTTAGCCCTTTTTGCTTTTTTCTTTGATTGGAGCAAGAAACCCTTCTTTTGTAAGCCAAGGAGCCAATTTTTGAACCTTTTTTAAAATTTTGTTTTTGTCCTGAGAAAAAGACGCCTTCAGGTATTTTTGACGAAGCCCAGCCAACTTCTTTTTCCTTTTCTGTTTTATTTTGATTTGCATTGCTCTTCTCGTAGAAGAAATTCTACTCATAGATTGCTCCTTTAAAATTAATTTTCTTTGTTGTATAATTTTAGCAGAAGAAATAAAAAAAGAAAATGGGCAGACATTATAAAAAATTCATCCCTAGAAAGATATTTAAAGATTGCCAGTTTTGCAAGACTGGCAAAGAGCCTGATTATAAAGAGCCTACGCAGCTGGCAAAATATATCTACACAGCAGGAAGAATTACTCCTCGTAGTGTTAACAGCAATTGTCTTAAACATCAGAGAAGCCTGGCACAAGCAATAAAACGAGCAAGGTTTTTGGCCCTTCTTCCTTTCGTCCAGAAACCATAAAGGAATGAAAAAAAATAAGCTTTTTAAAATTGGAGATAAGATCGTTCGCTTCGGACGAGTGCATAAAATTTTCGATATAAAAGACAAAGATAAAGAAAAAATCATTTTTTTTAAACCTTATTTTAAGAGGAAATATGGCCAGACTCTTGTTTGCTCTATCCCTATAAGAAATATTAGCAAAACAGGGATCAGAAAATTGCTTTCTAAGAAAAAACTTCAAGAATTATTTAGAGAGCTTTCTTTAAAATCCGAGGAAAGAATAAGGGTAGATCTTGGCAAGGCGCGCCAGACGATAAAATCCAACAATCCTTTTGAAATTGCCGGAGTTTTAAGAAATCTCTGGTTAGAAAAAAAAGATAAGACACAAAACTTTACCAAAAGCAGAAAAGAAGTCTTTAAGCTTTCTGTTAAAAAACTGGTGGAAGAAGTTGCTTTTGTTAGCGATGTTTCTTTAAGAAAGGCTAAGGCCAAAATTAGAGAAGCTCTTGAAAGGAACTAGCCAGTGCCCGACTTTCTTCTTTCGATTTTTTTCAAAGAATACATTATTCTTTTGTGAAGGTTTATATTTTTTACCCGAGCAAAGCGTAGGATCGCTACTAGAATATCTCCTAGTTCCTGTTCGTGGCTTTCATCCTTTTGAGCGGCAATGTTGGATTTTTTTCGGCCATGTTTTGCCAGATAAGCCCGCGCCATTTCTCCAAGTTCTTCAACCAGGCTCAAAATCAACATCGAGCCGTACTCTTTAGAATAACAAACTCCCTTATCTATTTTGTCCAAGTAGCGAAAATATTCGCCGAAGGGAGTGGAGTGAGATTGTTTTTTCATTAGTAATGGATGAATACTTTTGTTCCCACGGAAACTCGATCGTAAACAAATTTCGCTTCTGGTGTGCGCATATTAACGCAGCCGTGGCTCATTGTATGGCCAAAATTATTGTGCCAATAAGTGCCATGGACTCCGTAGCCTTTGTAAAAATACATTGTCCAGGGAACACCTGGTAGATAATAGCCCGGTCCGGCCATGGTAGTGCTGGCAAGCTTTGTCCAAATATAAAAAGTTCCTGTTGGTGTTGGCGTCCAGGGATTTCCGGTAGAAACGGCAAAGCAGCTAACTCCGCTGTGGTGGAGGCACAAAGTTTGCGTTGAGAGATTAATTTCAATCCAAGTGCCCGGACTAGCAGATAAAACTTTTGTTTCCTCCGGCATAAGCTCTGGTGGAAGAAGGTCAAGTTTTCTTGAATTCCAAACAACTTTATTTTCTACATTTTCGTAATGTCCTTGTTTGGCTTTTATTTCTTGGACATAATCTGGGGAGTTTAGTTTTTTTACTGCCAAATAAGGGAAAAGATAATTATCACGAAAAGAGATAAGAATAAGGGCAATTATCGGCAAAACATACAAAAGGAGGGCTAGAGGTAAAAGATTTCTTTTAAAATCCATCTGTGTTTATATAGCAATGTTAAAACAAAATGTCACCTTTGTCATTCTGAACTTGATTCAGAA
>CAYPXO010000013.1:0-40108 GCA_964414895.1 uncultured Pseudomonadales bacterium
GCCTCACCAACCGAGAGGGTAGCCGATGTTCTATCCAAGATAAGGTAGTCAACGCCGACAGCAAGCAAAAATTTAAGGCGGTTGACGATCTCTTTTGCTATCGGGCCGGCAATTTTTTTTTCTTTAGAAGAATTAAGATTGCCTATGAACTGCTTGCTCCACTTAAACAAAGAAGAAAGAGAAAAATTAGAAATTTCAGCAATAGACTTTTTGTTAATTTTGATAGCCAGGGCTGATTGTTTCAGCCTTGTTCCTTGACAAAGGGAACATTTTTCTTTAATCATCAGTTTTTCTATTTCCTCCCGGATAGTATCTGAAGTTGTTGAGTAGTATTGGTTTTCTAAGGCTTTGGCCCGAAAAGGGGAAACTTTTTTTCTGTCGATTTTTAGCCTCATCCCGATACCTTTACATTTAGGGCAAGCTCCTTGAGGAGAATTAAAAGAGAAAAGCCGAGGCTCGATTTCTGCTAAAGAAAGATTACATTTAGGGCAAGCAAAACGCTGAGAAAAAAGATAATCTTTCATTTTTTTTGGTTTGCGAGGCAAACTAAAACTTTTATCTTTAATCTCGCTTAAGATAAGTAAACCATTGGATAGCTCTAAGCCAATTTCCAGATCGTCAAGAATCCTTTGACGGAATTGCTTATTATCAAAGCTTTTTTTATTAACTAAGCTTAAACGATCAATAACTACTTCAATATTATGCCTGTTGGTTTTTATTAAAAAAATATCTTCTGACAATTCAATAATATGACCATCAACTCTGACTTGTTCAAAACCCTTGCTTTTTAAATTATTAAAAAGTTTGGAGAATTCGCCTCGCTTGTCTCTAACAATCGGAGACAAAATTAAAAAACGAGCTGGCTTTTCAAAAGCGAACCGATTTTCCATAATTTTTAATATTTGTTTGCTAATGTCTGTTGTTGTTTGCTGGCTTATTTCCCGGCCGCAAGAGGGGCAATGGGGGTGGCCGATACGGGCGAAAAGAACACGCAGATAATCATAGATTTCTGTTACCGTTCCTACAGTCGAGCGGGGATTATGGGATAAACCATGTTGGTCAATAGCTATCGAAGGTGAAAGGCCGTTGATCGCATCTACCTGAGGCCGGCGCATCATTCCTAGAAACTGGCGGGCATAAGACGACAAGGACTCCACATAACGGCGCTGGCCTTCGGCGTAAAGAGTGTCCATTGCCAAGCTTGACTTACCTGATCCGGAAATGCCGGAAAAAACAACAAGTTTGTTTTTGGGAATTTTCACAGTAATGTCTTTTAGGTTATGCTCTTGAGCGCCTTTAATGATGATTTCTTTGCTTTCTTCTGCCATAAAGCTTAATTTTATCACGAAAAACAGGATTTAAGTAAGAAGCGCCGGACTAGTATAGTATAATTTTTAAGTCAAGGTATGAATTTTAAAATTAAATCCGATTTTCAGGTAACCGGCGATCAGAAGCAAGCGATAAAGAAGTTAAACCAAGGAATTGAGAATAAAAGAAAGTTTCAAGTTCTTCTTGGCGTTACCGGCAGTGGCAAAACTTTTACGATTGCCAATGTAATAGAAAAAGTTCAAAAGCCAACTTTGATTATTTCCCACAACAAAACTTTGGCCGGACAGCTTTACCAGGAATTTAAAGAATTTTTCCCGGAGAATTCTGTTTGCTATTTTATTTCCTATTATGATTACTATCAACCAGAGGCTTATATTCCTCAGACAGATACTTATATTAGTAAGGATGCTTCCATAAACGAGCAAATCGATAAGCTTCGCCTGCAAGCAACCAGTCAAATTCTTTCCCGAGGGGATGTTATCGTTATTGCTTCGGTTTCTTGTATTTATAACATTGGCTCTCCTGAGCAATATCAGAAGACTGTTTTTCATTTTAAGACAGGAGAAAAAGTAGGTAAGGAAGTTTTTCTATACTCACTGGTTGCTCTTCATTATAAACGGGCCAAACTCGATTTTGATCGCGGCTTTTTTCGCCTCAGAGGAGCAGCAGTGGAAATTGCTCTTGCCTACAGCAATCAAATAGTCAAGGTTGTTTGGCAAGGCGAGAAAATTATTAAAATAACTATTCGTTCTTTTTTTTCCGACAAAGAAACTTCTATTAAAGACTATTTTCTTTATCCGGCCAAACACTACTTGGCTGACAGAAAGACGGTTAATCAAGCTTTTTCGCAAATAAGAAAAGACTTAAAAATTCGCCTGGCTGAATTAAAAAACCAAAAGAAATATTTGGAAGCCAATAGACTAGAGCAACGCGTTAATTATGATTTGGAAATGATAAAAGAAGTTGGTTATGTTAATGGTATTGAGAACTACTCTCGTTATTTTGATGGCCGGCTTCCCGGGGAAGCGCCTTATAGTTTACTTGACTATTTCCAGTATCGATATAAAGATGATTTTTTGGTTGTTGTTGATGAATCGCATATTACTATCCCTCAACTTAGAGGAATGTATCGCGGAGATAAATCCCGAAAGCAAACTTTAATTGATTTTGGCTTTCGCTTGCCGGCTGCTTTGGACAATCGTCCTTTAAAGTTTGAAGAGTTTCTTAAGCGAACTCCTCAGATTATTTTTCTCTCTGCTACTCCATCTTTATGGGAGCTAAAAAAGGCAAACGGCGAAATTGTCGAACAGTTGATAAGACCGACTGGCTTAGTTGATCCTCAAATAGAAATTCGTTCCAGTAACGGCCAAATTCAAGATCTAATCTTGGAAATTTTACAAAAAAAGGAAAGAGGCGAGCGCGTTTTGATTACTACTTTGACCAAACGAACAGCTGAAGAGTTGGCTCTTTATTTAGCCGAACAGAGCAAAACTCAAGAAAAAATAAAAGTCAACTATCTCCATGCCGATGTTAAAACCCTTCAAAGAAGTGACATCTTGGCAGATTTACGAAAAGGCAACTATGATGTTATTGTCGGTATTAATCTGTTACGTGAAGGTTTGGATCTTCCTGAAGTTTCTCTGGTAGTCATTTTAGATGCTGATAAACAAGGCTTTTTGCGTTCCAAAACTTCTCTTATCCAAATGATGGGTCGGGCAGCCCGTAATGCAGCCGGTAAAGTAATTTTTTATGCCGACCAGAAAAGTTCGGCAATGAAAGAGGCAATTAAAGAAGTTAAACGACGCCGCCAAATTCAGCTTCAATACAACAAAAGGCACAAGATTATTCCCAAAACTATTGAAAAACCGATTCGTCAAGGGATTGTCGAAAAAGAAGAAGTAAAAGAGAAAATAGATTTGGAAAGCCTAACTCCGGGAGAAATGAAAAAACTAATTCCCAAGCTTCGCCGTCAGATGCGTCACTACGCCCGCATTTTAGAATTCGAAAAAGCCGCTCAAATCCGTGACAAAATTGAGAGAATAAAAATTCGTGGTTTAAACTAGACAGAAAGTGGCTTTCTGGGTTAAAATAAGAGAACTATGCGAGCGGTGGTTATTGCCCAAATTATTCTTTCTCTCTTTCTTATGGCAGCAATTCTTTTACAAAGTAAAGGAACCGGTCTAGGTAGAGCATGGGGAGGAGAAGGCGGTTTTTATCACACCAAAAAAGGAATGGAAAAAGCTCTTTTTATGGTTACTGTTTTTTTAAGCTTGCTTTTTTTTGTCGTTGCTATTATAAACTTCATTCTTTACTGATTTGAATTGCGAAATGTTAAACTTGTTATTCTTCGAGTGAATCCGCCAGCTGGCCAGGTACCGTCCGGTAACCTGGCTGGCGGAGAAATCGAGAAGTTTGTTTGTTGGAGTTCTCGACTACGCTCGAACAATAAGGCTAAGAAGATAAAGTTTCCTTATTTATATTTTTATAGATTCCGATCTTGAAACACTTTCGCTTTCAGGTCGAGAATGACGGATTCTATCCAATTTTATGTTTTTAAAGAAAATTCATTTATTTTTGCTAATTATCAAAGCTTTTTTTAAAAAAGAAAAAAAAATTATTTTTTTAAGTGCCTTTGGTAGTGTTGTTATCTTTTTAGGGATTATTAAAATAGTTCCCTACATTCCTCGGCCAAAATCGGTAGAGAGAGTAGGGATTGTTGGCAATTACACTTTTGAAGATTTACCCAGATATGTTCTTGATTTGGCGAGCAACGGGTTGACAAGGATAAATGAGGAAGGAAAACCGCTTCCTTCATTAGCTGGTAAGTGGGAAGTGGAAAAAGAAGGAAAAGTCTATATCTTTTTCTTGGCGGAGAATATTTTCTGGCAAGATGGTACTGAAGTTTTGGCTAAAGATATCAAATATGACCTTCCCCAAATAGAAACCAATGTTTTGGATGACAAAATTCTTCAGTTTAACCTCAAAGAGCCCTTTGCTCCCCTGCCAGCCTTACTATCAACCCCTGTTTTTAAAGAAGACTTCATTGGTACTGGCGAATATCAAATAAAGAAAATTAAGAAAAGCGGCTCTTTTATTAAAACTATTCTCCTCGTCGGAGCAGAAAAAAATATTATTTTTTCTTTTTATCCTACCAGGAAAGCAACGGAGTTGGCTTTTAAGCTAGGAGAAGTTGATCAGCTTTTAAGGCTAAAGGAAAATCCTTTTGACTCTCAATGGCAAAATTATCTAAAGATAGAAAGAAAGTTAAACAAAGAACAATATCTGGCAATTTTTCTAAACTTAAGAGATAAAAACTTGGCTAACAAAAACTTAAGACAAGCTCTTGCTTACGCCACTCCAAAACCAGCCGATCAAACGCGAGCTTTGGGTCCTTTAGCGCCTGGCTCTTGGGCTTTTAACCTTGATGTTAAGCAATATCAAGCCGATGCCAGCCAAGCGAAAAAGCTTTTTAATAAATTTAAAGAAGAAAGTAATATAAATGACTTGGAATTGACTATTGATACAACCAACGAGTTTTTAAAATCTGCGGAGGAAATAAAAAAAAGTTGGCAAGACATCTTAAATATCCAGACAAACATAAAACTAATTGACAATATTTCTTTTGACTTTCAGGCTTTGCTTATAGTCAGTCAAATCCCTGTTGACCCCGATCATTATAGTTTTGGCATTCAACCCAAGAAACTAATTTAACAGGCTATATGAGTCCTAAAGTAGATAAAATTTTAGAGGATGCTCGGAGAATTACAGATTTGGACGCGCGTAGAGAAAACTATTTGGACTTTCAAAAATTTCTACTGGAGGATTGCCCGGCAATTTTCCTCTCTTATCCTCAATTTTTTAATATAGAGAGAAAAAGGCTTATTTTCCGTTAAATAACCAACTGATAAAAGAGGAAATTAAAGAAATAAAAAGAGAAGCGGCTATCAAAGAGAGAAAAGGGGTGAAGAAAAACGGTGGAAGAATAAAACCATCAAAAGAAAAGCCATGAAAATCAAAAGCCTGAATTTGGATTTTAGGAATAATTATTGTCAACAAAAAAAGACAAATTACTCCGCTCACCCAACGCAACATCCCTAAAGTTAAGAGGTTTATTGGCAGAAGGAATAGTTTAATAATAGGTTTAAAATAATGATTGATAAGGGTAAAAATGCAAGAAGCCAAAATTAAAGCTTCCAGGTTGGAATTATAAGTTAAGCCCGGAAAAATATAAGCGCTGAAGGATAAAGAAACAAGATTGTTGAAAATCGAACGCAATAATTTTTTCATTGCCTATTATGGTACTCTCTGTCATTCCAGACCTAATTCGGAATCTATAAAAATATTAAAGCTAAATTACCTGTATAGATTCTGAATCAAGTTCAGAATGACAAAGGTGACATTTTGTTTTAACATTGCTATATCATAGCAAAACTATAAAGATTTCAATACCTTTTCTGTCCAATTTCTCAATTTCTCCCAAAAATATTGATAAAAAGGCAAAGTTTTGACCTGATAACTAATGTGTTCATTATCAAAACTGGCTTCAATAATATAATTTTGCCTTTTCCACCAAGATGTATTAATAGAAATGGGAATGGAGGTTTTACTTTTAGGCGGCAAAACAGCAATCGTTAATTGTTCTTCTTGGTTAGTTTTTACAAAAATTGTTTTTTTGTGATAAGCAGTCTCTCCGGTGTTTTCAACCGTTATTTCTCCTTTAATAGGTAAACCGGCAATAATTTTGGAGGGCAGGTGAGAAGTAAATTCGAAGCTAAGAGCATGTTTTTTCTTTTCACCGAATTCAACTAAAACACTTTTCTTATTTTTATCACTGTTGTAAGCCCCTGGAGGAGCAGGAGAATCACTTTCAATACCATTTCGGACAAATGAAAAATGATTAAGGTCAAGTTTAGAAAAAAAGTCAATTCCGCCGGTTGTGTTTTCCCATGTAGGATCAACACTAATCCAAAGATCTTCTTCTTTATCATAGAATTGCGGCCAGGCGTGAAGAACATCTTGAGTTAAAGATAGCGGTCGCAGTTTAGGATTAGTCGTGTAGGCAAAACCATTAACTGTTCTTGAAGGAATGCCGGCAGCACGACAGAGAGCAATGAAAAGGTCGCTAAATTCTGTGCACAAAGCCGATTGTTTGTTGTTTAGGGCTTCAATTGCTCCCAACCGCTGAAAATCTCCCTCTAATCTGCCGTAATCATAAGCGAGATTATCTACGACATAATTATAAATTTCTTTTGCTCCTTTTAATTCTGCTGCCAATTTTTTTATTTCTTGATTGTCTACCTGCCAATGTTTTGTTGCTTGGAGATATTCTGCCATTTCTTCTTTTTCTAAAGGACCAGGCTTTAGTTTTTCTTTTGGTTGAATAAAAATTTCTGCCGAACCGCTGGCAACTACTGTCAGTTCTTCTTTAGCGGCCAGTTTATATAAGCAAAGCCAGTTATTGTCTTTATCGACTTCAATCTTAAGAGGCAAGGGTTTAATGGACTGGTAATAAACTTGCTGGAACGGAGTATCGGCCGGTAGGGCAATTTTGGCTTGGGCTTGAAATCTACTGGAGTTTTCCAAATGATAAAGAAAAGTAAAATCATAAACTTGAACATTGCCAAAAGAAGCAGAAATTCCTTGACTTTCCAAAAGTCTTTCTTTCCCAAATTGATAAGAGATTCTTCCATTCTTTTTAAGCTTACTGTTTGCCTGCGGTTGCAAGAAGGAAGGAGGATCGAAACGAGCAGGAATCACAAGTTGTACCTGGTAATCCTCAAGTTCTTTTTTATCTGCTAATTCGGGAATATTTACTTCCAAGACTTGCCCATTTATGGAGGCAAAATCAGGAGTTCTATAATTGATGCGTAGACGAGTTTCTTTGTCTTTACCGACAACTTCTTGGTTAAACTTAAGAGAAATTTTTGTTTTGTTAGCAGTTGTTTCTACCTTTGGCTCCAAAGGACCGAAATTGTCTGCGGCAGAAATATGACTAACTCGATTGGAACCAATAACTAAAGAATATTGGCTAACAAAGACATTCTCCAACCTATTTTTTAATTTAATCTCTTGGGTAACGGCAACATTACCGTTTTCCTCAACATCATAAAAAGAGTAATAGAAAGTCTGGAATTCTTCACCGGCAAAAACAGGAAAAGCAAAAGCAAAAAGCAAAAACAGTAGAGAGAAAACAAAAAAGAGCAATTTTTTCATATAAAATTATTTTAACACTAATTGCCAGTGTTTGTTACACTAAATGGTAGTTGACAAAGATATCTAAATTTTGACAAACTAAAATAGAACAAAAAACTTAAAAAAACCAAAATATGCCCGCAGTTATTCACCATCGGCAACGTGTTATTCTTGACTTTATTACTCAATTTATTCAGAAGAATAAATACGCTCCTACTTTAAGAGAGGTCGCTGACGCTGTTGGTCTTTCTTCATTGGCAACCGTTCATGAACATATTGAAAAATTGATAGAAAAAGGCCTTTTGAAAAAAGGAGATAAAGAGGGAAGGGCGCGAGAAATAGCTTTGACTCATAAAAAATATGCTTCTTGGAAGGGGGCAGTTGATTTGCCGGTTTTATCTTATTTTTCTGCCGGACAGCCACTGCAGACTTTTGATAAACCAGGAATTACTTTACAGGTAGCTCCAAATTTGCTTACTGGCAAAAAACGGGCTTATGTTTTGCAAGTTAAAGACAATCTTTTAGCTGATGAAGGCATTCTGCAAGGAGATTATTTAGTAGTAGAAGAAGATCAAGATATCTGTAGAGGAGAAATCGTTATTGTTTTAATGGAAAACAACACCGCTGTTATAAAAAGATTTTTTAAGGAAGAAACAAGAATAAGACTAGACTCTCTCCAGCCAAAAAAAGCACCTATTTTTACTAGTAAAGCTCGTGTTCAAGCTAAAGTTAAGGCTTTAGTGCGCAAATACTTCTAATTTTTTCTTTTTTGATACCGATGATTTTTTTTTAGTTTGTGATAAATATAAAAGCCAGCCATTCCTAAAAAAATAGCAAAAATCAAAACATCAAATTTATGAAAATAAGTTCCTAGGGTATCCCAGTTTTCTCCTAAAATCTTTCCCACATAAGCCAGGCCAGCCGACCAAATAAAAGAACCGATAAAAGTATAAAAAGAAAAAGTTTTTATATTCATACCGGCAATGCCGGCTGGCAGAGAAATAAAGGTGCGTACCACTGGCAATAAACGAGAACTAAAAATAATCAACTGGCCGTGCTTTTTAAACCAGTGCTCGGCTTCATCCAGCTCATATTCAAAAACCAAAACGAATTTGCCATATTTGCGAATAAGCTGACGAACAACAGTTTCTCCGTAGCGATGGCCGAGCCAGAAAGCCAAAAGAGAGCCAATAAGACAACCGAAAGCGCCGGCCAAAGAAACCAGCCAAAAATTAAAAATTCCTTTACTAACTAAAAAACCGGAAAAAGGCATGATAATTTCCGAGGGTAGGGGAATACAGGCCGACTCAATGGCCATTGCCAGGCCAATGCCGAAGTAGCCCAGTTTTTCGATGATAAAAATAACAATCGAGGCGAGAACCTCAAGTATAAGAGTAAACACAATCTAATTCCTATAGCCCTTTAAAAACAAAATGGCGGGTTTTTAACATTTTCTTTTTTTATTTCTTTGTCATTCTCGACTTGAAAGCGAAAGCGCTTCAAGATCGGGAATCTATAAAGATATTAAAGCTGAATTATTCGTATAGATTCTGAATCAAGTTCAGAATGACAAAGGTGACATTTTGTTTTAACATTGCTATACAAATTTCTGAAACTCATAGAAATTAATAGAAACTCATAGAAATTCATTGTCAGGATGATAAATGGCTATTCAAATTCTTCCACCAATTTTCCAATATCAACTTCATTAATCGACTGTTTTATTAAAGGATTTTTTTGCAGGCTGGAAACTTGTTGATGATAGGCTTTTTTCTTTTCTTGATAAAAAAGGCCAATTGGCAACTTTTCTGCTTGTTGGGCTTTTTTTAAAGCCCACTGGCGGTTATCCTTTTGATAGTCTTTTAAACCTTCCAGTTTATAAATCTTTTTTCGATACCAATCATTACTCATATTTTTTGTCCAAACAACACAAGGTTGTAGAACTTCTATGAAAGAAAAACCAACATGCCTAATACCCTTAACAATCAAATCTTTAAGATGAGGAATATCACCGGCAAAACCCCTGGCAATAAAAGTGCCGTGGTTAACCAAAGCGATAGCAAGAGGATTAATTGGTTCCTCGATTGAACCTTCTGGCGTGGAAATGGTTTTTGTCCCTCTGGGAGTAGTTGGCGAGTATTGGCCAGTAGTAAGACTGTAGCAGTGGTTGTTGTGAACTAAAACAGTAATATCATGGTTGCCGCGCATAAGGGAAATAAAATGTTGCGCTCCTTCGCCATAAAAACCGCCGTCGCCAATCAAAGCTAAAGCAGTCAATTTGTGATTAGCTAATTTAATGCCGACTGCTGGCGGGACTGAACGACCATGAAGGCCATGAAAACCGAAAGTTCTGATAAAATCAGCCATGTTAGCATTACAGCCAACATCATAAGAAATGACTACTTTGTGTGGTGGCAGATTAAGCTCGGCCAAAGCCTGCTTTAAAGCACTCATTATCCCGTAGTTGCCGCAACCGGGACAAAAGGTTGGCTTAATGGGAGCGGTGTATTGGTTGGGATTCATCAATAAGGCAAATTAGCCTAATTAGGCTAATTTGCGGATTTTTTCTACTATCTCTTCCGGATAAAATGGCCGGCCATCATATTTTAACAGCTTATGTTTTATTTCCAGTCCTGTTTGTTCTCTAATTAAATCTGCCAGTTGGGCAGTGGCATTACACTCAAGACCAAGAGCAATATCTACCTGCGACAAAAAGTCCTCTACCTGTTTTTTAGGGAATGGCCAAAGAATATTTAAGTGCAAAAAAGCGACTTGTTTTAAGTTTTTGATTGCTTGCAAGATTGGTCCTTTATTGGAACCCCAAGAGATAATTCCTATCTTTGCCGGGAGGTTGCCAAAAAGCGGTTGTTTTACTTTTGCTGCCTCTCTTGCTAAAGTTGCCAATTTCCTTAAGCGTTTTTCCACCATTTTATTTCTCGGCTTAATTTCTTCGGTAGCATAACCAAGCTGGTCATGGTCATAGCTGTTGGAAAGATGAACACCACCTTTTTGTCCGGGAATGGAACGGGGAGAGATACCGTTTTTTGTCAGTTGGTAACGTTTAAAAGCAGTCGCTTTTGTTGTAAAGCCAAAACGAGAGTTGCGCCACTTATCCTTAGGTTTTCTCATTGTCATTGGGCTTTCGGCTAGATATTTGTCAGATAAGATTATAACCGGCAGTTGGTATTTTTCGGCAAAATAAAAGGCTTGATAGCTTAGTTTGAAAGCCTCCTGACTATCGCCGGGAGCAAGAACCATCCGGGGAAATTCTCCTTGAGAAGCATGGAGAACAAAATGCAAATCCCCTTGATCATGCCAAGTAGGCATGCCAGTTGAAGGACCAGCCCGCATTGCCTCAACTATTACAATTGGCAACTCCATTATTCCTGCCATTCCCAAAGCCTCACTCATCAGGGCAAAACCGCCGCCAGAAGTGGCAACCATGCTGCGCACACCGGCAAAAGAAGCTCCTAAGGCCATATTAATAACAGAGATTTCATCTTCGGCATGTTTAACAACCAAGCCAGTCTTTCTAGCTTTGGCTGCCAAGAAATGTAAAATGGAAGTTGCCGGCGTCATCGGATAGGCGGCAAAAAACTTCATTCCTCCGGCAACTGCCCCCAAGGCAACCGCTTCATTGCCGGTAAGCAAAATCTTTTTCTTTTTATCTTCAGGTCGACTTAAATCAAATCTGTGGGTTGATAAATTATCCTTGGCATAATCAAAGCCTGCCTGGGCTACTTGCTGATTCTGCCTACTAAGAACTTCAGACTTCTTGGCAAAAATTTCCCTGATAACTCCTTTTAGTATTGACAGGTCGATGCCAGTCAAAAAGGTTACTGCTCCCAAGCCAACTGTATTAGCCATTACCGGCTTGCCACCAGCCTTACCTGCCAGTTCAATCAAAGGAATAGGAAGGTAGTGGCCAAGTAAATCTCTCTTGCTTTTTAGTTTAAATTCGCCAGGGTCATAAATAACCAAAGAGCTGGCGGTTAATTCTTTTTGATGTAAATCGACCGCTTCCTTGTTTAAAGCAATCAGTAAATCAACTTTTCTAATTTGGGAATAAACTTGCTTTAGGCCAATATGAGTCTGATAGGTATTGTGGCCACCACGGATTAAAGAAGGATATTCGCTATAATCAAAATTCTGGTAGCCGGTGCGAACAAAACTTTTGGAAAGAATAAGACCAGTTGACTTAATTCCCTCCCCAGCCGCTCCAGCGATTTTAATATTAAGAGATTTTTTCATACAACAATCCCCTCTGCGCGCCAATTGCCTCAATTTCCGCTTTGGCATTACGGGCAGCAAAAGAAAAAGCTTGCTCTAAGTTTCCTGTCTTTATGTATTTTCCCAAAAACCCGCTTGAGAAAGCATCACCAGCTCCGGTAGCATCAAGACACCGGCAAGAAAGAGCTTCCTGCCTCAAAGCTTTATCCTTAGTATAAAGATAGCTTCCTTTTTCATCATGAGTAAGCAAGACTGTGGGAACTCCTAAAACTTGGGAAAAATTTTCTTTTTTAAAGTTAAATTTTTCTACTTTTTTCTTTAGCATAATGGCCAGTTCATAAACATTCAAGTCCAAAACATCACAAAGCTGGAAATAACTTTTATTCCAATCAAGTCCCCGGCGATATTCATCACCGTGAAGAGAAAGAAAAATTTTTAGACCCTGCTTTTTAGCAAAGCGAAGAACTTCTAATTTTTCTTTTCTTGGCCAGCGAGGCAGACTAAACAAAGCCAGCCAAGGACAATATTTCAAAACTTCTTTCTCTTTTGCTCCGAGCTTTAGTTTATCACCGCCAGCCCGAAAGTTTATTATTGTTCTTCTCCCTTTTAGGTCCAAAAGAATAGAAGAAAGGCCACTTTTGGGAAGAGTTTTTTCTAAGAGATCGGTTTTCACGCCCTCATTTAAAAGATTGTTTTCAATCATTTTTCCGAAGCTGTCTTTTCCTACCTTACTCCAAAGAAAAACACCTAGCCCTTGACGAGCCAGGGAAACACTGGCATTGGCCCCGCCGCCGCCAAAAAATTGATAAAACTTATCAACCACATATTTACCGCCAGAAGCCAAAGAAAGCCGTTTTTTTTGCCATCTTTCTTGGAAAACTTTTCCCTGAAAGATAAGATCAACAATCGCGCTACCAATAACGAGAACACTCTTTTCTTTCATACTCAATGCTAGCAGTAATTTAAAATTTAAAATGCAAAACTGCAATTCAAAATTTTAAATTTGTCATTTGGAATTTTGCATTATATCAGGCTTCTTCCCGTCATTGCTGATGGTTTGGCAATACCCATAAGTTTTAAAATTGTCGGTGCTACATCAGCCAAAATTCCTCTAGGTAGCTGATAAGGAAAGGATTGATCGTGAGAGACAACAATGAAAGGAACGGGGTTGGTGGAATGTTCTGTATCCACCTGGCCGGTTTTTAAATTGATCATTTCTTCAACATTACCATGATCGGCTGTAACCACACAAGAGCCTCCAAGAGCCAAGATTACTTCTACAACTTTTCCTAAGCATTCGTCAGTAACCTGACAGGCTTTTATTCCCGCTTGCAAAACACCGGTGTGGCCAACCATATCGGGATTGGCAAAATTAACAACAACAAAATCATAAATGCGCAGTCTTAAACGATTTAGTAAGGCTTCGGTAACTTCATAAGCAGACATTTCTGGCTTTAAATCATAAGTTGCTACTTTAGGAGAGGGAATTTCTACTCTGTCTTCTCCGGGAAAAGGATCCTCTCTTTTGCCATCAAAATAATAAGTGACATGCCTTTCTTTTTCTGTTTCTGCTAAGTGGAACTGGCGGAGGTTGTTTTCTGCCAGAACGCGGGCTAAAGACATATTAATCGGCATTGGCGGAAAAGCAGCCAGGGTTGGTAAATCCGGCTCATATTGAGTCATTGTAACAAATAAAAGGTTTTTGATAATTTTTTCTCTTTTGAAAGTTGATGTCTTACGTTCTCCATTTCCGTTTTCGTATTGCTTTTTTCCATACTTTTCTGCATAAGGATCGAAAAACCTTTTTTTTCCGGTCAAAGTTTCAAAACTAGGAATAACAAAAGCTTTTGTTAATTGTCTTGGTCTGTCAATTCTGTAATTAAAGAAAATAACAGCATCATTATCACTAATCAAAGCTGTCGCTTTGCCTTGGGAATTTTTTAAAATGACTGGTTTTAAGAATTCATCAGTTTTTCCTTGTTGATAAAATTCGTTAACTGCTTTTTTATAAGAATTTGTCAACAAACCTTTTCCTAGAGTTAAAGCATCATAGCAAACCTGTATCCTTTCCCAACGATTGTCTCTATCCATCGCATAAAAACGTCCTGTTAAGCTGGCAATTTTGCCTACCTGGTATTCTTTTGTTTTTGCTTCTACTTTATCAATAAAATCTATTGCTGAAGTAGGAGGAGAATCTCTGCCATCAGTAAAAAGATGAAGAAAGACCCGATTGAGTTTTTGTTCTTTACAAAAACGCAATAAAGCAAAAAGATGTTCGATGCTTGAGTGAACACCGCCAGCTCCAATCAGTCCCATCAAATGTAAAGAAGAATTGTTTTTGTTAACATGGTCTACTGCTGTTAAAAAAGCTTTATTATTAAAGAAAGCTCCATCGGCAATAGACATGTTTATTCTTGGAAGGTCTTGATAGATAATCCTGCCGGCCCCTAAATTAAGATGGCCTGCTTCGCTGTTGCCCGCTTCTCCTCTAGGCAAACCAACTGCTTCACCGGAGGCAATCAATTGAGTGTGAGGATAACTGTTAAGATATTTATCTATATTTGGAGTGTGAGCGTTAGTAACGGCGTTACCAGGACCAGCCGGGGCGATACCCCAGCCATCAAGGATGACCAAAACTACTAACTTGCTTTTCGAGTCAGACATAGTAAATCATTGTAAGAACCAAACAACGAAAATCCAGAAATGTAAAAATATAGAATTTAAAAGTTTTGCAATTTTTAAGAAACGCTCGTTATTCTTCGAGCGAAGTCGAGAAGCTTCATATGTAAAAGTTCTCGATTCCTCTCTCGACGGATGCCTGCCTGTCGGCAGACAGGCAGGCAGGCTCGAGATTCACTCGAACAATAAGATGTCTACTTTAAAAGTGCAAAAGTTTAGTAATTTTTAATCTTTTATTTCCCGGGCTATCTCCAACAACCGATTATATTTAGCTACTCTTTCTCCTCTGGCCGGCGCACCGAACTTAACATAATTGGCCCCTACTCCAACTGCAAAGTCAGCAATAAAATCATCGTTTGTTTCTCCTCCTCGATGAGAAACAACTATTTGCCAACCAGCTTCTCGACAAGCTTTAATAACTGCAATTGTTTCTGTAATTGTTCCTATTTGATTTGGTTTGATTAAAATACCATTACAGGCTTCTTTTGTTATTGCCTTTTTTACCCTATCAATATTGGTACAAAGCAAGTCATCTCCCAAAATAATTACTTTGCTCCCCAGTAAAGAAAGCAATTCTTTCCAGCCATCCCAATCATCTTCATGTAACGGGTCTTCCAATAGCAAAATGTGATATTGCTTGTTTAATTCTTCGTAATACTTAATAAAGTTTTCTTTAGAGAATGCCTGAGCCCTATCTTTTATAAAATACTTACCGCCTTTGTAAAACTGGCTGGCGGCCACATCAAGACCAAAAAAAACATCGCTATTAAACTGGTAGTTTGTTCTGGAAACTGCTTCTTTTATAATTTCTAAAGCATCCATATTAGTAAAAAGGTTAGGAGCAAAACCACCATCATCGCCGACAGAATGAATGGATTTACGCTCAACCAAAATTGTCTTTAGGGTTTGATAGACCTCTGCTCCAATCTCTAGGCTTTTGCCAAAATTAAAACGCGAGGAGGGGATTATATGAAATTCTTGAAAATCAAGATTACCAGCTCCGTGCTGACCACCATTAATGAGATTAAAAATGGGAAGAGGAAAAGAACTGCTCTTATCAGCTAATTGATATTTAGACTGCAAATAATCAAAAAGAGCCATTTGATAAGAAGAAGCGGCGGCTTTAGCTACTGCTTGGGAAACCGACAAAATGCTATTAGCTCCTAGATTTTTTTTGTTGCTAGTTTGATCTAGTTCTATTAATGCCTGGTCAATTTTACTTTGATATTCTGCCTGTCTGCCATTCAAGGCAGGGGCAATTTTTTCATTAACGATTGCCGCTGCTTTTTTTACTCCCATTCCTTTGAATCTTGCCGGATCGTCATCACGCAACTCCACAGCTTCAAAACTGCCTTTTGAAAAACCTGCAGGAACAGAACTCCTTGCTTTGGAGCCATCATCAAGAAAAACTTCTGTTTCCAAAGTAGGAATACCGCGGCTATCTAAAATCTCAAAAGCCTTAATTGATTTAATTTGTGCCATTCTTAGCTAGTTTTTTTTCTATTTTATAAACAATTTCTCGACTTGAATCAATAACATCAGGACTAACAGAAATGCTGGTAATTCCCCAATTGACTAACTTTTCAACTAACCTTGGATACCTTGAAGGGGCTTGTCCGCAAATTGAGGAACTGACTCGATGCTTTTTGCAAGTTTTAATAACCCGCTCAAGTGCCCACAAAACAGCCTTATTTCTCTCATCAAACTCTTTGGCCACCTTTTCATTATCCCGATCAAGACCTAAAAGTAACATTGTTAAATCATTGCTTCCGATAGAAACACCGTCAATGCCTATTTTAATGAAATCTTCAAGTAGAATTACATTGGAAGGAACTTCTACCATCATCCAAAGTTTAAAAGAAGAGCTGCGATGCAATCCATAACTACTAATTATTTTTTTTACTTCTGACATTTCTTCAACAGTGCGCACAAAAGGGATCATCAAGCAAAGATTTCTAAAACCAAATTTGTCTCTTACTTCTTTTATGGCTTTAATCTCCAAAGCGAAGACTGCCTCATCGGTTATATAACGGAATGCTCCGCGAAAACCAATCATTGGATTGGCTTCTTTGCTTTCGTATTGACTGCCGCCTTTAAGATTGGCATACTCGGCTGTTTTAAAATCAGTCGCTCGATAAACAACAGGACGGGGAGAAAACTGGCGACAAAATTCAAGAACACCTTTGCTGAGTTTTTCTATAAAAGTTTTTTGTTTACCTTGAGCAATTAATTTTCTGGGGTGGATACCAATCTGAGCAATCATGAACTCCGCTCTTAGAAGGCCAACGCCATCAATATTCTGGCGGGCAATTTTAGCGGCTAAGTCCGGTTCTGCCAAATTAACATAAATCTTGGTCGCCGTTCGCAAAACAGGGAAAAATTTTTTTTCAACAACAGGTGAACTTTTTCCAATGCTGGTTGCTGGTTGCTGGTTGCTGGTTGCTGGTTCAAAACCTCCTTTGAAAACTGCGCCGCTTTTCCCATTAACAGTGATAACTCTGCCTGTTTTTATTATTTTTGTTGCTTTTTGTGTTCCGACAACGCAAGGTAAACCTAATTCTCGAGAAACAATTGCCGCATGAGAAGTTTGCCCTCCTTTATCAGTAACAATGGCACAAACTTTTCTCATTGCCGGAACAAAATCTGGCGTTGTCATGCTGGTTACCAAAACTTCTCCTTTTTTGACTTTGCTAATCTCTTTCGGTGAGTGAATAATTCTGGCATAGCCACTGGCGATTCCTGGAGAAGCCGGATCGCCTTTAATAATTAAAGGCAGATTAATTTTTTCTTTTGCTGGCTGCTGGCTGCTGGCTGCTGGCTGCTGGCTTTCCACAGTTGTTACTGCCCGAGTCTGTAAAATATAAACCTTGTCTTTTTCTACCGCCCATTCGATATCTTGAGGAAAAAAATAATGCTGGTGAATTCTTTTACCCAACTTAGCCAGCTTCTTAATTATTTTGTTAGAGATTTTTTGCTTGCCTTGCTTTTTGAAGGCTACTTTAACCATCTGGTTTTCTTTTCCTTTTTGGACCAATTTCTTTTTTTGTTTGGAGACAACTTTCTTTAAAATTTTAAAGCTATTTTTTGCCACTTCATAGTGATCAGGAGTAACTGCTCCCTGGACAATTAATTCTCCCAATCCCCAAATGGCCTCTATTATATAAACTTGCTTGTCATTAGTAACCGGATTTATGGTAAACATTACTCCTGAAGCCTCAGATTGAACCATTTTTTGTACAACAGCAGCAATTCCCACCTTAAGATGATCAAAACCTTTTTCTTGGCGATAGAAAATTGCTCTTGGTGTAAAAAGAGAAGCCCAACACAAACGAACTTTTTCTATTAAATTGGCCTCACCCTGAACATTCAGAAAACTCGCCTGTTGTCCAGCAAAAGAGGCTTCCGGTAAATCCTCGGCCGTAGCCGAGGAGCGGATTGCTACTTTTGTTTTACCAAAAAGGCCAACAAGCTGTTCATAAGCAATAAAAATCTCTTTGGCGACTTGTTTGCTAATTTCCGCATGAACAATCAATCTTTGGATTTCTTTAGAAGTAGTGGTAAAACTCTCCGGCTTATTTTTATCGGTAAGTTCTAAAATCTTTCTAATTTTTTCTTTAAGGTGGTTTTTTTCAAGAAACTGAAAATAAGCCTTAGAAGTAAGCACAAAACCGTCAGGAACCGGCAGATTGCTAGCGGCCATCTCCCCCAGATTAGCTCCCTTGCCACCAACTAAACCAACATCATCTTTGTCAATTTGGGAAAAGGTTTTGATAAATTTTAATTTTTTCATTCAAAACCAGTTTAGCACTTACTAAAGAGTTCTTGCAAGCGAGACAAATGAATTTGAATCCTCAATTCTTTCAAGATAAATTTTTCAAATGCTTTTTGAAGTAGTCCACCCAAGGAATAGGAGCAGGATTAAGATTATTTAGAATTGATAAATAAAACTGAAAATAGGCCCCAAATTGAATCACCTCAAAAACTTCTTCTAGTTTATTTCTACTTTTAGCTTTATAAATTCTTGTTTTAATGCCATTTTTCTTTACTACCCCAACAGTCAACTTTGCTCTCTGCTGATTTCTTCTTAAGTAATGAGATGATAAATAAAATAAAAACTTAAGATTCTTTTTATTAGTAGAAGGATATCTCAATCCTTCCATTAAGTGATGATTCAACTCTGGTAAATAAAAAACCTCAGCAAAGTTTTTCGCATTTTCATTGATTTGATTTCTAGTAACATAGATCGCTCCTTTTAAATGTTCAGCCGCCACTAAAACAGGAATAGAGCCCTTCAGCCAAAAAGCAACTTTTTTAGCCAAATTATTGTCAAAAGAAAGACTTGCTTTTAAATCATCATTTCGCCGGGAGAGAAACTTGATCAACCCCTCAATCTCTCTATTTTCTACTTTCAAAAAGCCTGTTTTTGCCAGCATTGCTAATTGTCCACAAATAGAGTAGCCAATTGCCATTCGTGGTTGGCCGCAGGGATTATATTGAGGGTTAATTTTATAAACAGGAATCCTATTTCTTTTACTCCAACTCCAAAGATTACCCCCCGAACAAATACTTAAAGCAGGACACCGTTTTGCTTTAACTTGTTTGGCAATTGAAAGAATTTCTTCCGTATTGCCAGAATAACTAGATAAAATAATTAAGCTATTTTTACTAACAAAGCCGGGTAAAAAATAGCTATTAACAACCTGTAAAGGAACTTTTAACTTGTCTTTATAAAGACTCTTTATTACTCTGGCTCCCAAAGCTGAACCACCCATTCCGGCAACAACAATGTTTTCAATGTTCTTAATTGGTCTAAAAGAAGAGTTTTGATAAACAGCATTAAAAGCATGAAGACATTGTTTTCCCAAAAGTTCTATTGAGCGTAAAACAGCGGATTTATCTAGTTTTTTTATTTTTGAAAGATTGTCTAAAGTCTTCATAATTTATCCATGGTGCCAATCTTTAGAAATTTGCCCATGCTTGTCTAATACTTTATGGAAAAGCTCTTGGATTGCCTTTAATCCCTTTTTTGTTTTTGATTCAAAACGGAGAACCAAAACCGGCAAATTAGATGAGGGGCGGACCAAGCCCCAAGTATTGTCATCCAAATAAACCCGAGCTCCATTAATGTCAACCACCCGCAAACCCATATCTTTGAATTCTTTGGTTAGTTTTTCTTGAACTTTATATTTAACCTCATCAGCACAATCAGTATGCAGTGTCGGAGTAGAAAGATACTTAGGGGTCGTTTGTAACAATTGAGAGATTGTCTTTTTTTGACTAGAAAGATATTCCAAAAGGGTAAGGCCGGCATACAAAGCGTCATCAAAACTATAATGTTTTTTGAAAAATATATGCCCGGAAAGTTCGCCGGCCAGTTCTGCCTTCTCTTCCTTGGCCTTGGCTTTAATATAAGAATGACCAGTAATCCACATAATAGGAGTACCGCCATGAGCCTTAATATCTTCAGGTAAAGCTTCAGAGCACTTAACATCAAAAATTATTTTTGCTCCCGGCTTTCTTTTTAAAACATGCCTTGCCATCAAAATCTCCACCATGTCAATACTAACAAATTGTCCTTTTTCATCAACAATTCCTAGACGGTCGCCATCACCATCAAGACCAATGCCAATATCCGCTTTAAGTCTTTTTACTCTCTTGCCACAATCGGCCATCAATTCAGGAACCGAAGGATTGGGATTGCCGTGGGGAAAAGAAGTATTTAAATCACAATACAAAGGATAAATATCACAGCCTAAAGCACTAAAAATAATTGGAGCAAAATGACCAGCTGTGCCGTGATTAGCACAAACAACAACTTTTAAGCGCTTTTTTAAACTGATTCTTTTTTGGCAATCTCTCAAATAAGGAATAAAGGCATCTTTATATTCGACTTTACCCTTTCCAGAAATAAACTTACCAGATTTAGCAATTTTTAAAACCCGCTTAACATCATTGGGTAAAAGTGTCGTTGAATAATCATAAGCGTGCTTAAAACCAGACCACTCACCCGGATTATGACTACCGGTGATCATTACTCCCCCTTTTGTTTTAAAAAAATATTGAGAAAAATAAAAAATAGGAGAGAGAGAAAGGCCGATATTGATAACATCAATTCCACAATCAACTAGAGCCTGTGTGGTTTCTTTATTGAAGAGGGGTGAGGAAGGACGAGAATCATAGCCAACAACTGCTTTTTTTATCTTCTTTTTTCTTAAGAATGTCCCAAAAGCGCGATTTATAAAATAAACTGTTTTTTGGTTTAGCTGCTTGTCAGAAACAAGGCCTCTAATATCATACTCTCTAAACATTGTTGGCTCTAGTTTGGCCATAAAGTCCCCTTTCTAAATACTAATGTGAATCTCAAAATTACTATCCCCTGTCATTCCTGCGTAGGCAGGAATCTATACAAATAAATTTACTGCTATAGATTCCCGATTTTGAAGCGCTTTCGCCACCTTCAGTTTCATGAATGTGGCTTTCGCTTTCAAGTCGAGAATGACAAGGAATGAGATTAACAAATAAAAGAATTTCGAGCTTCGCGCTACTACAAATCTCAATACTACAAAGTTGCTGTTAATAAATCAAGATGGTATTCAAGCCCCATTAAGGTTTTTCCCGTCTTCAAAACAGTATCTATCTCCAAAAGTTTTTTGTAGAAATCAAGCAGTTGATTTAAACTAAATCTGCCAGCTTGTTTATATAGTTTACCCCTCTGCCAAGAAGCTAAGCTTTTCAGCCCATTTTTTACTTCTTGCTTAGCCAAAATCAGCTGGTTGACTCGTCGAGCAAGCATATAGAAAGCAAAGTCAATATTTTTTTTATCAATTAAGTTAAGTAAAGAAAAGGTTTGTTTGCTATTTCCTGGATAAAAAGAATCCAAAAACTTAAAAACAACTAAGGGGGTTTTAAACTTTTTAACCTGCCAATTTTTTATCTTTCTAACAACTGCTGCCGATATTTCCCTAGCTTCCCAAAAAATAACTTTTATAGAGACAGTTTTTTTTAAAGAACTGTTCTCGTTCAAGAAATATTCTAAAATTTCTTTTTTCTCCTTTGATTGCTGCCGCGAGAAAAAATTCTCAACAACTACTGTTTTTTCTTTTCCAAAAAGAGAAAGGCTCTCCAAGGCTTGTTTAAAATCTGTCAGACTCGCTATCAGCCCATCAAGTTTGATTATTTCTCTATCTTTTTGTCTGGCTTGAGCAACCAGTTGGCCTAAGCTTTCTCTGCTGGCTGGTTGATTATCGCCGTGAAGGAGTATCATGTGGCGCGTGGCGCGTGGCGCGTGGCAAATAGCAAAAAATGGCAAACCAGAGGCTAAAAGCTACGAGCTACGAGCTATTTTTATACTCTTTAAACAACTTTTCTACATTCCTTTTATTTATGCCCCATTTTTTTCTTGCCCGATGGGGAAGAAGGGCGCCGGAAAAGGTTTTGGGAATATGCAGCAGTTCATGAATCAAAGTTTTTGTTTTTTCCTTTTCAGACAAGTTATCAAAACGGGGATTTAAAACCTCAATGCAATAATGAGCTTTTACTTTTAGGGCCATTTGCCAAATCCGCGGCAGGGACCAAATTCGGGCAAAAGCCCTCGATTTGGAACCAAAACTACGAAAACAAACAACCCTTTTGCCATCAACATGAGGAAGACTAACTTTTCGAAGAATATGTTCAACCTTTTTCTGGATATCTTGAGCAATAGTAAAATCCATTAAATACCAAGAGCCATTATGTTAAGAATTGCGAGAGAAGTCTTTTGAAAAGTATAGAAAAATTGCTAAGAAGAACTTTTTAAAGCAATCTGAGTGGCGAGCAATTTTTCTTTAAGTGAGTTTAATGTCCCTATAAAGTCAAACTAATAAACGAACGAACGGCTTTGAAAAAGAGCCTTCTCGCAATTAAATAAATAACAGCAAGCTTCTCAAGTCAAAATAATTTTAAGAAACTAAATATACTTCCGCTCCTCTCTTTGTTTCTTTTTCTACTTTTATAGCAATCTCTTCTCCCTTTTTTGCCTTATTCACCGCTTTGTGGTCCATTTGCATTGAGTCAATTTTCTGCTTAAACTCGTTATCTCCTTTAACCATCTTTACTTCATCGCCAAGGCCCAAAGCGGCAGTTAATTTGACTACCGCCACTCCAATCTTATCGTAGTAATGAACTACCTTCCCAATCTTTTTGTCTTTGTCATCAGCCTTATCTGCCATCTGTTCTCACCTCCTCCCTTCGGATAACAAATTCAAATAGCAAATTTATTTTTTAATTGCAATCCCATTATAATTATAATGTAAATTTATTTTTAAAAAAAGCTAAAACTTTTTAATCCAGCTAAATATTTCTCTCCATTTTTCTACAGGCAAACTAAAATATTTTTGTTGGCAACCGCCGGTCTTGTTGTTGTTTTCTGGTTTGTTTTTTACTCCTAAAACCTGGGCTATTTTGTCTTCTTCCGCTAATTGGGGATTACCTTTATTTTTGGCCAAGTTTTTCCAAGTTTGATAATAAACCTTACCACTGCCATCCTGTTTCAAAAAAGAAAAAGCGGCAAAAGGACCCTCGCCTGCTTGAAATAAAAAAGGAGTTATCGCTACTATTTTCTCATCACTCCAAATTTGATTAAAGGCAATTTCATAAAAAGATGCTGTTTGTTGTTCGCCAACAGCTTTATCTTGCCAACCGGTCTCTGTTATAAAAACAGGTAAATCTTTAGGGTTAAACTGCTTAACAAAAGCGCTTTCATGGCGAAAAGAAACAATACTTTGGCTGTGAGTTTCTAAAGGAGTGCCGGAAAAACCGGGATTAGGGTAAGAATGAGAGGTCCAACCGTCAATGTAGTCAAAAACGTTGGATTCAGCCCAAACCATTTGGTTTATAAAATTATAAAGCTGCAAATGGCCATTTCCATTGGGAGCGGCCGCGTCCAGCCCAGCCGGCAGGATAAAAAAATCTTCATTACGCACTTTAAAGATTTGGGCTGTATATTTCAAAATCCAGGCATAATCGGCTGGTTCAACCTGACCACCCCATTCAGTTGCGTGATTTGGCTCATTGTAAACAATCACATAGCGGTTTTTTGTAGGCCAGTCAAGGTCATTTAAAAAATTAGCAAAATCTATTGATTGATAAAGATTTGGTCTTTCCCAACCCTTAGCCGTCATCACCGTTGCCAAACGGACAATGGGAATCAGGTGAAATTCTTTGCATCTATCCATAAATCTTTGCCATTTAAGGCGATCACGGTCATCATCTCTTAAAGGCACAGTTACATAACCCCAATCACCTCCATTACCATTAACTAAATCAGCTATTTTTTCTACTTCATTGGGGTCTAAAATATGAATTCCTGCTTTATTGTTAGAATAATCCAAAGGGTTAACAACGGCCTTCACTTGACCTGCCAAGATTAAAGAAAAATAAAAAAATAAGAGAAAGGACAAACCTATCTTTTTAATAATCATATATCCTATATTTTACCAAAAAACCATGAAAAATTAATAAATAAAGATCATATAACCTTATCGGCAATTGAATATTTCCCAATCTGAAATCTCTTCATGAAGCTGTTTGGCAATAAGAGAATGAGCTAGCTCGCTGGCATGAAAATCGTAACGGCTGGCTATTAATTCTTCCGGTTTATATTGAGAAAAAGAAGGCAAAAGATCAATATGGGAAATTTTGTTTGCCTCAAAAAATTGATTCAGGCGCCAATGAATCTGGCTGGCCGGATAATCAGGTCCAATAAAATTTAAATAAGGAATCATCAGAACTGCCAGCTTAACTTTATTTTCTTTCGTATAATCAATGATCTCCTGTAACTGCTTTAAATGTCTTACCCAAAGCTCTGGTTCCTGATAACGGATTAGTTGGCCAAAAGTCCAGCACTCTTGGGCAAATTGGGGGAAAATAAAGCGACTGTAAAAACGAACATAAAAATATTCCAAAGCGAAGGAGTTTTCTATAAAATCTCTAACTATAGGAACATAACGATAAGAAAAAATGCGATTATAGCAAGGCTGGATATGGCGAGCAGTCATTGCTGAACCACCATCATCCAAATAATAACCCAAAATAGCAACATCTATTTTGTATTTGGCAAAATAATCTTTGACAATTTCCAGCTCTTCCTTGCTAGACATCCCTGGTAAAGCCAGAGTGTAAACCTTAAATCTTTTTTCTCCTCCCTGACATTTATCGTTTAGAGTTTTCTCCAAAAGATCGCCATAACGATCTTGCTCATTTTCAACTCCATAACCCCAACTATAAGAGTCACCCAAAATAGCTATTCTTATTTCCTTGCTGTCCTTTTCGTCAAAAAAATGATCCTCTCTAAAACCAAAAGCATTAATAGCAACATGCCTTTGTTTCCACCTTTGCATTGTTTTAATTTGAAAAACATTATCTGTCTGATCAAAAACATAACGATAATAAAGCTCAAATCCATAAAAAAGATTAACAATTAAAAAAAGAAAAATAATTAAATTAATAAAGAAAACTCGTCCTTTAATTTTTTTTCGCTTAATAAAAAAGATCAAAAAAATCCCCAGCAAAGCAGAAAAAATAAAATAGAAAAGAATAAAAAAGAAAAAATCCTTTATAAAATAGGAAAAATGAGAAAAAAGGTTAAAAAAAACACCAGACATTTCTATTTCTTAAAATACACTTTTTAACACAATTTAACAACTTCTTGTATAATTAAGATAACTTGAAAAAAGCATTTTTTTTAATACCAATAGTTTTCGTAATTATTTCTTCTTCTTTTTATTATAAAACTTCTCAAAAGGCGAAAGAGCTGGACAAAAATATTCAAAAATTTCTTGAAAGAAATCTCTCTCTTGATTCTTTTACCGCCGAATCTCTCCTTTACAATACCAAGGGTCAGTTAACCGGCAAAACTATCTTTAAATTCACTCCCAACTGTTGGCAAATGACCATAAAAGATCCCCCTCTCAAAGAAAAGGAAGAAGTTTCCTCATGGCTAAAAATTAACGATCTGCTTTACATTAAAAATTATCAAGATGAGTCCTGGTGGCAAGCAAATATAAAAGAGGCAAAAGAAAAGCCTCAATTTACTTCAGCTATTGATTTTCGTTCTTATTTTCGGCAACCAGTGGATAAAAAACTGTCTTTTCATTACTTAAAAAAGGAGCTTTGCGGACAAAAATACTGTTTTCAGTATGAAGTAATTGATAAAAGAATCCAATTCCCGGAAAGAAAAACAATTAATCACTATATTTGGTTTGACGAAGATGATTTTCTTCTCCGAAAAGAAGAATATGTTACCGCTGGAAAGATTTCTTTAACCTCTTTTTCTCACCAAGATCAAACAACAATTCTTTCTCCTAAAGAAATGCAGCCACCTCAAGAAATAAAAAAAGCGCCTTCTGATATCAGTATTTTTATGCTACCAGGAACAGTTCGTTTGTCGGCTTATCAAGAAGACAAACAACCCTTGCCACCGATCATGCCAATTTTTATACCCAAAGATTAAAGCAAAGTCTGTTGATAGTTTTTGGGTAGAGGAATATCAAGATGCTCAAATGCCTTTGCAGTAGCTACCCTGCCCTTTTTGGTTCTTTTTAAAAGACCTTTCTGCATTAAATAAGATTCAACTACATCCTCTATAGTACCAACATCCTCAGAAATCGTTGCTGCCAGAGTTTCCACCCCCACCGGTCCGCCCTGATAATCTAAACAAAGAGCGGTTAAAAAATCTCTGTCCAATTTATCTAAACCAAGTTTATCTATTTCCAAAACATCCAAAGCCCTTTCTAAAACATTTTCATTAATAACTCCTTCCCCTTTTATTTGGGCAAAATCTCTTATCCTTTTTAATATCCGATTGGCTGTTCTTGGAGTGCCCCGAGAACGTCTGGCTAATTTCAAACAAACGGCTTTGTCAGTAGGAATCTTTAAAATCTTTGCTGATCTTTGTAAAATTTTCGCCAAATCTTTTCTGGTATAAAAATCCATACGGAAAACTGCTCCAAAACGATCTCTCATTGGCGAGGAAAGCAAACCAATTCTTGTGGTGGCCGCTACAATAGTAAATTTGGGCAACTCCAAACGAACAGTTCTAGCTGATGGGCCTTTACCTAGAATTATATCCAAACAAAAATCTTCCATTGCCGGATAGAGTGATTCTTCTACGGGCTTATTTAAACGATGAATTTCGTCGATAAACAAAACGTCCTTTTCTTTAAGATTGGTTAAAATACTGGCCAGATCACCACTTCGCTCCAAAGCCGGGCCGGAAGTTACCCTGATATTAACCCCAAGTTCACTAGCTATTAAATGGGCAAGAGTAGTTTTTCCCAAACCGGGCGGGCCATACAAAAGCAGGTGATCTAAAGATTCTTTTCTTTTCTGAGCGGCGCGAATAAAAATTTCCAACTTTTCTTTGATTTTTTCCTGGCCCAAAAACTCCAACATTCTCCTGGGACGCAGAGATTCTTCAAAAATCCTTTTTTGTTTCTGATTTTCAGTGTTTTTTTTACTAGCCATAACTATTATTAATCTGAGTTATGAAATTATTAGCCTTATAAAGTTTTTATTGTTCGAGCGAAGCCCTGCATCAGACGGTGCGGGGCGAAGTCGAGAACTATAATAGATAAGAATTTCTCGACTCAGTTCATCTCGAGCCTGTCGAGAAGCTCAAAAGATAATAGATATTGTATTCCATAATTCAAACTACTATTTATCTCTCAAAGCTAAACGAATTTTTTTCTCCAAAGGCAAATTCGCTTTTACTCCTTTAATCGATTTTTTAATCTCTTGGGAAGAAAAACCTAAACCTCTTAACGCCTGGATCAGTTCTTCATCTTCTGCCATTTCAAGCTCCAAATCCTTTACTCCTCCAATTTTTGATTTTAAATCAACTATTATCCGCTGGGCGCTTTTTTTCCCTAAGCCTTTAATAGCAGTAAAAAAATCAACATCTGCTTGCTGGATTGCTTTAACAACATCGTCTGCTCCCTGGGCACAGGAAACAACACTTAAAGCCAATTTGGGTCCAATGCCAGAAACCGAAGTTAAAAGAACAAAAATTTTTTTTGACTCTTTATCTAAAAACCCAAAAAGACTAATTTGATCTTCCCTTACCCAGGTATGAACAAAAAACTCCTTTTTACTTCCTAAACGACAGCGCTTCCAAACAAAAAAAGGAACAAAAACTTTATATCCAATTCCGCCAACCTTAACAATCAAACTGTCAGTTTCTTTTTCTAATATCTTGCCTGATAAATAACCAATCATATGTAATTTACAAAATTTTGCAGATTTTATTCTTCGAGCGAAGAGCGTTAGCGATGAGTCGAGAAGTTTCATTGGCTAAAGTTCTCGATTTCTCTCTCCGGCGCAGCCGGATCGAGGTTCACTCGAACAACAACAGGTTCTAGCAAAAAAGTGAAAACTCTTGTAAATTTAATAGCTCAAGATCGTTAAACTCTCATTTTTCCAACTTTTGATTATAAAAACAAAAGGTCAAAGCGGCCGCTACCGCGTCAGCGGCATCATCGGGTTTTGGCACTTCTTTCAAAGAAAGAAGTCTTTTCACCATTTCTTGGACCTGTTTTTTATTTGCTCGACCATATCCTGCAATAGAAGTCTTTATTTGTAAAGGAGTAAATTCAAAAAGAGAAATCTCATTAAGGCAAGCACAAATCTTTACCACCCCTCGGGCTTCACCAACATTTAAAGCGGTTTTTGCATTAGTATTGAAAAAAAGCTTTTCCAAAGAAAGCACTTCTGGTTTATACTTTTTAATAATTTTTTCTAGTTTTCGAAAAATTTGCACTAACCTTCTACTTTGACTCAATCTTTTAGAAGTTCTAATACAACCATAGTCAACCAGCTCAACTTGAGGCTCTTTTTTAATTAACGCCCAGCCGGTCAAAGCAACCCCTGGGTCTATACCCAAAACAAGCATGTCTAAATTTTAACACAAAATAAACTGCCAACTAGATCATATTCGTTTAAAAAAATTTTTTTTGATTTAAAGACAGAAGCAGCCCCGCCATCCAAATTTAAAGCATTAATTATTGCCAGCTTTTCCTTATCAGCGATTTGTTTTATAACCAAAGGCAAATCAGCAAGCATCGGTCCGGAAAATCTTGCTTCTTTTTCAAAAACGGTCAAAAAAAGCAAATCCTCTTTTGTCTGCATAGCAACCATTCGTCTGGCAAGTTTGTCATTTTTAATATTTAAGCTTAAAACCTTGGTTTTTTTTATCAAAAGCGGGCCAGATTGTAAACCAATTCTTAAATCTTCTGTAGGCAAAACCTTATCAATAAGAAAATTGCCATTTTGGGTTATTAGTAAAAAGCCGTCAAGCAAATCGCTGGAAATCTGTGGATAGACTTCCTCGCCAGCACTAATAAAAAGACCCAAAGGCTTGTTTTCGGTATCATAAAAACCTCCGTTAATTACTTGGTGGCAAGAATTATCAGCAATAAGTTCTTTTGCATCTTTTTTATCTTTATTTTCCAATAAAGAAAGTTTTTGCAAATTATCAACAACAAAAAAATCATAAGAAAATTCTTTCCCGTTATAAGAGGTTGTATTTAATTTTTCCTCTTGGGGATAAGGAGAGGCTTGGTTTTTCACTGAAGTCAAAGAAGGGTTTGGCAGAAGAACCTCTTTGTGAAAGTCTTGCCAAAGATAAACCCCAACGCCTAAGCTTAAAAAAAACAAAAACAGGGCAGCTGCTTTCTTAAACATTAGCTTAATTATAGCAATTAATCTTCTTGTTTGGTTTTAGCTTGAAAAACTGCCTGGCTTCACCGACCAAATAAAGCGAGCCGGTTAACAAAATTGGTTTTTTGGTTTTTAGAACAATCTGTAAAGCCTTCCTTAAAGCCTTATGGCAGTCTCTTTCCCAATACAATTCCCCTCCAGAAATCAATTTCTTTACAATTACCAAAAGTTCTTTAACAGGAAAGTTCAATTTAAAACCCAAATCAGTTGCCTGACCAAACTGAGTAAGAATAAACTGTTTGCTTATAAGCTCTAGAGCTTTAATCATCTTCGTAACATTTTTATCTTTTTTTACGCCAAAAATAATAAGGGGTTTTTCCCCTGGATAGATTTTTTTTATCGACTTAACCAAAGCCTTTGTCTTATCTTCATTGTGAGCACCGTCCAAAATAATTAAAGGCTTCTTTGAAATTGTTTCTAGTCTTCCCGGAAAGAAAGCACTTGTTAATGCTTTTTTCATTTGCTTATCAGATAAACAAAAGGTGCCTGCTTCTTTTAAACTCAAACAAGTGGCAATTGCTAGGCAAGCATTGCCTATTTGATAAGAACCGGGTAAACTTAGGTTAATATTTTTAACCTTTCCGGCTTTGCCCAAATAACTAAAGCGCGACTGGTTTTTTTTACACTCTATATTTTCTGATCTAAAATCTTGTCCATAAGTCAAAAGAGGAACTTTTCTTTTCTGACAATGGTTTTCCAAAATCTTTAAAAGAAACTTTTGTCTTATGCCAGTAATTACCACCCTGCAACCCGGCTTTATAATTTGCATTTTATCCTTTAAGATTGCTTGCTTGCTTTTACCCAAAATTTCCGTATGATCCAAGCCAATATTAGTTAAAACAGCAACCTCCGGTCTTAAAACATTTGTTCCGTCAAAACGACCACCTAAGCCTGCTTCTATAACTGCTAAGTCTACATTTTCCTGGCCAAAATATAAAAAAGTTAGTCCTAGCAAAGCCTCAAAATAGCTAGGCTTACCATATTTTCCTGTTTTGCCCATTTCTTCAACAACCAATCTAATTTTATTTACTAAAGCAGCGAACTTCCTCTCGGAAATTAATTTATCATTGATAATTAGTCTCTCTCTCATTGTTTGCAGGTGGGGAGAAGTATGTAAACCAACTTTATAACCGGCTTCTTTTATAATTTTGGCGATCAAATAGCTAGTTGAACCTTTGCCGGCAGTGCCGGCAACATGAACTGAAGGAAATTTACGATGAGGATTATCCAATCTCTCTAGTAAATCAACCATTCTTGACAAACCAATTCTTCCAGGGTGTCTTTGTTTTGAAGAAAGAGGAATCAATTTATAAAGTTCTTGTTTAGCAACAGTATAATTTGTCAACATAAGCTCTATATAACAAAAACCCCTTAGAAAATCAATCAAATCTCCACTTTTCTACAAATACGTTTACAAAAAACTTTACAATCTTTGTAAATGGTTCTATAATAAAAATATGTTCAAACCAAGCTACCAGCTAAGCAAAAATCTTCTTGCCAACATCACCAAAATTGAACGTCTTTATGGCCAGCTGGAAGCAATGCAAATCCCTAAAAAACTAGAGCTCAACTTACAGCGAGATAATCTCATCCAATCTTCTTATGTTTCCAATAGCATTGAAGGAAACCCTTTATCTTTGCAGGAAGTAACCAACCTTTTACTTGACGATCGAGTACCGGTTAACAGAGACGAAAAAGAAGTCAAAAATTATTTCTCTCTCCTTGAAAGCCTTAAAAATTATATAGACAAAAAAATTTCTCTAGCAATAATTAAAGAACTTCACCAAAAGCTTTTATCCGGAGTAAAAGATAAAATTGCTGGTGAAATTAGAAACAAAAAGGTAGTTATCGGTAAATACAAACCAGAAGAAAAAAAGGAAATAATGTCTTTGGAGCTTAAACACGAACCGCCATCTCACAAAAGCCCAATGATTGAAAAATCGTTAGAAGAACTTTCTTTATGGCTAGAAAAAGAAAGTCAAATTCCTGCAGTTTTGAAAGCCGGTATCTATCATCATCAATTCGTTTTTATTCACCCTTTTGCTGATGGCAATGGCCGGGTTTGCCGGCTTTTAACCGCTCTCATTTTTTTACAAAACAATTATCAAATCAATAAATACTTTGTTTTGGATGACTACTATGATATTGACCGTCTGCAATACTCAGACAAACTTCATACTGCCGATAGGGGCAATAAAACCGAGTGGCTTGAGTATTTCACCGATGGAGTTAAATACTCACTCCAGTCGGCTTTGGCGCGAATAAAAGAAGGCCTAACTGCTCTTAAAATAGAGGAAAGACCAACTCCTAAGGAAAGAGAGGTTATACAAATTGTCCAGAAAAGAAAAGAAATTACTTCGTCTGAATTAGCAACGATGCTCAAAGTCTCCCGCCAACAAGCTCACGGGCTTTTGAAATCTTTGGTTGACAAAGGCCTATTGGATAAAAAAGGCAGCACCAAAAAAAGCTATTATTTCCTCAAGTAATAGGAAATAGATGACAAAAAACTTTACAAAAAACTTTACAATCCTAGGAAAGAGAAACGGATAATTCTTCTGCCTTATTTTTCAACTCTATCTCTTTGACTATTTCCATTTCGGCCATAAAATCCTGAACTAACAAAGAAGCTTCGTCTTTATTGTCTAAGCTTAAAACATAAAGCCGAAGAAGGTCAAAATGAAATTGGTTTCTTTCCTGATCATTTTCTAGCTGTAACCAAAGCTGCTGGGCAAAAGGAGTATCTAGAAGTTGATAAAGAGACTCTTTCTTGTTGTTAACAAGATATTCCTCTCCCTTTTTAACTAAACTTTGCAAATAGCTTTTTAAATTCTCTTGATAAGTCTGAAATTCTTGATCATTCTGCCAAGAATCTTTGTTGGGATAATCGCTGGCCGCAAAATGAATATCAATTGCCTTATAAAAAGGTTTTGGCTTGATTACCAACTCAATCTTTTCCGGCTTTTCCCAAAGCTCGTTTTTAACCAACCAATTAAGAATTGAATTGGCAGTCTTGAAATCTAAGCTATCAGTTTTAAGCATTTTAAAAAGAATTTGCTTCACCGGTGTTGGCAAGTCAGCTACTTGCCGAGCATGATCAAGAATCATATCTTTGAGAAAAAGAGCCTGGTTATGGCTTCTTTGATAAGCACCTATTAAATAACTTCTCCTGTTTCTTAAAAATTGGAGGGTCGGTGTGGTGGGCATTCCTAATAAGCGCAAAATGCCCAAGGTTTGAGAAAAATTAACCTTGACTATGCTGTCGGGTTGGAGATCAGCGATCCTCGCTATTTCCTTCACTCCAGAATCAATTCCCCTATACTCACAAACATTAGCAAGATAAGCATCCGGAGTGGCCACCTCGGGTAAATCAACATGAGTATTTCTAGGTACAGAAGTAATAACAATTTTTTCCTCTGGGGGAGAAAAAGTAATCAGGTGAATGGCATCACATCTGGCTGTTTGACTGCCCCGCCTACTGTCCAATCCCAAAAGCAAGAGAGTCATCGGCTCATGCAGCAGATCCTCATTAAGAAAATCTTCTACGACCGCCGTTTCTCTATTGGTCTCATTGGTTAATTCTAGCTGTTTAAGGTACGGCCTCAGATAGAAGAAAAAAATCAAAGCTAAAAAAAGAATAAGGATAAAAATAATAATAGGCCTATGGCCGAAGCGCCGTTTTAGATAAGACAGTTTTCGTTTTGAAAACATAGTTCATCTTAGGCTCATAGAGCGGGCCGCCCATGGCGAGCCTCGCTCAAATTTTGTTTCAAAATTTGAGCTGCTTTTTAAAAAAATTCGAACCTTTTTCAAATCGGATTCTTGACATATTGAGCTCCGGCTCGGGCTTTGCCCTCGCCTCCGCATTAATTCGATCCGCCAACTGGCGGAGAGAATCAAGCTTTACTTATTTTAGCGCGCAATTTTATTATTCTCCTCTAGACTCCAAAACTTCTTCTATTGCTCCAGGGCGAAAATATCCTCCGAAAGGATCTATAAAATCGAGTTTCATCTCTAGTTCTACCCTTTCTATTCTTGACGCTATTTCTTCTCTTTCCTCTCTCATTTGCAAAAGAGATCTAAGAATATCTGTTGATAACTCCGTCAGTGGTAAAATATCCGCTATTTTTTGCACACCAAGTTCCCTTAATCTACCCAATAATAATTTGTTATGATCTTCTCTCCACGCTAAAGTTCTTCCCCTAATGAAAGGAGGACCAGAATCCACCGGAGTGAACTGAAGTTCTACATATTGAGTCGCTAAACGACGAGCTTCCTCGAACTTTGGATCTAATTCATTTCCCATAAGACTCACCCTCCTTTCAGGCAGAAAATTTTAGTTTTTATTGTCCCAGCCCACCCCATAGGCAGACAATAAAACTATTTATATATTAAAAGATATTTTACAATATTTGCTCCCTAATATCCCACCCAACCCGTTTAAAAAGGAAGAAGCCTTGCCCCAGCTTCGTCGCCAGGCCCCGCTAAGGCGGAGCTTGCCGGGAGTTTAATATTTTTTAAGCAATAAATACAATCTCTTCCTTAGATTTCTCTTTTTTTAATAGCAAGGCTCCTTGCTGGGGAATATATGCTCCGCCTGCCCCGGCTACTGCTATTGACACCCCTATTAATAGTATAGAAATAATTAAGCAATATTACTTGCCAGCCCTTTGAAGCTCCGCACAGAAAAAAAGGATAATACCTTTTTTCTTTTTCAGCCATGTGCGCGCCAGAGCAGGCGGAGAAGAAAAATATTCTTGATACCTTTACACATACCTTTGCTACTTATTTTAAGGAATTTTACATTCTCTCTGGAGTATCAATACCCAATAATGAAAGGCCATTTTTTAGAACCTGTGATACCGCTTCCGTCAATAGAAGTCTAAATTTTTTTGTTTGTAAAGTATCTGCCTTAAGAACTGAATGTTTGTGGTAAAAAGTGTTGTACCTTTGCGATAATTCATGAAGGAACGTACAGAGAAGATTTGGTGAGAAACGACACGCACCCTCAATAACAAATTCAGAAAAGCGGTATAACCATCGGAGCAAATTAATCTCCTCTGTATTAAGTTTATTCCTAACAATTTCAGATTCATATTTTTCCAGCTTTTTCCCTGATTTTCTTAATACCGATATGCAACGAGCGTAGGTATATTGAAGATATGGTCCAGAATTTCCTTCTAAGCTTAATACTTCATCCCAATCAAATACATATCCTGTGGTTGGAGCATGTTTAAGGTCATTATATTTAACCGCCCCTATACCTACCATTTTAGCTATTTGTTTATCAGAATTAAATTTTTTAGCTCTTTTAATAGATTCCATCAATACTTTTTCCAATTTAATAGTTCTACCTTTTCTAGTACTCATTTTTCCTTCTTTGAGTCTTATAAGACCATGAGGAATATGTTTAAAAACATCCCTGCTTCCAAGTCCTAATAATTCAGCAGCATAAAATAATTGTTGAAAATGCAATGTTTGTTCAGCTCCTACTTCATACACATAAAGGTCTGGATTATATTTTTGTTTGCGAAATTTTATTGCAGCAAGATCCCGAGTCAAATAGGTGGTTGCTCCATCGCTTTTTAACAACATAGCGGGGGGAAGCAAACCGTCAGGAAAAGTTATTATTAAAGCCCCCTTACTTTTTTTGGCTACTTTTTTATCTATAGCATCCTTAACAATAAAAGGCATAATCTTTTCATAAAAACTTTCTCCAATAGAAATATCAAACTTAACTTTTAATAAGTCATAAATCTTCGCAAATTCTTTAGTTGAACTTTTAACTAACCTTCTCCATAATTGTATTTCTTGACTTTTTCCTTCTTCTAGTGCTTTGAATGCTTGTCTTGCTTCTTCTTCTAATTTTGGATCTTTATCTACTTCCTTATGAAACTTAATATAAAGGTTTTCCAGTTCATCAACAGATAATTGATCTACTTGTTTATTTGACCATTTCCGTATGGCTACGATCATTTTTCCAAATTGTGTTCCCCAATCCCCTAAATGATTATCGCCAATAACTTTCCATCCAATAAACTTATAGGTGTTATAAAGTGATTGACCAATGATCGTGCTGCGAAGATGTCCGATGCTGAATCTTTTAGCTATATTGGGTGAAGAGTAGTCAACAATCAAAGTTTTTCCTATACCCTCTTTAGAACTACCGTATTTTTTACCTAGCTGTTTAATTCTAAGTAATTCCTGAATAAGGATCTTATCTCTTATTCTAAAATTAATAAACCCAGGACCAGCCACTTCTATTGAAGAAACAATAGTTTTCAGGTTTTCATCTAATAAAAGTTCTTTAACAATATTTAAAGCAATTTGCTTTGGATTTTTACAATTACCATTTTTTATTTTTTTATTTCTTGCATATATTTCCAGTGCTAGATTAGTTGAGTAATCGCCATGTTCTTCCTTTTCTGGGTGCTCTAAATATATATTTTTACTTTCTAGTCTTATTTTATTTAAAGAGTTTCTAACCCTTTCAATAATAATATCTTTTATAATCATAAGCATATTATGCCACATTGCGCTAAAATTTTTTACCCCTTCTTTACATTTACTACAAATTATAATAGAATTGTTATAGGTATGAGAAGAATATACATTACCAAAGAATACATTTGTAATAATGATTGTATTATGTGTGGGGTTCCTCTTTGGAAAAGAAAAAAAGGGTTTCAATCACTGTCTAATAAAAATTTTTTTTCTTTATTAGATAAGCTACACCTGAAAAAAAATGATCAATTAATAATGTCCGGGGGAGAACCAACTGTTTTATCAAATTTTTTTGATGTTTGCCATCGTATCAAAACAAAATATCCCTCAAAGTTAATTATTCTATCAAATGGAAGACGATTTGCTAATAAAAAATTCACTAAGCAATTTTCTAAGATAGGGGTTGATAGGACAATTGTTCCACTTTTTAGTGATAAAGCTGAAATTCATGATGAAATTACCCAAAAAAAAGGAAGTTTTTTAGAAACTCTAAGAGGTTTAAGAAATTTAAATGACCTCGGATTAAATTTAGGGATAAAGTTTATTGCACTGAAGCTAAACTATAAAGACGCCAAAAAGGTCATCGAGATTATTCTAAAAGAATTCCCTCGTCATTGGACTTTGTTTTGTGGAATTCAAATAGAAGGAGAGGTATTTAATAATCTAAAAAAAACTGCTGTGAAACACTCTTTAGTAGCCAAAGAAGTAGAAAAGGCTATTGATATTGCTGATAAGAAAGGCTACTATGCCTCAATCCATATGGTGCCTATGTGTCTTATTGATCCCTATTATTGGAAAAATTACAGTATCGGGACATATAATGAAGAAGTATTAGCCCCGGATAAAAAAGAGATTGACGAAAATTCTGAGGATAACTTTAAAAACAAACCTTCAGTTTGTAGAACATGTTTAGTAAAAGAAAGGTGTGTTTGGGCATGGAAAGGTTATTCAAAATTATTTGGCCTTGAAGAGCTAAAACCATTTAGATCAGAAAGGGGGTGAATAATTGACTATGACACTACAGATCTACTCGAAAAAGCTTAATAGAAATATTAAAGTTGAAGTTGATCCTAAAAAAAATCATCCTAGTCAACTTTCAGGTGTCGGCAACAGAATGTTAGTTCCGCCTTTCGAAAATGATAATGGTGTTGTTAAGAATTAGCATTATCAATTAATGATCACCTAATTAATAGATTTCTTAATAAAAAATTAAGGAAGAAATAGTGAGTGAGAAAATTATTGTATTTTAAAAAATTTGTGTTTTCCCATAATATAACTTCTCTTTATAAAAAATACAGGAATAAAATATCACAACATACTGAAAAGATAATTATTGAAGAACAATATCGTAAAAAATATTACAAATTGCTTGAAAAAATTCTCCAAAGTAATTTTTTATCAGAAGGCCCCATAAATATATTATTTGCTAGAAAGTTTGCAGAATTAAGTAATTTATACACTACAACCATCAGTGGAGGAGGCCCTGCATTATTAGCATTATTAAAATATGTAAATGTGTTAGGTAAGGATGTAATAATTCCCGCCAATTCTTGTATTTCTGTACCTCTTACAGTAAAGCTTGCAGGAGGAAATGTAATTTTAGCGGATTGTAAAAAGAACGATTTATGTATAGGTATTTCAGAATTAGAAGCGTCATGTACTAAAAATACAAAAGCTGTAATTGTTATTCATATTGGTGGCCATTTAGCTTTTGATATCTTCGAAATTAAAAAATTTTGTAAAAAAAGAAATATCTTTTTAATAGAAGATTGTTGTCACGCCGATGGAGCATCTTTTAAGGGTATTAGTGCTGGCGGTTTTGGTATTGGTGGCGCTTTTAGTTTTCATGCCAGTAAAATGTTGCCACTTGGTGAAGGTGGAATGGTGGTTAGTAAATTTAAAGATGTAATAAACTTTGTTGATAGATTCAAGAATTATGGCAGCAATGTATATAATTCAAATAAAAAATGGCATTTTAGTAATGGATTTAATTTTTCTATGAGTGAAATTACTGCAGCTTTAGGGATAGTTCAGTTAGAAAGACTACCAAATATTTTAAAATGGAAAAGGATATTAGCCGCTAAGTACAATAAAATATTCAGAAAAAAAATATTATTTCCTCCTGGAATGAAAACCAATTATTATAAATTCATTATATTTGATACAGAACTCAAGGAAGAAGTGGGTAAAGTTTATGAAACTCCTATCCATAAATTAATGGGTCTTAAAAGCAACTTCCCTAATTCTGAATGGATAAGTAAACACCATAGCTGTGTACCGATATTCTACGGCTACGAAAAAGCAAACTGGGGAATTAAAAAATTAAGCAATGCTTTAATCAAAAAAAGAAGATAAAGATAATCGGAACCGAAAAATATACAATTTTATGTCTAATTTACCTAAATTAATCATCGGAGGAGATCCTTTTAACAGATTTTCTTACCTTTATGACAAAGAGGCTTTTCAAAAATTGCAAAATAAAAAATATGCCCTAGAAGTATTAAGATCAGCCTACACTCATGGGGCAAGAGCTTTTGATCTATCTTTTGAATCTAATTTAAATCTTTTTAGAAAACTTCAACATTATGTCGGGAATAAAACATTAATAGGTATTGGTAATCCTACTTATAAACAGGGAGTATTTCTTAAAGATAAACCCTTATGTTGTTACCGAGATAGGATTATTGCCACTTTAATTAGTTGTTATTTCCCAAAAAAAATTCTTAATAGTTTAGAAAATAATTCCTACCTTCAAAAATTTATTTTTAACTATAAGAAATCAGCAAAACTATTAACAATAAACGAAATCCAATCCATTTATATTAATTATCCTTTTTTAAGAAGAAGGTTTTCTTTGTTTAAAGATAAATGCGAATTTCTTATGTTTGGAGGGGATGACGCCGATTGGCTGATTTCTTTAGGAAGAATTGATCTTGTAGGAGAATTGTATAATGAAACTATTCAGCAAAAGTTTAAGCCTATCTTTCTATGCCAATATGCTACATATAGTAAGCGCAAAACAAATTTACCTATTTTGCTAAACTGATTTTATCAAATTTTGTAAAAGTATTTGCGCTTGATTACAGCCAGCTCCTGACTTCGCCATTTAAGTGACCCAACTGATTCCAGCAAGTTTTAGTAGTTTTTTAGCTTCAGGGTTAAGTTGGGTAAATTTAGAGGCTATACTGTACCCCAAAATTTGGACAACATGCTAAGATACAAAAACTATGACCAAACTGAGAAGAAAGCATTCTGCTGCTTTCAAAACCAGGGTGGTTTTGGAGCTATTAAAAGAGGAAAAAACATCTGGTCAAATCGCCAGTCAGTTTGGGGTTCATCCGACCCAAATCAGATACTGGAAACAGCAAGCCTTAGCCGGATTGGAAGAAATCTTTGCTAATGGTTACAAGGGTGAGTTGGCTCAGAAAGATGAACTGATAGAAAATCTATACAAACAAATTGGCCAATTGAAAGTCGAATCAGACTTTCTAAAAAAAAAGATGGGGCTCATTAGCTAAAGCCAAAACCCATCAGGAAATTAAATCGCTCATTGACAATAATCATCAGAGATTGTCTTTAGTCAGGCAAACTCAGCTATTAGGAATCTCCCGGTCAAGCTGGTATTACCAGCCCAAGCCTGTGGATGATTTTACCTTGAGGATAATGCATGAAATCGACCAGATTTACACTAGCTATCCTTTTTATGGTGTCAGAAGAATCACCTGGCAATTAAAAAGGAATGGCCTTAAGATTAATCACAAAAGAGTTTACCGGCTGATGAAGCTGATGGGAATTGAGGCTATTTATCCCAAACCAAAATTGAGCCAAAATCATCAGCCACACCCGGTTTATCCGTATCTTCTGAAAAACCTGGTAGTTGATAAACCTAATCAAGTCTGGGGAGTCGATATCACCTATATCCGACTCCACAAAGCCTGGCTTTACTTAGTCGCTATTCTAGATTGGTTCTCAAGGTCAGTTTTATCTTGGGAGTTATCGGATAATCTGGAGGTGATATTTTGCCTGGAAGCTTTAAAAAGGGCTTTAAAAATTGCCCTTCCGGACATTCACAATTCAGACCAAGGAATCCAGTTTACCAGTGAGCCCTATTTAAGCATTCTCAAAAGTCACCCGAGTATCAGAATCAGCATGGATGGTCGAGGCAGAGCCTTTGACAACATTTTTATTGAAAGACTTTGGCGGACTTTAAAGTACGAAGAGGTCTACCTGAAGGATTACCAAACACCAAAGGAAGCCAGACAATCTTTGACTGATTACTTTGAGTTTTACAACCAAAAAAGGCCTCATCAGGCCCTTGGTTACAAAACACCAAATGAGGTGTATTTTAACAAAAACTAAAACAGAGAGGAGGTGTCAATAATAGTTTAATTTTGTGCATTTTTACGGGTTGATAATAAAATAAAAT
>CAYPXO010000014.1:0-39039 GCA_964414895.1 uncultured Pseudomonadales bacterium
TTTTATGCACAAAATTAAACTATTATCGTGCACAATTTATCACTATTATTCACAGGAGGTGAAAAGTTGTATCTTAGTTTGACCGTTTTTCTGTCTTGACAATGGGGTACACCATACGTAAGGCTGTGTTCGTTTTTAGGTGAAATAGAAGTTTTTTTACTGACAAAAAATAAGTTCTCTAAAATAGCTAGAACATTAAATTTTTTGCGTTTTTAACGTCCAATTAAATTGGACCGTTCGAGCCGATGTTTAGCGGAAAGGCTCGGCAAAGCTCGAGCCGGAGCTCAATATATTAAGAATCCGATTTGAAAAAGGTTCGAATTTTTTTAAAAAGCAGCTCAAATTTTGTTTCAAAATTTGAGCGGGATACCAGAATCGAACTGGCATCTTCACCTTGGGAAGGTGACATAATACCATTATAATAATCCCGCAAGCTCTAGCGGTAAAAAAGCTTATTTATAAAATATAAAAAGGATTGCCAAAGCTATCTTGGTAATTTTAGTTCTTGATCGACTAAAATTAAGTTTGGATTTGCTAAATTATTTACTTTAGCAACATCAATCCATTTATAACCGTCTCCATAAGCTCTAACGCAAATTTCCCAGAGATTATCTCCTTTTTGAACTTTGTAAGTTTCTTCTGTGATTGCTGCTCCAGCAACTTTTTTTACTTCTGCTAACGGCTTTCGAACTGCTACCTTTGGAATAATCAACTCCTGGCCAACTACAACAATGTTTGCATTACTCAGCTCATTTTCTCTGGCAATATCTACCCAATTGTAGCCACTGGTGTAGTATTTTTCAGCAATTTTCCAAAGATTTTCACTACTGGTAACTTTGTGCGTAGCTGGTAGGTTATTAGGAACTTTCTCTCCGGTTTCGTTTTCTTCAAATATAATCTCAGCTTCTTCTTGGGCAGCTTCCGGCGTAATTTCTTCTTCCTGAGAAGGAGTCTGTTTGAAATAGTTAAAAATAAGAATTCCAACAATAATGACTACCAAAGCTCCCAGAGCAGTGCTGATTGTTGACTCGCTTAATTTGAGCCTCTTTAATAAATTTTTTAACTCTTTTTCCATTTTTTCCCTCTTTAGGGCAGATAAAGAGTCTTTTTACCTCCTTTCCAGGCAGAAATGATTTGGCGGCTTTATCCGCCAAAGTTCGGCCTAGCCGAACCTATGCGGACCCGACCGGATTCGAACCGGCGATCTCGTCCTTGACAGGGACGCGTGTTAAACCAGACTACACTACGGGTCCAGGCCAGCTTAATATATCAGATATTTGGCTTTTCTGTCAATCGATGTTATTATGACAATTAAATGATAAATGGAAATAAATTTACCAACCAACAAATCGCTAAACTTCTGCACAATGTCTCTGCGGCCTATTTACTCAAAAAAGGAAATCGCTTTAAAATTATGGCTTATGATCGAGCAGCTACTAGTATCAAACAAGCCACCAGTGAAGCAAAAGACCTTTGGGATGACGGCAAATTGGATGAAATTCCAGGCATAGGCTCTAATATTGCTACTCATTTAGATGAGCTTTTCACAACAGGTAAAGTCGTCCATTTTGAAAAAGTCCTTTCTGGCCTTCCTCCAGCCATGTTTGAGTTTTTGGATATTCCAGGGATAGGGGCAAAAACAGCCTTAAAACTTTGTCAAAATTTAGGTATTAAAAAAAAAGAAAAAGCTTTGGAAAGATTAAAAAGAGCAGCAAAAGAAGGAAAAATAAGAGTAATTGAAGGTTTTGGCAAGCAATCAGAAAGAGAAATTCTAGAAGGATTGGCAGGGCTTGGCCGTCAGGAAAAAAGGTTAACTCTTGCCTTCGCTTTTTCTAAAGGAAAAGAAATTCTAGATTATCTGAAAGAGTGTAAATTCGTTCTTCAAGCCGATCTTTTAGGCAGTTTGAGAAGAAAATGTGCAACTGTTGGCGATATTGATATTGCTGTCGCTAGCAAGCATTCCCAAAAGGTGGTTAAACATTTTATTTCCTATTCTAAAAAAAGAAAAGTCTTGGAAGCCGGAAAAAACAAGGCAAGAATTCTCTTGACGGGAAACATTCAAGTTGATCTTATGGTGGAAAAGCCAACATCCTACGGTTCTTTATTACAACATTTTACCGGCTCTAAACAGCACAATATCGCTCTACGGGAAATCGCTCAGAAGAAGGGATTGTCTTTATCGGAACATGGAATGAAGAAGCGGGTGGCGGGTGGCGGGTGGCAAATAGATAAATATTCCAGCGAGAAAGCTTTTTATAAAACCTTGGGGATGGAATGGATTCCGCCGGAACTAAGAGAAAACAGAGGGGAAATCAAAACAGCCCAGAAAGGTAAAATTCCTCACTTACTAGAACTCAAAGATATAAAAGGCGATTTACATATTCATTCTGATTTTGACATTGAAACTAGTCACGATTTGGGTGCTTCTCCTTTAAAAGATATCTACAAAAAAGCTCAACAGTTGGATTATCAATATATTAGCCTTACAGAACACAACCCAAGCATGAGTAAACATAGTGATCAAGAAATAATCGACTTAATTAAAAGGAAAAAAGAACATATTGAACAATTTTTACTTGATTGTAAAAAAAATAAAACAAAACGATCACAAAAAGTTAACATTTTTAATTCTCTTGAGGTAGATATCAAGCCAACTGGCAAAAGAGCAATCTCCGACAAGGCATTAGAAAAGCTTGATTTTGCTATCGTTTCTATTCACTCGAGTTTTAAAATGAACAGAAAAGAAATGACTGTTAGAATTCTGAAAGCTCTTGACCATCCAAAGGTAAAAATTTTAGGCCACCCAACCGGAAGAAAACTGAATGTTAGAGAAGCTTATGAAATTGATTGGGAAAAGCTTTTTGATTTTTGTCTTAAAAAGAAAAAAGTTTTGGAAATTAATGCTTATCCGGACAGACTGGATCTCCCTGACAGGTTAATAAAAGAAGCCGTTGATAAAGGAATTTTACTAGCAGTAAATAGCGATAGCCATCATGTTTCCCATATGAGTCTAATAAAATACGGTGTTTGGACAGCTAGAAGAGGATGGGCAAAGAAAAGTGATATTTTAAACACTTTGGGGTATGATAAAATCAAGAAGGAGTTAATGTTCTAATTTTCAGTAACTCAGCAAATTCTGTATTTCAGTGTTGCAGAGGTAACGTTCGGATCGCGTCAGACGAGACGGATAGGAGGATGAGTAACACTGAGGACACTGAAGCCCCTGAGATCACAGAAAGGAGGTGGAAAAATATGTTAATTATTCTAATTATTACTGTTGTTATCATAGGCTTTTATGTTCTGACTACTTATAACAAATTCGTCACTACCAAGACAAGAATTGAGGCTTCGATCCAGGAAATTGGCAATCAACTCAAAAGGCAGGCAGATTTAATTCCCAATTTGGTCAAATCAGTAAAAGGTTACATTAAACATGAGAAAAAAATCTTTAAGGAGTTGACAGAAGCAAGAAAATCGGTAATGAAAATAGTTGAAACCAGCAATGCCCAAAAACTGATTGATGCCAGCGCTCAATTACAACAGGCTTTATCTCCAATTAGAGCGGTTTTTGAAAGTACGCCTCAACTGCAAGCAGAAAAACCGACAACAAAATTGATGGATGAACTACGTGACACTGCCGATAAACTAATGTATGCCCGAAGGACTTTGATTGATCTGACTGCCGATTATAACATTATGAGAGTGACTGTTCCTTCAAGCTTTGTAGCTAATTTATTCAGCTTTAAAAAACTACCTGGTTTAAAAATGCCAACTGGCACCGAGGAAGTATTAGAAGTGAAAAAGGAAGAAATGAAAACACCGAAAGTAAAACTTTAGCAGGTAGCACGTAGCTTCTGGCTTGTAGTTTAAAAAGGTTTATGTGGTAACCTTTTATTGAAGGACGCTAGATTGTTATCTGCCACGTGCCAGTTGCTACGCGCCACGAGTTATGTTGAACGTTTACGAATCAATTGACGCTAATAAAAGGAAGTCACTTTTAGTGATCGTTCTTTTTATGGCTTTTATAGCAATCGTTTCCTGGTTTTTTAGCAAGATTTTAGGATATGGACTAAGCTTCTTAGGACCTGCTCTTATTTTCTCCGGTTTAATGAGTTTTGCTTCTTATTGGTGGTCAGACAGAATAATTTTGGCTATTTCTGGTGCTCGACCGGCTTCTCGAAAAAAAGATTTTCATTTTTTTACAGTAACAGAGAATTTATCTTTGGTTGGCCAATTGCCGATGCCAAAACTTTATGTAATAGAAGATACGGCGATGAATGCTTTTGCCACTGGAAGAGATCCCAAACATGCAGCTGTCTGTGTCACCACTGGTTTGCTTGCAAGGCTCAATCGAACCGAACTTGAAGGAGTTATTGGACACGAACTTTCTCATATTCGTTTTTATGACATACGTCTAATGTCTATAGTAACGATTTTGGTAGGAATGGTCACTCTGCTCGCCGATTGGTTCCTACGAGGGATGCGTTTTGGGGGAAGCCGGCGAAAAAAAGAGGGTGGACAAATCCAGGCGGTTTTGTTTGTGATTGCTATTGTTTTAGCCTTACTCTCTCCTTTAATTGCCCAGTTTATTAAACTGGCAATTTCTCGAAGAAGAGAATTTTTGGCTGATAGTGGTTCGATAATGTTAACTCGTCAGCCAAATGGACTTATCTCTGCTTTAAAAAAACTGGCTGCCGATAAAGAACCACTGGAGGCAGCCAATAAGGCAACGGCCCATCTCTACATTACTAATCCTTTACGCAACTTGCATTCAGGAATTGGTTGGTTTGCCGGCCTTTTTGCCACCCACCCACCGGTAAAAGAAAGAATCAAAGCCTTGGAAAAGATGATGTAGAAAAAAATGAACCTGGAAAAACTAACTCATAAATCCCAAGAGTCATTGGCTAAAAGCCTTTCTTTAGCCAATCAAAAAAAGAACCCTCAAGTAGAGGACCTTCATTTACTTCTTGCTCTTTTGTTTGATGCCGAGGGAGTAGTTGCTCAGATTTTGGAAAAAGTTGGGGTAAAATTGGATGCTCTGATTCAGCGCACTAAAAAACAATTAGATGAATTGCCAAAAGTTTCTGGCCCAACTAAGACAATTATTTCTCCAAAATTGACAGAAGTTTTACAGGGAGCTCAAAAACAAGCAGAAAGAATGGGAGACAAATATATTTCCAGAGAACATTTACTTTTAGCACTCTTGTTGACAGACTGCCAGTCATCAGATATACTCAAAGAAGAAAACATTAGTGAACAAAAAATCAAGGAGGTTTTAAAAATGATTAGAGGTTCACAAAAAGTTAGTGATAAAGACCCTGAAGGGAGATATCAAGTTTTGCAGAAATACTGCACCAATCTGACTGTTTTGGCCAACAAAGGAAAACTCGATCCGGTTATTGGTCGGGACAAAGAAATCAGACGGATTATGCAAGTTTTATCTCGACGGACTAAAAATAATCCTGTTCTTGTTGGCGACCCAGGGGTAGGAAAAACAGCAATTGTTGAAGGCTTGGCCCAAAGAATAATTTCTGGTGATGTGCCAGATATTCTAAAAAATAAAGAAATTTTGATTTTGGACTTGGCTTCAATATTAGCTGGTAGCAAATTTAGAGGAGAATTTGAGAACCGTCTTAAAACTATTCTCCAGGAAATTAAAAAAGCCTCTGGGAAATACATCCTTTTTATTGATGAGTTGCACACCCTGGTAGGTGCTGGCGGTGCCGAGGGAGCGATAGATGCTTCCAATATGTTAAAGCCAGCCCTCGCTCGAGGCGAGCTTCGTTGTATTGGAGCAACAACTCTTTCTGAATATAGAAAATATATAGAAAAAGATGCTGCTTTGGAAAGAAGGTTTCAACCCGTTTTTGTTGATCAACCAACAGCAGAAAACACAATTGCTATCTTAAGAGGACTCAAAGAAAAATACGAACTTCATCATGGAATTAGAATTACTGACGAGGCTTTGATTGCCGCGGCAAAACTCTCTGATCGCTATATTACCGACCGTTTTCTGCCAGACAAAGCGATTGATTTAATTGATGAAGCGGCTTCCGGCTTAAAGATTGAAATTGACAGTATGCCCACAGAATTGGATATTTTGAAACGTAAAATTATCCAGCTGGATATTGAGTTAGCTGCCTTAAAAAAAGAGAAAGGAACGGGGGAGAAAATCAAAAACTTAGAAAGGAGGAAAGCGGATTTAGAAGACAAACAGAAAAAGCTGGAGTTGGCTTGGAAAAAAGAAAAAGAAATCTTGCAGGAAATCAACAAACTTCAAGAAAGGCTGGATCGACTAAAGATTGATCTTGAAAAAGCTGAGAGAGAAATTCATCTGGAAGAAGCAGCTAAACTCAAATATGGACAAATTCCTCAAGTGCAAAAAGAACTCAAAGAGCAGAGGAAAAAATGGAGCTTGATCCCTAAAGAAAAAAGAATCTTACGTCAAGAAGTGACTGAGGAAGACGTTTCTGAAGTTGTTTCTCGTTGGACAGGAATTCCTCTTTCTCGACTAATGGAATCGGAAGCCTCCAGATTAGCCAAGTTAGAAAAAGACTTGAAAAAGAGAGTTGTTGGTCAAACCGATGCTTTGGTTCAAGTAGCTAATGCTATTCGGCGTTCACGAGCCGGTTTGTCAGAAGAGAATCGACCAATTGGTTCTTTTATCTTTTTGGGACCGACCGGAGTAGGAAAAACTGAGCTGGCCAAAACCTTGGCAGAGAACCTTTTTGGCAACGAGAAAGCGATGATAAGAATAGATATGAGCGAATATACACAAGCCCACAGTATTGCTCGATTGATAGGGGCGCCACCTGGCTATATTGGTTATGAAGAAGGCGGCCAATTAACCGAGGCAGTTCGACGCCATCCTTACTCGGTAATTTTATTGGATGAGATCGAAAAAGCTCATGATAAAGTCTTCAATATCCTTCTTCAAGTTTTGGATGATGGCCGTTTAACTGATGGCAAGGGAAAAACAGTTGATTTCAAAAACACCATTATTATTATGACATCTAATTTGGGTAGTGAAAGGTGGGCTAAAGAGGTAAAAAAAGAAGAAGTTGAAACCCAGATTTGGGAAGATATTCGCCAAACATTTAGACCTGAGTTTATAAACAGGATTGATAAAATTATTCTTTTTGAGCCGCTTGATTCCCAATTGATGGAAGAAATTGTTGACTTGCAAATAGCCAAAGTGAAAAAAAGACTTTCTGACCAGAAAATAAAACTGGAGCTTTCTCCCGAAGCAAAAAAGCTTTTATCTAAAAGAGGCTTTGATCCCACTTTTGGCGCCCGACCTTTAAAAAGAGTAATTCAAAATAAAATTCTAGATGAGCTGGCTTTGCAAATTATAGAAGGAAAAACCAAAGAAGGAAGTAGAGTAAGAGTAAAAGTTGAAAACGGAAAAATAGTTTTACTATAAACGCCTTGCGGGTGCAAGGTCTATATTGTAAAAGAGATTATGTTAGGCCAGCTTAAGAAAGATTTAGAAAAAGCCAGAAAATATAAAAAAGTCAAAGGTCTTTCTAGGTTTTTTAAGACCGGCAAGGGAGAATATGGAGAAGGAGACCTTTTCCTAGGGGTTAGCGTTCCCAATCAGCGCAAAACTGCTAAAAAACATTCTAATTTGCCTCTAAAAGACTTGCAAAAATTACTCTCCAGCAAAATTCATGAATATCGTCAAACGGCTTTGTTTATTTTAATTAACAAATATAAAAAAATAAATGATGCTGGGAAAAAAAAGATTTTTGACTTTTATTTAAAAAACAGCAAAAACATCAACAATTGGGATTTAGTTGACTGTTCGGCTTACCATATTTTAGGAAACTATTTGCTTAAAAAAGACAAATTAATTTTATACAAACTAGCCGAGTCAAAAAATCTATGGGAAAAAAGAATGGCAATTATTGCCACTTTTGAGCTTATAAAAAATGGTCAGTTTCAAGATACTTTGAAAATAGCTAAAATTCTATTGAGCGACAGCCATGACCTTATTCATAAAGCTGTTGGTTGGATGCTAAGAGAAGTAGGCAAAAGAAATCAAAAGAAAGAAGAGCAATTTTTAAAAAAATATTATAAAGTGATGCCAAGGACAATGCTCCGCTATGCAATTGAAAAATTTAATGAGAAAAAAAGAAAATATTACTTGACAAAATGATCTTTACTCTTTATATTCAGTTCTAATGAAAAGCCACTTGTTTGTTTTTCAGCAAAGCCAGCAAAACCTAAAATAGGGTTGGCTGGTAGTGGCGTTTTTAAAATTTGTAGACCAGCCAACAAGGCTGGTTTTTTAATGGGAGGAAAGTTATACTATCAAAGATGGCTAAACAAAAAAACAAACTTTCCAAAGAAGAAGTTTTGCGTATTGCCAAATTGGCCAATCTAGAGCTTACAAAAGAAGAAGTGGTCAAATTTCAAAAGCAGCTTTCGGATGTTCTTGGCTATGTTGAGATTTTAAAAGAAGTTGATACTTCTAAAGTTAAGCCCACTTCGCAGGTAACCGGACTGGAAAATGTTTTTCGCGAAGATAAAACAAAGCCTTCTTTATCCCAAAAAGAAGCTCTTTCGGGAAGCAAAAGAACTCAAAACGGCTATTTTAAAATAAAGAGTATATTTAATGCGGAAAGTGCGTAATATGCGAAACAGGCGGAAAATGCTATGAAATTTAATTTCGAAAGTCTTGAAATTTATAAACTAGCAGTTAAGTTAATCAATCTTATTTATAAATTAGCTAGAAAGTTTCCGAAACATGAAGAATGTGTTTTGAAACCACAACTTTTAAGAGCAGTTACCTCAATTGCTTTAAATATTGCCGAAGGAAAAGGACGGAACAATGATAAAGAATTTGCCAGGTTTCTAAGAATTGCAATTTCTTCGCTTTTTGAAACAGCAACAATATTAAAAATTCTACAGGACTTAGGTGAGATTGAAGGAAAGAATCTAAGAGAAATTTGGACAATAATAGAGGAGTTACATTTTAAGTTGATAGCATTAGAGCGGAAAACGCGAAAATGCGCAAGACGCGTAAGACGCTAGCGCTTTAAGCGCTTTACGCAACTTACGCAACTTACGCAACCTACGCATTTATGCAATTAAATCAACTCACTATCACTCAAGCCATAAAGGAACTAAAAGGAAAAAAGTTTTCTTGTCTTGAGCTAACCAGGGCTTGTTTGCAAAGAATCAAAGAAGTTGATAGCAAAATCAAGGCTTTTATTACTGTTTGTGAACAAGAAGCATTGAAAAGTGCGGCGGAAAAAGATTTGTTTATCAAAGAAAACGGTTTTCCGGAAACTAAACCTTTACTTGGGATTCCTTTTAGCATGAAAGATGTTTACTGCACGAAGGGAGTAATAACAACTGCTGGTTCGAAAGTTTTGGAAAACTATATTCCTGTTTACAATGCAACTGTTTACCAAAAACTTTTAGATGCGGGAGCAATTTTAATAGGGAAAACCAATTGTGATGCTTGGGGACATGGAAGTTCAACAGAAAACTCAGACTTTTTTGTAACTCGCAATCCTTGGGATCTATCAAGAGTTCCTGGTGGTTCCTCTGGAGGTTGTGCTGCCGCAATTGCTTCAGATATGGTTCTATTTTCCATTGGTGAAGATACCGGAGGTTCTATTAGATTGCCAGCCTCATTTTGTTCAATTGTAGGGCTCAAAGTATCTTATGGTCGCGTTTCTCGATATGGGAGTATTGCTTTTGCTTCCTCTTTAGATACTGTTGGACCAATGGCAAAAACAGTGGAAGATTGTGCTTTAATTTTGAAAGTTATAGCAGGTAAAGACGAAAATGATGCTACCGCTTCTTTTGAGAAAGTTCTGGATTATCCAAAATTTTTAGAACTTCCTGTTAAAGGTATTAAAGTTGGGATTCCAAAGGAATTTTTTGGTGAAGGAATCGATGAAGAAGTAAAAAATATAGTTTTGGAGGCAATTAAGAAATTGGAAAATCAAGGAGCAAAAATATTAAAAGTTAGCCTCCCAACACTAAAATATGCGGTTGCTGTTTATTATCTTTTAGCTTGTAGTGAAACAAGTTCGAATCTTGCCCGTTATGATGGTATTCGTTGCGGTTTTAAAAGAAATAAATTCGCTGATGAGGCAAAAAGAAGGATTATGTTGGGGACTTATGCCTTATCCACAGGATATTATGACCAGTATTATTTAAAAGCACAAAAGGTAAAGACAGTAGTGATTCAAAATTATCAGAAGGTTTTAAAAGAGTGTGACTGTTTGATTGCTCCTACTTCTCCGACGCCTCCTTTTGAGATTGGAGAAAAAGTTAATGATCCTTTAGCGATGTATTTATCTGATATTTATACAATTACTGTTAATCCTACTGGAGTGCCAAGTTTAGCGATTCCTTGTGGTTTTACCAAAAATAATTTGCCCGTAGGGATGCAGATAATCGGCTCACAATTTAGAGAAAACCTTATCTTAAAAGTTGCCTATGCTTATCAACAAGCAACTAATTATCATAAAAGAAAGCCTAAAATTTAGCTCGTGGCGCGTAGCTTATGGCGCGTGGATTAGTAGCTGCCACTGTCATGTGTTACATGCCAATTTATGTTTAGATTTGAAAAATTAGAAATCTGGCAATTAGCGATTGAATACTGCTTAGAAATTTACTCGTTAACTAATAAATTTCCTAAACAAGAACAATTTGGATTAGTTGCTCAATTGAAAAGAGCTGCTGTATCTATCTCAAGCAATATAGCAGAGGGCTCTGGTGGAACAACAACGAAAGATTTTATTAATTTTTTGAATATTGCTATTAAGTCAACCTTAGAAACGGTTTCTCAATTATTATTTTGCGAGAAAGCAGGATTTTTAAGTAAAGAGAAAAGAGAACATTTATATAATAAAGCAGAAATTTTGATAAAAAAAATTAATGCTTTTAAAAAATCATTAAGATGAATCCAAAAAACCAACCGCTACCCACTATGTGCCACGAGCCAAAAAGCTACCTGCCAATCATTGGTCTTGAAGTCCATGTTGAACTAAAAACCAAGTCTAAGATGTTTTGTGGTTGCAGTGCTCATCATTTTCTTCAAAAACCAAACATTCACACTTGTCCGGTTTGTCTGGGTTTACCTGGGGCTTTACCTGTCCCTAACAAAAAAGCAATTGATTGGTGTCTCTTGATTGGTATGGCTCTAAATTGCCAAATTGCCGATGAGTCCAAATTTGATCGAAAAAACTACTTTTATCCGGACCTGCCTAAAGGATATCAAATAAGCCAATATGATCAGCCCTTTTGCAAGAATGGACATTTAAAGCTACAAGCTAAAAAAATTAGAATTAATCGGGTGCATATGGAAGAAGATACAGCTAAATTAGTGCATGTAGCACGTGGCGGGTGGCAGCAAGAAGCCAAAAACCACGAGGCAAAAACCACGAGCCACGTGCTATTAGCTACGAGCTACACGCTAATCGATTTTAATCGCTCTGGTGTTCCTCTTGTGGAGATTGTTAGTGAGCCTGATGTTAATAGTATCCAACAGGCAGTTTTATATCTCAAAAAACTCCAACAAATTATCCGTTATTTAGGTGTTTCTGATTGTGACATGGAAAAGGGGAGTATGAGATGTGAAGCGAATATTTCATTGCTTAAGCAGCCAGCAGCCAGCAGCCAGCAGCCAGTAAAAAGAGCAACTGGCAACTTACCTAACTATAAGGTTGAGATAAAAAACCTTAACTCTTTCCGCTTTGTTAAAAAGGCGATTGAATACGAGATTAAAAGGCAAAAGCAGATTTTAGAATCAGGGAAAATTCCCATTCAGGAAACACGAGGCTTTGATGAAAAAACAGGCAAGACTTATTCTCAGCGGATAAAAGAAGAAGCGGCTGACTATCGCTATTTCCCTGAACCAGATATCCCGCCAATTGTCAAGCTACAAGCTACAAGCTACAAGCTACAAGCTAAGCTGCCGGAATTGCCGGATGAAAAGATCGAAAGATTTGTTAAAGAATACGGTACTTCTGCCTATAATGCCGAAATCCTAGCGACCACCAGGAAAAGGGCTGATTATTTTGAGGAAGCCGTTTTAGCAGCCAGGAAATTTACTATAAACGACTTGCACCCGCAAGTCTCTTATAGTAAATTAACCAAGAAAATTGCCAACGTTATCGTTAATAAAAGGTTAGATATTAAAAGCTTTTTGCCGGCAAAGCTGGTAAAAACGCTGGTAAAAAAAGCAACCAGTAAAATAACAGACCAAGCAAAAATCAAAGAGATTGTCCAAAAAGTCTTAAAAGAAAACAAAAAAGCAGTTGCTGATTATAAGGCAGGAAAGAAACAAGTTATAGGCTTTTTGATTGGACAGGTGATGAGGGAATTGAGAGGGAAAGCCAGCCCTCAAGTTGTTCAAAAGCTTATTACTAAAGAATTAGTTAAGTTTCTTTAATATATTGTTGAATCGGCGGAAGATGCGGAAATTGCGTAATTTGCGGAAAGCGCTTATTTATTGTTCTCTTAAGCGTTTGGCATTTTTCGCCTGTTGCGCATTACGCATTTTACGCCATTTACCGTGTCCAATTTCGTTCATCTCCATACCCATAGCGAATATTCTTTACTTGATGGTTTGTCAAAAATTCCTGATTTAGTGGCTAAAGCGAAGGAGTACAAAATGTCCGCTTTAGCTTTAACCGACCACGGAGTAATGTATGGAACAGTCCCTTTCTATACAGAATGTAAAAAACAAGGGATAAAACCAATCATCGGTTGTGAGATTTATATGGCTCATCGCTCACGTTTTGACAAACAGCCAAAAATTGACGCCGACCAATATCATTTAGTTCTTTTAGCCAAAAACCAAAAAGGGTACAAAAATTTAATGAGATTGGTCACCAAAGCGCATCTGGAAGGTTTTTATTATAAGCCGCGGGCCGACTTTGAACTCTTGGAAAAATACCATCAAGGATTAATTGCCTTAACTGCCTGTATAGAAGGAGAAGTTCCTTCTCTTCTTATTCAGGACAAAGATGAGCAAGCAGAAAAAGTAGCCCGCAAGTTGCTGGAAATTTTTGAAGAGGATTTTTATTTGGAAATTCAATCTCACAAAGGAATAGAGGGCCAAAATAAAGCCAACAAAAAATTGATTGCTCTTTCTCGGAAATTAGGGATTCCTTTGGTGGCCACTAACGATGTTCACTATGTAGAACAAGATGACGCCGAGGCTCAAGATGCTCTTTTGGCAATCCAAACTAAAAAAACAATTGAAGACAAAGATCGCTTAACGATGATTAATTCTCCTAATTTTTATTTTCGTTCACCCGATGAGATGGCCTCTCTCTTCTCTGAACAGCCGGATGCCCTCAAAAACACCCTTGAAATTGCCAAAAAGTGTGATCTTAAAATTTCCATTGGTACATGGATTTTGCCTGATTACCCTCTACCGTCCGGTCAAACAGCAGAAAGACACTTAAAAAAACTAGTTGAAGAAAGATTTTCTCTCAGATTTCCTCGTCCCAACAAAGAAATCAAAGAAAGGGTGGATTATGAACTCGATGTTATTTGCAAAAAAGGCTTTGCCACTTATTTCTTGATAGTTCAAGACTTTGTTAACTGGGCAAAAATCCAGGGAATTCGCGTTGGTCCTGGCAGAGGTAGCGCTGCCGGTTCTCTGGTCTCTTATATCTTAAGGGTTACCTCAATAAACCCTCTCAAACATAAAATTGCTTTTGAAAGGTTTTTGAATCCTGACCGCCCGAGTCCGCCGGATATTGACTTGGACTTTGCCGAAGATAGAAGAGATGAGGTCATAGAATACGTCACTCAAAAATACGGCAAGGAAAAGGTTGCCCAAATAATTACCTTCGGAACAATGGAAGCCAGAGGAAGTATTCGTGATATTGGTCGGGTTTTAGGTATGCCTTATTCTGAACCGGACAAGATTGCTAAACTAATTCCCTTTGGCTCTTCTATTGATCAAGCCCTTTCCAGCGTTTATGAGTTAGAGCAATTCTATGCCCAAGCCAAATATAAAAAACTAATTGATTTGGCCAAAAAGGTTGAGGGCTGTGCTCGTCATGCCTCTACTCATGCCGCCGGCGTAGTTATCTCTGACAAAAATCTAACAGAGTACACACCTTTACAAAGAGAGTCTCGTGGAGAAAGAATAATCACTCAATATGATATGTATTCTTTGGATTTAAATGTTTCTGATGATGCTATCGGCCTTTTGAAAATGGATTTTTTAGGCTTGCGAAACCTAACAACTTTGCAAAAAGCAATTGAATTTGTCAAAAAGCAATCGGGTAAAAAAGTTGACATTTCTGATATTCCCTTAAATGACAAAAAAGCCTATCAAGTTGTTTCTCGCGGAGAAACGGCTGGCGTTTTTCAACTGGAGTCAGCCGGCATGCGCCGTTTAGCCAAAGATCTCAAACCCTCTAAGTTTTCTGATTTAATTGCTATGGTTGCTCTTTATCGTCCCGGCCCAATGGAGCTAATCCCTGAATTTGTCAACAGAAAACAAAATCCAAAGGCAATTGCTTACCCGCATAAAGATCTAAAGCCAGTTTTATCGGAAACTTACGGTATTGCTGTTTATCAAGAACAGTGTCTACAGATTGCTAATGTCATGGCCGGCTATTCTATGACCGAGGCTGATGTTTTGCGCCGAGCAATTGGCAAGAAAAAACGAAAAGTCATGGCCAAGGAAAAAAAGAAATTCATAAACGGGGCACAGAAAAAAGGTTATAAGAAAAAAACCGCAGAAAAAGTTTGGCACTATATTGAACGTTTTGCCGGTTATGGTTTTAACAAAGCTCATTCAACTTCCTATGCAATGATTGCCTATCAAACTGCTTATATGAAAGCCAACTTTCCCGTTGAATTCATGGCCGCTCTTCTAACAGCCGAAGCCCACAATAAAGATAAAATTGCTCTTGAGGTCGAAGAATGTCGGCGAATGGGTATTGCTGTTAATCCACCTGATATTAACCGTTCCAAAGTCGGCTTTGTCATTGAGCCCAATTCTCAATCTTTAGAAAGTAAAGCAATTCGCTTTGGACTCTCGGCTATCAAAAATGTTGGTCAGGCAGCAATCGGTGAAATCCTGAAAGCCCGCAAAAAAGGAAAGTTTAGTTCTCTAACCGACTTTTGCCAAAAAGTTGATCCCCAAAAAGTTAACAAAAAAGTTTTGGAGTCTTTAATTCAAGTAGGAGCAATGGATGCTTTTGGTAAAAGAGCGGCTATGCTGACCGGATTGGGAAAAATCAGAGCAAGAATAGAGATAGAAAACAAAAGGAAGGCCAGCGGACAGGTCTCTCTTTTTGAAAACCTCAACCCCACAGAAACAAAAGATAATCACAAAGACAATCTCCCTGAAATAGAAGAATTGCCTTCGGAAGATCTCCTATCTTTGGAAAAAAGTCTTCTAGGATTTTATCTTAGCGACCATCCTTTTTCTTCTGCTTTTAAGCAAATTTCCCAAGTGGTAACTTGTAAAATTTACGAAATTGATAAAAGTCAACAAGACCAAGCAGTAACAATAGGAGGAATTGTCAACAGCGTTCGTCGGGTATTTACCAAAAAAGGCAACAACGAAATGGCTTTTGTTACTTTAGCTGACGAAACGGAAAAAATAGACTTGGTAGTTTTTCCTAGAATTTTTGAAGAAAGCAAAAACCTGCTGATAAAAGACCAAGTTCTTTTAGTTTCTGGAGTGGTTGACTATCGAGAAGAAAAACTTTCTATCTTGGTGCAAAAAATTGAAACTATTCCCCAAGATTATCCCAAAAAGACTAAAGAAAAAACAATTAGTATCCCCAAAGGAACTTCCAAAGAAACCCTGCAAGAAATAAGCGCTCTTTTACAAGAAAACAAAGGAAAAGACAACATCATTATAAAATTACAAGAAGGAAAAAAGATTGTTCTACCTTATGGCGTTAATTTCAACGATCGTTTAAAATCAGAAATTAAAAGGAGGCTTTCATGAAATTAAAACATTTTTTAAGCATTGCTGATTTAAGTCCGATACAAATAAAGAAAGTTCTTAACCTTAGCCTTAAACTCAAAAAGAATCTAAAAAAGAAGGGCAAAAATAAAGAATTTCTTCGAGACAAAACAATGGTAATGATTTTTGAAAAACCATCTTTGCGCACAAGGATTTCTTTTGAGATTGGCATGACCCAGTTGGGAGGACATGCGATTTATCTAGCTCCTTCAGATATTCAAATGGGCAAAAGGGAAAGCCCAGGAGATGTTGGTCGGGTAACTGCCAGCATGGCCGATATTATCATGGCCAGAACTTTCAAACACCAAACAATCGAAAAATTGTCCCAAGGCTCAACAGTACCGGTTATCAACGCCCTTTCTGATTGGGAACATCCTTGCCAGATTCTGGCAGATTTTTTAACTATTTTAGAGAAAAAGGGAAAAATAAAAGGTTTAAAATTGGCCTATCTAGGAGATGGAAATAACAATGTAACTCATTCGCTGGCTCTATGTTCTGCTCTTTTGGGAGCTCACTTTTATTGTGCTTCCCCAAGCGGTTATTGGATGGACAAAAAAATCGCTAAAAGAGCAAAAACTTTTGCTAAAAAGGCAAAGTCCAAAATTGTCCAAACAAAAAACCCTCAAAAAGCCGCCCAAAAAGCCGATGTGATAATTACCGATACCTGGGTCAGCATGGGAGACGAAACAGAGAAAAAAACAAGGTTAAAAATTTTTCCTCCATTTCAGGTAAATAACAAAATCGTGAAGCTGGCAAAACCAAAAGCCATTTTTATGCACTGTCTGCCTGCTTATCGCGGAAAAGAAGTAAGCTCTGAGGTAATAGACGGGCCCCAGTCAGTTGTTTTTGATGAAGCGGAAAACCGCCTCCATGCCCAAAAGGGATTAATTCTCTTTCTCCTTGGAAAAAATAGGTCTTGACAAGCATATTTTTTATGTAATAACATTAAATCTCAGAGACCAAAAAGCTCTGGTTTTTTTGGACAATTTTTATGAAAAAATTGCTATTTTTTTGCCATAAATATATTGTAAGCAAAACTAATAACTCCTTTGAAAAGGAGTTATTTTTTAAAAGAGCCGTTTTTTAAAAAATGGCTCTTTTTTTTAAGCATTATTAAAAAGGAGAAACTATGAATAATAATCTCCTCTCAAATATTTCTACTTTTAAAAAATTTGGTTCTTTTACTCAAGCTGGCCTTAAGGCTTTACAAGTAGCAATAGAGGAAATAGAACTTGCTTGGAAAAGAAATTTTATTCCTATTGCCAGTTTAGTAGTCGGCAGAAACAAAAAAATTTTGGCAGGTAGCGAGGATTTAAGAGAAAGCTTTGGAGAAAATCCTGTCTATTCTCATGTTATGCTTGCTTTAGGTAAAGCCGGCTCACACATAAATTTAAGAGATACTGCTTTGTTTGTTTATAGTAAAAGCAAAAAGGAAATAATTGACGAATCGCTTTTTGGCGAAGTTTCCCTAGGTGCCTGCCAGCTTTTTAAGCCTGGCTATATTGCAAGCAATAAACCTCTAGCTGAAGATTTAAAGAAAAAACTAAAGAGAAAAGCTATAAAAACTTTATCATTTTAAGAATCAGACTGGAAAAACGATGCAAAAAATACTTATGTGCTCTCCGGATCATTATGATGTCACTTATTCAATCAACCCTTGGATGGATCCTAAATTATCAGTAGATAAAAAGCTTGCCAGAAAACAATGGAAGAATTTGAAAAGTTTAATTGAGAACTTTTTAGAACTAAAGGTAGAAGTTATTAATCAAAAGCAAGAATTGCCTGATATGGTTTTTACTGCTGACCAAGGAATTTTGATAGATAAAACTTTTATTCCCTCAAACTTTTGCTACAGAGAGAGAAGAAGGGAAATAAAATTTTACATCTCTTGGTTTAAAAAAAGAGGTTATAACATTATCCGTCTCCCGAAAAAATTTAAATTTGAGGGGGGCGATTTTATATTATGGGGAGATAAAATCTTGGCCGGTTTTGGTTTCCGGACAGATAAAAAAGCTCATAATAAAATTGCCAGCTTAACTCAAAGAGAAGTTATTAGCCTCAAACTTATAGACCCTTTTTTATATCATCTTGATTTAGCTATTTTTCCTTTAGATGAAAAAAGTTTAATTTATTACCCAGGGGCTTTTTCTAAAAAAAGCCGCCAAATTATTGAAAAAAAGGCTCGATTTAGTCTGAAGGCATCAAGAAAAGATGCCTTTAACTTTATTCTTAATAGCATTGTTTATGGGAAAAAGATTATTACCAATAAGGGTATCAATGGCTTACTGCCTGATCTGATAGTCAAAGGCTTCAGAACAGCAGAAGCGGATATCAGCGAATTTAAAAAATCAGGCGGCGGTGTTCATTGTCTAACTTGTGTGACTTAAAAATGCAAAAATACATCAAAGTTTCATCGTATGAAGGCAAAAAGAGAGAAGTTAAAAAAGTAATTTTGCTTTATTCCGGCGGCCTGGATACGAGTGTAATGCTCAAATGGATTCAAGACGAGTATAAAGCTAAAGTTATTGCTTTAACAGTTGATATTGGCCAGCAAGCGGATGACTTGGAAAAGATTCGCAAGAAAGCCTTAAAGGTAGGAGCAGCCGAGGCTTATGTGCTTGATGCCAAAGATGAATTTGCTGAGGAATATTTATCCAAAGGAATTAAAGCAAATGCCTCTTATCAAGGCTCTTATCATCTCTCCACTCCTTTAGGGAGACCACTTTTGGCCAAAAAAGCAGTGGAGATTGCCACCAAAGAAGAAGCCGATACAATCGCCCATGGGTGCACAGGAAAAGGTAATGACCAGGTAAGGATTGAGTCAACAGCACTAACCCTAAATCCAGATATTAAAATTATTGCTCCGGTTAGAGAGTGGAGCATGGGCAGAGATGAAGAACTGGTTTATGCTAAAAAACATAAAATTCCCGTTAAACAAACTGCCGATACTCCCTATTCTTATGATGATAATATGTGGGGAGTAACCGGAGAATCCGGTGAAATAGAAAACCCAGCTCTTATTCCTCCATTGGAAAAAATTCTCCAAGTTTGCCGTCTTCCAGAAAAAGCTCCTAATAAACCGCAGTATGTCAAGCTGAATTTTGTCAAAGGAATTCCTGTTGGCTTAAATGGTAAGCACCTCAAATTAGCCGACTTAATCATTAAATTAAACAAAATTGGAGCTAAACATGGCGTTGGTATTATTCATCATATAGAAGACCGGGTCGTTGGTCTTAAGGTTCGTGGTGTTTATGAAGCACCGGCAGCGGAAATCATCATTAATGCTCATTGGAATTTGGAAAAGTATGTTTGCACTCGAGTAGAAAATGAATTTAAAACGATCGTTGATCAAAAGTTTGCTTATCTTTGTTACGGCGCTTTGTGGCATGATCCCTTAATGACTGATTTAAATGCCTTTACGGATAGAGTGAACGAAAGAGTTACAGGAGAAGTGACAGTCAGGCTGCATAAAGGTAAAGCAGAAACAGTGGCGCTGACGACTCCCAATACTATTTTTGATGAAAAACTGGCTACTTTTATGAAATCCGAGGCTTTTAACCAAAACTGCTCGGCCGGTTTTATTGAAATTTATTCCTTGCAAATGAGACTAGCTAAAAGGGTAGAAAAGAATGTTTTGCTTTCTATCGGACGAGTTAAAAATAAAAAGAAACTCTTGCCTGATATTAAGGAATTAGCCGCCTTAGAAAACTTCAAATTATTTACTACCAAGAAAACCCATAAGTTTTTGAAAGAGAATGGTTTAAAAACAACCTTGCTTTACAAGATTAGCCAGAAAAAGAAACCAAATATCAAAGATTTTTTGGATCAAAAACGCTTTGATATGATTATCAACATTCCTACTAGCCGGAGAGGAAAAAAAGAGGTAACCGACGGGTGGATCATTCGCCACTCCGCAGTGGAAAACAATATTCTTCTAATCACTGAAGTTTCTGTAGCCGAAGATTTCATAGAAAAGTTAGTTAGAAAGAGTAAGTGAAGCCAAGAAAGAAGTCACAATCACTTCTAATCAAAAACGCTGATTATCTGATAACGATGGATGCAAAGCGGCGTATTCTTCGCAATGCCTCTGTCTATATTGAAGGTCCGGAGATAAAAGAGCTTAATTCCCGAAAAAAAAAGGCAGACAAAATTATTGATGCCTCCGGGATGATAGTTTTGCCGGGCTTTATTAACACCCATCATCATATGTTTCAATCTCTCTTTCGCAATGTACCTTATCAGCAAAACCAAAGAATAGATAAATGGATTGCTGCCATGACAGCAATGATAAAAGAACTGACGCCTGAAGCAAGTTATTATGCTTCCTTGATTAATATGGCTGAATTATTACTTTCTGGCTGCACAACTACTTCTGACTTTTTCTATATTTTTCCAAAAGGGAAAAAAGAAATATTTGAAGCTACTATTAAAGCCGCTAAAAATATTGGTATTCGTTTTCACCCTTATCGAGGAAACATGACTTTATCTAAAAAAGACGGAGCTTTGTTTGATGATAGTGTTGTTCAAAGCCTAGAGGTTATTCTTAAACATAGTGAAAAAGTAGTTAGAAAGTTTCATGACGAAAATAAATTTTCCATGATAAAGATTGGATTGGGGCCATGCACTCCTTTTACTAATAGCAAAAAAGATTTTATAGAGATTGCTAAATTAGCAAGGAAATATAAAGTAAATCTACAGACTCACGTTGCCGAGTCGGAATTTGAGAATGGCTATTGTCAAGAGAATTTTGGCAAAAGACCGGTTTCCTACCTTCAGAGTATCGGCTGGAAAGGGTCCGATGTGAGCTATGTTCACTGCATTTATCTGAATAAGGAAGAAGTAAAGGTTTTATCGCGGTCTAAAACTACTCTTGTCCATTGTCCTATTTCTAATGCTCGGGGCGAGGCAATTGCTCCTATTACAGAGATGATTAAAGAAGAGGTGAGTGTTGGCATAGGGGTTGATGGCAGTGCCAGCAATGACTCGTCAAATATCTTAGAAGAGATGCGATGGGCAAGAACAATCCAGGGGGCAAGAGAAAACTTTACTTATCTTAAACCCTCGCAAGTTTTAGAAATGGGGGCTCTAGGAGGAGCTAAGGTTTTAAATAGAACTGATCTTGGCAGCATCGAAAAAGGGAAAGCCGCTGATATTGCCATTTTCGAAACTAAGGATAAAATTGCTCACGCCGGCGCTACCTGCGATCCTGCTGGCTCTTTGATTGCCTCACAAGCTATCCCAGCAGAATACGTCATTGTTAATGGAAAAATAGTAGTAGATAGAGAGAAATTGAAAACTTCTGATTTAAATAGAATCATTAATCAACAAAATAAATACTCAAGAAAAATAATTAAGGCTGTTGAGAAAGGAACAAGGATTCCTTTAAGTAAAGTTGTCTGGGAAAAAGCAATTAAAAATTAGCAAAAGGAGGTAAAATGACAAATTTACCTAAAACACTTAACGAAGCAGAAATTGAACTTACCATGCGCTGCAACCTTAATTGTGAGGGTTGTTATAAGTGGGATCCAAGGCACATAGGAAAAGAAGTGGCAATAGAAAAATGGGAAAAAGCAATCAATAATCTGGAAAAATGTGGTATCAAATTAGTTAATTTAATCGGTGGCGAGCCAACAGTCTTTCCTAAAATTGAAGAGTTAATTGCCTATATTAATTCCAAACCAAAAATTGATTATATTCTCTCGACCAATGGGGTGATTGCCAAATCAATTTTAGAAAAACTGCTTAAAGCTGGTTTAAAAAATGTAATCGTTAGCGTTGACGGAATTTTTAAAGAAAGCGAAATTAAAGAAAAAAAATATGAAGATCGAGTTTATAAATCAATTGTTGGTCTTAAACTTTTGCGTCAACTTAAAAAAAAGGGAGTAAAAGAATTATCAGCAAATTTCACAGTTATGAGAAAAAATATCGACCAACTTTTACCAACTTACAAATTGTTAGCAAAAGAGGGTTTCTGGTTTAACTTAATTCCCTTACAGTTTTTAAAATATGGGCCACCTGAAGATTCTCCAATCCGCTTGGTCGATGCCGATCGACCGAAATTAGCGGGAATTGTAAAAAAATTGATGGAAATTAAGAAAAAACCAGGAAATAAACTTGTTAATTCCCTGGTTTTTTTGCGTAATTTTGCCGACTTCGCCATTAAACAAAACTTTAAATGCAAAGAGCTGCGCATGTTAGGAATTACTCGCAATGGAAAAATTACTTATTGTGTCGGACAAGATGGTGAAATTGGGCAGTCAGAAGAGTTCAATGTTCTTGGTTTAACACCAGCGAAATTAAAGAAACTTCTTAAAAAATGGCCAAAAGACGTTATCGGTAGTGCCTGCTCAGGCTGCACTTTTACTTGTCGAGACAGAACTCATGACTTTGATTATCTGGAAAAACCAGGTGATGAAAGATGTCCCAATTTCTGGCATTTTTATAAATTAAAAATGAGCAAAAAGAAGCAAAATGACCAATAAACAAATTGAAGAATTTGTTAGAAATTCATGGGATATGCATGTTCATGTAGGACCAGATGTTCTGCCAAGAAAGTATTCAGTGGAAAGTCTGGTTAAAGAAGAGGAGGGAAAAATCAGCGGTTTAGTAGTTAAATCTCATGCCTTTTCAACAGCGCCAGCAGTAAAAATTGAGGAAGCAAAAAACAAAAAAATAAAATTGGCGGGTTCTATTACTTTAAACAACTTTATCGGTGGGTTAAACCCTGACGCAATCTACGCCTCAGCTTCTATTTCTACAAAATTTCCCTTAATTGTTTGGTTACCCACCCTTCACTCTAAAAATCATGTCAATAAATGCAAAGGCAATCACGAAATTCCTCCAGACTGGATAAAAGACCCCAATTTTATTCCGCGAAGAAAAGCTGAAGTTAATTCTATAAATTTAACTGACAAAAATGGAAAGTTAAAAAAAGAAGTTCTAAAAACTCTAAAGATGGTGAAAAAAATGGGTTGTATTTTGGCTACTGGTCATCTTTGGTGGGAAGAAGCAGAGTTAGTTGCCAAAAAAGCTTTAAAAATGGGTATAAAAGTAATCCTAACGCATGTAACAGGTAGAGATATTGTTATGCCTTTAAAAGTTCAAAAGGAGTTGGCTAAAAAAGGAGCCTTTGTTGAATACTGTTATGTTTTTTGGCTGGACAGAGATAATCCCGGTGATTATCCGCCTCAGGAATCAGCAAGGAATATTAGAGAAATCGGCGTGGAGCAATGCATAATTTCTTCCGATACAGGGCAAACAAGAAACCCCAGTCCCAGCGAATGTCTAAAAACTTGGGTTAAACTTTTAGGAAAATATGAATTAGCTAAAAAAGATTTTGAGCAGATGTTAATAAAAAATCCCAGAAGGATTTTAGGAATTAAAGCCTGAAGTGCATTTGAGATATGAAGCCAGCTCTCCTGCCCAGAAAGAAGAGAAAGAAAGTGCGAGGAAGACTAAAAGTAAATGAACTTTATAAGGATACAAAAGATCTTCCTAACTGCGCCCAAAAAACAACAGAAAGTAAACTACAAGTAAAAGAAGAGCTGATTCTTGAAGGAATGTTCGGGCCTTTTGACTGTCTGTTTGATTACACTTCTTGCCAGGAAACTATTGAGGGATTAAAAAGGGCAACGCTAATGCATTATTGGCCAAAAGGAATTGAATTCCATTCAAGGCATGATAAACAAATTAAACAAGCTTTTGATAATTTAACCCTTCTGGCAAACGCTGACCCCGAGGAACTTGATCCCGATAATCCTTTAGTAGGAGCCCTTTACGCCGCTAATTTTACTCTTGGGTATAGGCCGGTTTTTCAAGAAGCTATTAAAGAGTTAGAGACAGAATCCTTTGAGGAAGAAAAAATAACCCTGATCTCTCCATTAAGAGGAGGTCGGGTTGTTCAAGTTATCAGCAAGGCTCTAGGCTATGATCTAAACATTCCCCAGATAAGAGCCAGCAGGGTTGTTCTAAAAGATGGCAGTTATCTGATAGGTATTCAACTTTTGGATGAAAGCGAACTGACAAACAGGATTATATTTGGTGATGATTGCCGGGCGGTTGGCGGCTCAGAAGACGCTCTTTTAAGATTACTTTTAAGAGAAAATCCAGCAATACGGGCGATTGCCTCTGCCGTTGGGGTTGGTGTGAAAAGTGCCAGCTCTCTCTTGGCTGCTGTCTGGGGACAAAAAGAAGGAATCAGTCATCGTTCTCATGTTGGCGCGCCGGCCAATGCAATGACCGATGAGTATTATCTTAAGGTTGCTCCTGGAGAAATTGCTGCGGGAGTTTTTCCTCGAAATTGTCTTTATCGGGTAGGGGACATGGGTAGATTTATGGATCTTGAGGGAGAAAGAGGAGAAAAAATAATACCGGTTATTCAAGCGGTTGCTCAAGGACAAATTCCGGCGGAGTTGATTTTTGAAGTAACTGAACAAGTAATCGCTGATCCTAGAACACTCAGTTCAAAAATCACAAGGATTTTTGAGGAAATAGAATGAAAAATATTTATGCGGGCTTACATTTTCTTGACAATAAAGGGATGTTATTATAGAGTTGGCTTATGAAAAGAAAGAAAAATGAAGCCTTTGATCAAGAACAAAAAACCCTTTTAGCTAAGTGGGCTGACTATAAGGGTAAAATTGTAGCCGTCACCGGAAAAAAAATCTTTTCCGCCAAAACTGGTAAACAAGCCCAAAAAATGATTAAAAAAATAGAAAGAGAGTACCAGAAACCACCACTAGTTACTTTTATTCCCAAAGCAGATACTCTAATTTTGTTTTTCGACTAATGGCGATTACTTTTAACTTTAAGAAAGAAAAGTCTTCTCTTCTAGGGATAATTTATCGACCGATTGCCACTGTTTTTTTCCAAGATAAAAAAACAGGCGTTTTTAAACCAATAACAATGATTGTTGACACTGGTGCTGATTACACTTTATTGCCTCGTTTTTTAGCTTTAAATTTAGGAATTAGCTTAAGCAAAGACTGTAAAAAATTGAAAACTAGCGGTGTTGGTGGCGAACAAGTTGTTTTCTTTTGCAAAAAGAAACTGAAAGTAAAACTTGGCAATTGGGAAAAAAGAATTCCTTTAGGATTTCTCGATGATGACTTCATACCTCCACTTTTAGGAAGACATCAGTTTTTTGAAAATTTTAAAGTAATTTTTAACAAACACAGACTAACTTTTATTAAATGAAAATTTTTAGTGGTTCTTCTAATGAGCCTCTAGCTAAAGAAATTGCTATCAAACTTCAGGTTGACCTGGGCAAAATTGAGCTTTCTTCTTTTGCTAACGGCGAGATTCGTATTTGGGTAAAGGAAGATGTTAAAAACCAAGACTGTATTGTTGTTCAAAGTTTTTCTAACCCCTCAGATAAAATGATTATTGAATTTCTCCTTATGGCCGATGCTCTTGTCCGGTCTGGAGCAAGAAAAATTTTTGCTGTCATCCCTTGGTTAGCTTATTCTCTTCAGGACAAAGTTTTTCGCAGTGGTGAGCCGATTGCCGCCAAAGTAATTGCTGATCTTGTTTCCAAGAGCGGAATTTCTCGCCTTTTTACTGTTGATCTACACAATCCCAGCATTGTTGGCTTTTTTGATCTGCCGGTAATGCATTATTCTGCCAACTTATTATTTGCTCGTTATATCCAAAATAGAATAACGAACAATGCTGTTGTTGTTAGCCCAGACTTCGGCGGCATGAAGCGTTCTCGAATCCTTGCCAAAGAATTAAATCTGGAACAAATTAATATCAATAAAGAAAGACATAAAAAAACAGGCGAGCTGACCGTCCACGGAGTCTCCGGTGAAGTTAAAGGAAAAACTTGCTTAGTTTTTGATGATCTTATTAATACCGGCCGGACAGTAGCGGCAACAGCAAAAATCTTGAAAAATAAAGGAGCCAAAGAAATTTTCTTTTTTGCCAGTCACCATCTTTACTTGAAAGAAGCCTTACCAATTTTTCAAAAAAGCCCAATTAACAAAATCGTGATAACCAATAGTATATATTCCCCACAAAAAGAAAGCTGGAAAAAGCTAGAAATCATTTCCCTGGCTTCCTTGCTGGCAGAAGGAATTAAAAAATGGCTTTGAGAAATCTAGAGTAACTTGCTAAAATAAGCTTAAGTGAAAAAGATAAAATATATCTTTGTGACGGGAGGTGTTATTTCCGGTTTAGGGAAAGGGATCGTTACCGCTTCCATTGGTCTTCTTCTAAAACAAGCAGGTTTCAAAGTCTCTCTTATCAAATGTGATATGTATTTAAATATCGATGCGGGAACAATGAGTCCTTTTGAACATGGGGAAATTTTTGTAACTGATGACGGAGAAGAATGCGATCAAGATGTTGGTCATTATGAAAGGTTTCTGGGCCAAACTTCAAAAGAAAAAAATTATATTACAAGTGGAAAAATTTATTGGAGTGTTCTGCAAAAAGAGAGAAGTTTAAAATACGGCGGTAAGTGCGTAGAAACCTTTCCTTTTATTCCTGATGAAATTCAAAAGAAAATAAAAAAAGCTGCCGGCGATGCTGACTTTGCGGTTATTGAACTGGGAGGAACAGTAGGGGAATATCAAAACATTATTTTTCTAGAAACAGCTAGAAGAATTGCTAGTCAAAATCCTTATAATGTTTGCTTTGTTCATTTAGGCTATTTACCAATTCCCCATTCCCTTGGAGAAATGAAAACTAAACCAATGCAGCAATCAATTATGAATTTGAATAGCGCCGGTATTTGGCCGGATATTGTTATTTGTCGGGCAGAAAAGAGAACAGACAAAATCAGGCAAGAAAAGATCTCTGTCGCCGCTGGTTTGCCGGCGAAAGCAGTCATCTCCAGCCCAGATATTAACATCATCTATCAATCTCCTCTAATTTTGGAAGAACAGAGTCTCTCTTCGCTTATTTTTGAGAAGCTAAACCTCAAAGCAAAAAAACCGGATTTAAAATCTTGGCGCCAGGCTATTACTAAAATAAAAAAAGTAAAAAAGAAAGTAAAAATTGCTCTAGTTGCCAAATATTATAGTAGCGGCAAATTTTCCTTGGAGGATTCTTATATTTCTGTTACCGAAGCAGTCAATCATGCTGCCTGGGTTAGTAATGTCAAGGCAGAAATCGTTTGGTATGACAGTGAAAAAGGAGAAAAAGAAGGTTTTAAGGATTTGGGTAAAGTTGACGGCATCATTATTCCTCAAGGCTGGGGTTCACGGGGAGTAGAAGGGAAAATAAAAGCAGTTAGTTTCGCCCGGGAAAAGAAAATTCCTTATTTAGGCCTATGCTTTGGCATGCAGATGGCAGCAATTGAATTTGGGCGCAATGTTTGTGGTTTGAAAAAAGCCAACTCAACAGAAGTAAATCCTAAAACTCTTCACCCGGTAATCCACATCATGGCTGAACAAAAAGAATATTTGAAAAAAAAGCAGTTCGGAGGAACTATCCGTTTAGGAGCCTGGCCATGCGTACTTAAGAAAAACAGTCGACTCTTCAAAATTTATAAACAATCCGGGCAACAGGCAATAAGCAATGGGCAACTCATTGTCAATGAGCGCCATCGCCATAGATATGAGTTTAACCAAAAATATAAAAAGCTTTTTGAAAAAAAGGGGGTGGTTTTTTCCGGCCTTTCTCCTGATGGAAAATTAATTGAGGCAATTGAATTGCCCAAAAAGATGCACCCCTTTTTTGTCGGCACTCAATTCCATCCAGAACTCAAATCAAAGTTTTTAAAACCCCACCCCCTTTTTGCTGCTTTTATTAAAGCAGTAATAAACAAAAGTTAGTTTTTCTGGTAAAATTATTTAAACAGATGGATTTCTACACTTTGAGACTCTGCGGACTAAAAAGAGAACTACCGATTGTGAAACTAGGCCCAAAACTTTCCATTGCTTCTTTTAACCTTTTGGGTGATACCCAAATGGTGGAAAAAGTTTCCCAAAAACTACTTGATAAAATGAAAAAGTTTGATTTTGATTTTCTGGTAGGACCGGAAGTAAAAGTAGTTCCCCTAATTTATCAAATGAGCCAATACTTGGACCACCGGCGATACATAATCGCCAGGAAAAAAATTATGGGTTACATGACCAAACCGGAAAGAATGGAAGGCAAAAAAACACTGGTTTTAAACGGGCCGGATGCCCGAAGGCTTAAGGGGAAAAAAGTAGTTTTGGTTGATGATGTCATCTCTACCGGTAGGACAATTGGCGTTATGCGCCAGCTTTTGGAAAAAGTCAACTGCCAGGTAGTCGCTGTTGCCGTTGTTTTAAAGCAAGGAGGGCTGGAAGAAAAAATTAACCTTCCTTTTATTTATCTGGGCACCTTACCTTTATTTACACATTAATTCTTCATTGACAATTGCTTTTCATACCTTTATTCTTAAATTATCAGAACAATAAACCTGTGTGTCCGCAGGCAACTTTTTATAAAATGGCAAAAGCTAAAAAATCAACATTATTTTTTGATTTATTTAAAGCACCCAATTAAGGGTGCTTTTTTCATTCTTGGGACACCAAGCGTCCTAAGGCAATGATGAAATATAAAAACTAGGAGAAAGACTCTTCCCAAACCCTAGTTTAAAGCGACAAGGAATTTGGAGGTTGTCTTTTCTCCTAGTGGATCTATTTTAGCATAGATCCAGCACCTTAAAAATCATTTGGGGATTTTTACTTTTTCTCCTTTCATCTGTTTCCCATTCCAGTTTAGTGATTTATAGAACCTGGCCTTAAAAACACTCCGGGAGTGGCCTTTTAACCACACCCGGTGTGTTTGTTTCTTTCACACAGGGTGTGATACTCGCAAATCTATAACTCATTAAGCTGGAGTGGGAAGCGGAAATTAGTAAAAAAGGAGAAAGAAAGTGAAAAAGTATCTGTTTCTATTGGTCGTAGTTGCTTTAACAGCCCTATTGCCTATTTCAGTATCGGCACAGGAGGGCTGTCTACTGGACGAGGAGCCTCGAATAGCCGTTATTTCGGCATTCGAGCCAGAGTTGACCCTACTGCTGTCTGAGACGGAAATTGAGGAGATCTATTACGTCAACGGCACAGAATTCACAACTGGCGTGCTCAAAGGGAACGACGTCGTTCTTTTCCGCTTGGATATAAGCATGGTCAACGCTGCGATGAAGACCCAATTAATGCTGGACAAGTTTAACATCACCAATATCATAGTTAGCGGAATCGCTGGCGGGGTAAATCCTGATCTAAATATTGGTGATGTAACTGTCCCTGCACAATGGGGGCAATATCAAGAAGCCCTCTATGCTCGCAAGACTAAAGAGGGCGGCTATCAGGCGCCGTCTTGGTGGGGAGATTTACCTTTTCCAAATTTCGGGATGAGTTTCCCCCAACTGGTAGAAGTGCGCGGAGAAGAAAGGTTTTGGTTTGAGGTCGATCCACAGATGCTGGCTGTGGCTTCGGAACTGAGTGATGTTGATCTAACTCAGTGTACTAAGATGGAAGGCATCTGTTTGGAGCACGATCCAAAAGTGGCCATCGGAGGCAATGGAGTCTCCGGCCAAACATTCGTGGACAACGCCCAGTACCGGAGCTACGTTTGGGATACATTTCAAGCGGATGCTCTGGACATGGAAACAGCCGCGGTAGCACATGTGGCCTACGTCAACAACGTTCCCTACATCGCCTTTCGTTCGCTCAGCGATTTGGCTGGAGGAGGGCCCGGAGAAAACCAAATTCCCATCTTCTTCCAACTCGCTGCTGATAATAGTGCGCTTCTGCTGTTAAGTTATCTGCAGGAATGGGCTGAACTGAAGGTGGCTTTCATCTACGTGGGTCCGGTTGGAGACATGGGCTGGAGCTATGCCCATGACCAGGGACGATTGTACCTGGAGCAAGAACTGGATTACGTGGAGACCACCTACAGCGAGATGGTACCTGAAGGAGCCGATGCTGAGCGCGTCATCCGTGACTACGCCGAGAAAGGCTACGACATAATCTTCGCCACCAGCTTCGGCTACATGGACTCGGTGATCGAGGTCGCTAAGGACTACCCGGACACCATTTTCGAACACTGCACCGGCTACAAAATAGCTGACAACGTCGGCATTTACGACGGACGCGGCTATCAGGGCTGGTATCTGGCAGGCATGGTGGCCGGCAAGATGACCGAGAAAAACGTCCTCGGCTACGTCGCTCCTTATCCCATCCCTGAGGTGATCCGTAACATGAACGCCTTCACTTTGGGGGCGCGCTCAGTCAATCCCGAGGTGCAGACGCACATCGTCTGGATCAACACCTGGTTTGACCCGGTCAAAGAGCGCGAAGCGGCCCAGGCACTCATCGCCGAAGGAGCCGACGTTATCCTCCGCGAAAGCGATTCGCCGGAGCCTGATAAGCTGGCCGAGACCGAAGGGGTTTACGCCATCGGCTACAACACCGATTCTGGTCCGCTGGCTCCCAAGGCGGTCCTGACCTGCCCCGTCTGGAATTGGGGTATCTTCTATAAGGACACTGTGGAGAGGGTCAAGGACGGCACCTGGGATAACACCCCTTACTGGGGCACGATGGCTGATGGCATCATGGACCTGTCGCCCTTCGGCACGATGGTGCCCAAGAGCGTCGTAAAGCTGGTCGAAGACAAGAAGAAAGATATCTTGACCGGCAAGTTTGACGTCTTCGAGGGGCCGATCAAGGATCAGAAGGGCCAGGTGCGGGTCAAGCAAGGCGAGACCATGCCCGACGAGCAGAAGCTGGCTTTTGACTGGCTGGTCGAGGGTGTAGTTGGCTCTATTCCCAAGTGAAGGAGAGGCGGAGACAGCCTAGCTGTCTCCAATAACTGACAACATCTGTCTCCGCTTCCCACTCCTTTCAAAAATTTATTAACAGAAACGTTTATTTCATGAAAAAGTGCAAACAAGGAGGTGAGGAAAAATGTTACCAAGAAAAGCAGAAGGTTTTCCTCTTCAACCAACTAGATTTGAAACATTTGAAGATGAAGCTGGAAACCTAGTAGAAGTACCAGTTTTTTCTATGGGACAAAACATTCCAGAGACAATAATTCCTGAAGGAATAGTAGACGCATCTTATACAGGAGAACCAATAAGAGGAGAGCAAGAAATCAGACATTAATAAAGATAAAGTTTCCCTTGTTAATCAACCTTCTTTTTGCTAAAATCTCCTCATGGCCAATCAAGCAGAATTCAGAGAAACCAAATTTTCTGTTGGTGATACTGTTGATGTTCACCACAAGGTAAAAGAAGGCAAAAAAGAGAGAAGCCAGACTTTTACCGGTGTCGTCATTGCCATCAAAGGCCATCCGCCAAACAAAAGTTTTACTGTCAGAAAAATAGCTGTTGGCAGCATTGGCGTAGAGCGGATTTGGCCGTTGGCCTGCCCTTCAATAAGCAAGATTGAAGTTAAAAGAAAAGGCAAGGTTAAACGAGCTAAACTCTATTATCTGCGTCAGAGGAAAGGCAAGCTGGCACTTAAGATTAAGGAATTGAGGCCAAAAATCAAAGCTTCACCTAGGAAGGATAAAAAGAAGGAAACACTGAGATCACAGAAAAAGACTGAAGACACAGAGAGAAAGTCTCAGCGTTCTCAGCAAACTTCAGTGTCCTCAGTGTCAAAAAAAAGTATTCGTGTCTCAAAAACAAAAGCTAGGAAAACTAGGAGAAACCCTAGCCAAAAAACATCTCCTAAATAAAAACTATAAATTTATCTCCCAAAACTTTCGCTCTCGCTTCGGCGAAATTGACCTTATTTTTCAAGACAAAAAAACGCTTGTTTTTGTGGAAGTTAAAAGCCGAGTAGGGGAGTTTTTCGGTAAACCGGAGGAGGCAATTAGCCGCTGGAAAATAAAATCAATTATCAAAACCGCTCAATATTTCCAACTCTGCCATCCGCAATTACCCCAATCAGCCCGCATTGATGCTGTTGCTATTTTGCTTGATGAGCTTACCCACAAACTTGTTTCCATAAAACATTTTAAGAACATCACTAGTTGAGTTTGGAGTAGCGCATTTCAATGCGCGCTTCTTGAGAAAGAGCTTGATAATTTAAATTATCAAGCTGGATTATTCGTCAGGGCTAACGATTTTAAAAACAAACCAAAAAGAATTACTAAAGAAGCAAGAGAAATATAGTCCGCCAGCAAACGGAGCTTTGTTTCTGTAAATTTAACCTTTATCTGCCACTCTCCTTTGGGTACCGGATAAGTAATAATACCCCGCCAGTTCATATCTTGAAAGCGGAGAGAAACCTGCCGGCCATCAACCCAAACTTTCCAGCCGGGAAAATACAAAGTATTATCGGCAATCTGGCTGTCTTCTCTAATTTTTAAAGTATAAAGGTGCTCTTGGGAATGCCATTTTTCTATCTTCACCTCATCCAAACCGCCGGAAACCAGCTGGACTCTTTGCGGCGCTTTTTCATAGTAATTAATAAGACTCCATCTGGGCGTTATCTGACCTGTGTCAGCTGTTAGTTTATATTCTTCATAAAAATAATTGTCGTCTTTGAATTTGCGAGGAAGTTTCAAGTTCCAAAAAAAAGGCAAGCTAAAAATCAAATTTAAAAGACTAAAGCAGATCAAAAAAGAGCCAATTTTTCTTTTTGGCAAGCTTTGGGCAATAATTGCCAAAAGAAAAGGGGCGGCAATCAAAGGTAGATTAAAAAAGCGGACTGCTTGTTGAAAAAGAGCGATTTGCGGCAAGAGTTTTGTTAGAAAAAAAGATTGTTCCAAAGACAAAAAAGCTCCTAAAAGAGAATATAAAACTAAAAACAGAACAAAAAAAGCTTCTTTCTTCTTTTTTTTGAAAAATTTAAAAACAAACCAAAAGCCAAAAAAAATCAAAAACCACTGAGTTGGAGCAATCGTCGGATAAACAATATTGTCTCCTTCCGGCTTATATTGAAGCTCACCTAGTGGCAAGGGAAAGTTGGCAGGAATAAAAATCTGTTTTGATTTCAAAAGGCTAATTTTGTAATAAGTTGGGTTGGCAATCTCGTCATAGCGGGTATATTTTCTTTCCAGCAAAACCGGCATCCAAAAAAAGCTGGACAAGCCTAAACCCAAAAAAAAACCTGCAATAAGATGAAAAATTTTCTTCGTCATTCCTGACTTGCCTGCCCGTCCTTTGGCGTGGATCAGGAATCTATGGAGATTATTTTTATAGATTCCGGCATGCGCCGGAATGACAAAGGTATCAACAATTAAATAAATTATCCAGGCCAAAACTAAAGGCAGGCTTAACAAAACAACCAGATTGTGAGAAAGAATTGTCAAAGCTAAGCTAACAGCCAGAAAAAGGCTATTTTTAAAACCTGCCTTTTTACTGGTCAAAATGTTGGCCAGACTCAAGAAAACCAAGGGTAAAAAAGTAACGGCTAGGTGTTCTCCCAAAGCGGCCCGTCCATAAAGATTAAGAAAACGATAGGGAATAAAAAGATAAAACAAAGCGGCTGCCAAGCCGATTCTTCTACCCCAAACTTTTCTAATAGCCAAATACATAAAAATACCGGAAAAAAGATAACCCAAGCCTAAAACTATTTTTATAGAGTCAACTAAAGAGAAACCCAAAAAATGCCAAAAAGAACCCAAGTAGAAAACAAAAGGATAAAGAAAGATCAAAACCGGGTGTCCAAAGTCGGCATTTAGTGTTCCTGCCCAACGGGGTAAGACTACCCCTTCCTTGAGATTTTTATAAAATGAAGCTAGTCTCGCGCACTGGAAAATAAAATCCCAGCCAACAAAGCCTGGCTTAAAAAGAAACAAAAGAGCAAAGAGGGAAAAAACAAAAATTAGAAAAAAAGGGAAAACTTTTTTAAAATCCACATTTTAAATTATAATAAAGAAAGTTCAACTTTCAAAGACTAAACCTAGAGAGATTGTTGAATAACATCTTTCGTCATGCTGAATCCTGACCCTGAACTTGTTCCAGGGACAGGTTTATTTCAGCATCTATAATATTAAATCATGTCAAAAGCGATCCTGAAACAAGCCTGTCCTGGCGACAGGCCAGGGTTCAGGATGACGCTTTGGGATAATATTCGACAGTTTCGAATTCCTTCTATAGAGCCTTCCGAGGTTGTCTTAAATGATCCTGCTTGCCCCGCTTAGCGTGGCCTGCCGGTAGGCAGGAAGCCCCGGTGTTGCCAATTTAACCATCTAACTATCTAGCCATATAACCATGCAACAATGTAACAATGAGTAATTCATTGAGCAAGAAGGGATTTTAGGATAAAATATTATCAGTTATGGAAATTTTCACAAAGAAACAAGCTAAAGAGAAAATAGCAAAGTTGGTTAAAAGATTTGAGAATTTATCTTCGTCAGCTTTTAAGAGATACAATGAAGCTAATACCCGGAAAGACTTTATTCTTCCTTTGTTTCATGCTTTAGGTTGGGATGTTCACAATGAACGGATTGATAATGAAGTAGTAGAGGAAGAAACAACAATTTCTGGAAGAATTGATTACTCCTTTAGAATTAATAATATTACACACTTTTTACTAGAAGCCAAAGCAATTCCTAAAGATTTAGATAAAGAAAAATGGGCACGGCAAGCAGTAGAGTATGGTTGGAATAAAGGTGTTGCCTGGGTAGTCCTAACAGACTTTGAAGGTTTAAAGGTTTTTAATTCAGAATGGAAAAGAGATCAACCCAGAGCTAATATAGATTTGTCCTATAAAGAATATTTTGATAAATTCGAGAAACTATGGCTGCTTTCTAAGCAATCTTTTAAAACAAACAAGCTTGATAAACTCTTGGGTGAATTTGGCATTACAGCTAAAAGAATTAATGTTAATGAAAGATTGGCAGAAGATCTTGTTAATTGGAGGAATACTCTCAATAAGAACCTAAAACAGTGGAATATAAAGTACAAGACATCGGTAATTGAGGAAGCAGTTCAACGCATCCTAGATAGGTTAGTTTTTATCAGAGTTCTTGAGGATAGAAATATTGAAGATAAATTACTTTGGCAAGCTTTTCAAAAATGGAGAGTCAACAATTATCGGCCATATAACTTTATTAAAGCTTTAATTCCTATTTTTAAAAAATTTGACAAAAAATACAACAGTAATCTTTTCCAAAAACATCTTTGCGAAGATTTAGATACAGAAGGAGATCCTTTCCAAAGAATTGTTCCTCAACTTTACGCCAGTAGAGAGGAAGGCGTAAAATATCGCTTTGATGCTATCGACGCTGACGTTCTTGGTAGTGTTTATGAGCAATATTTAGGCACTGTTCAACAAAGAGAGGGTGACAAAAGCAAGAGAAAAAAACAAGGCATTTACTACACACCTACTTATATTGTTGACTATATTGTTCAAAATACGCTAGGAAGGCTTCTTAAAGACACATCTTTGTTAGGAGAAAAAGAAAATATTAAGGTTCTTGATCCTGCTTGTGGTTCTGGCTCTTTTCTTATTAGGGCTTTTGAAGTTTTAGATGGACATCTTTGCCAAACAAGAAATCATGACCCAAAAGACCACATGCAGACAGCTTTAAGAAGACATACTATTTTGAGAGATAATATTTATGGCATTGATCTTGATGAACAAGCGATAGAAATTGCTAGACTAAATCTTCTTTTAAAAGCTCTTGTCCCCAACCATAAATTGCCAATGTTAACCAATCATATGAAAGTTGGCAATTCTTTGATTTCTGATAAAAAAATTACTGACAAAGCCTTTGATTGGCAAAGAGAATTTTCTGAGGTTTTTAAAGGCAAAAATCCTGGTTTTGACATAATTATTGGCAATCCACCCTATATCAGAAGTAGAAATATTAAGACAAAAGAAAGAAAATACTATCCTTCTGTCTTTAAAAGTGCCTTTCGTACCTTTGATGTTTATCTATTTTTTTTAGAAAAATCTTTAGGTCTTTTAAAAAATAAAGGAATAATGGGTTTTATTATTCCTTATTCCTTTCTCAACCAGCCTTATGCCTCAAGGCTTAGAAAAATTCTGATAGAAAACTGTAATATTTTAGAAATAGTTGATCTTAGTTTATCAAAAGTCTTTCAAGAAGCCCAAGTAAGAAATTGTATTATTATTTGTCAGAAAGATAGTAAATCTTCAAAATTAGCAATTATCAGACCTAAGGGCAATAAACTAAAAACAGTTACCAAAATTAATCAGAGATCTTTCTTAAAAAACCTTGATTATATGTTCAAAATTGAATTAGAAGGAAACGTTAAAAATTTAATTTTTAAAATAGAGGAGAAAGCAATACCCTTATCAAAAATTGTTTATATAAGTAAAGGTATTGAGGTTTACGAAAGAGGTAGCGGAAGAACTAAGAATGATTTTATATTCTCTGGGAGAGAAAGCAGAAAATATAAGCCATATTTTGAAGCAAAAGAAATCTCTCGTTATAGATTAGATTGGAAAGGTAGATATATTTTCTATCAGCCAAAAAAGCACTGCAGTGGGAAATTTCCTGGATTATTTGAAAATAATAAAATTTTAATGAAAAGGATAGTTGGAGATAGAAGGTTGAGTTGCTATTTAGACAGAGAGGATTATTATGTAGAAAATACATTAATTTGCTGTTTGCCGAAAAAAAATTTAAAAGAAAGGTTTAATTTTGAAGAAAGTGATTATAGATTATCTGAGAAATATAAACTTCCATTCCTTCTTGCCATTCTTAATTCTAAAATGATGACTTTTTATTTTAAGAATAAATTCGGCGATAAGTTGCAGATTTACAATAGAGCTGTAGGGCTGTTGCCTATAAAAATAATTGAGTTCTCTAACATAAAGGAAAAAGAGAAGTATAGATTGCTTATGAGCTCTGCTCAGAGAATGCTTAATTTAAATAAAAGATTGCAAAAAATTTCTGAAGACACAGATAGATGGTATAACTTAAAGAACAAAATCGAAAAGCTTGATAAAAAGATTGACCAGATGGTTTATAAACTCTACAGCCTCAAGCCAGGGGAGATTGGAATTGTGGAGAAAAATACAAATGCCAAAAAAAAAGGAAAATAAACTGGATAAAGATATGCGGATATTAGGATATGAGAAAGCTATTGATCTTTTTATATCCGAAGGTAATTTTTTATGGCCGCGATTTAATACAATGCTTACTGTCCAAACAATATTCTTAGGCATAATGGGGCTTTTTATTACAAATAACTCTGATTTTCTCCAATCTCCTACTTTCTTAATATTATTTTCCTTCTTAGGGATTGTCATTTGTATTCTTTGGTTTTTTATGACCCAGAAAGGTTTTACTTTTCTTAATTTTTATATTTATGCCGCAAGAGAGCTAGAAGATAAGATCGATAACAAAGATCTAAAAATATTAAAACAAGCAAATGAATTCCGCAAAGGCAAAATTATCTCATTTAGCTTTTCCTCAAATAAAGATGATGTGGAATGTCTTCATTGCCCTACTTATATTAAAGTAAAAACAGCTTCTTACTGTCTTATCTGTATTTTTTTCCTTATCTATTTAGCAATTTTTGTGTACGGCATAAATCTTCTTATTCGAGGGAATCGAAACATCAAATATTTCCATCAAAAAAGCAATCATCATTTTCATCAAAAATACAAAAGGAGACTATAAATATATGGAATAATATTGATAAAGTCCAACTAGTAGGAGAGCTGCCACCTGGGAGGTGTTAGCCTCAAGACACTAGGGGATAAATTTTTAATAAAAGCATGAAGAGAAGTAGGAAACCACCCCAATCAGATATTATTCTTTACACTACGCCAGAAGGAGATATAAAAGTTGAAGTTCTTTTTCAAAAAGAAACAGTATGGTTGACGCAAAAAAAGATGGCTGAGCTTTTTGATATTGATCGATCAGTTATTACTAAACATTTAAGAAACATTTTTAAGGAAAGGGAACTCCAGAAGAACTCAGTTAGTGCAAAAATTGCACATACTGCCGCTGACGGTAAGACGTATAAAATTCAATTTTACAATCTCGACGCTATTATTTCCGTTGGTTACCGGGTAAACTCCCAGCGGGCTACCCAATTCCGCATCTGGGCTACTAGAACACTACGGCCAAAGAATATAAAAACTACCGAGTAAAACAAGATAAAACTTTCAAGTCCGATTTTGACCGAGAGGTAAAAAAATACTTAAAACAAAAAGAAAGAGGAATTTCTTTCTCGGGATGAAGGAAGATAAGATAACCATCAACACCTTATCTTTTAAGTTGAGCCACCTTTTCTCCCATATCAATAAGTCCTGGTTTAATTTTCTCTTTGAGTCCTGGGTTTTCCTGAAGTTTCTGTATAAGTTGAACATATATTCTATAATGAGCATAATGAAAGTCAATTAGATCTTTTTGAGTTTTTATTGCTCCTTTTAACCAATCCCAACTTTTTCCTTCGTAGCTTTTCTCTAATTCTTGTAATTTCATTATGAAAGGAAGGCACTTTACAAGACTGCTTTCTGCCAAATACGATAGACAATCTTCTTCTGAAATTTTACCTTTTTCATAAACAGCCAGCACTGCCCCTACTTCATTAGAATGACCAAAATTACGATCGTCTAACTCTCCCTCTATTTTTAAATAATCTGGAGTATACCGCTGTCTTAGATCAAGTGCAATAAAGGGCATTCCTTTAGTGTCATTATCTTTCCGAATCTGATTAAGGAAATCCGCCGTTGCTTGAGGATCTCTATAAGGAAACTCTTCAACTTCCAAACTTATACCCAATGACTGAGCAATTCCTAAAAGATCAGATTCAGACCCAACCGGTAATGTTGGTCTTTGTGGTTCAGGTGTTTTTTGATCTAAAACTTCATCTACCATAGCTATAATCTAAACAAAATCTTTTTCGTAAGCAACTGCCAAACGTAACTTGCTATTGAAACCAAAAAGAACAATTTTAACCTTTTTTTAACCTCCGAGCTTAAATACTCAAAAAAACCAAGACAAATCTGAAAGATATTAAAAAATTTTCACCAAATTCATTTGATAAAATAAAGTTGGAATAGAAAAAGCTTGGAAAAGGAGAATGCATAAAGGATTAAGACAAGTTTTTTATTTGGAACCATGAAAATAATGTTTCTGGACGAGTCTGGTGATCACAGTGTCAATAATAGTTTAATTTTGTGCATTTTTACGGGTTGATAATAAAATAAAAT
>CAYPXO010000015.1:0-36452 GCA_964414895.1 uncultured Pseudomonadales bacterium
TCATGAAAAGTTAAATTAGAAAGAACCTGAAAATATTAAAGTGGGGTAAGGTCAGGGAATTGCCTGCTTGACAATTTTTTTAATTTCTTTTTTTCTTTTTTCTTTTCCCAAAGTTGCTGCCAGGCGAAGCTTTCCTGTTACTTCTTGATAGTTAATTTTTGGCTCTGTTTTTTGAGGAACCCCCTCTCTTCTTCCTCTTTTTTTGGGAGGAGGAGCTTTTCTTTTATGAGGAGTTTTTGGAGCAAAGAGATTTTTAAAGAAATTAGCAGTTTTTTTATTTATTTCTTCACCCCATTGATTGATAACGGTTATTTTTTGATGGACTTCTTTTTTGGCATACTCAGCTTCTTTTTGGCCTTCGGTTTTTAAAGCACTGGCTGTTTCCTGAATGGCTTGTTGGGTGTCAGAGGGGATTCGTGTAACCTTTTTCACTTCATTTTTGAGCCCTTCAGCAATGTCTCTGTCGGTATCTACTCCCCAATGGTGAATTCCTTCAACGGTTTTTCCAACTTCTCTAACGGCATTTTTTACATCTTGTTTGAAGCTAACAGGCTTGTCCTCTGGAGGAAGTTCTTGAGAATGAAGTCTCTCTATTGGTCTTCTTTGGTTTTGTTGCTCTTCGGGCATTTTTAAAAATTATTGTTGTATTTCTTGGGCAAGAGAGCTGGCGACCATACCTTGCAATGTGAATAAAACAAAAAGAATAAATAGTTTGTTTCCCCAGAAAGATTGCCAAACGCTTTCAGGAATTGCCGCTAGCAAGCTTTTTTTCTTTTTTTCCCCTCCCATAATTTCTGCAAAGAGCGCAGAAACTTTTCCTTGTAGTTCTTTGCTGGTTTTAACACCAAAATAAATATTGTTTATCCGGGTGCGATTTTCGCCATTAAGAACAATTTTATTAAAAAGGCTGCGGGCATGTTCAATGTTTTCATCGTCAACTTCAAAGTTGTTAGTAAGAAATTCGTTTTTTTCTTGTTCTAGTTTATCTTGGTCTGCTTGTAGCACCTCAAGGCCGACCAACTTGCTTAGTTTAACTTTGCCTTCTCTTACCAGAGCGACTTCTTCTTCAGTCAACTTTTCTTTGAAAACGCTTTGCAGGAAATCGGCTTCAATCTCTGCTTGAGCTCTGTTTTCTAAATCCAACTGGGACTCTGTTGACTCAATAAGAACATTTAGTTTTGTAAGCTCTGCTTTTGCTCGGCTGCTTTCTTTTTTGTCTTTTGATTGAGCTTTTTGGTTTAATTCTTCTCTTAACTGATAGAGTTGATCCAGTTTAGTCGAAAGACGAAAGTCAGCGACCACTTGAGAATCGTTCTCTTTTATTTCTGCCAGCGTTGCTTGAGCCAGGCCGACTGCTTGTTCAAATTGAGCCTGCTCTCGATCATTAAGTTTTCTTTTTTCTTCTTTGGCAGTTTCAAAGAGCTTCCCAGTTCTCTCTTTGGCGGTTTCTTTCAGATAAGCATCAACTTCTTCTCCTAGGTTTTTTGCTTCCTCGCCAGCCAGGTTTTCAGGAGTCTCTAGTTTGGCTTTTGGTTTTTCTGGAGATGGTTCTTCGGCTGGCTCTGGAGGCTTTTCTTTAACAGAATGGCAAGTAAAAGAAACTGTTCCTTCTCCTCTAAGGGCTTCTTCTGCCTGCAACCTTCTTATTCTTTTAAGAGCAGTATTTTCATCAAGCAGACCATAGTTCTCAAAAAGCTCTTCAGCTTTTTTTTCAATAAGAACTTGCCATTCACCATAAGAAAGCAGTTTTTGTTCGCCGTTTTGAGAGTTGGTAAAAGTAATGCCGGCTAGCTCTTCTGTTTGTTTGGAATCTGGGGAGACTCTTTTTTCAAATTTTGTCAAAGAGGGTACAAGAACCCTGTCTAGAAGGTCTCGTGCTTGGGTTTTGTTTTCCTCGTTTTCGGACAAATCAGCAACCTCCTCAAGACCGGCAACAAGGTAGTCAACTTTTAAGGTGCCGCTGTAGTCTTGATTTGTTTCTTCGTCGTGATAGGAGTATTTACCTGTTACCGGATCATATTTTCCTTTTTCGGCAGCGATGGTGGCGTGGTGATAGTGATCGACTGCTTTCATAACTTGATCATAGTGCCCATTTTTTCCTGTGAGGAAATCTTGTTCGTCTTCGCTAGTTCCTTCAAAAAAAGAGGTTAAGGTTAGTTTTCCAGAGACATCACGGTCTCCAATCTTTGGAGAGAAAACACAACCCTCAACTTGTTCACTTTTTAAAAGATAAACAGCAGAAGCAAGACCGTTGTCAAGCACTTCCTGGGTGGGCAGATTTTCCGCACCAATAAGTACTTCTGGGTTGTGGACAGTTGGCCTTCTTTCAACTTCAGACATAATTTTATCTTACAAAGATTTATAGTCTTATTGCAAGGTGGGCGAGGATTATGCTAGATTAGAAAAAGGATGGGCGCTGATGATAAAGAACAAAAACCAATAACAACTCCCGGCTCGAAGGAGGTTGACCCTGCAGATGTTATCAGCTCTTCTGGTAAGGGTGGTAAAGGAAAAAAGAAACCAGAGAAAAAACCGAGTGGTCCTGGTGGCAAAGAACCTTCAGGAACAAAGCTTCGGCTGGAAAATTTTGGAGTAATGGAAACAGGAGAGTTTGATCCTGATAAAATCAAACTGGAGAGAATTAAAGAGTTTGACATTCCTGAGGAGAGTTTAAAAGAAGCCTATAAAGACCAGGTAACAATTATTGCCAGGCAATTAGAAGAGTTTTCTCGAGCCGGACATAAGCTAACAGAAGAACAGCGGCAGTTTTTAATTTTATATAATCAGGACAAGACAGGAGATAAGCTTTTAGGAACAGAGGCCGGTTGGAGCTTGGCTCATTTAATGATAGAGCAGGAAGTTTTTTTACGTTTAGCAGATTTGGGCAGGAAAATGGAGCTTAAGCTTAGATATCATGCCAAAGATGAAATTCCCGATAAAGCTTCATTAAAAGATCTTCAGGGGACTCTTACCAAAATTATTGAAGAGATTGACCCTCAATTGGTAAGGGTTTTGGGAACTTCTATTGTTGCTTCAGGCTTGGAAACTTTTGTTGCTGGTAACCCTCTTATGGGAATTATTTTTGGAGCAGGAACGCCAGCTGTTGCTAAGGGAGTAAAAGAGTTAATAAAAGGTTTAAGGGATGGAAAAATAAAAATTTCTGATTGTGCGATTGATGCCAGTTTGCTTCCAGGAGGGTATCAAGAGTATTTAAAATACACCGCCTCAAAAACTAATGAAACAGGAGTGACTAGGTTTTTGTTTAGAGCCGCTCGTGCTCAAAAAGGCTTTTATGAGACTTTAGGAGTAGATGTCAGAAATCTAGATAGTTTGCATCCTTGGGAAGGGTTAGACCTAGGAGAAGAAAGCACACCTGGAGACCTCGTGCAGAACATAGGAACTGAATGGATGAGAAAGAGGCGAGAAATTTGGAAGTCAATAGGAGGTCCAGCCGGAAACACGCCAGCAGAAAAAGCAGCTAGTTTTCTTCAGGCCCAGAAAGAAACGATTGCTTATTTTACCGGACAGCATATGATGGAAATTGCCGAGGGAAGACAAGAGGCAGTAGGGGACAGCATTGCCCAGATGGAAAAGAGGATAAGTCAATTAACTGATCCAGCAGAAATAGCTAAGAGAACTGAAGAGAAAAGAAAGGAACTTGGGGACACTAAGAATCAAATAGATACCCAAAAGAGCGAATTGAGAAAAGTTCTAGATGAAATTAAAAAAAGAAGGAGAGAAACTGCTGTGGCCGATCAAAAGAGGCCAGTTTTGAATCAAAATAAGGGAAGAATAAATGATAGAGTGACAGCTTTAAAAAATGAGTTAGACAATCTTAGAGATCAGAGAGATCACACAACGAATCGGCAAGACATTCTTGTGATAAACGAGCAGATTAGAAAAGGAGAAGAGAGTTTAGCAGAACAGGAAAGAAGACTATCTCAGATAGAAGGGGAGATAAATAGACTTGACGAGTTGGCTAGAGACTTTGCAGTTTTAGAAGTTACACGGCAGGAGATAGAAGAAGAAATGTCAAAGCTTAAAGGAGAAGTAGGGGTTTTAGAAGGGGACTTGGGAGAAGGCTTGACTGATGAAGAAAAAAAACAGCTAGGCTCTCTTCGGGCTGTAGTTGCTGCCCTGAAAAGATTAAAGAAGGATGAAATAATGGGTGGTTTGGCAATGGCAGCCACAAAGGAACTTACAATTGATGACCTGACAGATAAAACTACAGAAAGTGAAGACCCCGAAAGTTATGATTTTGGTCAGCTTAAAGGCTATTTAACAACAATGAGACACCTTTTTGGAAGACCTCCTGAAGGTCTTTCTAATGAGGAGTTTTTTGAAGCAGTTGTTGGTCTTTTGCCCCCAAGAAAATTAGCAGAACTCTTGGCAGAATCTTTAGGAATTACTCTCCCTATCCCTGCAAACTTACCTATAACTGATCCTTCTACCCCTAAACCCTTAGAGCATGTTTTTGAAGCAATAAAAGCAGGCAGAATTTCTCAACCAACAATGAATGAAGCTCTTTTTTCAGTTTTAAACTATATTGAACGGAGAGGCAAGAGAATTGCTTAAACTTATGCCAATAACAGTTAAAAATCTAATCCAGTTCTTGCCGATTGATGAGAAGGTCCGCCAGCAGGTGCTGGCTAAATATGACGGTTTTTCTGATGATCAAAAGCTGGCAATGAGCAAGCTTTGCTGGACGATGTTTTATGAGCTTTTGCATGCCCAGACAAACTACGAGTTTAAAAAAGCCCTTTTGGATGTCAAAGAAGGCAAGGGCAAGCTGAAAAACACTCTTTACAAAGAAATAGAAGAGAGGGTTTATAAAAAAATGGTTGATGATTTAAGAAAAGGAGGCCAAGCAGAAGCGATTAAAGAAGTCCGGGAGAAAATTCAGAAAGCAGTTCAGGAAAAAGCAGTTGGTAGCTAGCAGCTAGTAGTTGGTAGTTAGGGGAATTTAGAAATTAATAGAAATTTGTCTAACGGCGAAATTTATAGAAATTCAATAGTTATTCGGTTGTTCCGGCAGGCGTTATCCTGAAGATGACAGGTCTGAGCGGGATCAAGATAAAGGCGAACCCGCGTGTTCGCCCGCTTTGTTTAGGGCTTGTTTAGGGACAGTCCCTTGCAAGGGACTGTCCCTGTTTTTGTTTTTTGTTTTTGGCTTTTCTTGACAGGAGATTTGTGCAGATAGTATTATTAAGATAAATGAAAAGATTGCGGCCAGCCCAACTTAAAGCTCTTTCTGATTTTGCCAGTAAAGTAGCTGCTGCTTGGTTTTCTGCTGGTGTGATCTCGCCATTTTTTGCTAAACGGAGATCGTTAGGAGAAGTATTAGTCTTTCCTTTGGTGGGTTTGATGATGAGTGGAGTGACTTTAATTTGGTCTTTATTTTTAGTTAAGGCAATTAAATTATGATTCAATGGAATTTTGAAAACACCTATTTCTTTGCCGCCATTGTCACGAGCCTGTTTTTTATTACTCTTTATTTTATTCTTAGAGAGGGAAAATGATTAATCCCTTGGCAATTATCGCGACTATTTTGGCCCTTATTGCCGGCTATCTTGCTTATAGTTTCGGCCGGTGTTAAAAAAAGCCCAAACTCCTGTAGGGGCGAATGTTTAGGGACTGTCCCTTGCAAGGGACAGTCCCTTTTCTTTTTCAAATTGCTTTTCCAGGAGAGGTATTTTAAAATTAGAATGTATGTTAAATAAAAAGACTTTAGCCAAAATCAAAGCCTATTTTAGCAAACAGCCGGATGTGATTGCTGTTTATTTGTATGGATCGCAGGCAAGAGGGAATGCTGGTAAAAAAAGCGATATTGATTTAGCGGTCTTACTTGATGAAAAAAAAGGGAAAGGATTACCTTCTTCTTGGGGCGGGAGACATGTAAATATGATGACAGAGTTAGGACTTATTTTAAAAAAAGAGTTAGAAATTCAAGACCTTTATTTAGCAGATGTTAGTTTCATCCATCGTGTTTTAACAGAGGGAAAATTATTATATTCTAGTAATGAGTCTGAAAGGGTAGAATTTGAGACTAATTCTTTAAATCAGTATTTTGATTTAGGCCCTTTGTACAGAGAATATGATCAAATTTTGGAAGAGAGAGCAAGGGAGGGTTTTATAGGAAAGCCCACTTTGAGTTTTTAATGAAAGACATTTTTAAAATTGACGAGAAAAGAGTCAAGGCGAGAATTGAGGAAATTGATAGGAGGCTAAAATTTTTGAGCAAGACTGCCAAAGTTGATAGAGTGAGGTTTTTAACAGATCATTTTATTTTTACTAGCGCAGAAAGAGACTTACAAATTACTATCCAGGCTTGTATTGATATTGCTAATCATCTTGTAGCCAAAATTAATTTAGAAAAGCCTCAAAAAGACAATAAAGAAGTTTTCCCCATTCTTGCAAAACATAAGATTATTTCCTCCTCTTTAGCTAAAAAGTTAGTTAAAATGGCAGGACAGCGCAATATTTTAGTTCATGAATATTTGCAAGTTGAGAAAGAAGTAATTTATGAAACGATCAATAATAGCCTTGGTGATGTTGTTGAGTTTGTCAAGTTTATTCAGAAATTCATAGATGAGCAAAAAGGATAGATAGTTATGCCTAGAAAAACCGGCCAAGTCAAAAAGAAAATTTCCAAGAATCTTCAAGGGTTTTTGTGGTCAGTTCCGGTTGAGGATTTGGATCTAAAAGAAGATAAGGTTTATATTATAAATCAGATTTTAGCCTATGGAGGATTGGAAGAACTAAAATGGTTATTTAAAGTTTATCCTAAAAAAACAATTAGAAAAATTTTTATTAACAAACCACTTAAGATCTATGTTCCTTCCTCTTTTAATTTTGTTAAAGAGATTTTATTGGGTGTGGAAGATAAAAATTTAGACCCTTATTCCTATGACAGAAATCTACCTCGACGTATTAGACGCTGAAAGAAAGAAAACATTTTTTAAGTTGAAATGTTTGGCCAAAAAAGGAACATTGGCTGGCGGCACTGCTCTTACTCTACAGACAAGAAAACGTCGCTCTTTTGATTTTGACATTTTTTTTAATGAACCAGTAATTAGCCAGATGTTTCAGAAGGTAAGCAAATCAGTCGATGTTAAAAAGGAAATATTTTCCCAAACCAACCATGTTACTTTTTTGACTAGACAAGGAGTCCAGGTTACTCTTTTTTATTACGAGTTTCTTCCTCTTTATCCGAAAGTGAGGAGCGGGTCCTTGCCTTTATTTAATTTGAAAGATATTGCTGCTGATAAAGCTTATACCCTGGGTCGAAGGCCAATGTGGCGAGATTATGTTGACCTTTTCTTTTTATTTAAAGACAGGCATGTGAGTTTAAAAAGTTTGATTAAAGATGCCAAAAAAAAGTTTAGCTTTAACTTTGCTCCTAAGCTTTTTTTAGAACAGTTGACTTATTATAAAGATATTAAAGAATTTAAGGTAGAGTTTATTGGAAGAGAATATTCTCCCAAAGAAATTCAGGAATTTTTGAAAAAAGAAGTTAAAGATTATGCTAGAAAAGATTTAACAAAGGAGGGATAGTTATGCCTAAAAGAACTTGGCAGCCAAAAAAGAAAAAAAGAGCGCGAAAACATGGTTTTCGCTCGCGAATGGCCACCAAAAATGGCAGGAAGACAATAAAAAGAAGAAGAGATAAGGGGAGGAAGAAACTTTCAGTTTAATATCTGAGTTTTTCCTTCTACTATAACGGGCGAACACGCGGGTTCGCCCCTACGGATTGGATTTCCATTGTAGGGGTTGACCCATGTGTCAACCCGAAAAGAGAGTGTTATCCAAACGCTACCGTCTTCCCGGCTATTTAATTCCTCAAGTTTTGAAAAAGGGTAAAACCTTTCATTCTTCCCTTTTTACTTTAAAGTATTTACCAATGAGTCGTCATTCCGAACCTGCCTTGCCGGTCGGCAGACAGACAGACAGGCTTGTTTTGGGATCTAATGCGGCACAAAGGATACCAAAACAAGTTCAGCATGACATTTCTTTCTTCGCCTTTATCTTTTCCAAAAAACTGGACAAAAAGGCGGTTAGGCGCAACAAAGTTAAGAGGAGGTTAAATGAGGCGGTTCGTCAGCTGCTTCCCAAAATAAAAACTGGTTTGGCAATAGTTTTTCTGCCAAAGAAAGAAATTATGGAACTAGATTATCAGGAGATACTTAAAAAGACAGAGCAGTCGTTTAAGAAAGCAGGCCTTTTAGAAAAGAAAAAATAGAGTTCTTTTTTAATCTTTTAAAAACAAGTTTTTGGTTTTTGTTGTCAAAGTATAAAGAGAAGCGGTTAAAAATACCAATTTTGCCTAACAGGGGAGGAATTTTGTTGTTGTTTATAAAAGAACATTTAAGAGGGAATTTTTCTGGCCCAATTTGAATGTTGATTTTGGCCTCATATGTTTTAGTCGGCCTTTGACCAACGCCTTGAATAGAAGAAGTTGGTAATTTTTTAAGATCAACTCCTAGTTCGTAAGCTAAATATATTGGCAGAGTAGCAATATCTGCTCCAGTATCAACAATAAAAGAGCCTTCCAAAACACGCTTTTTGCCGCTAATTAAAACAGAAACAACTGGATAAGGGATTTTTCCAAGCTCTGTTTTAATAATTTCGTAAGGGAAAGACAGAGGTTCTTTTGACAGAAGGAACATATAAAAATTGTGTTTCTTCTCTATTAATATTTTTTTTCTCTGCTTTTTGGGCAAGGGTTTTGTAGTCAGGGGCAGCCAAAAGAACCCTTTTAGTTCTTTTGGATAAGAGGACAAAGCCAGGCCCGTATTTTTTCTGCCAACTGGTAAGATCTTTAGGAATATCTTTCATAGTATTTTTATTTTACCGAGGCTTTTTAGTAAAAACAAGAGCTGGTATAATTTTTCTCAATGACAGAGACAATAGAGGGAGAAGTGGATCAAAAGACAGAAATTCCCCAAGAGGAAGTTTCTTTGCCTTTTGAGGAAGGGTTATATCCAACAGCCAACAGGAGAGAGGCAATAGATATTTTAAAAGAGGAGCTTTTTGCCGAGAAGGAAGCAAAAGGCGAAAAGCCAGAAGCGGCTGTTTTAGAACACTCCAAACTGCCAATCAGGGCGGAGGGTTTTTCTTTTGAGACTCCCAGAAGATTGCCAGTGCAAACAAAAGAAAAGCCCAAGCTTAACTGGTGGCAAGAGTTTAAGCATGATTTTTTTTGGACAGAAAAGAAGAAGAAAGAGGCAGAAAGATTAAATGAAGCAATCAATCGCTATGTGGCCAAATTTGGCGGCCAGCCGGTTGACTTTGACACCTCGGAGACAGATTTGTTTACTCCCCTTAATTTACAATCTTTTTTGGCTTTTTTAAAAGGTGGGAGATTGGCAGGATTTTATAACTTTCTAACTGGTAAAACAGCAATTAGTCTTTTTGATGCCGAAGCCGATTTTGCCTCTTTTCGTCATACTTTTGTTCACGAGGGATTTCATCGTCGATCTCTTGGTTTAGTTAAAGGAATTACCTCTCTTTTTGTTAAAGACAAGCATTTTGGCGACTTGCCAGAAATTTTAAGAAAAGGTTTGGCAATGAAGTTGAAAGCAGAGAGAAGAGAAAAATTTAAAACAAGATACGTTTTTTCTAGCCTTACAGAAGCAATTGTTGATAGAGCAACAGAGAAAGTTCTTGAAGAGGAGAAAAAAAGAGAAGAATATGGAGTTTTGTCTTATCTTCAGGAAAAGGAACTTTATGGTTCAATCGTTTCCAATATTGGTCAATATCAAAAGATAGTAATAGACAAACCATTGTCCAGAGAAAGAATTGAAGAGGCTTTTGAAAAGGCAACTTTTTGTGAAGGCCATGCCCTTTCCATGGCTCGTTTAATTGATAAAGCGTATAAGGATATTGGCGGCTTTAGAGTCTTTGCCGAGAAAATGATGACTTATGATTCCTACAAGGCGATTTTGAACCCCTTTAAAAAAAATTTTTCGGAGAAAGTCCTACAAGGACGCTTGGCAGTTTTTAACAAGGACAGGAGAGTATTTGCCTCACTATTTTTCTCAGCGGGAGCGACTCAAACAAAAAAAACCAAAGCTGAAACCAGCCTAAGCTTGCTTAGGGTCCGTCCCTTGCAAGGGACGGACCCTTTAAAATAGTGAAAAGACCTATCCTTAAGCTCATCCGTTTTTATCAGAGAGCTTCTTTTTTTCATAAAGCTATCTTTAGAAGCTTATTTTTAACAGATAAGGTTTGTCGGTTTCGGCCAACTTGTTCTTGCTATTGTTATCAGGCGATTGACAAGTATGGAATTTTAAAAGGGGGTTTTTTATGTTTAAGCCGTGTGTTAAAATGTCATCCGTGGAGCAAAGGCGGTGAAGACCCGATTCCAAATAAATAATCAAATAATCCAATAATCAAATATACAAATCAATAAATTAATAAACGAATATTGCAAATTATTTTATTTGATTATTAAAGAATTTGAGATTGATTTGATCATTTGAGATTTGTGACATTTGATTATTAATTTATGAACATCTGGTTTACTTTTTTATACCAACCTCTCGTTAATGCCCTGATTGCTTTCTATAAAATTTTGGGAGGTAATTTAGGATTAGCAATTATTGGTCTGACAGTTTCTATCCGTGGCGCTTTAACTCCTCTAACCTTGCCTTCTTTAAAAGCAGCCAAAAAGATAAAAGAACTTCAGCCAAAACTGGAGAAACTAAAAAAGAAACATAAAGGAAATAAAACCAAGTTTGCCAAAGCTCAACTTGAGCTTTACAAAAAACACGGTGCTAATCCGATGGGAGGCTGTTTGCCACAGATAATCCAAATTGTTATTTTAATTGCTCTCTTTAGAGCTTTTTCTCAAGTATTGGTTGCTGACGGAGATGTTGTTTCCAAATTAAATGAAGTTTTATACCCCTTTTTAAAGCTGGCAGAAGATGTACAGGTGAACAGTCGTTTTTTATACCTTGACTTAACCAAGCCGGACAGAATTTCTTTGCCTTTTTCTTTGTCTTTCGGGAAGATAGTTGTTGATAAAGTTCCCGGCATTTTTTTACTGGGTGCAGCGGCGGTTCAATTTATTTCTTCCAAAGTAATGATGCCGACAGTTAAAAAAGAAAAAAAAGCAGCTAAGAAAACGCCGCAAAAAGAAGATGATATGGCCAGTTTGATGCAGGAGCAAATGCTTTATCTTATGCCGGCGATGACGATTTTGGTTGGTTTTAGTTTTCCTTCAGGCTTGGTTTTGTATTGGCTGACTTTTAGCTTATTTATGTTGGCCCAGCAGAAGCTGATGGGGAAATGAGGGGAATTGTTCCACTGTCATTCCGTACTTGATACGGAATCTATAGAAATAGAGATTTATCTGTATAGATTCCTGGTCAAGCCAAGAATGACAAAGAAGATATGACTAAGAAAAACTTAAGCATGGTTAAACAAACTGTTAAAGAGCTTTTGGAGCTTTTAGGCTTTACTGATTTTGAAATTTCCATAAGCGAAGAGAGAGAAACGGTTTATCTCAAGATTAAGACAGAGAATCAAGATGAGGCTTCACTTTTGATTGGTAGCCGTGGTTCTCATCTTAACTCTTTACAGCTAATAGTAAATATCGTTATTTATAAAAAAGTCGGTCAATGGTTGAGGGTTGTTTTAAATGTTAACGATTGGCGTGAAGAAAGAGAGAATACTTTGAAAAGAATGGCTCTTAATTGGGGACAAAAAGTCCAATTTTCCGGAGAGTCTGTCCAGCTCCCTTTCTTGTCAGCCTTTGAAAGAAGAATAGTTCATTTATCTTTAAAAGACAATCCTAAAGTTTCTACTTCTTCTGAAGGAGAGGGTCGGCAGCGCCGCTTGATAATCAAGCCCAAAAGCGAATAAATGGATATTTCCAAGAGGATTAACTTAAATTTTTTATCTCAGCTTGGCGGCAAAGCTTTTTGTCTGTTTTTTGCTCTTCTGACTACTTTTATTTTGCGCCGTTTTCTTGGTAAACAAAATTTTGGAGATTACATTTTTGCCCTTAGCTTTATTACTGTTTTTGTTACTCTTTCGGATTTTGGTTCTCATTTAGTCTCTGTTAAGGAAGCCTCTCAGAGAAAAGATAAAGCTGAAGTAATGGGCAATATTTTATTTTTGCGCGCTTTTTTTTCTTTACTGGCTTTAGCGGCCTCTTTTCTTATTGTCTGCTTTTTTTTAAAAAAGAGCAGCTTTTTATTTTTTGCCTTGCCTTTAATTTTTGTTTTGAGTTTTAAAAATTCCTTAATGGTTATTTTTCATACCCGTCTTAAGCTTTATTTTGCTTCTTTGCAAGAAGTTTTATTTTCTCTTATTTCTTTGTTGTCCGCTTTTTTTATTGTTGTTTTTCAAAAAAAGCTTGAAGAATATTTTCTCTCCTTTTTTATATTGGCAGTTTTTATTCTTATTGTTTTTTCTTTTTTGGTCTGGAGACAGTTTAAACCAAGATTTTGCCTAGATTATTCTTTTTTAAAGAAATTTTTGAACCAAAGTTGGCCTTTAGGGGGAATTTTGCTTCTTTTTACCCTTTATTCGCGGCTGGACACTTTTTTGTTGAAGTTTTTATGGGGGGCAGAAGTTTTAGGCGCTTATGGTCTGGCTTATAAAATCTATGAGAATTTAGTCTTACCGGCTGCTTTTTTTATGAATGCTGTTTTGCCTTTGGTTGCCCAAGCAGTAATAAAAAATAGGAGAAAGTTAATTTATTTACTAAAAATAAGCGCTGATTTGTTACTTTTTGCCTCTGGAGTTTTTGTTATTCTTGTTCTTATAAGCGCTCCTTTGATAATGAAAGTTTTAACTGGTTGTTTTTCTCTGGAGGAGACTTTGGCCTTACGCATTTTGGTTTTAGGGCTTCCTTTTGCTTTTTTAAATCACTTAACTGGTTATGTAATCATTACCATAAAAAAACAAAAACAATCTTTAATAATTTCTTTTTTCGCTCTTCTTTTTAACCTAATCGCTAATCTTTTTTTAATCCCTCGATTTTCTTTTAGAGCGGCTGCTGTAAATACCGTTTTAACACAAGCTTTGGTTTTTATTTTTTCTGCTAGGATTTTAAAAAAAGAGATTGGTTTTTCCCCTTATTTGTTAAGCTGGCCAAAGACAATAAAAAGCTTTATACTTAAGAGAGGAGGTATTTTTGATGAGAGTTGTTGATATTTTTTGTGATGGTGCTTGCCGGGGAAATCCTGGACCAGGAGGAGTTGGCTTTGTAATTCAAGACAAAACGAAAATCCTTCATAAGGGATATAAATTTATTGGCAGAGCTACCAACAATGTTGTTGAGTACATGGCAGTATTGGAGGCAATGAAATGGCTGGTGGCCAGCAAAGAATTGACAGGTAGCCTGTTTATTTTTTTTCGCTTTCACCTTGACTCTCAGCTGGTTAGAAACCAATTAGCCGGAAAGTATAAAATAAGGAACCCTCGACTCAAAAAAATAGCAGCTGAAATTAAAAAATTGGAAAAACAATTGGCTTGTTTGTCTGCTCGGCAAATAATTTCTTGGAATAAAATTCCGAGAGAAGCTAATGAAGTAGCTGATTCTTTGGCCAACCTTGCTTTAGATACCCGCTTTGATTGATTAAACCTCTTTCATGTCTTCCTTTTTTTATCTTCGGGACTTTTGAAGGAAATTAGTAAAAAACTGGTTGCACTTTTCCTTTATTTTTTCTAAGATTAAATCATGCCTGCCAAAAGACTAAGATGGAGCGTTTCTAAAAACAAAGGTTTAATAATTTCCCGCGCTGTTGTTGTTTCCGATTCTTCTTTTATCGGTTTTCATGCATCCAGAGAGCTTTTGACACAAGGACTAGCAGTTTATTATATTAAAGACTTGGCGCAAAAAGATAGCCAACTGATAAGTCTTAAAAGAGAGTTTTCTCACTTTCAAATAATCAAGCCGCAGGATCTTCCGGCGGATTTTGATTATCTTTTTCAAATTAAAGCTGTTTCTTTGGAAGGAGATTTTTCTTTAATCAAAGGTTTGAGTTTGGCCGAAGATAAAGGAGCGAAGTTTTTATTCTCAACTGTTTTTAAGGACAAGTTTCCTTTAGCTTCTTTAGCCGATTTAACCAGGAAGAAAAATGTGAATTGGCGATTAGTTCATTTTAATTTTCTTTATGGTTCTTCTTGGGAAGAAAATTTTCTTTTAGAACAAATGTTTTCTCAAATAAAGCAGGGGAGGATTTTAGTTTCTGGCACCGGAGAAGAAAAAGTTTACCCTCTTTTTATTGATGATTTTGTTCAAGGTTTGATGCGGGCGATGTTTTCTCAAGATTCAAAGGGAAGAGTTTATCGTCTTACCGGCTTACAGGAAACAAAACTTTTGGATTTTGCTTGGCAGATAAAAAGAGTAGCTGGTAAGGATTGGGAGGTAGTTTTTGTTAAGAAGAAGGAAGTTAAGACTTGGACAATTGGTTCTCTTCTTTTGGAAAGAATAAAAAAAAACTGGGGACAATTGGTTTACAGGCCAAAGTTTAATCTAGACGAGGGAATAAGAAAGACTTTGGAGGGAACTTTTTCCAGCACAAGAAAGAAGACCAAAAAAGGTAAAGACTTTATTAAGAAATTTTTTTCCAAAATTTCTTTTATAAGAAGCTTAAAAAAGGATAAGAAAACAAAGACTACTTCTCAAAAAAGAAACTTGGTTGGTAAGATTTTGTTTTGTCTTTTTCCTCTTTTTTTTCTATTGATAAGCTGCTCCCCTCTTTTTGTTTTTGCTACTTTTAGCTTAAACGGTTATAAAAAAATAGCAGAAGTAGAAAAGGCTATAAAGAGTGGTCAACTTGAAGGTTTGGCAAAAGAAGCTGCTTCTGCGAAAAGAAATTTTTTACTCTCCAGGCAGATATTATGGAAATTTGCTGCTCCTTTTTCCTTTGTTGGTTTAAAACAAAAGGTTAATCAAACAGAAAGATTGATGAACTTGTCTATTAATTTGAGTGAGGCTTTAGAGAATGTCATTCAGGCAGGTGAAGAAGGCCAAGCTTTGAAGAAAATTGTTTTTGAAAGAGAAATTGACGATCCTAAGGCTAGACTGGAGAAAATGTTGGTTATTTTGGCAGAGATAGATAAGAAGTTGGCCTTTTCTCAAATTCAAATAGGGGGCTTGGAGGAGCTTGACTTGCCTTTTTTTACCAAACTTAAGTCAAGAATAGAACAATTTGAGAACCAGCTGCCTTCTTTTCGCCAGAAGATTAAATTTGCAAGAAAGTTTCTATCTTTGTCTTCGCGCTTCCTTGCTTTTGACGACAGGAGAACTTATTTACTGCTTTTACAAAACAATATGGAGTTGCGGCCAACAGGAGGCTTTATCGGTTCTTACGGTCTTTTGACTTTTGAGAAAGGAAGGTTTTTGGATTTGGTGGTGGAAGACATTTATTCTGCTGACGGTCAGCTTAAAGGACATGTTGAACCACCAAAGCCTTTAAAGGAATATTTGGGTCAGGGAAGTTGGTATTTGCGTGATTCTAATTTTTCCCCTGATTTTCCCACTTCAGCAAAACAAGCAGAATGGTTTTTAGAAAAGGAGACAGGGCAAAAAGTTGATGGAGTGATTGCTATAAATTTAAATTTTGTTAAGAATTTACTGGAGGTTGTTGGGCCAGTTCGTTTGCCGGAGTATGACGAAGAGATTACTGCCGATAACCTTTTTGAAAGAGCGGAATACCATGCGGAGATTGATTTTTTTCCAGGGTCAACCCAGAAAAAAAGCTTTTTAGCCTCTTTGGCCACTTTTCTTTTTGAAAAAATGAAGGATTTTAAACCGTCGACAAATTTAGAGCTTTCTATGAAACTGGAAGAAAATCTGAAAGCGAAAGATGTCATTTTTTCTTTCCATGATCAGGTTTTGCAGTCAAAAATTCGTTTTTTGGGCTGGAACGGAGAGGTGAAACAAGTGAATTTTGGGAAGACTTCTCAATTTAAAGGACCGGGTTTAATAGATTACTTTATGGTGGTTGATGCCAATGTTGGTGTTAACAAGACTAATTATTTTTTAACAAGAAGACTGGATTTGGAAACAACAATTTTAAAAGAAGGAGAGATTGTTAATAGGGCAACACTGATTTACCACAACGCCAGCCCTTCACAAACTTGGCCGGGAGGAACATATAAGAATTATTTAAGAATTCTTTTGCCGAGAGATGTGGAGAAGGTTACCATCAAACAAGGGAATCTAAAGGAAAAAAATTTAAAAACAGTTGATTCTTCTAAAATTGACAAAGCGGAAGAGTTTGATAAAAAAATATTTGGTTTTTTATTAGAAGTGCCTCCGTTAGAAGAAAAGAAAGTGACGATTACTTATCAAAGAGAAGAAAAGCTGCTTTTAAACAAAGAGCTGATAGACTATGTTTTTTATGTTCAGAAACAGCCAGGAACAAAAAACGACCCTTTGGATTTAAAGGTTAATTTTCCTGTTTTTTTAAAGCCGATAAAGATTATGCCTGAGGCTTCTTGGAAATCACAGCAAGTTGTTTTCAAGCAAGAGTTAGATGAAGACAAGCTTTTTGCTGTTGAATTTTCTCGATAGTTTTGATAAGATCTAGCCTAATTAGCCTAATTGGGCTAATTAGGCTAAAACGATGACTAATAAGCATCCCAATCTTAAAGTAGAGAAAAGAAAGAGCTTAGGCCGTAAAGTAAAAAAGCTAAGAAAAGAAGGTTTTTTACCGGTTAATCTTTACGGAAAGGATATAAAATCTCAAGCGGTAAAACTGGCAAAAAAAGATTTTTTAAAGGTTTATGGCAAGGTAGGAGAGACTGGTGTTTTAGAATTAGAAGTTGTTGGTCAGAAAAAAAAACTTCCGGTCCTTATTCATAATGTTCAGCTTGACCCTGTTTTAGGAGAGCCGCTTCATGTGGAGTTTCGCAAGGTTGATTTGAAGAAAAAAATTATTGCCAGCGTTCCTTTGGTTTTGAAAGGAGAAGCTCCAGCTGTTAATAAGGGAGGAGTTTTAGTCCAAATGGCTAGCGAGTTGGAAGTTGAGGCCTTGCCCAATGATTTGCCGGAGAAAATAATTGCTGATGTTTCTGGGCTTAAAGAAATAGATCAGTTTTTGGCAGTTGAAGACTTGAAGATAGATAAGAAAAAGATAGAGTTAAAAGAAGAGAGTGTTAAAAGAATTATTGTTAAGATAGAGGAACCAACCAAAGAAAAGGTTGTTGAAGAAAAAAAAGTAGAAGAAGAGAAGCCGGAGGAAGGAGAGAAAAAGGAAGGAAAGGAGGAGAGAGAGGAAAGCGGGAAGGAAAAACCGGATAGAGAAAAGGAAACACTGAGAACACAGAATCCGCCAGCTGGCGGAGAGAGCACTGAGCAAAAAGATAAGCAGAAAGAACTAAAGGGAGGTGAAAGAAAGCAAGAGGAGGAAGGTGAGCAGAAGAAGAAAGAAGAGGCTGAGAAGTAATAATTAACCTAATTTAGATTATTAGAAATTAGGGATTTTCAGTGGTTTACTATCTTTCCCGCCTCTTTTACCACTTCGTTATTGGGATCAAAGTAGAAGGCCTTTTGCCAGTCATTTTTAGCTTCCTCTTTTTCATAGATTTTAAAATGGAGTAGTGCTAACCGAAGATAGATTTCAGGAGATTCTATTCCTTTTTCAATAACTGATTGCCAAAAGCAAAGCTGGTTTTTAATCTCTTCCGGCTGGTTGATAATTTCTTCTGTTTTTTGGATTGAGCCTTTGTTTAAAAATAGACTTTTTTTAGCAATTTCTAACTCTTTCTTACACTTTTCTGAACCTGTTTGAAAAAAAGCCAAAGCTAGTTTAAGATGGGACTTGGAAAACTGTGGCCAGCGGGCAGTAGCCATTTTTGCTTTGTCAAAAGAGGAGAAAAAGAGATATTGGCAGAAAATGGACAAGAAAAGAAGACAAAGCAGAAAAAAAGTTAAGATTTTTTGACTTAGTAAATTTCTGGGAGATTTCATTTTACGCGAATTACGAAATTCAAACCTGATAATTTTTATTGTTCGAGCATAGTCGAGAACTCTAATAGAGAAAACTTCTCGACTCAGTTTATCTCGAGCTTGTCGAGAGGCTCGAAGAGTAACAGATATGGGAATTTCGTAATTCGCATATTTTGGATTAGCAGACTTTAGTCTGCGATTGTTTTTATTTTATCAAAAATAATTTCTGCTGTTTTTTGATGAACTTGCTCGTTTGGGTGTTGGTCAGAAGGATAGACAATTAATTTTCTTTCATCTTTGCCAACAAAATAAAAAGAAAGATCCAAAAAGTCGATTTCTAGTGTTTTTAATTCTTGGGAAATTAGCTGATGGAGATGAAAAAAAGGATACTTGTTGAGTCGATAAAATAGAGGGAAAATGATTGCTAATAAAGGAATATTTTTTTGATTACAGACTTGTTGGATCTCTTTTAAAGAATCTTTAGTTTTTTGCCAAGAAGGATTGTTTTCTGAATAGAGCTGGTGGTAGTAATCAATGGTTTTTTGGTTGTATTTTTTGAGATTAAAAAACTGCCAAAGCAAACGGACGAAACGCAAGCGATAGACAGAATTGGTTGGTTGAAGGAAAGCTAAATTTTCAGAAACTTTTATTTCCCTATTTCTTCTTATCAATTGCCCGTTTTTAATAGTAAAGAGTGGCGGTTCGGCATCATTAAGGGTATAACCAAGGATGATTAGGTCTGGTTGATAATCGAAAATATATTTTTTTAAGACAGCTAGTTCTTGGCTGGTGTTAAAGCCGCCAACAGCGAAGTTAAGAACCTCAAAGCTTTTTTGCACTTCCTTGTCATTAAGCAATTTCTCTAAAACTTGAGGATAAGTATCTTCATCTTTGACGCCTTCGCCAAAACTTAAAGAATCACCGAGAATAGCAATTCTAAAAATATCTTTGGATTTTTCTTTATTGAATTCATTCCCTCGAAAACCAAGGTTGTTGGTGTGGTGGACAACGGAGTTGTTGATGTCAAAATAAGAGCGGGGATTAGCAGGATAGGCAAACTCAATAGCGGCATTAGAAAGATTTAGATAGCCAATTTCTTGATTATTTACAGTTTGAAATTGAGAAGGGAATGTATGGAGGCGATAGTCGGGCGGCAGATTAAAAATGGTTAGCAAAATCTCGCTGAGGATTAGAGAGAAGATAAAGCCTACAAAAACAAGGATTATTTTTTGAAACCTTTTTTTCATTATTTAAATTTTAAACTTTTTCTTTTGAGAAGGGAAATGAGTAGTTAATTTGCTTTTGGCCAGGAGGAGAAGGCTAAAAGTTCACTCTTCTTTTTGGGCATTTCTTGCCATAAGACTTCAGTGATAAAGGGAGCAAAAGGATGGAGCATCTTTAAGCAGTTAAGAAAAATATGGCGTAGAACAGAGAGAGCAACAAGGTCATTATTTTTTAATCTTTGTTTAACATTTTCTATGTAAACATCAGCCAACTCATGCCAAACGAATTGATACAAGTCTTCTGAAGCTGGAGAAAAGCGGTATTTTTGTAGGTTTTTAGTTGTTTTTTCAATAAGCCTACTTAGTTTTTTAACGATTTTTTTATCTTCAGCCGTTAGGCCTTTTAGCGAAGGTTTATAAAAAGGAACTTTTCTTTTCCATTTGAAATGCAAAAGAGTAAAACGCCCAATATTCCACAGTTTATTGCAGAAATTGCGATAACCTTTGATTTTGTCATCAGAAAGGGAAACATCGTTGCCTGGAGAGGTGCTGGTAATAAGTGCCAACCTGAGAGCATCAGTACCATACTTTTCAATTATGTCTAGAGGATTGATGACGTTGCCTTTGGACTTGCTCATTTTCTCTCCAAAGGCGTCTCTTACTAAACCATGAAGATAGACATCTTTGAAGGGAATTTTGCCAGTGGTATATATTCCTAACATAATCATTCTCGCTACCCAAATAGACAAAATTTCATAACCGGTTTCCATAACAGAGGTAGGATACCAATAATTAAAATCTCTTAGTTGTGAGTTATGAGTTGTGAGTTGTGAGTTTGCTTGGCGAAAGCCAAGTGTGGTATATGGCCATTGGCCAGAAGAAAACCAGCAGTCAAAGGTATCTGGATCTTGTATAATGGTTGTTCCTCCACACTTGGGGCATTTCTTCGGTTTTTTAACAGAGACCATTATATGTCCACAACCCTCTATTTTTTTATTAAGGACTGTCCTTGCTTTTTTGCAAGGACAGTCCTTTTTTGTGGATTTTACCAATTCCGGATTCATGCTCTTTTGTAAATCCGAGAGGCCGGATAGGCCGCAGTAATATATTGGCAATTGATGTCCCCACCACAACTGTCGGGAGACGCACCAATCGTGAAGCTTAGCAAGCCAAGTAAGGAAATTTTTCTTGAATTTGTTAGCAGGAATAATTTTAATTTGATCGCCTTTAACTGCCTTTATTGCCTTTCTGGATAAGGGTTTGATTTTAATAAACCATTGTTTGGAGATTTGTGTCTCAATTTTAGTTTTACAGCGTTCACAAAGACTAACGGAGTGGAAATGATTTTTTTCTTTTAAAAGGAAATCTTTTTTCTTAAGAATTTTTAAAATTTTTTGTCGGGCTTGATTAATAGTTAATCCGCTGAATTCTTTACCCGCTTCTTTAGTCATTTTTCCCTGGAAGTTAACAACACGCAGCGTTTTAAGCTTGTGTCTTTTGCCAATTTCCCAGTCAAGGGGATCATGGGCAGGAGTTACCTTAACAACACCGCTGCCAAATTCTAAGTCAACCTTTTTGTCCGCAATAACGGGAATTTCTCGCTTAACGATTGGCAAAATAGCTGTTTTGCCAATGAATTTTTTATAACGACTATCTTCCGGATTAACCGCCAGGGCGGTATCACCAAGCATTGTTTCCGGTCTGGTGGTCGCCACTACCAAAAATTGCCGAAAACCGGTAATTTTTGATTTATTATTTAAGGGATATTTTATAAACCAGAGTTTGCTTTTTTTCTTTTGGTGTTCCACTTCCAAATCAGAAAGAGCGGTTGCACAGCGAGGACACCAGTTGATCATTCTTTCTCCCCGATAAGCAAGATTGTCTTTGTAGAGCTTGACAAAAGTTTGAAGGACAACTTTGGATATTTTAGGATCAAGAGTGAATTTTTGTTTTGACCAATCGCAGGAAGCCCCTAGTTTTCTGATTTGGGAAAACATTATTTTTTTGTTTTTTTGAGTAAAGGCAAGGCATTGCTGGTAGAATTTTTTTCTGCCAAGATCGTAGCGGGTTTTTCCTTTTTCTGCCAGTTTTCTTTCAAAAACTACTTGAGTTAAAATGCCGGCATGATCGGCTCCCGGTAGCCATAAGACACTTTTTCCTTTCATTCTCTGAAAGCGGCTGATAATATCTTGAATAGTAACAAACATCGCATGGCCAATATGTAAAGTTCCGTTAGCGTTCGGCGGCGGCATAATAATAGAGAAAGGTTTTTTTTTGGAAGAGATTCTTGCTTTAAAGGCTTTGGCTTTCCCCCAGGCTTTGCGGATTTTTTTCTCTTGTTTTTGGGGTTGGTATTTTTTGTCGATCACTCTTTGATTTTATCATAAAATAGCCTTTTTTCCAGAGTTATTGAGGTAAATCTTCAGACTTTAGGAATAAAAATCAGGTTGTAGTGGTGCCATTTTTTTATCAGAGATAAATGAAAAAAACTCTTCCATGAGTCTGAACAGTTATTTATTGAGAGCCAGAACACGAGATAATAAAAAAGTGATAAAATTAGTAAGCTGGGAGTGTTATCTACACGGCTGCACGTTTGGTGATTTTTAATCTATGGGTAAGAAATTCCAAAAGAAGAAAGAGGATTTTGCTTGTGATAACTGTGGCTATTTTGTCAAAGGAACTGGGCACACCAATCATTGCCCAAAATGCCTTTGGAGCAAACATGTTGATGGCTTTCCAGGAGATAGGAAATCTGAATGTAAAGGATTAATGCGACCAGCAGGAATCACCTTAAGATCTGGAGAATATATTATTACCCATCGGTGCGAGAGGTGTGGTCAAGAAAAGAGAAACAAAACTGCGAAAAATGACAACATGGATAAAATAATCAAATTATCAATGGGTTCTTACGGCAGAAAAAGTTTTAGATGAATATTGAAAGGCTGGTTGTTGGCCAGCTGGCCACCAATTGTTATTTAGCATATTCTTCAGGAGAGGCGGTTATTATTGATCCTGGTGATGATGGCGGTTATGTTATTGATAAGGTTAAAGATTTGGAGGTAAAGCCGGTAGCAATTTTAGCCACCCATGGCCACTTTGATCATCTTCTGGCGGCAACAGAATTAAAGTTAACTTTTGGGATTCCTTTTTTTCTTCATAGAAAAGATTTACCGATTTTAAAAAGGACGCAGAAAACAGCTAAGTTTTTTACTGGTTTGGAGGTTGATCCGTCGCCAGAGGTGGATGGAGGTTTAAAAGAAGGGCAAATAGTTGAGTTTGGAAAAGAGAGATTAAGAGTGATAGAGACCCCTGGGCATACAGCAGGGAGTGTTAGTTTCTACAGCATCGAAAAAATAAAGAATGAATTATTCTTCGAGCGACCCCGTACCAGGCGGTACGGGGGAGTCGAGAAGTCTCAGTCTCTTGGTTCTCGACAAGCTCGAACAATAACGAACTCATTAAATTCTGTAGTCTTTGTTGGCGATCTTCTTTTTGCTGGCGGCGGTCGGGGAAGAACCGATTTGGCCGGTGGTGATCAAAATTTACTTGAAGAATCTGTCAAAAAAATCTTGAGACTGCCCAAAAAAACCATTATTTATCCGGGACATGGAGAAAAAACGACAGTGGAGAAAGAGTTAAGATATATTTAGGAAGGCTATTAACATTTCTTTAGGAGAGATAATTTTAAACTTTTTTATTTTTCTCTTGAGCTTGGGATTATTTAAATGTTTTTTATCAAGAGTTACTAGATAATTGCTTTTTGTCAAGCTAGCTCCGGCCACTACATGAGCGTCTTTTCTTTCCACAAAATCAAAAGATTTTGTTTCTGAGTCTAAAATTTTCTCTCGAACTATGAAATTATTCTGGATAATGAAGTGGTCGATTTTTCTTTTGTTGCCAGGAAGTTTTTTGACATTTTGTTTTAATTCTTCGATTACTGTTTGGCTAGTAAAACCGACAATAGCCTTCTTTTTTGTCAATTCAGCCAGTTTAGCCGAAGCACCAGTCGAGGAATAAATTGCCGAAAAAAGCACAGAAGCATCAAAAAAAACCTTGATCATTTCAGAATTTGGCTATTTTTCTATCAATTGCTTTTGCCAATTTAGAAGAAAGTTTATCTTTTTTTAAAAACTGCTGCAACTCTTTTTGAGTATAAATTCTATAAGGGGCATTTTCTTTTCTCCCTTCGATAATAATTTTATTGCCAGTTTTTTTGGCCAAAATAACTTCACCTTTTTTAAGTCCTAGTTCCTCTCTCCAGGGTTTTGGGATGGTAACCATTCCCTTAGTTAAAATTCGTAACCATTCTTGCTTGCCTAAAAGCTGTTTTTGCATGTTACTAAAAGTTTAACTTTCTAACTTCTTACATTGTAAACTTATCTTGAGGAGTTGTCAAGAGCAAATTGTTTGGTTAATTTTTGGATTTTTGAAGATTAGGAGTAAAATATACTTCAGGGTTACACATTAAGTTTTAAAAATGATAGAAATTGGACCAACATCATCAGCTGATTTTTATGTAGAGGGGATAGCTCCTCAAACAATTGGAAGATTTAGGCTGCTAGGGAAGGGATTATTCCCAGAACTCAGTGGATTTTCACCTTTTCCGGTTGTTTTTGGTGAGACATCAGGAGTTTTGGGAGTGATAGCAGAAGCAAACCTCCCTGCTTTTGAGCAAGGTTTGCCCCCTGGATTAATAGAGAGAAATTTAAGGGAAAGGTGCAAAACAGAATTTTTACCAAACCAAACAGACACTTCTTATACTTTGAATAGATGGCCAACTTTTTCTGAATTTGCAAGAGATTTTTTTCATCACCAGCTGAATCCTGATGACTTGAGAAAAATACAGGACAATCTACTAGTGGTTACAAATAGAGAAAGATTGGAAATACCAGAAGAAGTTTTTACTGTGACCAGCTCTTTGGCTTTTAGAGAGCCTTCTGAAAATGGAGCTTTTGTTGTGCCTTATCAGGTAATTGCTGACGACAATCATAGAGAAACGTTATTAAGAACCAGAAACATTGCGGCTTATCTTACTGCTTCTTTGGTCGATCGCGGTTTTGCTGATTTTGCGGTCTGGGGTGGGAAGCTTGATTTAGGTTTTTTTAAGAAGCTTTCCCAAATGTTACTTACTCCCAAGAATATTGATGAAATGAGACGGGAGGTCCAAAGACTAAGTGAGATTTATGGAGAAATAAATTCGGAGATTTCTTTGGAAAAGTTGAACTCTCTTAAGAAAGAAGCCAGGGAAGTTTATTCCTCTTCTTTTGGTTTTGCTGCATTTTGGCTAGAGCAGTTAATCCGCAACATGGAAGACAAAGAACGCGCTAGTGACCTAAGTTGGTTTTTTGATTCAATGTCTTTTTTGACCTTTCCTAAGTTAGAGAGAGTTTTAGCAGAATGTCCTGATGAAGAAAAGTTTCCTTTTCCGGTAGCAGTAGGTTTTAAGCCTTCACGACCAACGTTAGCTTTTGTTCATAGAAGAGATCCTAGGGAACTTGTTGCCAATTTTAAAGGAATTGGCTTTGACGATATTACTAGGATTGTTGTTTTTGATGAGGATTTAGAAAGAGCTGAACAATTACTGAGAAAGTGGGGTTTAGAAAATAGAATGGAGGGTTTTGAATCTTTTTGTAAAAATAATCCCGGACTAGTTATAGATAAATGTTTGCAGCGTTACCAACAGAGGAGTGGCTCTTCTGATATTGACGAACTCGCTAGGGGAACTGTAGAAACTGTTGGCGATTTGGTAAAAAAAGGAGAATTAGTTCCTCTTGTTTGCCAAAAATGGCCTGTTAGGATAGGAAATTTGAGGATTGGAGGTTGGAGAGGAGTATATGATCCTTATGGGCTTTATTGGTAAAATTTTTAAAATAAACGGGTTAGTGCTTGCTCTAATGATTCGAATCATTAGAGCGGGGTTAGGATGACGGGAAGAATAGAGAAGGGTTGGCTTTGATTTTTTGCCATGGAACTGGTTGGTAGTTGAAATAGGCGGTTCCGGCAACAATGGCGGCATTGTCGGTGCAGAGCTTTTTATCGGGGATAAAGATTTTAGTTGCCAGCCCGCCTGCCTGTCTGCCGACAGGCAAGACTGGACGGGCAGGTTGCCGGCAGCCAGTTGCCATTTTTTCGCGTAAGTGAGAGTTGGCAGCGACGCCACCGCCTATAAGGATTGATTTAACTTTGTATTTTTTAGCAGCTTTTAGGGTTTTTTCTACCAAAACATCAGTGATTGCTTCCTGAATTTCCCAGGCTAATTCTCCCTTACTTAATCTAATCGACCCACGATCATGGGTCTTTCTGGTTAACTTATTTTTTTCTTTAAGTTTTTTTGTGATTCGAAAAACTGCGGTTTTTAGGCCGGAAAAAGAGAAGTCGAAATTGTCTTCGTGGATCATCGGTCTTGGGAGTTTTTTTATTAAGGACTGTCCTTGCTTTTTTACAAGGACAGTCCTTTTAAAAGCTGCTTTTTCTATGGCTGGTCCACCCGGGTAGCCAAGACCTAAAAGACGAGCTGTTTTGTCAAAACACTCACCGGCCGCATCGTCTCTTGTGCCCCCAAGCCAGGTAAACTTTCCGTGGTTTTTCATCAGAACCAATTCGGTATGGCCGCCGGAGACGATAAGACAGAGAGCAGGGAAAATTTGCTCGTAGCTCGTAGCTTTTAGCTTATGGTTAAGAAAATTTGCGTATATATGAGCAATCAGGTGGTTAACAGGGACAATTGGTTTGTTCCAAACCCAAGCCAGAGTTTTAGCAGTTTCCACTCCGACTAATAAAGAACCAATCAAGCCTGGACCTACAGTTACCGCAATCGCATCTATAAAGTTTTTATAATTTTGAATTTTGAATTTCAATTTTTCATTTTTAATTTTTAATTTTGCATTTTCTAATGCTTCCTCTACTACCGGCATAATAGTTCGAACCTGTTCTCTAGCGGCCTGTTCAGGAATAATGCCACCATGTTTTTTGTGAATTTCTTCACTGGAAGCAACTATAGAGGATAAGACTTTAGTTCCATTTTCAACCACGGCAGCAGCCGTTTCATCGCATGAGCTTTCTATTCCTAATATTTTCATAGGGATATTTTATAACAAGCGCAGACTAAAGTCTGCCCTTACAAGACGGATTGAAATAGCGCAATTCCTTGAACCACGCAGGGTTCAGGGTGCAGCATTGCGTAGGGCGGTTTAACTTTAAAAGTTTCTTTTTAGAATGAAAACTTTTATGCAAAAGTTTTCATTGATAGTGAGGACAATTAAATATGTGTTTGAAGTAAAACTCGTATGGCAGTGGTTGCTAGAGTGTTAGTTGGTGAATTTGAAGGTGAGAGAGGATGTGATTTATTACTCTAGGGCAAAAATGGTGGCGGGCAAAAAATTAACCTCTTCTTTTTTTTGCCAACTTTCAAGATTAATAATAAAAGCCTCTTTTGGTTTATAGTAATCAAGAAAGTTCCGTAGACTTTTGCCCAAAACTCCCTTGCTTGTTTTTACCTCAAAAGAAAAAATCTCTCCTTTGTCTTGGACAACAAAATCTACCTCTGCTTTTGTCTGTGTTCGCCAGAAGTTCACTTTGGGAAAGCGGGAATCTAAATTTAAAAAAACAAAATTTTCTAAAATCTCTCCTTTGTCAAATCGGTTAGAAAAACTGTTAAAAACACCCAAAGCAAAATTTCTTAAACCCAAATCATGAAAATAAATCTTGGGCATTTTTGAGACTTCACTGCGAGGATTTTTATAAAAAGGCCGAACAAGGCTAAGGATAAAAGTTTTTTGCAGATAAAAAAGATAATTTTCTACTGTTAAGCGATTAACTCCTAAAGTATTAGTGATTTCATTAAGATTAACAAGTTTTCCTGTTTGTGCCGCCAAGATTTTTACTAAGTTGGTATAAGTCTCTGGCTTTTCGATTTTTAAAAAGGCCTCAACCTCTCGCTCCAGATAAGTGGAGTAAATCTCTTGCAAGGTTTGAATTTTTTTATTCTCGTTTTTTAATTTGACAACTCGAGGATAGCCGCCAAAGGTCAAATAAGAAAAAAGTTCTCGGTTTAACTGAGAAAGATAAACTTGATAGTTTGATTTTGTCAATTTTATTTTTTTAAACTCAGGATTTTTCCAATAAAAAAATTCTTTAAAACTTAAAGTTGAAAGTTTGATTATCTTTTTTCTGCCAGTTAAGGGTTCGCTGAGCTTTGATTTTAATTCTAAGGAAGAAGAGCCAGAAACAATCAATTTGCAACCAAGCTTGAGATCATAAAGGGCTTTTAAAAAAATCCCGGGGCTTTTTAGACGTTGAACTTCATCAATAAAAATAAAAGGCTTTTTCTTTTTTTGCGCTTCAATAAATTCAATAAAGGCAGTCGGATCTTCAAAATATTCGCCAAAACCAACAATGTCTAGGTTAAAATAGAAAATATCCATTAGTTTTATTCCTTTTTTTAAAAGAAGATCAATAATTTGTAAAAGAAGAGTTGTTTTGCCTACTTGTCTGGCGCCTAAAATCAAAAGAATTTCTGGCTCTGAAAGCCATTTTTTAACTTCCTGCAACGAGTCTCTTTTTATCCATTGTTCGATAAAAGGTTTTCTCTCTCTCCAGGGATTAGCCAGTAAAAAACGTTTTGTATCTAATTTAACCATGGTAAAGTTATAGTATACTATAACTTTACCAATGTCAAATTCTTAGGGATTAATCGCTGAATTTGAAAGAGGAGAAGCATTGGCTGTAATAGGGACTGTGACTGGGACATAAATCCTAACCTGTCATCCTGGAAGGAGCGTAGCGACTGATAGGATCTAGCAAAGCGTTTACACTAGATTCTATCGCTTCGCCAGGTACCGTCTGGTACCTGGCTTCGCTCCAGAATGACAATAAGAGAAAGAGTTATGTCTCAGTCACAATAGGGACTGTATGACTACCGCTCAAGAAGTAATTGATACAAGGCCGAGACGAGAATCAATCCCCTCTACTCCAGAATTTTTTGCTTCCCCAGAGAAGATAGAGGAGTTTATTACTGATATGGGTCCATTAGAAATAAAGTTGTTGCAGACAGTGGAACCGTTAGCAAAACTTGTTAAAGATAGGGGTGGCTTTTTGGACAAAGTTCTTGAGAGAGTTGGCAGAGTTCGAACTGAAGTAGGACTCTTGACTCCTGAAGAAGCAGAGGAAGTAATTAGAGAGATTCCGGCCGTGTCTGAGGGAAAGTTGGTTGTTGATAAAGAAAAGGTTTTGGGAAGTGCCTCGGTAGCAGAAATTTACGAAGCCAGCTCTCCTCTTTATCCAGGGAAAAAGTTTGCTGTTAAAGTCCAAAAGCCTAAAGCTAAAAAGAAATTCGAAGAGTCACTAGAGAAAATGGGAGTATTTGCTGAGCGAGAGGATTTAAGTGAAACAGATAGAGCCTATTCAGCGATTCTTCTTCTTATGGCAGAAATGGCAGAAAGAGCTTTTGCTGCCGAGTTTGATTTTGGAAAAGAAAAAGAAAACTTAAAAAAATTAAGGCAAATAGGGATAAAAACTCCTCGTGTATATGAAGAGCTTTCTTCAGATAAGGCAATAACCATGGATTGCCTTGAAGAAGTCACTCCTATTTCTGAATTTGCCAAAGAATCAGATATTAATTTGAGGAAAAAAGTTATTGGCAGATATCTTGGCTCAATAATAAAAATGCTAAGACGTGGCCTAATTCATGGCGACCCTCATGGAGGCAACGTTTTGGTAGAGAAAAATCGAGATATTTCTTGGGTAGACCCTAGTCCTTTAGTGGAATTTTCTGTTTTTGAACTTATACCCATCACTAAACTATTAATAGGACTTAGTAAAAACAATAGGTACTTGATTATTGATGCTCTTAAAAATCTTTCTCCTCAAAAGCCAGATAAGAGGACAATAGAAAATCTAAAAATTGACTGTCATCAGTTAGACAACATTGAGTTTATTAAGAAATTGGCAGAGAGTAATTTACTCCCCAAAACAAAGTATATTTATTTAGCAAGAGCACTAGTTGAAGGGTTTGGGACGGTGGCGGAGTTATTGCCAGAAAAACAAGGTTTATTTTTCTGGCTAAAAATAATTCTAAAAGGTATTCTGCAGTCTATATTTTAGTTAATTTTCTTTCTGGATTAATCAAGAGGAACCATAATTGACTTAAAGGATCAAAAAAGTCGAGTCTTTCTCGGGCGGTGTAAGGAATTTTAAAGTCCTGATAGAAAAATTCTGGTGTTGTTTTTTGCTTGATTTGATAGATAAAGAGACTCTTTTTTTTATCAACAGTGGCGATTTTTTCAAAATGATATTGGTCAAAGATTTTTTCCAATTCTGGTTTCCCTTTTGGATTAAGACTTAAAGGATTAAGATAAGGTCCGCAGTAAAGGCTATAAGGGTCAGACAAGGCTTGAGAGGTAACAAAAACAGGCTGGCCTTTTTGGATAGCTTGGTTGATCAAAACAGTTAGTTTTTCCTTCTGCCAGCCCGGTTCGTTAATAAAAACAACCTCTCCTTTATATTTTATCCATGGCCGGGCAAAGTGGGTTTCTAAAAGTAACCCTTTTTCTGTTAATAGGTAATTGATGATTTTGGACTGTTTAATGTAAGGAATTGGCTTATAGAAGAGCCAAAGAGCGCCAAGGCTGGTGAAGAAAAGATAAAGGAAAAACAGAAGCGGGTGGATTGTTTTATTGTTCGAGCGAAGCCCTGCACCGACTGGTGCAGGGCGCAGTCGAGAACTCCAACCAGATGGCTTCTCGACTTGAATCCGCCAGCTGGCGGATCGGGTTCGAAGAGTAAAGGGATATGGGTAAAGGAGGCTATAAACAACGGCAATCGCCAGAGGGAAAGAGGCAAGAATTCCATGTCTGCCTAAAAGAACAGAATCCCACCATTGGTTGGTGATGATTGAAGGAAAAATCCAAAGAGCAAGAGCTAAAAATAATCTTTTTTTTCCTTTTCTCCAAAGTAGAGCCAAGCCTAAAAAGCCAAGAATTACCAACAAATTACTGTTGGATCGCAAAAGCAAAATTAGCCAGTTGCGGAGCAGTCGAGGGATAAAAAAAGCTAAGGGATAAACCGAGAGGTGTTCGTTGAGCTTGCCGAAAGCGGCAAAATGGAAGGCGTTTTTTAAAGAAAAGAGTTGGGAGTGATATAAAAGAAAGACGTTGAGGAGGTAAAAATTCAAAATAAAAAATGAAAAATGTAATCCGCCAGCTGGCGGAAAAAATTTAAAATTTTTCTTTTTAGAACATAGTAAGTAGCAACTGACAAAGGCTGGCAGCCAGGCAAGGACGATTGTGTGAATGAAATAAGAAAAGCCAAAGCAAAAAGCAGAAGCTAAAAGATATTTGTTTTTAGAGGAATTTTTCAGATAAAAAACAAAGAAATACAAAGATAAAATAAAAAAGAAAATATAGGAAGTTTCTACCATTAAAGAGACATTGGTAATCCAGAAATAGGGAACAAGGCTGGCTGTAATTGCTGACCAGAAAGCGATTTTTTTGGAGAATAAATTTTTTACTAGAAGATAAAAAATAAAAACAGCCAGCCAGCTCAACGAAACGTTAACCAGCTGAACGATCAAAACTGGATTTAATTGGGCTAATTTAGCTAATTTGTAAATTGGCCAGAAAAGAAGAATATAACCGGCATGGAAAGGTGGATGGCCAGAGGTCAAAGCTTGTAAGAGATTGGGATTGGCCAAGCGGGAGAGGTATTCCGGGGAGTCGAAGAAAATCGGTTGAGGGTTTACAAAAACTACTCTTGACAAAAAGAATAGAGTGGAAAGAAAGAATAATTTTCTTATTTTTTTATAGGCCAAAGTAAATTCTTAATTCCTAATTGACCTAATTATTAACTAAATCCCAATTTCTCAATGTCTAATGTCCATCCGCCAGCTGGCGGGTTGCTCATTGGTGTTTTTGGTGCTTAGTTATTAGTTAGAAATTAAAAATTAAAAATTAGAAATTTCTGGATATCTTTCCTTGTTCATAGGCTTCCTCTGCCTGTTTTTGCCAGCCGACTGTTTCAAAAAACCTGGCGATTCTTAAATAGTAGAAAAGTTCTTTTCTCCCGGTAAGAAAAGTTTTCTCGCTGATATTTTCTTGGTTAAGGACAAACTTTTCAATGATTTCTTTATTGGGTTTTTCATTTTTAAGGAGAATAACTACCCAGTCATCCAAGTAAACTATTTTCCAATTTTTGTCATTAACAATTCTTTTTAAGAAGGTTTGTGCCCAAGGAGTGATGTCAGTGTGGCTAAAAAAGATACAATTAATTTTGTAATACTGGCTCCATTTTTTCCAAGAATCTTTGTTTTTCTGCATGGGAATATAAACATCTTGGAAGAATGACGCTGGATAAGCCTCAGGCCGGCCGTCAACAAAAACCTTTTCTGGGTAAAGTCTAAATATTAAATAGCTGCCAATGTCAAAATTATTAAAAACTGGCTTTTTTATTTTATTGCTCAGGACAAAGTCGCCGGCTTTGCCAGCCCCTTTTTCTACTCCAAAACCAAAAGATTTAGAGGAGTTTAATTTTTGCCAGTTTTTGTTGCTGATGAAGCCAGATGCTTGGTAGAGAAAGAGAGCAGAAAGCAAAAAGGCGACAGGAATTACGTATTTTATTCTTCGAGTGACTCCGACGTTGCGTCGGAGGAATCGAGAAGCTTTCACAGAATGTATTCTCGACTTCTCTCTCTCCGCCTTTTCGGCGGATCGGGATCCGCTCGAACAATAAGAAATACGGCCTAGATACGGTATTAGTTTTCTAGAGGCTTCAGTTAAATTTTTTGCCAGAATTGGCAGAGTTCCCAGAACAAAAACAGGAAAATTACGGATGGCAATGATTGCCATAAGACCAAAAAAGGAGGCAGACAGAAGAGAGAAAAGGTCTATGTTTTTGTAATTTAAGATAAAGCTTAGAACAAGTAATCCAAGAGAAATTTTAAAATAGTTAATGTTGGGATTGAGCATCATTTTTTCCAGGAAAAAAGGAGATTTATTTTCCACGACTTGATAGCCATAGTTTTTAAAGACGTTTAAGGGATAGAAAGCTCCTTTTAATCCGTTGGGATTGAAGAAGTTTACAAGAAAAATTAGAAGACCAATGAAGCAGGTTGCCTTGAAGGTAGATAAGTCATGAGTTTTGGCTTTTACATTATAGTATTTCTTAGACTGTTTTTTATTGTTCGAGTCTCTCGATAAACTCGAGATAAACTTAGGTCGAGAACCCCAACCAGAGAATTTCTCGACTCTTCCGGTGTTACACCGGAATCGCTCGAAGAATAAACGAGACAAGCTTTGTTTTAATTGAGAAATAGCAAAAAAGAAAAAAAGCACCGGGCCGAGAAAAAAATAAATATGCAGGTTAACCCAGAAAACTTGCAAAAGGGGCAAGAACCATATGAGACGGGTTTTTCTTTTTTGAGCGATGTTAAGAATAAATAAATAAACAGAAAACAAAAGAAAACTAAAGATTTCCGGCCTTATTTCTGTTCTTTCTTGCAAAAGCGGAAGATAAAAAAGAGAAACAAAGGCGATTACTAAAATATTGGCTTTTTTTTGGCTGACTTTTAAGATTAAAGCAAAGCTGAGGGTTATCAGTAGGGCTTTTAAGGCAATTAGCAAATTGAAACCACCAATTTTATAAATGAGGAAAAAGATGATTTCTGATAGCCAGTGATGATTAACAAAAAGAAAATTAGGGTGGGTGTAAGAAAAAAAATTATTTTTAGGAATCTGCTTTGTTGTTAGGACAATTTCTCCCATTTTTAAGTGGCGGCCAAGATCTTGAGTAATAGCCGTGACTGGGTGAATGAGGAAACTTAGGAGGTAGAAGAGGAGGGAGAGGATGAGGAGGTAGTTGATAGGTCTAATTTCCATTATTTTAAATTACAACTTAATTTCTATGAGTTTCCACTAATTTCCATGAATTTCAGAAATTCGTTGAAATTTGCTTCGCGAAATTCCTAGAAATTCATTGTTTATTAACCTCCTGATTGGTGTGGCTTCATTCTTTTGTTCCTCTTAAATAGATCGCTTGCCAGGGACGGTAAGTAGAATAACAACTTCTTTCTTGCAACACTTCATCTCCTCTGGTGACTTTCCAATCAAAAGCAGTTTTTGCCCCCCAAGCCTTAAAGTCAATTTGTTTAACTGTTCCCTTAGGCAAGTTGGGATCATCCTGGTAGAGATCTGGAGGAGGAGGGCTTTGATCCCAAATTCGGGCTTTGGAAATATAGGCGACTCGGCCATCGCTGGTGCCGTAAAAAGAAACCGTTAATTTGGAACTAGCAGTATTAACAGAAGTTTGAATCAAAATATGAGCAGGAGTATCATTTTTGAATTTAAAATCAGCACTGGGTGCATAAATACTGGCATCAAATCCAGGTTGACTATTGTATTCATAATAAGAAACGCGATAAGCATGGGGATGGCGTTCCTCGATTGGCAGACCAGCATCAAGGGCTGCTCTAAAAAAAGTAGTTGATATTTGGCAAACACCACCGCCGTCTCCCAAAATTGTTTTTCCTTGCTGGATAATATAAGCCTGTTTAAAACCGGTTGCTTCAGAAATATCACCAATTGTTTGATTTAGAGAAAAAGTTTCTCCAGGGGAAAGCAAAATTCCATTGAGTTTACTAGCAGCCAGTTTTATATTATGGATTCTGGCAGAGATTGAACCGTAAAACCAAGAATTTCCTTCACCAATTAGCTCTTTTATTCCTAAATCGTTTACTTCGGAAGTAGCGATTTCCGCTTTATTAAGCAAAACCGGTAAGTTGATTTTGGCAGTTTTGTCTTCTTCATTTTTTTCCAAGCCATTAAGTGCTTGAATTATTAATTCGTTTGTTTTTTCTTGGTTGAGTTTTTGGCCGTCTTTAGCCGGTTTAAAGTTCAAGACTTTTCCCTCTTGAAACTGAAAAAGAGCATTTTGGGCAGGACGGTCAATCGATTGGCTTAATCCCTTGGTGTAAGCAGAAATTTTTTCCTTATCCCAATTGTTTTTAAAAGAGAGCAGATCGATCAATTCTTTATCTTCTATTGTCCATGAATTTTTATCAAAAGAGAGAACTATTTTTTTTTCTAAAAGTTTTTCTGCTCGTTTTTTGGTTTCTTGGGCCATTTCTGGGGTTATAAAAGGAAGAACAGAATCTACAGGCAGATTTATCGGTTTTTTATTAAGATAGCCAAGTTTTTGATAGAGAATTTTTTGCAATTTTCCTTCATTAAGCTTTCTGCCTGGCTCTCCCTCCTTTATTAAAATTTTTTCTCCGGTTTTGGGATCAGGGAAATCAAGAACCTGGATTGTCGGTGGAATAGCCGGCAGATTAATTTGACCAGCTAAGGTAGCAGTTTTTTCTTTTAAAAGCTCTAAGTTTAAAGAAATCTCCAGATTTAAGTTGATTTTTTGCCAGAAGGCTTTTTTTTGTTCTTCCAAGGAATGAAAAAGGCTTTCTTTTCGCCCTATCAGAAAGGCTTTTTCGGCACTTGATGAAGGAGAAAAGTCAAGTTTAAGTTCTTCCAAAGATAAGGACCAGTTTTTATTTTCAAAAACTAATTTGAGGTTGGCCGGTTTTTGTTCTTTGATAAAGTTGTTTAAAATAATTTCTGCTTCTTCTTTTGTTTTTCCGGAGAGGTCAAGATTGGCTACTTTAACAAAAGGAAAAATTTTATTCCAGTAGGTAAGCCGATAACCAAGATAGAAAAGTAAAGGAGAACTTAAGAGGAATAATCCCAAAAAAAGAAGGCCTGTCTTTATCTTTAAATGGGTTTTTTTATAGATTTTAGAGAGTTTATTAATTAGTTTGATTTTTGGTATCATAGATTTTGATGGACCAATCAACGCCGACTAACAATTCTGATTTTCGTCCTCCCTGGATGGCAGTTCCTTCTGATGGGCAAAGCGTTCCTTTAGAAAACCAAGAAACTGCTGGGCAAGCTGCTGGCCAGCCTGTACCTGTAAAGGAAGAAGTGCCCTCTTCCGGCGAAGCCCCAACCCCCGTTCAGTCTTCAGTCCAACCTCCAGCTGAACCTCCTTCTTCCCCGGAAAGTTCTTCACTCCCTCCCTTAGAACAGCCAGCAAAAGCTCCGCTTGTTTCCTCTCCTTTTAAGAAAATTATTCCTTTTTTAGGGATAGGAATAGTTATTTTAATTATTGTTTTTGTTGTTAAGACTATTTTAAACAAAAAAGACCAAGGAGTCCAAACAGGGGACGGCACAGAAGAAAAAGAGGCGGTTTTAACTTATTGGGGCTTATGGGAATCAGAGCAAATAATGGCACCGGTAATTGAAGAGTACAAAAAAAAGCATCCCAATGTGACTATTAATTATGCTTTTCAGTCACATAAGGACTACAGAGAGAGATTGCAGTCGGCTTTGGCTGCCGGTAAAGGGCCGGACATTATGCGTATTCATTTTACTTGGCTGCCAATGTTTAAGAAACTCTTGGCAACCGCTCCCAAAGGAATGATTAGCGAAGACGATTATTTTCCTTCAGTTTCTAATCTTAAGATAGGAGAGGATTTTTATGCCGTTCCTTTAGAGTTTGATTCCCTAGCTCTTTATTATAATACCGATCTTTTTACTGCTGGTTCGCAAACCCCTCCTAGTGACTGGGAGGAAGTTCAAGAGGTGGCTAAAAAATTGACAGTTACCTCAGGGGGAAAGATTAAAACTGCCGGTATTGCTCTTGGAACAACCAATAATGTTGAACACTGGAGTGATATTTTAGGGTTGATGATGTTTCAGCAAGGCATAGATTTGACTAAACCAACAGGAGAATTGGCAGGAAATGTTTTGCGTTTTTATGCCTCTTTTTCTAACATTTACCATGTTTGGGATGAAACCTTGCCCAATAGTGTTTATGCTTTTGCTACCGGCAAAGCAGCGATGATTTTTGCTCCTTCTTGGCAGACATTTGAAATACAAAAGATTAATCCCAAGTTAAATTTTAAAACCACTGTTGTTCCTCAATTACCGGGAACAAAGATTGGCTGGGCGACTTTTTGGGCAGAGGGAGTTTCCAATACTTCTCCCAACAAAGAGCAAGCTTGGCAATTTTTAAAATTTCTTTCTTCAAAGGAAACCTTGGAAAAACTCTATACTTACCAGCAGCAAACACGTCTTTTTGGAGAGCTTTATCCTTTAAAAAGTTTAGCTGAAACATTGGAAAGCGATCCGGTAGCTGGCGCTTTTGTTAGACAAGGTTCTTATGCTAAAAGCTGGTATCTTTGTTCTAAGACTCATGACAATGGTATTAATGACAGGATGATTAAGTATTTTGAGGATGCTCTTAATAGAGTTATCCAAGGCAAGGATGCTCAAAAAGCT
>CAYPXO010000016.1:0-36394 GCA_964414895.1 uncultured Pseudomonadales bacterium
ATGAAAAGTTAAATTAGAAAGAACCTGAAAATATTAAAGTGGGGTAAGGTCAGTATTCCTCCGGCTTGACAGAGGCTTCGATGGAGGAAAGCAGAAGTGGGCAGCCTGCTATCCCGTTTTCCATGACCATCACTACACCAGTAATGACCCCTTGGTTATTGGGGCCAAAACCGATGAGGCCACCCCATTGTGGACCGTTGACGATATTGTAGCGCATTACAGCAAACGGCCTTAGAGCGTGCTTTTCGTACTCGTCTTCAATTGTAAGTGGTTTTCCAATTTGAATATTTTGAATCATCATGGGTTACCTCCTTAATCCTCACTCACATCTGGTTCCGGCGTATCTTCCTGCTCCGGCTCTATGTACGGCTCTGGTGTGTCTTCGGCTTCTTCCTCAATATAGGGCACCGGCGTATCCTCCTCTTCCTCCATCACCCATGGTGTGGGAGTTGACTCCGGAGTGTCAGAAGGGATCGGCGTCCAGGTGGGAGTAGGCGTGTACGTCGGAGTTGGAGTATCTGTAGGCGTTGGAGTCGGCGTGGCCGCGATCTCCTTTGCACGAGAGATTTGCCGTTTGACTTCGGTGATTCTACGGAAACCGTCATCAAAATCTTCTGCATAACAACAATCTTTCGCCGACTCCAAGGTATTCTTGGCTCCGTCGAGAACTGTCTGAGCATCTCTCTGCGCAAAAGGTCTGCCCCAGTAGTGGCCGGTGTCAATGTAATTCTGGGCAACGGCGATCTCGACGCTGGTATCTTTAATCGCTGTCTCCAATCGATCAAGATCTGCACCATCTTTGTGGGCTACATCTTTAGCTTCCCTTACAATATCAAGGGTAACCTGTACAGCATCAAAGATGGCCGGTTTGTCAGGCATTCCCTGCCAGAGATCATTCTCCATGGCTCGAGTAGCTCTCAAGGCCTCCTCCGCCTCAGTGAGCCTTGCGTAAGCCCTTGAGTAGCTCAAAGTTTTTTCTGAGCCACAGAGAGACTTTCTCGGCATGCCGTCGAGGTAGTCCCGAGCATCTCCGACTTCCTTGGCGATGGCGTCCAAAAGGCCCTCATCTACCGTTTTGGCCTTGGCACGAAGGGCTTCGTAGTAGCCAGCGGCAGACTCGGTGCCTAAAATTTTGTCAGTAATGCCCTGGGCCTGCACCAGCATATCCTCGACCTCCTCGACCCGATGGTTTGCTTCATCTCGGTACTTTCGTCCTTTACCCTGCAGATTGCGAGCTTCTTTGAGAGTCTGAAAGGCGCGGCCTTCCTCCTCAAAGTTCTCCCGCGCCTCTTCTAGATCCAGCTCAACCGCCTCTGCATACTTAGGCCAGAAATCAGGAGCGCTAGACTCGTGCTCCTTCTGGGCACTCCGCACTCGGTCGGCCATAGCAGCCACGTCCGTCTCGAGCTTGGTCAACCTTTCTTCGAGAGCTCGGGACTGAGCCCTATCGATTGCCCTCCAGGTCAAGAAAGTTCCAAGTGCTAAGAGAATCAGCAGACACACTACTCCAGTCGCACTCAAAATTGGGTACTTCCTAAAAAAATCTGACATGTTACACCTCCATTAGATTTGTTTTACCTTTCTTTACCTTCTTCCACCAATTTTTCGGCTCGATAGACACCTCCTTTCTTTTGTCTAGATAAAATTTGAGCCTCCAACCAAAAAAGGCAGGGATTTCCTTAAGCCTTTCTTAGCCCGAGGCTCAAAGTAAACATAAAGAAAAGAGGTTTTCAGTCGGGGTTTTCAAAGAGCAAAAAAATCACTGCTTTTATCCTTGGCATTTCAAAGATTAACAGTAATTTTTGACATTCCTTCTCTAAGCTCAAATTTTTTAAGCTCAGAGTGGGAATGTCGAGATGTATTATCTAAAGAGTTGATTGGAAAACCAATCAGTTCAGAGATGTTTGCACATCTCGACATTTCGTCCCACTACTTTGAAACTTCAGTGATTTTTTAGTCGTTCCATGGCTAGAGTGGTTCAGGTGCCGACAACTTCCGGGCTAGTTGATTGGCTCTTTCGATCAGCCGGGGTGTTTCTTTCTGGGCCCAAGCCGATCTACCATCAACGTATCCATCCAGAGATGAAAGAGCTTCTTCCAGCTCATAAACAGTATCGTAGTCGAATCCCTGAGCAAGACGCCTTTCCAGGAGACTGCGATCCAGCGCATAGCGACAAGCAGGACAGTTTTCATCTAGCCATTTTGCGTGTCGCTCGGCTAGACTGTAGTTGTCATCCTTTATGGCATCCTTCCAAGAACTCCATACTCGGAGTTGACGGCCACTGCCGGGTATGACCACCGGTCGATGTTCTAGCTGGTCGAGGTTGATCGTAATCTGCTCTGAGCCAAAGAGAACCTGCCGGTTTCTACCATCAGACGGTCACGAAGATCGGGCAGGAGTAGGCACTTGTGCCAGCGTCTCCTCTATGGCCTGGATCCATCCCTCTCGTTCACTGATTTGATTAGAAATGCGCAAGGGAATGTCCAAACCGTAGCACGCCTCTTGCTCTCTGAGGACTCGGAGTTCTCTGCGGTATTGACTGAGTGCCTCTTCAAGCTTTTCACGGCTTGCACTGATCAGCTTAGCGGGTAGCTCGAGTTGCTTCACCTTCGACTTTGGCTCCGGCACGGGGATGGGAATCCCTTGGAGTCTAAGCCATGGCTCAACCAAATTGCTCCACAAAGGGTTGCGTCGTAACGCTACCCATTTGTCTGCAGGAAAACTCCGCCAGCGATTCTGGTCAAAGGTGGTTTCTAGATCCTCTTCCAGTAGGTAAGCAGTTTCTAGAGCGTTAGCCGGATAGTTGGGCAGGCCGTAATTGATGCCTCTCGGCTTTTTTGGCTTTTCCTCCTCCGGCGGCCACCAGCCTTGCTTCTCAAGGTAGGGTTTGAGGTCCTTAGCAACACCTTTGAGTTGGTTGACGATGTGAGTTGGGACGGCCAGGTCACCATACTGACCCTTCTGTTTATGTAAGTGGCGTAGATTGCCGCCCAGGATTCGAATCATCTCCAGCTCGTGACTTCCTGCTTCTTCGATCACTGACCAGTGGAGCGTAAGCACAATCTCAAGCTGTTGGTACTCATCAGGAGGAGCCGATGGTGATGCCGAAATCGATGCTGATAGCGAAGCGTCTGACTGCCTTTGTCTTCTCAACCACAGCCGGCTCAGGGCGAAAGGGCTCCCCAGTGGAGGCACCTCCTTTCCCAGTATAGGCTTCGGCCAGCTCAAAGAGGGTCTTGTATTCCAAAGCCATACTACCTACCAGGGTGAGGTAATCCCGATCCATCTCATGCGGTGCTGGACACTGCCCCAGGGCATAAATCAAACCTTCAACGACCATGGCCAGTCGGTAGACAGCCTGAGCATGTTTGTTGACGTAGCGCTCGAGCAGTTTCAGGGCTCCCATGTCAGGATCCGTGGCACTGATGTGGCAGGCTTGCTGAACATCAGAATCCTTCAGCAACTCCAGCAGACTATTGTGCATTTCAATGGCTCGCTGGGCGATGGAAACTCCAAAACCTGTCTGGAATTGCCTGCCCATGTGCTCGGCGACGGCGGGCAGCAGATGCTGCAGGGCTCCGGCCTTGCCGACGATTTCGTCACCGGCCTGATAGACACCACCACCTGCAAGGAGCTGATGGACATTGACGATGCCAGCCAGACGAGAAACCGTACTCATCACTTCCTGCCACTTGGGACCGAAGAGGGCATCCATCTGCTCAGCCAGTCGCTCCAGGTCCTCTTCAGGCAACCAGTGACCACTGGCCACTCTCCGGTGATACTCGTAGAAACGGTCGGTCACCGTCGGGTCTTCGATGTCCGCAGCATTGGTAATGGCCTCAGTCACGGACTTGTCCAGGCCCGCACCAAAGACGACCACGGCGGCGGCTCCCTTCGACAGACGCTCCAGGATCTGAGGATTGACCCGTACTTGCATCACGTCTTTGCGTTGCAGCCCCAAAGAGGAGATGCGATCCCTCAAGTGAGCCCATTTGTCAGGCTTCTCTTCCTCAGGTTCTTCAGCTACCTCGGCTTCGGCATGAACCTGAACGGTCATTTTGGCTGCTTCAGCTTCCTTGGCGGCTTCGGCGCGGGCAACGGCAACCAGAGCGGCGGCGTCTTCAGCAGTCAGGTCGAAGTCACGTGTCAGGTCTTCCGGACCATAGGCAGCGATGGCCGACCAGGTTTCAAAGTAGTCAATGACTGGCTGAAGCGCCTCTGACGTCAGGTTTTTCAACCTTGGGTGCTTTGCCAGTTTCTCCGCAACAACATCTGCGAATTTCTTCTCTTCCATTGTAGTTCACCTTACCTTTCATTAGTTGGTACTTCCTTCTATCTGATAATCCGACAACGTATTGTTTTAGACGACCACCCCCTTTCGAATTTGGCCTCGGGCCTTTTGCCTTTAGCTTGACCTTCTTGGTTTTTTGTGACTGGGTCCGTCGGAGTTGCCCCCTTCACCTCTGATCACAACCAAGAAAGCTTCGCCTTGGGTTTCTAGCCTTCGGCTCTTTAGCCCATCATCTCATTGTTTTGACTGGGAAGGCCTCAATGTACAGGACTTGGGAAATAGGACGATATTGAGCCCTCCCCTGTGTAGTCTGGACTGCGCCGAGATCGGTGGCTGCCCCAATTCCTTTGACACCCCTTGTCCTACCAGTCAATCCCAAGCTTTGAAGAGGACCCTCGTCCCGAAGGACATTTGGGTCGTGCTGGGAATAATGCTGCCACTCAACTACGATGGCGAAGCGGGCGGGGCAGGCCGTAACCAGGATGGCGCGGCCGTTTCGGGCTTCGAGTACCCCCGGTACGTTGTGATCAACGATGAATCTGTCGTGAGTCCCACGGAGAGGATAACTCCCACCGAAACGTTCACCACCAATCTGGTAGCGATTCCACGTTTTATTCGGATCTGGGCAATAGTAACTGTATACCTCTCCCGAATCATTTGCGTGGGGAGCTTGCCATTTGATGACAATCTCGTAGCCGACTGCCAATTGATGCCAGTATCGCTGATCACTCCGCCTCGTTCTGGTTATCTGCCAGTATGTTGGCGTAACTACCATAAGAGGCTGGCCAGAACGATACTGGAGCCACGCTTCGTAGCCTTCTTCAGTTCCGGGAATCTGATTTGAAACGACAACGTGGTCTTGACCAGGTTGCACTTGGACCTGATGGTTTTCCCATAAGCTTTGGACAAGACTTGCTGCCACTTGCTGTGAATCCATCTTTTTCACCCCTTTCTAGCCCTTTAATTTTTGTCAGTTAGGGCAGACTAACAATAAGTAAACATCTTATTGTCACTCTACCCTAACTGACTTTTTTACACTGAAGTTTCATAGAGAGACGATCCCAATACAAATTTGAAATTCAAAATGCAAAATGCAAAATTATTTCGCAAAAAGAAACATTCTGCAAAAAACACTAAGAACTCATTTGTACAGGGATTGCTCTCTACGAAACTTTATTTAATTTTTAAAGAGCGAAATTTGCCTTTTGTTGGCAAGAACCTGGCTAAAAAAACTTTAATTTTTAACCAGATTCTTACTGGCAATTCTCAACAAACCTAAAATTTTTTTAACAAACCAAAATAAAAAAAAAGGAGCTCTTTGTACTAAACCATTTATCTAGGGGCTTACATTACATTGTCTCCTTTAACGGGCAGGTACCCCAAAAATTAGACACGTAGTCTCCAATAAAGTTTAATTAAAACAATAGGAAGGAGGACTACATGCCTATCTACAAATAGGATTAAGCAGATGTTATCATAGAAATCTTATTTTGTCAAGATTATAGGATATATTTTAGCTTTCTGTTCTTGGTAAAGATATCACTTTATATCTCCAGCCACTATTTTTCCCTAACTCATAAGCAAGACTTTTTTCAAAAATATCTCTATATTTTAGCTGATTTTCAGTATTAAAAATTTCCTCGGATGGTAAAAAATCACCGTGCCGCTCAAGAACTTTAGCCCCATCTTCGGTCGGGCTTGATGTCATTGCTAGACCAATGCTGTTTTGCTGCTCAGCTATGGTTTGCACTATTTTTTCTTCAGTTTGCTTTATGGCATCAGAGATTCCTAATCGAGAACCTTCGCTCCATCTTATCGGCTTTTCGACAATATAAAGTAGCCAGTGCTTCAATTTGTTTTTCTCTCGTGGGTTGTTGCTCCAGTAAATGAAAAATATCTTTACTAGGCAAATCTTCTATCGAAATAGAATCTGGCAACTCAGAAATGGCCATAGCAAGATTTTATCATAAAAAATCTTCCTGCCGAAAAACTCCTTTTTCCGTGAAAAGTATGGTTTTAGCCTGAAATCTTAGCGTGAAAGTTTATCTTCTTAAAACTTTCAACTTGTGTTTTTCACAGACTGAAAGCATGAAAAAATTAAGATTTGTATTATGTTGAATAGTTAAAAGATTTGCCAATTGTTATAACTTGAGATAGAATAACAACCAAAATCAACTCTCTAAAGCTTTATTGATAAAGAAAGTCACAAGTGCCCGGTTAGTTCAACGGCAGAACAGTATCTTGGTAAGATACAAACGAGAGTCCGACTCTCTCACCGGGCTCTAGACTTCAAGTTTTTCTCTTGATAAAATAGCCTTACTTGTCCTGACGAATGAAAGGAGGAAGGATGGCCAAAAAAGGATCAAGAATTTTAATTGCTCTGGTTTGTAGCCAGTGTGGTTCGCAAAACTATATTACTGAAAAAAATAAAATCAATACGCCAGATAAACTGAAGCTAAAAAAGTACTGTCGAAGGTGTCGAAAAAAAACAGAACACAAAGAAACGAAGAAGCTTAAATGACGCAAAGTGTCATCCTGAACTTGATTCAGGATCTATACAAGTAAAAATTACTGCTATAGATTCCGGATCAGGTCCGGAATGACAAAAGTTTACTCTACCACCTCTACCGGCTCGACAATCACCTCTCCTTCCTCGCCCTCTCCCCAATCCTCCTCTATCTCAAGTAATCGAAGCGACTCTCCACTTTCCCCTTCTAAAGGAATCAATTCCATCGATGATAAAATAAGATCATAATTCCTCTGCCAAAAACGATCTTCTCCTTCGGGATCAAGCTGAAGCAAGTAAATCACCTGGTCGGCATCAATAAAGGCAGTTACCACCCGAGAAATAGGCTGGGAAACAACTACCTTTTTGGCTTTCAGTCCAGCCACCTCGGTATCAATAGCGCTCCCTTTTCTAACACTCTTATCATTTTCATACCACTCATCCAAATCTTGATAATCACTATCATTGACAATAATTTTAATAATTCCCTTTTTCCCAACAAAACTAAATTCCAAATTGGCATAATTAACTTTGTCCTCCGGATGTTTATCAAACTCAAGCTCTTTATTATAAGAAAAAGAAAAACCGGCCGGATCCTCCCATTTAGCTGTCTCTATCTTTTCTTCCGGCAATGCCAAAGAGTCTTCTTGGTCTGATAAAATAGGCTGTTTTACTTTTTTATTATTTTTCAACCAATCAAAACCTCCCCACTGCAATAAAAGACTGGCGCCTGCCAAGAGGAAGAAAAAAACAGCAACCAGGATCAAAAGAAGCTTTTTTTTAATTTTTATCTGCATCTTTTTAAGTATAGCAATTATTTTTGAAAAATACCATAAATTTGACGGAAAATTAGTTTCTGTGTTAGAGTTTTCTTGGGATGCCAAAGATATTCTTATTCTTGCTAGAGAAACCTAAAAGACCAAGATTTTCAATAGGCCAACTTAATAAGCTGTCTGATATTTTTATTAACTTAGGTATTTTATTGATCGGATCAGTTGTCCTTCCTTCAATAATGCCCAGTGTTGACAACCCGAGTTTGGCTTTAGTAATATTAGGAATAATAGCTAGTCTATCCTTTTGGATAATTGCCGTTCTCTTAGCAAAGGAGGTTGATTCTTGATGTCATTTAATACTACTGATTTGGTCTTAGCTCTGCTTTATACTTCTGGTTTTTTGTTTGCTGTCATTGTTCTTTTTTTAGCCTTGCCTACTCTCTATAAAGGACCACGTAAATCTGAAAAACGAGGTTGTTAATGAAAAAAATATTTTGTTCCCTATCTCTACTCTTTGTTCTTTTACTCTTGTTCCCTCCTTCTGTTTCTGCCGCCAGAAAAAGGCTCCCTAAAAACCGCTCTCCCCAGAGAGCAGTCGCCGCCCCCACCCAAGGAGTCAAAGCTCAAGTCCGCTTCCGCGCCGACCGACGGGCACTACTGATTAACTTCTCTGGATTTGATCTTCTTGACTCCGGTTCCTACGAGCTAACCTACAAAGCTAACGGCATTCCTCAAGGGGCTGGCGGCTCGATTATCTTAGGAGATACCTCTACCAAAACTATTCTTTTTGGTACCTGCTCTGGCGGAGTCTGCAATTATCACCAAAATATCACCGATTCTCAACTAAAAATAATCTCTATCTTAAAATCTGGAATAAAAGTGATTAAACCGTATCGGATAAGGGTATAGAATCAAGAATTTCTGATTTCTAATTAACGAAGCCAAAAACAAAAGATCAAAAATTAAAAACACATACTCAAAAACTTTAAAATTTTTATATCTTTAAGTTTGTGTTTTTTGTCTTTAGTTTTTTATTTTTCATTTTCAAAAAAACTCACTATCACTCTTCTCTCTCTCGGCCCATCCAACTCGACTAGCATAATCCTTTGCCAAGTGCCTAAAACCAAAAGGCTATCTTTAACAGGAATCGTCAGGGAATGCCCTATTAGAGAAGAAGCCATGTGGGCCGGTGCATGGCTGGGATTATGAGCATGGCGAAAGCTGATCTTGGGAATTACCTCCCAGGCAATCTCTAAAAAATCCTCCGCCGTCCCCTCGCCAATCTCGCCGGTGGTAAGACAGCAAGTCGCATGAGTGGCAAAAAGAGAGCAAACCCCACTTTTCCAACCTTTCTTCTTTAAAACCTGATCAATCCTATCTGTTAAATCAACAATCTCTTTATTTTTCTTAGTTGGAATCAGTATCTTTTCCATCGTTCAAGCAGGGGTAACCCCTTATAAGGGGTTACCCCTCTAAGGCAAGATTACCTAAATCGTACTCTCCTTTAAAACCCTCAACAAAACTCGAATAAGAGAAAAAATCAAAGAGTTTACTTTTCTTTTTTTTAAAATAAGACAGAATCTGGTCCGTTTTTATCCATTCTGTTTTTCTTTTACCTAAGTAATCTCCATAGCTTGAATAAGAATAACTAACAAGTTTCCTGAAATCCTTGCTCTTCCCAGTCAAAGGATTTAAATGAATATAGCGCGAAAGGTGTAAAAGCTGTTCATCGTCCTCCACTAGAACTGCCTTGTAAACTCCTTGGAATAAAGAACCCACCCGCTGATAACGCTTATTAAAATACATTCCGTAATTAGTACCAATCCTGTTCATCAAATTACTAATCCCTTTAATAACCTTTTGTTTGACTAAAAGATGAAAATGATTAGGCATCAGACAAAAAGCCAATAGTTCTACCTGGTCAACCAGAGTCTTTCTCTTTTTAAAAGGAAATAAATCTTTCTTTTCCGGTGACCGAAGATATTTTTTTAGGAAGTATAGAAAAACCTTGTAGTCACTATCGTCAAGAAAGATCTTCCGCTTTTCAACTCCTCGATTATAAAGATGATAATAACCCCCTTCAATATATATTTTCAGTGAATTCTTTCGCGGCATATCTCAAATTTACCCTTAAGGGGTTACCCCTGTCAAGGGGTAACCCCTTTTCACCTTTTCAATCTTGAAATTTCTAAAAATTCAAGGTTTAATAAAACTATGCTCCCTTTCAGTCATCTTTTAAAAAAAATCTTTAAAATCATAAGCAGAATTTTTTACTCTTATCTTTTTACTGGCTGTTTTAGCCTTGGACTAACTGCTGTCTATCTTTATTTACGTGATGGCCAGGTAGAACCTTCTTCTCTTAATCCTCTCAATACCATCTTCTTATGGCCAATTTCCTCTTTTTCTTCTGCCAGAGAAATCTTTGGCACTCAACAAGCCCAAATTTGGCAGATTTTTAACATATCTGCTATTCTCCTCTTCGTCTTTCTAGCTATTTCCTCTCTCGTTAGAAAATATTAATTTCATTATTGTTGAACCTGCCACCTCCAACTTATAATCCAACAACTACTTTGTCAACAGAAGGGATGTTATTCTAACTAACGCCTTAACAAATAAGTTTCCCCAAATTCTTAATTTTTTCCACAAAAATCTGTAATAAATGGCTCTACCCCTGTTAAAAATCCCAGACTTTTCCACAAAAGTCATATAATTTTTTGGCTTTGCGTCCTATAATATTCATAGGTGCCAAATTTGACAAAAAAAGGCCCTTAGAAGCGATTTAAGAAGAGAAAAAGGAAAAAATGTAGTATAATCAGCCCATGGTGGGGTGCCGGAGTGGTTAAACGGCACGGTCTTGAAAACCGCTGGGGTGTTTTACGCCCACGTGAGTTCAAATCTCACCCCCACCGCCAAAGGGCCGGTGGCGCAATTGGTTAGCGCGCCTGCATGGCATGCAGGAGGTTGAGAGTTCGAGTCTCTTCCGGTCCACCCTACCAGGAATTACTTTTTTTAGCTAGAGTAAGCCTTATCTGAAAAATGAAGTTTTATTGTCTAAAGGAAAAGGTTAAAAATCTTCCTTGTCTTTTTCTTTATTTTCTGGCTGCAACTCATTTTTTTTATGCTTTATTAGGATTCACTGAAATAATATTCTGGGTGGTGTTAAATTTTAGTACCTTTTCTTTCCTCAGAACCATCCATTGGTATTTGTACGATTTACACGTTGGGGTATTTTTTTTAATAACCGCGATTCTTCTTGCCTTAGGGGCTTTTTTAATAATAGTTGCCCGAGGATTAAGAAAAAAGAAGTTTTGGGCTCAGTTAGCTTCTGCTTTTTCTTTTGTTCTTTTTTTACTTCTTATGATCAGAGGTTGCTATATCTTTTTTGAAACTTGGAGCTTCTCAGGAATCTTAATTTTTTTAACCCTTTTTTTTATTTTTCTTTTTATCCCCTCTTTAATCATGCTTTTTCTTTATTGGATAATAAAAAAAATATTAAGAAGAGTGTGGAAATTTCTTCCTAATCTCCACCTTTAGATTTATCCTATTCAGTTACTCTTTTTGCTGACTTAACAAAACTCAACCCCACCAAAAATGTCAGCATCAATCTCCCCTGCTGCAAAGTCAACCAATAGTGATCAAAGAGACCAGTAACAAGAACTACTAACCACCAAGTAATTAAAATCAGATAGCTGGTAGCTGGTAGCTGGTAGCTGGTAGCTAGGGATTTAAATTTTAAATTTTTAATTTGCACTTTTAACTTTTGACTTTTAACTTTTGACTTTTTTTTAACAAAAAAACAATATAACAACATAACAATGACTAATAGTCCCACCAGTCCTGTTTCCGCCCCAACCAAGGCAAAAATATTGTGTACCGGCTGCCAAAAGTAGGTTTCCCCTATCGGTCTGGCCGGCATCAAAGGAATAAAATTACCCAGGCCAACACCGAATAATGGAGAACCCTTAAATATGCTCCAAGATATTTTTAATAAATCCAGGCGACGGGAAAAAGAGTTAGATCGAATAGTAATTAGTAAATAGTAATCAGTAAATAGGATTATCAAAAAAGAAAAAAACGGAAACATCCAGAAAAAAAGCCACCTCGCCAAGGAATCATTCCCGGGGTGGAAGAATTGGCGAGGCGACTTTAAAAAAACAAAAACTGCCAAACTTATCAAAAAGACCTGGCTTAAGACAATCGCTAACAGAGAAAAAGATAACCAAATGCCCAAAAGACTCAAAGTGAAACCTAAAAGATAAACAAATAAAAAATTTTGTTCGTTGTCATTGCGAGCAAAGCGCGGCAATCTCTGAGATTGCTTCGTCCTCCGATATTCATCGGACTCCTCGCAATGACAATGACTAAGAAACAAAAAACTATTACCCATTAAAGTCAGCAAGCAAAAGCCGGCCAAGACATTAGGATGAGGAAAAGTGCCATAGCCTCTTAGTAAATAACGGCCACTCGATGTTACAAATCTAGCAATCCCGGGAGTAAAAATACCAAAATCTCTTTCTCCAAAAAGCCAAAGACCAAAACTTTTTCCGCTCAAAACCTGATAACCAGCCAAAGCAACCTGTAAAAATAAGGCCCAGTTTAAAAACTTAATTATTTTCGGAAAATCCTCTTTTTTAAAAGTTTTGGCAATTACCAAGCCTAATAAGCTAAATTCAACTAGCCTCATTAAATTATAAGCCAGCAAAAAAGGATTTTGCTTAACAACAAAAAGCCAGTAACTAGTAACCAGTAGAAAGCAGCCAGCTACCAGCAGCCAGCTACCAGTAACAAATGATCTACAATCTGGCAACTGGCAACTGGCAACTGGCAACCATCTTAACTTTTTCACTTTTCGCTTTGCGCTTTGAGTTTTCCACTGTTGAGCTCCGAAAACTATAATCACAAGAATAATTATTAAGTCAGTAAAGTATATTGTAGGAGCTAAATAGTCCACTCTCGCTCCCAACTTAGAAGAAAAATCAAACCAGAAGTATCTCCCTAGCTGGGTGGGCAGGAAAAATAAAAGAAGGAAAAGAAGAATTTTCACCATCTACCGCCCCATTTTACCAACACCCTCTCTTCTTGACAAGAAGAAGAAGTAAAATAGAGCGTGTTTAAGTAAGAAAGGAGAAAAAATGACAGAGGAAGAAACAGAGAGAATGAGTAAGGAGGAAAAAATTGCACGACGTGAACAAGCACGGAAAGAAGCAAAAGAAAGAATTCCTGAGGTTGCAGCTTTTGCAGCAAAAATGGGAGATCCAGAAACCACTAGTCATCTTCTACAACTCCGAGGGGATAACATGTCAGAAATAGATGCAGCAAAACTGATGCTTGAGGCTTATAAGGGAAAAAAGGACTTACGCTTACAGGTAAATGAAATTTTTGATGTAATTATAGGCTCTCAACCGCAACGCACAAAAATAGTTGAAGAATGCCAGCAAGCAATTCGCCACTACCAGAATAGACTGGATAGCTTAATCGAAAAGAACCCTACTACATAATTCCAATTCCAAAGCCTAAACTTGAAAATCTTTCCCAATCAAAAATGTCGCTAAAAATCCAACAGTTTAAACTATTATTGTGCACAATTTATCACTATTATTCACAGTTAGACTAAACTTACTTGAAGGAGAAAACTGGAAAAAGACCCAATCGTTTACCTCTGGAAGCAAAAAACTGTAGAAAGATTAGAAAAAAAATATCCAGAAAATCTAATAAAAACATTTCTGGACAGATGGCGGGATGATGAAGAAGAAGCCATAAGGATAGCAGATAGCCTATAAATCTCTCTAGAAACATATGGTGATATCATCTCAGCCTTTCGCCGAATCTCCGAGGAACCCGTTCAAAGCTCTTCCTCTTAACTTCAAGGGTAACTCACTCATACAAAATTTCCTGATAAAAGTATTGTTTTAAGAAAAGAAAAAAGATATAATAAAGGTGTTTAGGGCCGTCGGTTAACTGGTAAACCACGGGTCTCCAAAACCCGGACTGGGGGTTCAACTCCTCCCGGCCCTGCCGATATATTTCGATATATTTAAAGAGTGTTGACAAATGTCTGACATTTGCTAAAATATAACCATAATCTCCCCTGTGCTCTCCGCCTCTGGCGCGAGGTGCGCAGGGTTTTTTTATTTTTGCTATACTGAATCTGTGGCAAAAGTAAGATCAATTGCTATTATTGATGGCAGTAATTTTTACCATAAACTAAAAGAATTAAGAATCCCCAATAAATCTTTATTTAACTTCTCTAAATTTGGTAATTCTGCACCCAAAATCATAATGTCCGAAATGCTCAATTATTTTTTGCTTTTTCCACTAAGTTTCTCATTAATAAAAATTCTGCTTCATTAAAACAACTAGTGTTTAGTTCCCATTTAATTTTTCTTCCAAATTTTCCTCCTGGTGTTACATACCCCTTTTTATAGAGAACTTTTACGACTGCTCCCTCTGATTTACCATCAGCGAATCCTGTTTTATCAGAAGAATCTAAAAGTTTTAAAACAAATTTCATTTGGTTGATAGGCATATGTGAGATTTTTTCTTTGGCCATTTTTTTCACCTCCATTCCTACTACAACTTCTACTTTTTAGATTTTTCAAGACCTCTACATATTCTAGAGCTTCCACTACTTCTTATCAATAGCAACTTATATATCAAAGAGGGTCAGTTTTAAGTTTTATGCTATAATAAAATCATAGAAAAACTAATAAAACTATTGACAAATAACTTCTGCTTGTGTAATAGTAAACTATAAGAAAACCAAATAATGAGATACAACTCCTTAATAACTAGTGATATCTACTTATCATTAAAAGACAAATACTTAGATTTACAAGAATTTTTTTTATATGAGTTCTTAAATCTTCCTAAGCCCACTTATAGTTTCCTTCCTCACAAAATATCTTTTAAATGGACTTTTGATAAAAAAACTAACTTAATATATCTTGAATCTACTCAATATCCAGGAATATACGCAGTAGGTAGAAATGAAGAAGAATTAACTAAAAGAATGAATGAAGCTGCTTATATCTATTTTGAAGTTCCCAGGATTAAAGCAAAAGAAATAGGTATTAGATATACTTTCCCAGAAGACACTTTCCCTGATAGCTTTAAAAAATTAGCAACTGCTAAAAAAAATAAAGGAATATTAACTTCACAACGAATGGTATATGCTTAAGCCTTTTTATGAAGTATGACAGGCTGTATACAAAAACCCTCCGTAGATTACTAGAGCGCTTAGGTTTTTGCCCTGAAGGTTTTACTTATTTGAATGGCGACCAAATTGTCTATATTCATCCTGAAAGAGAGCCTGAAGATAAAAGACTTAAAAAAATAATTATCCCTCGAAATGTTCCAGTTTTACCAGCACCTATGGTAAAAAAAATAATCACTCAAGTCAAGGCTCATAATTTTGCAGAAAAGGAAATTGAAGATTGCTGTAAAAAAATATCAAAAGATTAATCTTAGATTTGTCCCAATTGGTTTTATCTTAATTACAATATTCTTGTTATCGGATTTGCTATAGTCCACCAGCCCCCTACCTGAATTTTGTCGGGTGAATCCTTAATGTCAATGTAGAAGCAACTCATTTTGAAGAAGAGCAGGCAGCTAATAGCTCTTTGCCCAAAGGATTTGAAAGAAGCTAAAACAGGCCGGCACGCCACCAACCTCCAAATTTCGCTCCTGAAGGCCAACCTCTATCGGCCTGCCCGGCGTTGAGGAAGTAATTATCTTCCTTGTTACCGCATCAACATTATAATCCAAATCAAGATTAGCCACCAAGCGATCCTGACAATCAATATAATTAATACCATTGCCTTCCTCAACCATCTTTTTGTATTCAAAAATAAGCTGTTGATCTCCACCAGTCACCGTCAGGGCATCACAAGTGACTGGTATGTCTCCCCAATCCATTTTGTCGTAATGAGTATAAAACCCAATAAAAGTGTTCTTTTTTTGCTGAGGAGACTCTTTTGGCTTGGTGGCATTTTTGTCCTCGGGAATCTCGGCAACAACGCTAGGCTGGGCAGACTTGTCAATAGAACCTTGTCCTGAGCGCTTTCTCTCCTTTAACAAGCAAACAACAACCACTAGAAGGATAAAAACAACTAGAAGCAAAAAAAGAATTAAGGCTTTTTTAAAATCAAGTTTAATAACTATCTTCGCCACTTTAAACTATTATAAACAAATTCTATAATATTCTCCATGACCTGCCAAGAAAAATTGCCAATCCTAGTCACCAAACTAGCCTATATTTGGCAAAATATTGGCTTTTTTTTCCTCCTCTGGATCGGCATAACTGCCCTGGCAGGAGGAGGAATCTATTTTCTTTTGACAAAATGCCAAAGAAAAAGGTTAAAAATCATCGGTTTTAACCTTTTATTTTTGGTAATTCTCCTAAATACTATCTTCTTTTTAGGTGAGGCCTATTTCCGCTTTGTTTTTGATTATTCGGATACTTTGGGCGACCTTAAAACCTGTAAGCGCTGGCTTGAGCGCCATGTCATCTCTAATGCCGACCATTTCCGGGACAGAAATTTCTCTACCACAAAAGCGCCGGGAGTCACTAGAATTGCCATTTTAGGAGATTCCTTTGCCTTTGGCTGGGGGATGGAAACTAAGGAACGTTTCTCTAATATCCTAGAGAAAAAACTCAATGATTCTGCAAGGGGTAACCCCTCTGAAGGGGTTACCCCTTTATGGGAAGTCTACAACACCTCTATTCCCGGCTGGGAGTCAAAAGATCAGCTGGAATTCCTAAAAAACCGCGCCGGCCTTTTTCACTTTGACATTATCGTCCTTTCTTATTTCCTTAATGACATCTACAAAGATCGAGCTTTGAATATAGACTTTATGAATCCGAGTTTTGAAAAATTTAGAAAACATCCTCTTTTAAAACCAATTTTGGGAAAATCCTATTTTTTGGAATTTTTCCTTGTCCATTTTCTAAGTTTTTCCAACACAGTCTCTTATGACATCAACGAAAGAGAAATGATCCTTTACAAAGACGAAAAAAGCTGGCAAAACCATCAAGAGACACTTGAAGGAATAATCAACCACTGCCAGGAAAACAAGCAAAGATTGGTCGTTGTTATCTTTCCTTATCTTGATCTGGTTAACCAAAAACCCTACCCGGCTGAGTTTATCCACCAAAAGTTGAAAGAACTATTTGAAGAAAAAAATATAGAAGTAATTGATCTTTACCCCGAACTGCAAGACCATCCTTTGGAAAAACTCCAAGCCAATCCTTTTGACATGCACCCTTCCTCTTTCGTCCACAAAATAGCCGCCGACCAGCTTTACCAAATATTGACTAACAGTAAAAAATAAATTTCTACCTGGCAAAAAGATACTAAAGTCTTCCAAAAATTTTTTTAACATTATAAGACAAAAAATTCCTTTTATATTTCTCCCTCTTCGCACACATTTTTTGCTCAAAATAAAAAATTCCCTCTTGACAAGCCTGTAAGCTAAATTTTACTATGGAAATAGCAGAAAAAATTAAAAATTTAAAATTAGAAATTAGAAATTGCTTATCTCTGTAAATAGCTTCACTGCCCATGGCTAAAAAGAAAAAATACAACTACAAAAAAGTAAAAAAAACTTTCTTCATTGTTTCTCTTTTAAATGCTATTGGCCAACTTACTCTAAAGTTAATGCGAATTTTTGTAAATTCCTGTAATAAAATATTATTGGTAATAATAAAAATTATCAGTTTGCCTTTTTTGCTCTTTAAACTTGTTTCTTTTATTTTGGAAAAAGTTGGCCATTTAACCCTCTTTTTTATTGTTAATCTTATCCATCTTCCTTCCCTACCTTTCCTTATGCTCTGGGAGCTTTGGCTTGTAAGCACAAGTCCGGCTGTAAGAAAACAGCGCTTAACTACCCTGCAGAAAAATCTCAAAATCAAGAAAAAAAATTTTTCTCTTTTTTGGAAAAACAGCCAAAGAAATTTCGCCAACAAACATCAATCCTTGGCTCGCCATCCCGATCCCGGTGTTCAGTTTTGTTATGTTTTTGTGCGCACGCCTCTACGGCTGGCAGTTACTCTTGTAATCTTCTCGTCCCTTATCTTCAATTTTTATTTTTGGGTACTCAAAGACCTACCCTCACCTTATAAACTAAAAAAACCGCCGGCTGTCTCTACAAAAATTTATGCTCGTGATTGTTCAACTCTACTTTACAAAATTTATCGTGATCAAAACCGCACTTTAATCCCTCTTAAAGACATTCCCCTCCATGTTAAACAAGCAACCATTAGCATTGAGGATAAAGAATTTTACCAGCATCACGGCTACTCTTTAAAAGGAATTGTCAGAGCCTTCAGAAATAATTTGGCCAACAGAAACTTGCAGGGCGGCTCCACTATCACCCAACAGCTTATCAAAAACACTGTTTTAAGCTCGGAAAGAACTTATGAGAGAAAAATAAAAGAACTCATCCTTTCTTTACAAACCGAGTTGATATTCTCCAAAGATCAAATTTTACAAATGTATCTCAATGAAGTTGCTTATGGCGGCCCGGCCTACGGTATAGAAGAAGCCAGTCAAATGTATTTTGGCAAAACAGTCAAAGAAGTTGATCTGGCAGAAGCGGCTTTTCTGGCCGGTTTGCCGGCTGCTCCCAGCGAATTTTCTCCTTACTTAAGCGGTATAAAAAAAGCCAAAGAAAGACAAAAGAAAGTCCTTAAACAAATGGTTGCCACCGGTTTTGTTAATTTAGATGAAGCCAAAAAAGCCTATCAGCAAAATCTCAAAATCCTTCCTCCTCTCAGCCAAATCAAAGCACCTCATTTTGTTATGTATGCAAGAAGAGAATTGGAAGAACGCTTTGGAAAAAAGATGATTGAAGAAGAAGGTTTGAATGTTTGCACTACTCTGGATCCCAAAATTCAAGAAATGGCGGAAAAAATAGTCGAAGAAGAGGTAGGAAAAATCAAAGATGCCTACCATGTTAATAACGGAGCCGCTCTGATCACTAATCCAAAAACTGGAGAAATTTTGGCAATGGTTGGCTCTGTTGACTATTGGGATAAAGAAAATGACGGTAATGTTAATCTAACTACCAGTCGGCGCCAGCCGGGTTCCTCAATTAAACTGGTTAACTACGCCTATGGCTTAGCTCACAACTACATCACCCCTAACTCCGTTTTAATGGACACGCCAGTTTCTTACAGCAACGCCTGGGAAACCTATACGCCAGTCAACTACGATCACAAGTTCAAAGGCCCGGTAACGGTGCGCACTGCTTTGGCCGAAAGTCGCAACGTCCCAGCAGTTAAATTGCTTAATTCTTATGGCAAAGATGGTCCAGATCAAATGCGCCAGTTGGGTCAAAAAATGGGCATCACCAGCTGGGATGATCTTAGAAACTATGGTCTCTCTATTACCCTGGGTGCCGCCGAGGTAAAAATGACTGAGATGGCAACTGTTTATGGCACCATTGCCAATCTGGGAAAAAAAGTTCCCGTTACTCCCTTTAAAAAAATCGCCGATGTTAACGGAAAAATCCTCCAGGATTTAGATGCCAGCGATCCTCTTTTGAAATTTGCCCGGGAAGCTCAAGCCAGCGAAGGTGAAGAGCAAGTTGTACCAGAAATTACTTCTTATCAATTAATTGATATCTTGTCTGACAATGCTGCCCGGTCACCGGAGTTTGGTCCCCGATCTGCTCTCTATATTCCTGATACCAAAGTCGCTGTCAAAACCGGCACCAGCAATGAATTTCGGGACAACTGGACAATCGGCTTTACGCCTAATATTCTTGTAGCCACCTGGGTGGGCAACAATGACAATAAGCCAATGTCCGGTTTGGCCTCTGGTATTACCGGTGCCGCCCCTATCTGGAACAAAGTTATGAGCGAGATGATCAAGGAGAAGGGTTCAGAAGAATTTCCGGTCCCCAAAGGACTCATTAAAGTAAAAGTCTGTGCTGTAAACGGGCTTTTGCCTTGCAAAGGTTGCCCAAAAATAAAAGAAGAGTATTTTGTTCTCGGGACAGAGCCGACAAAACACTGCAGTTTTCCTTCGCCGTCCGATTGCCAAGCAAAAAAGAAAAAAATGGAAGAAGAGGGTAAATCTGCCGAAGAAATTGTTAAGGCCTTAAAAAACTGCCCCCTAGGTACCCCCTCTCCAAAAGAATAAAATTTTATTTATCCCACAAAAATCTAACCCAGCGTTTCTTGACCTCTCTGAAACCTTTTTTAATCCTTTTTGAGTGTTTTTTGTTAAGGTCAACCAAAACCAACTCCTTGTAATCTACAAAAGTTAGATACCGTCACATCTTAAATTTTATTTCCTTTGCCTGAACCCTTCGGCAGTGAGTTTAGGTCTTCGACCGTGAGACTCAGACAGAATCAATTCCCAGGGTCGCGGTATGTAGGTTCTTCTGGGCTACATGGTGGGATACCTGGATTGCAAGGACCTCCTCCCATTTCGTCTTGGGTAGTAACCAAGTCTATTTCTGGATCTTGTTCAGAATAACGTCTGACATTAGAATGAGCTCCTCTTTCTCCCATCTCTGGTTTTAACATTTTATTTCTCACCTCCTCTCTGCCATTTCCCTAAATAAGGACTATAAGTACAGCGGGGATATTTAGCGTATAAATCTTTGGAAGTTGCCTCGGCTAAAGGTCGGCAATCACGACAAGCGTAACGATATTCACAATCTTTGCAGACTTTGACTTTATCTTTGGTAATTTTCCAAAGTTTTTGCAGTTTTTTTCCAAAGACAGCCTTTTTCAAGTTAGTTTTTTTCCGCAAATCAGCAACAAGATGATTTCGGGCAAAAACACAAGGAATAACTTTTCCCTCACTAGTGACGCAAATTTTACCCGCCCAACAACTGTTCCAATACTGATTACGAAAAAATTCTTTCTTGTTTGTAGGAAAATCAGGTTTTGACAAAAAACTCCATTTTTTTACGACTACTAAATCTGGCATGATACTTGGGCAACTGCCTCGACCAGTCGGTCTTATAACATCTATTTTTGGACCAAAGCCCATTTTTCTTAAAAAATTTAAGGTTTCTTTGACAGTCGTTTGGTTTTGTTTCATGATAACCAAGGCGATTCTAAGGGGAACTTTTGCTTCTTTTAACATCTTGAGGCTTTGTTGAAATTTTGAAAAACTTCCTTTTATGCCGGTTACTCTCTCATGAATTTCTGGCTGAGACGAGAAAATAGAAGCAACAATACCAATCTTCAGCTTTTTGATTATTTTAACTCTCTCCCTTGTTAATAAAGTGGTATTAGTACAAATTTCAATCAGTTTATAGCCTTGTTTTTGGGCATAAGTAGCAAGTTCAAACAACCCTGGGTATAAAAGTGGCTCTCCGCCAATAAATTGAAGTTTTCGGCAACCAAGCTCAGCGCCTTCTTTAATAATTCTCTGCCAGAATTGGGGATTTAAATCCTTATTGATTTTTGAAGAATTTTCGGCGTCAGCATAGCAATGAATACATCTTAGATTGCATCTTGCGGTTAATTCCAACCATATAAATTCTAAACCCTGTTTTGGGGGTGGAGTTTTTTTTAGTTTGGTTGATTCTGAATGAGGAAAAGCTAAGCCCATTTTTACCAGTTTATTCCAAAAGCCAAAATTGTCAGGTTCGCTTCCCTCAATTATTTTGCGCGCTTTGTTGTTGAGAGAAAAGACTAACTTTTTTTTGAGATTATAAATAGCTGCTCTTTTAGATCCAGTAACGAATTGACAATAGGGGGCAAGAGAAAGATGGTTAGAAGGTTTATTCTTATTCGACATTCTCTCTTTTAAAGGATATGACTTTAATTTGAAAATTTGCAGATTGTTTATAGACCCTTTTTTTAATTGTCAATAATATACATAAAAAATGTGTAAAATGCAAGTATTATTAACGTGAGACTTCATGTTGGATTAAACGAAGATACTGTAAGGGTTCCGCTAAAGCCAAAGAAGCTCCACTTGCCTACCAACTGTCTCAAATTCTGGATCATGGGTTACAATCACTCCTTTTTCCCTTTCGGCCAAAGCAACTACAAAAGCATCGGCGAAAGAAATTGGTTTGGTGGCTTTTATTCTAGCGGCAGCAAGAATTAAATCTCGATCCAAAGGTATCAATTTGATGGGCAATTGAGCAATTGCCTCAACAGCTTCTTCTGCTGTCAACTGATCTTTTCTTCGAAAAAGAATATAATACAACTCACCAAGATTAATTTCTGAAAGAAGAGCTTTTTTTCTTGAACGCTTAAGTTTCTTTAACAATCCTTTTACTTTTTTACCTGGTGTCTCCCCTAAAAAATAGGCAATTAGAGCAAAACTATCAAAAATATAAGGTTTCATTTAGTGTGACTTTTTAAAAGCTTTTTCTCATGCTGGTAATCATATTTTCTACCTTTTTTTAAAGCACTATAAAGATCAAGTCCGGCAAAACGACCAAAAAAGGCATCAATAGGATCTCTCGCTACCGGTTTAATAAAAACTCCTGCTCCGCTTTTTATTATTTGAGCCAGCCGACCCGGTAGAAATCCAAATTCTTCTCTGAAAGAAGCAGGAATAACTACTTGTCCCTTGGTAGAAATAATCGCTGTAGGCATTTTTAGTTTAACAGATAACTTATAAAGTTAAACTCTAACTAACTAATGTTAAATAAAGAAAGGTTTATTTGTCAAGTAGAAAAATAGTATCTATTTCAGTTTTCCCCAATGAGATTTTGTCATTGCGAGCCTGCCAACAGGCAGACGAAGCAATCTTTCAGAGATCGCCACGGCTACTTCGTAGCCTCGCGATGACAAAGGTGGCTGGAAAGAACTGCCCCCTGGCTGAGTCCTCTTCAAAACCGAAAGATTGACAAAAGCTCCTTTTTTCCGGCAAAATGTTACTAATGACCAAAGATTCCGCCAGCATTATTATCCCTGTTTACAATGAGGAAAAAAGTATTAAGAATGTTGTTCTGACGGTTCTAAAAAGCCGGCTTTTTGGCCGGGTAATTATTGTCAATGACGGCTCAACTGACAAAAGTCCTGCTATTCTAAAATCTTTTGGCAAGAAAATTGATCTCATCAACCTGCCCTGCAACATGGGCAAGGGTTATGCTTTAGCCTGCGGGTTGCAAAAAGCCAGAGGGAAAATTGTTGTTTTCTTGGACGCTGATTTTGTCAATCTTGAAAAAAAAGACCTTTTAAAATTTATTTCTCCTTTACAAGAAAAAAAAGCCCAAGTGGTTATCGCCTGGCCAGAGGAAATTAAAAAAAATTTTAGCTTTCTGGCCGGCCAGCGGGCCTATTTTCGCAAAGATCTTACTCCTCATATTAAAAGAATGAAAATCTGTCGCTTCGGCATCGAGTTTTTCTTGGAAGACTTGGCTAAAAAAAAGAAGTGGAAAGTTAAAAATCTCAGATTGACAAATCTAAAAAGGCTAGTCAAATTTGACAAAACCGGCTACACCCAAGAAACTCTAACTGCTTATCTTAAAGAGGCTTTGGAGATTGCCGAAGAAGCCGCCCGGCTTTATCACAAAACCGCCGAGGAAAAAATCGCCTTACAACGAGAAATCCTGCAAAAAATCCTTCAAAAATATCTCAAAAAATCCAGAAAAATAATAAAAAAAATCATCTCCGGCAACCAAAGCCTCAAGCAAATAAAAAAACTTCTGGAGTAATCATAACCTTATCCTATAAAAATCATTATTGAAAGGGGCTGATCGTCGTATTAAATAATAAAAGACTATTTTTTGCCTGGGAAAAATTGCTTTGGTTTATTGGCTAAGAGCAATAAAATAAGAACAAATGAACTAAAAAGGCTTATAACTATTGCTATCTTTTCCAGCCTTGTCCGGACAAAGAAGACTTCTATTTTATAATCTCCTTTGGGAAGGGAAAAATCCAAAACGCCCTTTCCTTTATAATCATACCCTATTGGCCTTCCATCAACTAAAAGTCTAACATCGGGAAAGTAAAGAAGGTTTAAGCGATACAAAGACTCTTTCTCATTTTCGACCGCCAGCTCTACTTTGTTAGTCTTTTTTGCCAAAAGCTGCCAATCGCCTTCTCCTTGCAAAACTTCTACCAAAGGTCTTTTTTCTTTAACATAGGCTCTGTCTGCCCATTTTGGGGTATATTCATCAAAAGTATTACTGGTATCCCCTTCGCCAACAAAAGCCTCTGGCGGCCAGTCAAGGTATTTATTGGCCCGCAGGTGGTTGCGATTGGCATACAAAGCCAACACCAAAAGGCCAATTATCAAAATTTTGTTGTTTCTGCTTGCCCAGACAACAAAACCACCCAAAATCGAGGCAGAAAAAACACTTAATAAAAGATAGCGCCAAGGATAATCAATATAGGCAAAACAATTAACCAGCCGCCAAACAGGGGTAGAAATCGGAAGCATCATAAAAATAGAGAAGAAAAAAATAAAAAGAAAAAAGATCGTGGCTGGGTAAATTTTCTCTTTGTTTATAAAAAGAGATTTTGTCATTGCGAGCGAGCGAAGAGAGCGCGGCAATCTCTTCCTTTGAGATTGCTTCGTCATCCCGCATCTTGCGGGACCCTTCGCAATGACATACAAAACAATAATTATTGCCATCCCAACCACCAGCCATTGAGCAACTCCCACCTGGAAAGACATTTGGTCCATCTCTACCCCGGGAAAAGAAAAACCATAGCCCCAAGGAGAATACAAAAGTTGGCGGAAAGTTGGGAAATGATCGGTAAAGCTGGCAGTTCTACCAGCCATAAGCTGGTTAAAAATCGCATATTTTTTAAGGAAAAAAGCCGGTAGAAGATAAAAAGCAGACAGACCAAAACCCAAAAGAAAGGTTTTCAAGCTTGTCATTGCGAGGCTCGCTAACTGGCGGGCCGAAGCAATCCTACATTCAGAGTTTCTTGGAGATTTCTTCGTCGCTTGGGCTGCTGGCAATGACAGAAAATTATTTACTAATTCCAACACCCAATAAAGAAAAATTGCCGGCAAAACCAGCAAAAAAATCAAAGCGTGGGATAAAATTAGTCCGGCAATACCCAAAGAGCCAATAATCCACCAATTTTCAATTTTAAATTTTAAATTTTTAATTCTTGAGGGGGCTTTCTTGTCTGAGTTAAAAGAAGTTAAGCCGTAAAATACCAATGGTAAAAAAATATAGCAAAAATTCTCGCCTAAAGCTCCCCTAACAAAAATATCTTCAAAACGAAAAGGTGCCCAAAGATATAAAAAAGCACCGACAAAAGCCCCCCACTTTCCCCAAAGCCGCTTTTGGAAAAAAAACATTGTTAAAGCGGAAAGCGAAAAGCTAAAAGCGAAAAGAATCTTTAGACAATCATAGATAGAAATGCCTAAAAAACGCAAAGGAGCGGCTACCAGCCAAGGCAAATGATAACTGAAGACAAAAAGCGGATAGCCAAAACCCTGCAAAGCCGAACTAACATACCGAGGAGGAAACTGTCCATCTTCTAGCGCTTTCTGATAATAATAAAGCCTGACTACTTGATGTGGTCCATCATGGGAAGTGAAAAGGCCGGAATACCAAAGCGCTTTGGTGGCAAAAAGAGAGGAAAGAAGAAGGAGAACAATAAACGCATAGTCAAGAAACTTTTCAATTTTCAATTTTCAATTTTCAATTTTCAATGAATTTTCAATGTTTTAATGCTTAAATGTTTGAAAATTGGGATTTGGAGCTTGATTGAAAATTGGTCATTGAAAATTGGGATTTTTAAAGCTCTAGTCCCCTCAAATACTTCCTAAACTCTCCATTGACCTCTGGATCGCGCAGGGCAAAATCGACAACTGTTTTTAAATACTCGGTTTTATTACCGGTGTCATAATATTTACCATTTTTGATCTCTACTGCATAAACTGCTTCTCTCTTTGCCAAAAGATCAATTGCCTCCGGTAAATAAAACTCCCCGCCCTTGCCCGCTTTTTGTCTGTTTAAAATAGGAAAAATCGTCTGTGTTAATAGGTAGCCGCTGACAATAGCCAAATCCGATGGTGCCCTGCCAGCGCCCGGCTTTTCTACCAAGCTGTCAACTTTCCAAATTCCCTCCTCCACTTCTTTACCTTTAACAAAAGCGTATCTCTTACCGTCTTCAGCTTTTCTACTTTTTATTCCTGACAAAATAGTTGCCTGATATTTCCCATAAGCAGCCAGCATTTGTTTGGCTCGAGAAGGCTGCGCCCAAATAAAATCGTCCCCCCAAAAAGCAAAAAAGGGCTGTCCAGCCAAAACAGGTTCAGCACTTCTAATAGGGGTAGCATTACCATAAGGCCCCTTTTGTCTTATGTAAATAAAATTTGCCATCTCAGAAATCTCTCTAACCTCCTTAAGCAAATCCTCTTTTTTGCCAAATTTTAGATTATGAACTAAATCGGCGCTTGGACTATCAAAATGGTCCTCGATAGACCGCTTGTGATAACCGGTGACAATGATTATGTCTTCCACTCCTGCATTTGCCAACTCCTCAACCACATACTGAATCACCGGCTTGTCAACAATCGGCAACATCTCTTTAGGCATCGCCTTTGTCTGAGGCAAAAAACGGGTCCCAAATCCGGCGGCTGGTATTACCGCTTTCTTTATTCTAGCCAATTAGACTCCTTTCTTTTAAAAAGCCTAAAATTTGCCTAAGACCAGCCTACCCGGTATACGACGCGCCTGAAATAACAGGCTGCAAGCCGTTTTTCAGACAGGAGCTGTTCGGGGCAGCCAGGATAACAGCTTTTTTAATTTTAGACATAATTGTTATTCTCGCAAACTTTTTCAAAAATAGCAACCAGCTATTGTCCGGTTCTACTTCTTATGTTAAAATCAAAAGATAACAAAATGCAAGATTTTCAATTCACTGCCCCGGATTTTTCCGGCGGGCCGGTAAAATTTTTAGGCCAAGTCCGCTCTGAGTTAAAAAAAGTCGTTTGGCCAAATAAAAAAGAAGTTATTAGAATGACAACTACCGTCATTATTGTCAGCTTAATGGTCAGTTTGTATATTGGCGCCTTGGATTACGGATTTACCAAAATAATGGAGGTAATGATAAGAAAATAGAAATACCTAGAGTTTTAGAGTTAGAGAGTTTTAGAGTATTAGGAAAGACAAGCACAAAAACTAAAACTCTAACACTCTAAATATCTAAAATTCTCTCACCCTTTGCCTAATAAAAAAACAAAATCATCACTCAAAAAGAAAACACAAAAAGTAGAAAAACTAGATTCTCCTTCTGACAACCACATCATTATCACTAAGTCAAAGAATCCCAGAGCTAAGTGGTATGTAGTTCACACTTATTCCGGTCATGAGAAAAAAGTGACTCACACCCTAGTACAGCGGGTGCAAACAATGAACTTGACAGACAAAGTTCTGGAAGTTCTTATTCCCACGCAAAATAAAATAAAAATTGTTAAAGGAGAAAAACAAGATATTGCCGAAAAAGTTTTTCCCGGCTATCTACTGGTAAAAATGATCTTAACTGACGACTCTTGGCTGGCGGTCAGAACGACCCAAGGAGTAACCGGCTTTGTCGGCGCCGGCAAAAAACCAACTCCTCTTCCCCCTAATGAAATCAAAGCAATTATTAAATTTATGAAACTGGAGGCCCCCAAATATAAAGCCAGCTTCTCTAAAGGCGAAGCTGTTAAAATCATTGATGGTTATTTCAATGATTTTCTAGGAACTGTCGACTCCATCGACGATGAAAAAGGTAAAGTAAAAGTTTTAGTTTCCATTTTTGGCCGGGAAACGCCGGTAGAATTGGATTTTTTGCAAGTAAGTAAAATATGAAATAATCAAATGTCACAAATAATCAAATTTCAAATCAATTTTAAATTGTTAAATAAGCAAATAAAAAATAATTTGTAATATTTGTTTATTAAACTATTGATTTGTTTATTTGATTATTGGATTATTTGGTTATTATTTTCAAAAGTGGCTAAAAAAGTAAAAACCATTCTCAAGCTCAATCTTAAAGGCGGGCAGGCCAATCCGGCCCCTCCCATTGGACCGGCTCTGGGCCAGCATGGAGTCAATATTATGGACTTCTGCCGGCAATACAATGAAAAAACCAAAAATAAACAAGGCCAGGTAACACCAGCGGTAGTCACTATTTTTGAAGACCGATCCTTCAGTTTTGTTACCAAACTAGCTCCAATATCAGAATATATCAAAAAGCATGCTAAGGTAAAAAAAGGTAGCAGTAAAACTGGTAAAGAGACTGTAGGAAATCTAAGCCAAAAAAACTTAGAAACAATCGCCAAGGAAAAAATGGAAGATCTAAATACTAGAGATCTGGAAGCGGCTAAAAAGATTGTCGCTGGAAGTGCCAAAAGTATGGGGATAGAAATAGAGAAATAGCGAAAAGCTCAAAGCGAAAAGCGAAAAACTACAACGTAAAGCTTAAAAGTTTGACAGCTTTGCACCTTAAGTTTTACTTTTGACTTTTTAGCTTTAACTTTTTAGCTTGACAAATTGGGTAAAAAACGAATAAAACTAATTGACGATTCTGTATTAGAGAAACAACTTCGTTCAAAGAAGAAAGGTGATGCGCAAAATGCGAAAGTTGCGCAAAATGCGGAAAATGCCAGCAATTTAAGCAGCTTCCGCAGTTCACGCACTTTACGCACCTCAAGAGATAAACTAAAAATAAAATCTGGTAAGGCCGATGAAGCACGTTTAGCTGATATGGGCCAAAAGGCTTTGGCCGAGTTGGAAGAACGCCAAGCAAAAGAAAAAGAATCCTCAGTGCCCCCAGAAAGTTCAACAGACTCAGTCCTGCCTGCCGGCAAGGCAGGGTTGCAGAAAAAGCATTCAGAAGAGAAAGCCAAAAAAGCCAAACCGCCAAAAGCTCGTTCTAAAAGATATCAAAGTATAAAAAAAAATATCAAAAGTAATAATAGATATTCAATAACTGAAGCCCTTGAGCTGATTGTTAAAGAAACAAAGACTTCTTTTGACGAATCTCTGGAAATCCATTTAGTCTTAAAAGAAAAAGTAAGCGGCTTGGTTACTCTTCCTCACGGCAACGGTAAAAAACAAAAAGTGGCTATCGCTACTGAAAAAATTCTAACACAAATCAAAAAAGGTAAAATTGATTTCGACATCCTTGTAAGTCCACCGGCAATGATGCCCAAACTGGCCAAAGCAGCAAAAATCCTAGGTCCTAAAGGCCTGATGCCTAATCCCAAAACAGGCACTATTAGCAAAGAGCCGGAGAAGTTAAAAGAAAAGCTAGAAAGTGGCCAGGTCCATTTTAAAACAGAGCCAAAAGCTCCCCTTCTTCATTTTACTTTTGGCAAAGTTTCCTTTGGTCAAAAAAAACTACAAGAAAACTTGAAAGCCTTTTTATCCGCCGTTGGGGAAAATAAAATACTTAAAGCAAGTCTTTGTTCCACCATGAGCCCGGGAGTGAAGATAGACACAACAAATATCTAATTAAATTTTTCAAAATCTCCAAAATTCCAAAATTCCAGAACTCCAAGCAAGTTAAAGTTTAAAAGTTAAAAATCGTATTTGGGTTATTTGATACTTTTAATTTGTTTGGCATTTTGGATGCTTGGATGTTTGGAATTTTTTATAGGCCAATTAGGAATTAGAAATTTCCAAGAGTTTCCTTTTGATCTCCTTCCACTCTTTTTTCTTCTCCAACTTCTTTAAGGCCATCTCATATCCCCGGCTGCCGGCTTTGGCCATAAGTTTAATCTTTCCAATCGTCATTCGGGTTATTTTCAACGTCTTATCAATCCTGGTCGTCGGTATTCTTTCCTCAAGCATAATGACTGTTCCCAGTCTCTTGGCAATCATTATTTTTTCGGTTGGGGTCAAAATAGCATCCAGGAAAGTGGCTACTGATCTTTTGTCCTTGCAATCAGCGAGCACAAAAACAACAGCTCGCAAAAGGGCTTTTAGAACTTTTTGATCAATTTCTCGTTCGGAAAGATGAGGCATATTAAAAAGTGATTAAAAATTTTTAATTCCTAATTAACTTAATTACTAACTAAATCCCAATATCCTAATTTCTAATGTCCAAATTTTGGTCATTGGTGTTTGGGGCTTAGTCATTAGTTAGACCTGTCTGTCCGTCCGGCAGGCGGGCCGGCAGGCAGGAATTAGATACTAGAAATTAGTAATTTAGTAATAATATATTATACACAAAAAGTAATGTCAACATTGTTTTGCTCATTGACGAAAAACTTTAAGTAGTTTAAAATAGCTTTATCCAAAGATAGTAGGTACAAATTAAATCCTACCGAGGAGAAAGCTAGTTAACTAGAGAGTCAGTTAATTAGTAATAGCGCTCCTCAGAGAGCGTTTTTTTAATATATTAGTTTTAGTTTTTAGTTATTAGCATTTGACTAATCACTAATCACTAATCACTAATCACTAATTCTTGCCATCTCAAAAGAACATCCAAGCTCTAGAAAACTTAAAAGACAAACTCTCCCGCTCAAAGGCGGTTGTCTTTGCTGATTACAAAGGTTTGAATGTTGGTCAAATTACTGATCTGCGCCAAAAAGTCAAAGAAATTGGCGGCGAGCTTAAAGTTACGAAAAATACTCTTTTAAAGCGAGCTTTAAAAGAGTATGAGCCACGAGCCACGAGCCACGAGCCATTTCTAACCGGGCCGACGGCAACCCTTTTTGCCTACGAGGATGAAGTTGCACCCATTAAAGCCTTGTATGAATTTTCCCAAGAAAACGGCCTGCCAAAATTTAAAGCCGGCTTTTTAGGTGAAGAATTTCTGTCTGCAGCAAGAGTAACAGAGTTAGGTCAATTGCCGGAAAAGGAAATCCTGCTGGCCAAAGTCGTTGGTGCTGTTAATGCTCCTCTATCTGGCTTGGTAAATGTTTTGCAGGGAAATATGAGGAAGCTAGTAGTAGTGTTAAAGGAAATTCAAAAAAATAAAAGTGATAAAAAATAATTTACAATTTTCAAGCTCCAATTTTCAATGAATGACCAATTTACAAATTTTCAAACCATGCCAAACATAACTAGGTATTGAAAATTAAATCATTGAAAATTCATTGTGATTTGAAAATTCGAAAATTGAAAATTTTAAAAGGGAGGTGATAAATCATGTCTGATAAAACTAAACAAGATAAAACTAAACCAGAGGCTGAGAAAGCCAAAGAGGTCAAAGGCAAACCGGATGGAAAAGAAGCAACACTGAGAACACAGAACCTTACAGACACTGAAAACACTGAGGAAATACCCACTTCAATGAACTCAGAATCTTCAGTGCCCTCAGTGTTGCCAAAAAAGCATCCGAAAGCTGACCAATCTACAAAGAAAAAAGAGGTTAAGGCCAGTCCGAAACTAACTAAGATTATCCAAGAAATCGAAAAACTTTCAGTTCTGGAACTGGCTGATCTTGTTAAAGCCTTGGAGGATAAGTTTGGCGTCACTGCGGCCGCACCAGTTGCTGTCGCTGCAGCCGGAGCACCTGCTGCCGGCGAAGCACCGGCAGCCGAGGAGAAAAGCGAGTTCGACGTCGTTCTTAAGGCCATTGGCGATAATAAAATCAGTGCCATCAAAGCGGTTAGAGAAATAAAACCTGATTTAGGACTTAAAGATGCCAAAGAACTGGTCGAAGCCGCTCCAAAAGATGTCTTAAAAGCGGCTGACAAAAAAACCGCCGAAGAAGCGAAAAAGAAACTCGAAGCGGCGGGCTGTCAAGTTGAGCTTAAATAGTTCTACTTAACAAGTCGCGTTGATTTCCTAATTTTTATAACATTGATGGATAAAGGAAAGATTTTTTGGAAGCTCTAAAGTTTGGCTCTTGCCTCTAGTCAGCAACTTGCTGAAGTTCTCCGCTTAATTGTCTTAATGCTCTTAAAGCCTGAACATCAGGAGGAATATTTCCTTCCGCAGAAAATCCTTGCTGAGAACTCTCATTATATTTTGCCGTCCAACCATTTAAAATCTCAACAAAATCATAGATTAAAGGTCCTGCTTCCTGGCAAAACTCAAAAAATTCCCTATTATCAAACTTCTTTTCTGCTCCTGAAAAAACAACTATTAGTTTATCTTTTCTGTGCTGGACTACTATGTTAGGAAGGGACCAAGGACTACCGCCCGGCGTTTCATGAATAGGATAACAAGACCCCCTCTCCGGCGTTAAAGTGCTGGCATACAATATTCTACTTATTGCCGGAATGCGATCACCTAAATCCATAACTTTTTTCCCTATCCTCCCACTGTAAACAACTAAAGCCATCGCCTGCTCAACTGGACTCAATTGATTCCTTTCTTCTCGCCCCCTTTTATAACCTAGTGCCGAACCAAAGGCCGCTAAAGCTGGACCAATATCTTTAAAAAGCTTGCCCTTTTTCTTAAAATCTACTGTTGGATAAGGATTGGCTAAAAAACCTTCCGCAACTGACAAAGGAGCATAAAGTCTTTTCTTTTCTCCATGAGGAATATTGGCACAAACAACTTTCTCTTCTCCTAAAAAATGATAAGCGAGTTGAGCGGCTACTGCCAACATTTCTGATGACGGCACTCCCCTCTCTTGATCCTCAATCTTTCTTTCGTAAACAGCTACCCTTCCTTCTTTATAAAAGCGAAAGTGTTCCTTTTCTTCCCTCAAATATTCCTCCGCCCCTTGGTATTCCTCTTTCTCCGCAAGACCAACTGCTTTTTGATATCTCCCAAAACTTCTTTTTACTCCTTTCATAAAGTCTCCTGCCAATCCTCCATCAAAACAAGCATGCTCAAAAACTGCCTGTAAAATTTTTTCTTGACCATCTTTTTCATATTCTGCACTGGAAAAAACCGCTCCCGGGCAAAGAGCTCCATTATTTAATTTATTCAATGCTCCTGATTTGGCCATTTCCTCGACTTTATCAAAAGCTTTCTCGGCATTACCTTTTACAAAAGGAGAGTTAACATCCAAGTCTATTGCTACTAAAGAAGCTTCTTCTATTTCTCCTAAAGGCTTCCAGTCTTCGAAATCTCCCATCTGCTCCTTTACTTTTTCTATTTCTTCTTTTAGGTTGGGGGGTATCTCTTCTAACACCTTAATGTCAATCACTTTCCCTTTATCTCCTTTATAAAACAGTACAGGAACTTTATCATCTTCTCCCCATTCAACCCGTTCTTTGCCATCTTTTTTTTGCTCAAAAAAACTAATCGGCTGGCCAGCGCTTTTGGCTTGTTCTCTGATTTTTCCTAAAGTACCAGCTATAGAAAAAGCCAAAAGCGCCTGGGAATCCCTATCTCTCAAATCAACTAACAAGTCAGGCTCAATCGCTGCCCATCGTAAGTCTTTATAGCGAAGCTCACAAAAATCCTTCCATATTTTCTGCGCCTCCTTGGGAATCTTTGACATCAAACTTAAAGCTTTCTCATCGAAATTCAATAAAAACTTCCAAATCTTATCTATTCCCTGCCCCAAGCCTAACCCCCTTCGCCGAAAAAGCTCTGCTGTTGTTGTCGTTCTTTTTTTCTCTCCCCGCCAAGCTCTCCTGGTTTCCTCGGGATTAAGAAGCCTCTCTTGGAGATCTATCATCCAACTTGCTATGCCGTATGCCCTTTTTTTGCCTAAATCTACTGTCTGGGGAATACTGGAGCCAAAAACTTCATCAAGACATCCCAGGATGGTCGCCCGCAAACTAGTCCCCTCAATAAAAGCTTCCTCTTGTTCTGGGGTAAAACCAAAACAAAAACCTCTTACATCTGGGTCTTTTAAAAACTTTATTTTTTCTTCAATATCCTGCTTATCCGTTTTTACTGAATTCTCTTCGGCTTTATGAGCTTCTAACGATTCTCCTCCCTCCATAGACTGTTTTGGTTTGCTTTCCCAAAAATCACTAATTTAAAAATCAACTTTCCCTTCTCTAATCATATTTATAATATAAACAAAAGAAAATAACAATAAATAAGACCTGTGTAATCTTTCATCTTTAAACCTATCTTCTCCTTGACACTCTTTAAACTACTGTGATACATTGGATATTGCAAAGAGTTATTTCAGTAATTATTAGTATTAAAAGGAGGTAGTTATGATTGATCAAAATGTATCAAATACCCAAGTTAATGATCAAAAGCCTAAGGAGTCAAAAAAGAGAAAGCTCTCTTTGGAAAATTTGCCCGATCTTTTAACTGTTCGCGAAGTGGCTGAGCTTTTGCGGGTCTCTCCCTTAACGATTAAGCGCTGGGGTAAAAGAGGCAAACTGCCGGCTATCAGAATAAACTCCCGTGGAGACAGACGCTACAAAAAAGAAGCAGTCCTCTGGCTGCTGGGAATGCAAAATAAGTAACTTACCTGCCCCAAATACACCAAATTAATGCCTCCGGAAAAAACTTCATTAATACTTCCAATCATTCCAGAAGAAGTCAATTATTATAAAGGACTACTTGCTTATTATGAAAGAAATTTCCTTCCACCAATTCCTGACATTGTAAAAAAAATTCTTGATTCCAAAGAGACTATTTCTGATCGCTACTTAGAAGCAACTCAAGCAATAACAGAAATAGATTATGAAACTGCTCGGGCAAAACTAAGAAAAATAGATTTATTAAATCCTCAAGGTGAAAATAAAAAAATAGATATTTATTTTGCTGATCCTGATGATCTCTTGGCAGAAGATGGTTACTCCTTCAGGTTAAGAGTTTGCTATAACTCTGAGGGTAAACCTACTTTGATAAAAGCAATTTTCAAACGCCAAGAAGGACCTCTCATTTTTTTAAATGGGATACCATATCTTCCACAATTAGTTTTTCTTCAACGAATAGATAGTTCGGAAGCTGGCAAAGAGTCGTATTCAAATCTATTAAAAAATTTAACTAAGCAGGCTTATTCTCCTATTGGAATGGTTACAGAAAAAAGAACCTCAGCTGATATCTTCCCCTGGGAACACATAACTTCAGATTGTAGGCAAACAACAAAACCAGGCTGGCTTATGTGTAGTCTCCAAAAAGCAACAATGGCAAGGCTAACAAATTCTTTTGACCCATGGGAGCACTTATCTAGTCTACTAACGACAACATTTCAAGACTCAGTAAATAATCTGGAACGTTTTTCTTCTGAAAAAACAGAAGGAGCTTTTTTTGAAGTTGAAGTAAAACCCAGCATTAACAAATTAGCCGTGGTTAGAGCAACACAAGTAGCTGAACTAACAAATATGGCTCTAGATTATCCTCCTTATTATAATGTGGCTAAAGCGTCCTCTTTTTCTTAAAACCCTCTCTAATCACCAGCCAAATAAACTCTATCAATTTCACCTGCCTTTTTATCCTCCATGGCTGAAAAAAAAGCCGCCAGAGCCACTCTAAGCCTATTAAACAGACAAATTTAGGAGCGCGCCTCACTTTTCCGGCAAGAAAATCAAAAGCTCCTCCCACTCCCATAGCAACATTAACTTTTAGTTTGGGCAGAGCTTTAGCAACCCATTTCTCCTGATAAGGAGCGCCATAGGCTACAAAAAGAAGGTGGGGCCTGAATTGGTTAATTTTCTTAATAATCTTCTCCCTTTCTTCCTTTGTTTCTTTCTTTATATCTTCAGCTCCATCAATTCCAGCAATTTGAAATTTTAAATTGCAATTTTGAATTTTAAATTTTAAATTTTTAATTGTCTCATCCACCACCCCTTCTCTTCCTCCCAACAAAAATACCCGCCAGCCTTTTTGGGCGGCTTTTTGGCATAAAGTAATCATCAAATCAGCACCGCTCAATTTCTGGAATTTGGAATTTGGAATTTGGAATTTGGAATTTAATTTCGTCGCCCAAACTAAACCAACTCCATCACAAATTGACAAATCCGCTTTATTTAAAACCTTCCTAAACTCCTCGTCTTTTTGGCTCAGGACTACTTGTTCGGGGTTTGGTGTAGTAATTTGACCCTTTTTGTTATACTTAACTCTGTCTTCCACCCACTTCACTGCTTGCTCTAAGCTTACCAAGTCAACTTTGACATTAAAAATTTTTACTTGCAGCCACTTTTTTCTAACCACTTTAGCCTTAAAACATTAGCAGTCAAACCCACCTGTCTGCTAAATTCTAAATTCCCTACAAATTGTGTTGATAAATAAAGAAATTTTTCTTATTTTCCTCATATAAACTCTTCTGAAATTTTTTCAAAAAAACGATTTGTCTTGTTTGGAAAACTGTCTATATCGTTTTTGTCTAAATTATAAGAATTAAGATTAAAAAATAATCAATTACTAAAACGCTTTTTAGAACAAATTTTTTAATCAAGTATCTTAATCTCGGAAATTCTTAATTTCTTTTTAATTTTAAATTTTAAATTTTAAATTTTAAATTTTTGTTATATGCTCTCCCCCCACACATTTAATACTTAAATAAATCTCAAATCTCAAACTACAAATCCCAAACAATATTTAAATCCCAAATCCAAATTTTTCAAAGTCTTTGAAAATTGGTGCTTGAAATTTGGAACTTGTTTGATATTTGGTGCTTGGGATTTAGGATTTTTGAAATGCTTCATATCTTATCCAGTCTTTAGTTTCTCCAAATACCTCGTCACTATCAAATACCTTTTGTAATATATCTCTCTGGCTGTTTTGGTAAAAAGCGGACAAACTTTTCCTTTACCAAAACTTCCTCCTGGTTTTTTAGATAAGGCTCGACCGCCGTTATACCACTGAGCCAGAAAAGTTAACCAATGAATTGCCTCCCTTCTCTTGTGGGGAATACCAAGAAGCTCCGGCCATGCTTTTAAAAAGGCTCTCCTACACTCCTTCTCTTCTTTTTTCTCTCCGGTGTTAACAACTTTATTATAATTCAAAATCAAAACCATTCCCCGAAAGCCAAAACCATCTCCTCTGTCGGCATCCTGAAGGATTTTAGTAATTAACCTCAATTCCGAAATGGAATTAGAGGTAGTATAGCATTAAAATAAAGGGCAG
>CAYPXO010000017.1:0-36259 GCA_964414895.1 uncultured Pseudomonadales bacterium
AAAAACTACTAAAACTTGCTGGAATCAGTTGGGTCACTTAAATGGCGAAGTCAGGTCCATTGCCTGCTTCATTAGCCTTCTCATCCTCTTCTTCATCACTACCATCTTATCACAACTGGAGTATAGCAGATAATTTTAGTCTGAAAAAAGAATCGTTTTTACCATAAGCGACTTGCGGGTGCAAGTGATATATGGTAAAAGAAAAAATAGAAGTTAAGATTTTTTGAGGGTCTTGAATTTTTTCTCCAAGAAAGCCAGCAGTTGGGTACTGTAAAGATCGAAACGATACAGATAAAAAACATAAGCAATTTCCAACAATCCCAAACTATTAACCAGCAACAAAATAACAAACCAGCTAAGATGTTTTTTCCTGGCCGCCTTCCATAAAGCCAACCCTTTCCAAAAACCAAGCCAAACAAAAAAAGGCAGAGCAAATTCTGGACGGAAAAGAAGCTGATTTAATGTTTGACTCAAATTCTCCATTATTTTCTAAGCCAAATTATCTTTATTTCTTTCTCTACTTTTTTAAACTCCGGATCGCCAGTTAAAACACAAGCCTTAAACTTCTTTGCTATAGCTATAATAAAACAGTCCGCCAAGGCAATCGCATATTCTCCTTTAACCCGAGCAGTTTGTAAAAAAAGTTCTTCATCAGGAAGAACTAACTTTAAAGGCAGCTTTTTTATTATTGATAAAGCTTTATCGGCTGCTAATACTCCTCTTTTACGATAAATTTTATAATAAACCTCCAGTAAATTCACCCAGCAAAACAAAATCTTGTGTTTCCCTTTTCTTGTCTCAAGAAGATAATTTTTAATTGCCTGCCAATTTTTTTCTTTACGCAAAAAAGCGAGCAACAAACAACTATCCAAAACTATTTTCATAAATCTTTCTCTTCTTTTTTTAACTCCTTCTTTCTATCTTTTATTAACTCTTCAGACCAAGAACTCCCTGTTTTGTCTGCTAAAATACCACAAGCCGCTTCTATTGGATCTTTGGCAAAAGGCTCAATCAAAACCCTCTTCTCTTTTTTTAAAGGATAAAGGATCACCTTTCCATTAGGCTTAATTCCTAAAGCTTTTCTTACAGCTACAGGAATCAGTATCTGACCTTTGTTGGAAACATCTAAATAAGTTGGCAATAAACTACTCATTTCCTACCTCCAGCGAAAAGTATAACATTGCCCTTAAAAGTTGTCAAGAGGTTAAACCATCGCTGGAGGGGAAAGTCATTCAATACTTTGACAGAAAAAATAAAGAAGCTATAATATATCTAAGAGTGAATTTTGCAAGATTATTTCTGGGACTAAATAAACCCAATAAAGCACAAATTAAGTTATTTTCAAGAGTGGCAGAGAGTTTGTCGAAAACAACATTTCTGGGATCGGTAGGAAGTGTATTTTTACCAAAAGAAAAACCGTTAACTTTCTGGCTAATGCTAATAGGTTTTGCTGTTTCAGGGCTACTGCTAACAATAGCAGCAAGATTACTAAAGGAGGTGAAAGAGAAATGAATTTAACTCTCAATGATATTTTCCTATTAGGAATATTTATGCTTTTATGGGTTATTATCTTCTTTTCTCCTGTTATTTTCCGAAAACACTAAGGAAGGATTTCTGATTAACCATCTATTTATTTAACCATTTCTCTCAATTTCTAATTTCTTAATGTCTTAATTTCTCTTTTCTGCTTTCCCCCATCAAAAATTTTCTTTTCCTTCTCTTCCCCGCCTTAAAATGTACACTTTACTACAATAGACATAGACATATCACTAAGTGTCAGCAATCCAACGAGCTAGATTCTCCGCTACGCTCAGAATGACGAAAACGCCTACAATTATATCTTTTTCTCTGGCCAAGTTAATCTTTTTTAAAGCTCAACTAGGTAGGTTTTGATGAACTTTTGGCTGGCTTGGACTGTTTCCTCTTTTAATTTGGGATTGCTTTCCGCTACCCATTTGGCAAAATTGTAAAGTTCCTTGTTATCTACCTTTAGCCATTTTTTATTTTTATACAAAAAATAAAACAAAGCAGTCATCGCAATCCTTTTGTTGCCATTTTGAAAAGGATGATTTTTAATAAGCAAATAAAAAAGAATAGCTGCTTTTCCCACTAAACCTTTATAAAGCATTCTTTTGCCAAAAGTCTGAAAAGGAATAAACAGGCAAGTTTCCAAAATATTGGGAAAACGGGAGTTAAAATCCGGTATCGGTTCATTCCAAGTTAATAATTCCTTTGCTAACCTAAAAGCTACAAATTTAAGCTCGCCAACTGTTATTTCTTTCATCGCTACTCTCTTCCCAGCAATCGCAAGGTCTCTCCATATTCACGAACGGTTTTTCTGACTGCTTTTTCGATAGCCTCTTTTTCTCTATTATTTAACGATTGCCGTAAGCTCAAAGGCAAATCTTTTTTACTAACAATATAGTTACCACCAACCCTAACAGCTTTAATCTCGCCTTTTTTAATCTTTTTAAAAACTGCCACCCGACTGATACCTATTAATTTGGCCAATTCTGTAGTAGAAAAAAACTCTTTATCCATAGTAATACGTTAACATAAGTTAACTAATATGTCAACAGTTAACAAAAGTTAATATATCTTATTCCCTGAGGAAATCTATCTGTTTTTAAAAAGTTCAATGATTCGAATCATTGAACTTTTTTCTGTTTTTCTTCGCCCAAATTTCAAGCTACTCCTTCTCCAAAACCACCTTGGCATCCAAAGCAATACCGCTACGGCAATCAACAACAAAAGGATTAATATCTATCGCCTTTATTTGAGGAAAGTCGCAAACTAGCTGAGAAAGACGGCAAAGAGTTTCTACGATCACCTCTAAGTTGGCTTTTTCTCTTCCACGGCATCCTTTCAAAATTCGAGAGACTCGGGTTTTTTCGATCAAGCGCCGCGCCTCAAAAGAAGTCAATGGGGGCAGGGCAAAAGCCACATCACGCTCTACTTCGACGGTCACTCCCCCCCTGCCAAAAACAATCACCGGCCCAAAGATAGGATCTTTCTTTGACCCAAGAAAAAGCTCATACGGTTTTTTAATCATCTTCTCTACCAAAACAGCAATTTTTCCTGTCTTAGGAAAACTCTTCTTGACGACGGCAGTCACCTCTTTGAAAGCCCGCCTAACCTCCTCATCAGAATTTAAACCCAAACAAACTCCCTTAAAGTCGGTTTTGTGAAAAATCTTGGCAGAACAAATTTTTAATACTACCGGAAAGCCAACGCGCCGGGCAATCTCTATTGCTTTATCGGGATCACCAGCTAGTCCTCCTTTAGGAACAGCAATCTCATATTTTCTAACCAATTGTTTAGCCTCCTGCTCCGTCAAAATAAAACGCTCCTGGCTAAGCGCACTTTTGATCAACTCCTCTCCTTTTTTTCCTTTGGATTCAAGCGGACAAGTCGAAGTTTGTTTGGAAAAAAAAGGCTTTCTGTTTTCAAAACAACGATGAAGATAGGTAAAAGTTCGCACTGCCTTCTCTGGAAATTCAAAAACAGGAACACCATTTTTTTGCAAAACACCACCAGCTTCAGCTACGCCCTTTCCTCCTACCAAAGAAACCAAAAGGGTCTTTTGAGTTTCCCTGGCTACTTTTAAAATCGCCTTAGCTGTTCCCAAAGTGTCGGTCATTGCCTGAGGAGTGACAATTACCAAAAGACCACCAACCTGATTGTCCTTTAAACAAATATCAATCGTTTTCTCATAAAGATCAGGTGTAGCATCACCCAGAATATCTACCGGATTATTTAGGCTCGCATTAACCGGCAAAAAAGCCTTTAGACCCTCCTGCGTTTTTGAGCTCAACCTAGCCAGTCTCCCCTCATTTTTCATTAAAGCATCGGTCGCCACCACTGCTCCGCCACCGGCGTTGGTTACAATTGCTAAACCGCTCCTTCTGGGTAAAGACTGGAAGGCCAGAGCTTCGGCACAATCAAACAACTCTTGGATATCTTGAACTCTTAAGACTCCCGCTTTCTCACAAACAGCATCAAAAACCTGGTCATCACCGGTCAGACTACCGGTATGGGATAAAGCGGCCCTCGCGCCCTGCTTGCTCTTGCCGGCCTTAAGAACAACAATTGGTTTCTCTCTGGCAAAAGCTTGAGCGGCCTGAATAAACTCTCTGCCATCATTAACTGTCTCTACATAAAGAAGTAGACTGGAAACTTGGCGATCCTTCCTTAGATAATCAATCAACTCATAAAAACCAACATCAATCATCTCGCCAACAGAAACAAACCAGCTAAAACCCAAACCCTGCTCACCAGCCCAATCCAAAGCGGCCGAGCCTAAAGCCCCACTTTGGGAAACAAAAGCAATTCGGCCGGGATTCACCCTAATTTTGGTAAAAGTCGTATTTAAACTTAAAGAAGGTCGGATAAATCCCAAACAATTAGGACCAATAACTCTTAAAGGATATTTATCAATAATCTCGCTTAATTTACTGTCCAGCTTTTTTCCTCCTTCTCCCGCTTCTTTAAAACCGGAGGAAATAATTACTGCCCCGCCAACTTTTGCCTGTCCACATTGCTCAACTATACCAGGCACTATTTCTGCGGGCGTAGCAATAACTGCTAAATCAACTTTTCTAGGAATTTCTTTTATTGAAGAAAAACACTTGCAGCCAACTGCTTTTTCTCTATTAGGATTAACAGGAAAAACTTCTCCTCTAAATCCCCCATGAGCCAAATTTTCCATCAAAGCCCGGCCAACACTACCTCTTTGACTGCTGGCTCCAACCACTGCTATTGTTTTGGGGTTAAAAAGCCTCTCTAAACTTCCCTTTTTCATACCCTCCATTAAATCATATCTGTCTTTTAATCGCCAACAACAAAAAACATCCAGTTTTACAATAAACGACTTGCGGGTGCAAGGAAGATATAGTAAAACAGTTAATTACTACAAAAAAAGGGTCAGAAATTTAACTATGCCAAGAAAGGGACTGGTAAAATTTCTTTTTCAAAACTCATCTCTTCTTTTTTCTCTGTTAAAACTTGATAGGTGGCTGTTAAAAGCTCCTTTAAAGTCGGCTGTCCTTTGTGTGGCCAATTAAATCTTCCGTTTAAATTTCTAAGCATCTCCCAAAGCTCCCAAGCTTCTTTTCTTGCTTTTTTATGATCAGAAGGCATAAACTGCCCTTTCACAACTCCAGCTATTTCTCCATTAAAAAAATTAATAATCATCACTACTAACTCATACATACACCAAACATCCCTATAGGCCAATTTTGAAAGTTTATCAACTTCGCCAGTGTTTCCTTTTTTGTATAATCCTTCTATTGTTTTATAAATTTGGTTATATCTCTCATTTTGAAAAAGTTCGTTATAAAGCCAGAGAGGAGTAATAGTGGCTATTCTTGGCAGTCCTCTTGCACCATCAAGCTTAGGAGCAATATAAACATTACTCTGCCCTACAGGATCATTCTTACATAGTTTTAAAGCTTCTTCATCAGTCAAATCTGAGTCTTCTGTAAGCTTAACAAATAGGCCCAACTTGACTACTAAACCACCACTAGTCTGATCATAAAGTCCTCTTAAAATTGAATTAACCACCCTACAGAGATCTCCTATTCTCCTCTCAGCCAATCTCTCTGCTTCCTCTTTTTCCTTTCTCGAAGTCTCGAGCTTACTCCATAAGTCACTATCTTCAAAAACTACATTTGGTGGAGCAGGAATAAGTCGTCCTCTGGGACCAAAAATATATTCAGGAGCTTTCTCCAGCGAAACAGATTCTTCAATAACCGGACCAAGGGGCTTCTCCTCTTCTCCAGCATCACCAACCAAACCCCAAATTTTTTCCCACTCTTCCCCTGACAACCCTTTACTTAGAAAGTCCCATAATTTACTATCAACATCGACCACTCCAAGAGGAGCAAGAAAAAAGCGGTCTCTTACATAAATAACAGGCTGCCGTCCTTCTTTTAAAACCATTTCAAAAAATTAAAAAATTGAAATAAGCCTAAAATAATAAATATTTAGATATTATATCATATAATCTTTATTTTTGTTCTTAGAAAAAATTAGAAGTTTTTGAAGATTTTATTCCCCTGACAATTTACTCATGCCAGCAACAATGAGAGTATTATCCTGTCTGTCTCCTTCAACCCTAACCCGATCGCCGATCTCAAAAAGGCTCTCATCACATCTACCGCCCTTTTCAAAATCACAAACACTTTCATTAACAAAAACCAGTCTCACTTGCAAAGCTGGCTGGCCTGGCTCTTCATATAAAAGAGCCCAAGAACCATCTTGGTCTTTAACTAAATTGCCCTCTTTGGAAAAATTAATATCAATTTGCTTTTTAACACCTTGAGAGGGAGAAGTTGAAGGGATAACCTCTTCAAATCTTTGCCTTTCTCTTTCTTCTTTGGACTCTTCAAAATCTCTTTCTCCATGCTTAAAAATCCCGGTTTTACTCAAGAGAAAATAACCAGCGATAAGAACAACCGCCAATCCCAGCAATGTCTTTAAAATTCTCTCAGACATAAATCTTATTATACCAAAAAATTAACGAAAGCAAAATCTCACTTGTTTCCAAATTAAAGAGGCTTTTCTTTTAAAGGAGTTAACGGCGGGATCGAAGGAAGGCTTTTCTCAATCTCCTCTAGCTGTTTTTGATAATCAAACTCCTTTTCACTCGGCAAACAATAATTAGTCTTTTCCCCTTCCAAATAAATACAAAGCCGATACTCATCGCCAAAAAGTTGATAATTTGGCTCAATAGTGATTTGCTCAAGATATTCTGAAGAGAGCTGATTTAGGCTAGTCGGATAGGCCTGATGCTCACCACGGTACATCTCCAAAACAATAGCTATTTGCTGAAGTTGATTTTTTGCTTGGATATCTTTAGCTTTTTGTATCTTTTCGGCTGGATTAATAACTATTAAAGCCAGCGGAAGCACTATAACTGAAAGCAGTAAAAGCAGCCCTCCCAAAATAGCAAATAATTTCACTCCCCAACTTTTTGCCTCTCCTTCTCCTTTAATTTCAGCCAGATTTTCATATAAACAGTAGCCAAAAATAAGAGCCAGCATTCCCAAAAAAAATTGCAAAATCATCCCCAAAAATCTCACCAAAGCTTGAAAAAGAAAACCAATAACTGGCAATTTTTCAAACAAAGCTTTTATTATCTCTCCAAAAATAGAAAGGCCAATCACCAAACCAATAAAAACCAAAAACAAAAGCAACCAGCGACCAACGACTTGCCACCAAAAACCACAAACCAAATACTTGCTTCTTCTTAAGACATAAAAGCCACTTTTGCCCTCAACCACGACCACAAATATAGACATTGACAGCCAAACTGACCAAATAATTGCGGGAACAAAAAACAACATTGCCGATCCCCACAACACCAACATAAAAAGCAACATCGTAACAAAATACTTGCCAACCAGCGGCCAAGCCTGACGGTAGCAATCTTTCCAACCAGTTTCCTTTTGCCAGTCGCGAACCCCTATCATCACTGCTATCCCTGACCAAAGAGAAACTATTATCCAGGCTAAAATTATGGGAATAACAGCAAGAAAAATGGCTGGAGGAAAGTTTTTAAAGAAATTTTCCCCTGTCCCAATCCCCACAAAAGCAAAACTAACGCCTAAAAAAATTGCCAGAATAATAAAAAACAAAAGAAGTACAAGAATAGGAAAAAGATAAAGTGCTACTAGCATTTTCCAGCGGGCTTGTAGAATCTCTTTGCTCTGTCCTAGAAGTTTACTAAAAGAAGCTAGTTTCTGATCAGCCATAATAGCCCCTACTATAAACAAGTCCCTGTTCCTTGTCAACCAGTTTTACAAATTATTTTTTTCATCGGGATCGCCAACGTCTTTAATAATTCCTCCCGACTCAGGCATCTTAAAGCGGTTCTAAAAAGGGGCTTTTTAAAGAAATATCGTGTTCGTAGTCCTGCTGATCTTCGGACTGAGCAGCTATTTTTTCATAAAGCTGCCAATATTCTTCTTGCAAATCCAGTAATTTTTTGTAGCCAATCTCTTCCCTCATTTTCTTATAAGCTTTGGCTTTTGACCAATTCCAGATTAAAAATCTATCTAAGCCTTCGGATTGTTTATAGTTTTCCTGATCATTCCAAACTTTATAAAAACTAAAAGTTGCCAAGTCATCTGCTTCAAACTTCGGCATACTAAAACCAAAACTAAACTCTATACTGGAAAAAGGCTCACCAGTCTTAGCTTGTTTAAATCTCTCTCTTTCCTCTTTTAACCATTCTCTTCTTTGTAAAGCTTGCTCCATTAAATAACCAAACCTTCCTGCAAACTCTTCTGGCTGATCTGTTTCTTTTATTTGCTCCAATTTAAGAATCAATTCTTCGTTTGCTTGATTTTGGAAATCCAAAATCGCTTTTAGATAATTTTTAAATTCCTCTCCTTGTCCATAATCTCTCACTAACCAATAATAATTTTTAGTCAACTGGTAAACAACCGCACCCGCATAGGCCACTTCCCGACGGTCATCCTTATTTAAAATACTCTTATTTCCCAAACTATTTTTTACCAATACCTGCTCGGCATGCTCCAAGGCCTTCTGCCATCCTTGAAAGCCATCACTAGACATTCGGGACAAATAAATAAAGTCAACCCTTTTGTTAACTGTCGGCGGATGATGAGTAACAATAAAGCTCTCTGCATTAAAAAGACCAATTATTACCACCAACAAACCAGTAAAAGCGGCCTCGGCAATAACCCACTTTTTCTGCCAAAAATGGCGAAGCACCAAAGTCAAACTAATACCAAGCAGCCAAAGTAATAAAAAGCCTCCATAGATTCGGGCCAAGCTCCAGCCATGATAGCTTTGATAAAGCCAAATCCTTCGAAAAAGCGAAACAATAAATATACCAAACTCCCCCAGAACTACAAGCTGGACAAAAGGCAAAATACCCTTTTCTCCTTTCTTTTTGTTGCGCATCACGATCAAACCCGCCCAGGCAAGCCCAAAAACAAATAAAGCTACTTTCAAAAGCTCTCCAAAACCTTTGTTAACATACTCTGAATAAGTCGCCACTCCAAAGGAAGATAAATCAGTTTCAAAAGGAACACTCACAAAAACATAAGGCCACTGAACAATAAGAAAACTAGCCATTACCAAAGCAACCAAACCCATCACCACCGTCATTTCTGTTACCCAAGAAAAGCGCTCCAAAAGCGAAACCGGCGAGACAAATCTCTTCTTGACCTTGAATAGAATAAAAGGGGAAAGTAAAAAAGTAAAGAAGAAAGAAAGAACAAGACGGCTAGGAAGATTTTTAACAAAATCCTCTGTTAAAAAGTTCTTCACAAAATGGGAGAAAATCGGGTCAGCGGAAGACAAAAGGGAAATAAGCAAAAAAACAATTGGTAAAGCAACCAAACAGCCGACCAAAAAAGACTTGAAACCAGAAATCTTCTGTTTTCTTCTCTCGTCTAAAGCCTGCTTCTGCAAATCTCCCGAAAAAAGCGCTCCTATAAACCTTACACCAGAAACTAAATAGGCCCAGCCAATTCTAAGGGGAGCAAGAATTAACTCCATAAGACAACGAACAAAAGGGAGCTTAAGGCTTAGAAGGTAAATAAGCAAAATTAAAGAAAAAGCAATCGCCGCTCCAGACAAAAAAACAACCAATAAATTCGCTCGGCTGATAATATTAAAACAAGCCAAAAGCACGACCGCAAAAATTCCTAAAATGCTTGCCCATTGTCTCTTAAACAAGCTTTGATCAAAAAAAAGTCCTAAAACAAAAGCAAAAAATCCTAAAGAAAGTAGCCCGAAAGAAACCGGCCCTTGAAGATGAAAGAAAAAGAGGTTTAAAAAAAGAACAAAGCCGAAAATCGCCAAAATTCTCTTTCCCACTATTCTATTATATCAATCGATGCAAGCCCTTGTTCTCTGAAACCCCAAAGAGCCAAGTTGGCCAAAAAAACAAAGATTTATTCTTCCGCAGCTAGCAAGATATTGATAAAAACTGTATAATCAATTTAATGTTAAAAAACGAGAAAGAAAAACTACAAAATGCCTGGCTTAAAAGTGCTAACAAAGACTTAAAAGTGTCAGAAGACCTCTTTGAAGGCAAACACTATAATTATTGTCTTTTCTTTTGTCAGCTAACACTAGAAAAGCTTCTCAAAGCTTTGTTTGTAAAAAATAAAAAACGCTATCCTCCAATTACTCATGACTTAACCAGATTAGCTAAAAAAGCAAGTCTAAAACTCAATCAAGAAAAACTAGATTTACTCGCCGAAATTACCACTTTTAATGTCGAAGCTCGCTACGATATTTTCAAAGAAAAGCTCTACAAAAAAGCCACCAAAGACTTTACTAAAAAATATCTTAAAATTACCAAAGAATTCTATAAATATTTTAAAAATTTAATATGAAAAGTTTAAAGATCGCCAATTCAAAAATTAATCAAGAAGTAAAAGAATTTATCAAAATTCTCAAAAAAAGAAATATCTCCATAAAACAAATCATCTTGTTCGGCTCATTTGCCAAAAAGAATCAACATAAAGATTCTGATATTGACTTAGCAGTTATCTCCCACCAGTTTGGTCGGGACGAAATTGCCGAAATGATGCTTCTTAAAAAACTGTCAATTCGAGTTTCTGACAGAATCGAACCAATCCCTCTTTCCGAAGAATATCTAAAAAGCAAATATCACCCTCTAATTGGAGAAATTAAAAAGTACGGCAAAACAGTTTACACAGAAGTCTAATTTTTTTCCTTTTTCTCCACCTTTATATTCAAAGAAATCTTTAAATACAAAGGTAGCAATCCCAAAGAGTAGCCAACTGGCCAGATAAACAAAAATTTATTCTTCCGCGCGGTGGCGGAAATAATCTTGCCTTCTGGCCTTTTCTCTCCAAATGGAGAGCAGGCAGGCAGCGACGTTGCTGCCTGCCTGCCTGCCTGCCCCTACGGCGGAGGGGGCCCCGGGGGGGGACGGAGGTCCTCCCCTCCTCCGCCACCCTCGTCCCAGCGGAAGCCCCGCGGTTCGCTGGCCAGCCCCAGACTCCCCTCGAACACCTTCTGGCCGTCTTCGTAATGGCCCCGAATGACGTCAATCGTCTATGTGTAAGCCCCAGCTTGGCAAGTGGTCCATTTAGTCTTGGACAGCTCGTACTCTGTCGTCTTTGACCAGTCGACGAAGACCGAATCCGGCTGCCCTTCCGGTCTGATCTGGACATCGAACCACTCGTCAGGCTCCAGGGCCCTTGACCATTGCCACTTCAAAAGAAAGGAAGCGGCCGTGGTCCGAAAGCCCGCTTCGGGCTCCAGGAGTTCGGGCGTGGGCCGGGCCGCCGGCGAAGGGCTCGGCATCTCGGTCGGCGCGGGCGTATCGGTCGGCGTAGCCGTCGGCGTTGGGGTGACGACCACCTCTGTGGCCTCAGCTTCGGCCGTGGCTAACTGTTCAGCCGCGGCGGTGGCCGTGGCCCGAACCGAATCAAGCGGCTCCTGCGCGAAACTCGGAGTCACCCAGAGGGCGACAAAAAACACGAGCGCGCAGGCGATCAAAACCAACACTACTAACTTTTTCATTTTATCCTCCCCACTCTCAAATTCCATAAAGAAGGCACTCTTCTAATATGGAATTTGTTCTCTCTGCTCTCAAAGACATTTGTCTTTCTTTATTTGTCTTTGAGACAAAAGGCAGCAGCCCCTTCTTCCATATCAAGGAAGAAAGGATTTCCCCCCGCACCATTGCGGGAGTAAGAAACGAGTGAGCGCCGAACTACTATCAATTGACAGCTAAAATAAAAATCTCTAAGATAAAACTAGATGGCTTTTAGCAAAACTCAATATAAAACTCTGGCAAGTTTTTTCAATGACATTGCCAAGGCTCATTTTTTGGCAGCGGCCGTAACCAACGGTCTTGCTTACTCTCTTAATTTAACCTTAAGAATAACCAATTCTTTGCTTATGTTAATCAGTTCTTTCTTTTTTCTTTATTTAGCGATAACTTTCAGTAAGGAGGTGGATTATCAATGAATGGTGAACAAATCTTTACTGCTGCCAATACGATGTATATTATGGGTCTTCTTTTAGCAATTGGAGTATTGCTGGCTTATATTGCCTCCAAGCTTTCAGAAAAAAGCCATCATTCCAAAAAAAGATAAATAATAGTCCCGCAGCCACTCGTTCCTTTTAATCCTTTCTTTATTTGTTATGCTCTTTGGGATTGTCAAGGAGTTAAAGCGAAGCTTTTGCTCCGCCGACCCCGTATATTTTCCTGAGGGCAAACGCGGCTGAATAAGCCGATGTGCCGCACTCAAGAAAATGTAGCGTGGTCAAAGTACTCCCTCACACCTTCCTTTTCAAAAAACGCTTTCGTCTTTTTATAGGAACTATGCAAGGTCAAAGAAATATTATACAATAAATATATACTTCTACCAAAGTTATAGGATAAAAAGTTTAACTTTTCTCTAGAAGTCTATCCAAAGTTAGAAGAGGAATCTTTTCTGCTTTGGCCAAGGCCAAATAGGAAGCGTCATAAAAAGAAAGCTTCTTTTTTAAAGCCAGCTTGAAAGTTTCTTGCCAATTTACTTCACCAGTCTTAATCCTCATCTGTAAAAACTTCTCTACCAGCTTATTAGCCAATTTCGGAGAAATTCTTTTCCTGAGAACAGAAGTTTTTAATCCATTCAAAACCTCAAAATAAAAAATAAGAGGAACTACTATTTCTATTTTCTTATTTCTAAAGTCTATAAATAACCTATTTACTTTATCCTTTTTCTCATCTGGGAGTAAAAAAGCCAAAGTTGCTGAAGCATCAACGACTATTTTTGAAATACTCTTAGTATTTCCTACCATGTTCTATCAACTCTTTGTAATCTAAAGAACCCTTAAAGTGTTTTCTTAAAGCAAGAATTTCATCAATTGCCTTTTCCCTTGACATCTTTTCCTTCTTTTTTTTATAGGTCTTCTCCACTGCCTGTCTTACCAATTTACCCACTGATTTATTCTCCTCTCCAGATAAGGCAACTAGTAAATCCCACATCTCTTGGTCAAATAGTATATTAGTTCTTTTTTGTAACATACACATACACATTAATAAAATTTCATTTGTTTGTCAAGAATCAATTTGTTTTCGTTTATTCTTCGGGTGTTTTTTTTGATCGCCAAAAGCTCTTTTAGCTGAATACTTTTCTTGATCAAAATAGATCTTACCCTGGCTTTTTGTTCTCTTTTTTTGTTCTATAATTAATCAAAAAACGAAAAATAAAAGAAAGACACCTCTGTTAACGACTGCAGTTCGGCCAGGCAGCAGTTCCTTCGTGGACAATCTTAAAAGCAGCTGTTTTGATTGCCTCCTCAGCATCAAAACGAAGCTGGGGATTACAATCCAACCCCATCGCCTGCCGAGATTTTCTCCAAGCACTAGCAGTAAATTGATACAAACCTCCATAAGGCTCATTGACTGCCTGGGTATTATAGCCGGATTCACAAACAGCAATCTGGCGAAGCAAACCTTCATCGACTCCATACTCGGCCGAGTATTTGGCAAAAAAAGAATCCAGCTCTGCCGGACTGGGTATTTTTACCACCGGCGAAGGACTTGGTGAGGGTGAAGGGCTAATGTTAGGAGTTGGGCTGGGTGACAAACTTGGACTGGGCAAAGGCGAAGGAGAAAGAAAAGAACTCGGGCTGGCACTCGGTGAAGGCGAAGGTTTTAAGCTAGGGCTCGGCGTCGGAGATAAACTGGGAATTGGACTGGGTTCTTCTGCCATCATCGTCATCTCTGACCTCAAATTTTGACCAACAAGGCCAAAACCAACTAACAAATGATAGCCAGCAAAGGATGCCTCCGGAAACCACCCGATTACAGAAGAACTAAAAGCGGCCAAAACAAGATAAACAGACAAAAAACTAAAACCCTGAATAAACAATGATTTTCCTGAAAAGCCTGAAAAAATCCTCATAAACTCTACTCACTAGAGCATGCGGCCGTGGGTGCCAGTGAGTACTTTTTTATCTTTTGGGTGCAGATTTAGGTTTTTGTTGGGCAGATATGGTCGCTAAAGCGGCATCAAAAAACTCCTGGCAGGCCGGTGAACAAACCTTGTCGCAACTATCCCACGGTTCTTGGAAGGAAACCTCCGGGGCAACAACCGGCGATAAGGGAGGTTCTTCAAATGCTTGATCAACCACCTTCCATAAACCTTTATTAACCAGCCAAAAAAAGATTCCCAAACCTACCAAGTTAATGATCAAAAGTGTTCCCCATAAAATCAAAACAAAACGCAAAGCCGCTTGACGGACTCTCTTTTCTAGTTTTCGCTGGTAGTGCTTTTCTAGGGCAGTTGATTTCAAATTTTCAATTTACAATTTTCAAATCTCAATGAATTTTCAATGTTTTAATTTTCAATGTGTAGTCACATTTGACATTGTTTGAAAATTAGAATTTGGAGCTTCATTGAAAATTGGTCATTGAAAATTGAAAATTTCCTCATCTCTTCTTAACCTTTGTCCCTTCTTCCCCATCTTCCACCCGATATCCCTTCTCTTCTATTTGTTCCCGCAACTCATCCGCCTCCTCCCACTTCTCTTTTCTTCTTAAATGCTCTCTTTTCTTTATCAACAATTTTATTTCGGGCGCAACCTGTTGCGCCCCTACACCGGTTAACTTGGGCGACCGACCGGTCGCCCCTACAGATCCTAAGCCCAATCCTAACACCTCATCCCATTCTACTAATAAATCCCTTTTATCATAATCAGGAATATTGCTTTTAACCACCTGCCAGACCAAAGCCAAAACTTTCGGCATATCCAAATCATTATTGATATACTTATTAAATCTCTTTTTGAATTCATCAAGTTTTGCCATTTTCTCTTGTGACAACATCGTTCTTTGTTCTTTATTTGAAAATTGAAAATTGAAAATTGAAAATTTCTCTTTTAGTCTCTCCCATGCCTTTCCTGCTCCTTCCAAAGCACTCCACTGAAAATTCATTGTTGACCGATAATGGGCCGTCAAAAAAAGATAGCGCAAAGCCATCGGGTGAAAACCCCTCTTCTCCACATCTTCTAATCGATAAAAATTACCCAAAGATTTACTCATCTTTTCCCCTTCAATCAACAAATGACCGGCATGAAGCCAGTATTTTACAAATGGCTTCCCTGTTGCCGCCTCAGACTGAGCAATCTCGTTGGTATGATGAAGCGGAATATGATCAATCCCGCCGGTATGAATATCTATTGTTTCTCCCAAATATTTCATGCTCATAGCACTACACTCAATATGCCAGCCAGGAAAGCCAACTCCCCAAGGAGACTGCCATTCCATTTGTCTTTTCTTTACTGGGGCTTGTCCTGAGCGATCCGCCAGCTGGCGGAGAGTCGAAGGAGAAAACTTCCACAAAGCAAAATCGGTCGGGTTTTTCTTCTCTGGGTTTTTTTCTACCCTCGCTCCTTCTTTTAGACCTTCAATATCCAAACCAGCTAATTTACCATAATCAGGAAGCTTAGAAGTATCAAAATAAATTCCGTCAAAAGTTTTGTAAGTAAAACCCTTCTCTTCCAACCGCTTAACCAGCTCAACCATTTCCTTAATATGATCAGTTGCCTTGCAAACCACATCGGCCCGGCTCACATTCATCTTAGCCATCACTTTAAAAAAATAGTCGCTATAAAAACGAGCTATTTCCCAAACAGTCTTCCCCTCGCGCCTTGCTCCAGCCTCCATCTTATCATCACCAGTATCTGCCTCGGAAGTAAGATGGCCCACATCGGTAATATTCATCACATGCCTAACCTTAAAACCATTATATCGCAACACCCTCTTTAAAATATCAACAAACACATAAGTTCGCAGATGGCCAATATGAGTATAGTCATAAACCGTTGGCCCACAGGAATAAAGCCCCACTTCCCGAGGATTTAAAGGCTTAAATTCTTCTTTTTTTTTGGTTAAGGTGTTATAGAAAATTAGACTATTCATCATCCTGATACAATCCTTCCTTTCTCTCGACTGCCAAAGCGCTGGGAAACAGACCGAGGTAACTCTGACTTCTTTTCCTCCTCCACTTTCAATTGTTCTATTTGTTTTTTCTTCGCTTCTTCTCTTTGCTCTTTTTCTTCCTCCTCTTGTTCCTTCTTTGCCCGGACAACAGCAATTTCTCGCTCTATCTCTTTAATTCTCCGCTGGATTGTTGCTGTCTTTTGCTTCTTCTCAATCTCCTCCTTCTCTTTTACCTGAGCAAGCTCCTCATCGCTCATCTTTTTCATTTCTTTTATTCCCAGCATTTCGGCAAACTGCTTTTCTCCCTCACCACTCTCTGCCGGCTTCACCTTATCTATTACTCCTCCTCCTTTTACCTGCCCTTTCTGCCCGTCAGTCTTCCCGGTAACCTGCTTTTTGAAACTACCGCCAAAGCCCTTAACTCCCTGTTTTGTCTGTTGCTTCAAGCTTTGGCCCATTTCAAAAAATCTCTCCCCAATATCGCCAAGCATTCTTTGACCAACCATAGTCTTATTTTAAAAAAGAAAAATTAAGAAAACAATAATAAAATCAAGAAAAAATTATATCTAAAAATAATATAGAAGTTAGGTTTTGGTTTGGGTGTAGAAGTCTCCCTAAACCTATAGCTTTTTAAAAACAAAATGACCGATTTTTTATACCCTTTTTTCCTATTTCTCCTTTTGTCATTCTCGACTTGAAAGCGAAAACGCTTCAAGATCGGGAATCTATAAAAATAAAGTTGAATTATTTGTATAGATTCCGCATCAAGTGCGGAATGACAAAGGTGACATTTTGTTCTAACATTGCTATATTTCTTAATTTAGAAATATTATCCCCAGAAGAAGCAAGACCGCCAAGGTATTGTTAATAAGCAAAAGAAGCAAGTTAACCGGCTTTATAATACACACCTAAAGCTCACTTTGTCAATTTATATAAGATATGAATAAAGGAAAAATAGAAAAATCAAAAGAAGAATTTTAAAATAGTAGAATAGAAGTTATTTATTCGCCCCTAGCTAACCATTCTCGAATTCTTGCCTCAGCCACTAGTCTAAAATCACCCGTTGCTTGTTGTGCCATTGCCGACCGTAAAAAATAATCATCCATTTCTTTTTTGCCTATTGTTTGCGGTCGTTGATCTACCTGTTTCACCTGAGTACTAGATTTCATTTCTTCACCTCCTTATGTATGAATTAAATATGAATATAGTTATATAAATATCGTTATTGGAAAAACTATTATAGTGCGAAAACAAAAAATGTCAATGAAGCTCTAATATGTATGAATTAAATATGAATCAGAAAGGGTTTTTGGGGTGAAATTTCTCTCTTCTTATTGCTTCTTCTATAAGCCGCCGCAGATAAACAGCACGAGGAATTTTTTTCTTCTTGGCAATCCAGTCAAAAAACTGCAAAATCTTTGGGGTAACAAAAAAGGTAAAACGAACACTGCTTGACTCATGGGCAACCTCCAGAGCCGAGGATAAAACTTTTTTAATATTTCCTCTGTCGTATTCGTAAATCTGCAGTTTTTCATTTCTTACAAATTGGAAAAGATAAGGGGAAGACTCTTTTGTATGGAGTAAAACTACCGGTTTTCCCATATCTAAAACCAAATTAACCAAATAGCCAATCCCTAAAGAAGGAACTGTAATTTCAAAGACAACCACATCGGCCACCTTTATCTTCTTGACCATTTCCTTATAACTTCCTTGGGCAGTTCTGCCAGGTCGGGAATAAAAACTCTCCGGGTCAACATCCAATAAAAAAGAGGACACATTTTTGTGTCCTAATTTCTCAATAGCCTCATAAATCAGCCGAAAATTGGATTCAAGCTTTTTCTTTGCCTTGACGGTTGAAGTAAAATAAACTTTCACAACTTTTTTATTATATCTCATCTTTTTTCCTTTCTCAAGTCAATCCAGCCAGCCAGTTAATCACTTGCCACCTTTTTTCAGCTTTTTAAAAATAGTTTTATTGAATTTATAAAGTTTGCTATAAACAAAGTAAAAAATGACTGTCAAAATAAAAAGGTGAATAAAAATAGCTTGCACCGTCTCTGTTCCCACAGCCAAAAAAAAGGTTATAAAAAATATGCAAATTGTATTGTTTATAAAGAATAAAAATGCCAGGCGCTTGGCCAAACTCGTAACTAACCACCTCCTCTTGCCAAAGCCCGGCAAATTCTCAGTATTAATTACTCATTGACTTTTTGGCTTTAAAAGCTCTAAAATCAACAATATCCGCAAAAAACCGTCCAGGTTTTTAAAGGATAGCAAGCCTTGGTTTCATAACACAGACCGGGCTTGTTTTTTATGGCAAGCTTATTTTAAAATCAAACTGAAACTTAAGTCAATTCATATCTAATATGAAACAAGTTTTTTGTAGTTTGAAAGAGGTTATCTAACTTTCTTTTCTTTAAATCTATAAAGCCCTTCAATATCAATTCTCATCAGATAATCATTTATGTGCTTGTGGTCCAAATCTTTAATCGCCTCAAAAATTGCCTTGATATTTTGGTTGTAATTAATCTTACGCCTCTGTGTTGTCTTAAAAAAGACTTTCATTTCCCTCCTCACTCATTCTTTCTTCAATTAGATTTCTAATAAAGACTGACTTGGGAAGCTTTTTTTCTCTAGAGATTCTGTCCAAAAAAGAAACTATTTTCGGAGGCAAAAGGATTGTAAAACGGGTGTCTATTTGTTTCTTTATTTCCTCCAAAGCCAACTTTAAAGTCTGTTCTAATCCATAAATTCTTTCTTTTTCATAAGAGTAAATAAAAAGCCTATCACTGGTTACCCCCTTGAGCGTGAAAGGAATCTTTCCTTTATCAGCTTGATACAAAACTATTACTGGTTTGCCTTTGTTTAAAGCAAGCATCATTTCATAGCCCAAACTCACCTCTTCTAAGGTAACTTCGAAAACTATAAAATCTGCCTTTTGCACCCAACTAATCATTCTTTTAACATATGCCTCTGATTCTTCCGCTGTCTCTTTTGTAATATCGTCAATCTTCCTATGGAGAACATGGTGGTTTATCGAATGACACTCTAATTTCTCTAAACAATCAAAAATTACTCTGTAATTTTCTTTATCCCCCTCTAATGATCCAAAAAAGTGAAATTTCATCTTACAAAAAACCCCGACTTTACGTCGGGATCTTGATTTCTTTTAAAATTTTTGAAAAGAAAAAAACCATTTATGACTTTAACTTTATGATTAAAAATACCCTAACTACCAGCTACTAACTACTTCTTACTCTTCTTCTCCGGCAAATACTTGCTTTTCTTCATATCCTCTTCTATAAGCCTTCTTAAGTAAACCGCCCGGGGAATTTTTTTTGTCTTTGCTGTCCAATCAAGATAAGCGCCAATTTTTGGAGAAATAAAAAAGTTAAAACGGACGTCCATTTGGTCCTTTAGAGCCTCTACGCTTCCTTTAAGAAGCCTATCCAGTTCGCTGACATCATAAGAAACCAATGCTAATTTTTCTGAAGGAACACCAATCAATAAAACTGGCACTTTATTTCTAACATAAAGAGCTAATACTGGCTTTTCTCTATCTAAAGCCATAGAAATCTCATAACCCACATTAGTGCTCGGATGGGAAGCCTCAGCAACAACCACATCAGCATAACTTATCCAACGTTTAACCTTTTTGAAATGATTTTCTCTCTCTTCTGTAGTTTCGTTAATAATATCCGAAGAGCTCTTTTTTAGAACATGGTCAGCGATTACTTCATAACCTAATCTCTCTAGACTCTCAACAATCTTCTCATAATTATCACCGTACTCCTCTTTTCCAGACATTGAAGCAGTAAAATATATCTTCATCTTAGCTCCTTTTGTTACTACTTACCCATCTTTTCTATCTATTATACCACTTTTGTATCAATCTTCAACCACCCATCTAGTTCTTTCCCAGTATTTCAGCTTATCTAGAAGTTTATTCTGCCAAATTTTTTTTACTGGATCTGTCTTAAGATCGCCAATTACATAATCTCTGCCTTTATAGCTAACATAAACCTTGCCACTAGGAGCAATAGCAAAATAGGATCTTTCCATATCTTCATTGGTTTCAAAAACTACCATTTGCCTACCTTTCTTGACACTTTTAAAGAGAGGTAGTATCTCCTCTTTCAACCTTAAAAAATCGCTTACTTTCATTTCAAACAAGATTCTATTTTTCTTTCCCATTTGCCTAATAGGGTAGAATTGAAAAACCTTCCATCTTTCTATCTTTTTGGTTTTAATGATTTTGGCAATATTAATGACATCATCTTTATTAAGCTTTGAAGCAACGGTATTGATCTTAAGCTTAATCCTGATTTTGTTTTTTCTAATGAAATTTATTAAGTCCATTGTCCGATTAAAATGTCCCTTTTTCCTGGTCATCAACTGCTGTATTCTTTCATTAGAGCCATCTAGAGGAAGATTCAGCCAATCTAGGACTTCCTCAAGGCTCCTAAGCTTCCCTTTAGTTAATAACTCCCCATTAGTTATAAGCATTGTAGAAATTCCCAATGAATGAGTATATTCTACTAGTTGAAAAATCCCTTTCCATAACAATGGTTCTCCTCCGCCCCAAGAAATTTTTCTTAATCCTGTCTGAGCTAATTTATCAATTATTCTTTTTGCTTGAGTTAAAGTGCATTCGTTTCCAAAATTTGGCCGAAAACAAAAATGGCAATCATAATTACAATCAAAAGTAATATGCCAACTAACATTAATTGGATTTATCAACGATGGAAAAACAGAAAGTTTTTTCTTAGGCATCAGGCATAATCTTAAGTAGAGAAAAAATAGCTTCGCTTGAAAAGCCCATCAAATTCAAAAAACTCAAAAGTGTCGCTAGCCGAACAGCTAACATTTTGTTCTTAAATAAAAACAAACCAGCTATTACTCCTGCAGCAAAAGCATCACCAGCTCCAGTTGGATCTTTTATACCTGGCAAGGAGATAGCGGGAATATCCCCAATTAATTCCCCTTTTTCAAAAAGATAAGCTCCTTTTTTACCACAAGTCAAAAATAAAACTTTATTAACTAATTGAGAAATTTTTTTTGCCTTTTCTAGAGAAAAAGGTTTAATGACAGAGCTTAAATCTTCACAACTAGCAAACAAATAGTCTACCCTCGGTAAAATCTCTTTCCATCTCTCAAAATTTCTAAAAGAAAGTGTACTAAAATGCAACTGTAGAGAAATCTCTGTTTGTTCATCTCTTTTTTTAGCAATAATTTGCTCCACCAAATCTAAGCTTAAAGGACAAATATGAATCAGTTGAGAAGGATGAGAAAAAAAGCTTATTTCTCTTATTTGCTCTTCCAATACCTTTTCTATCTCTTCTCCTTTCTTTAATAAAAATCTGTTAATCTCGAAATCCTTATTATAGTCTAATCTAAAAATAGGTAACTGATTAACTTTCTTTAGAAAAAAGGATATTTTATTCTTCTTCAAAACTCCCATTACTCCTTGCCAATCCTTTTCTCGATCCATACCAGAAACTATCAAGGTAGGGATTCTAAAAAACGCCATTATCTGGGCAAAGCGCCAAGCAGAGCCACCTAAGACTCTTTTTTTCTCCTCTCCTTCAATATTTATTACATCCCATCCAAAATTACCAAAACAAGCAATATTTACCTTCTTTTGCATAAAACTGGTGTCAATATTCCCTTCTTCCCTCCAAAGCCTTTTTTAGAGTTAGATCATCGGCATATTGGAGGTCAGCGCCGGTCGGCAGCCCCCGACCAATCCGAGTGATTCTAATTTTACTGGCAACTGGTCGCTGGCTACTGGTAACTAACTTTGAAATAAACATCGCTGTCGCCTCCCCTTCCATCGTCGGGTTGGTGGCAATAATAAGTTCGCTTATTATACCACCCTTTAGTCTGGGAACTAAATCATAAATGTGTAGCTGGTCTGGTCCAATATTAGCCAACGGGTTAATCACCCCGTGCAAAACATGATAAAGCCCCCTGTATCCATCGCTTTTTTCAATGGCAAAAACATCCAGTGGTTGTTCAACCACACAAATCCTGGTTCTATCCCTTGTTTCATCAGTGCAAATCGAGCAAGGATCAGTCTCATCAACAGCAAAGCAAACAGAACAAATCTTTGTCTTTTTTTTAAGATCAGCAAGCGAGCTGGCAAACTCATCAAGTAAGCCCTGGGGAGTATGCAAAAGATAAAAAGTCAGCCTTTCGGCTGTCTTTGGTCCAATACCGGGAAGTTTCTCAAAAGACTCAATTAATTTGCTCACTGCGCTAGGAACTCTCATGTCTATAAACTTCTATGAATCATCATTCTCTTAACTCGCTGGTAAAAGTTGGCTAACTTATATTCCGGAGGTGTCCAAAAAGCGGCTTTTCTTGCCCAATAGGCATCGTGGTAAAACTGACCAACGGTTTGATCAAGTAAATCTCCAACCAACGCCAAACCTAAAAAAACTCGATCTTTTATCAGAAGCTGCTTTCCCATTTACATCTTCACTTTAGCAAAAAGATAGAACCTTTGTAAACAAGCAATTATTGTCCAGGTCGTCCATCGTCTCTCTTTTTAACAACTTTTTATTATTATGAAAACGAGAATCGGCCCCTTTTAGTAATAATTTGATAAAGTGGGGTTTCTTTTTGACAATTTCCCGCAAATTTTTATAAAATAGTCTCGACTAAAACTCAACTCATCTAATGGCTACACCTGAATCTGCACCAGGAATTCAAGGGCTACTTGATGCCCCTCGTTTTTAATGTTTTCATTGGTAGCTAGTACAATGCCTGGACATCTCCTAAGATGCCTCTGTCAAACCCCGAACCACAGCTTGGAACTTCCGGAATTGGATCCCTTGAAAAAAAAAGAACCCAGACATGTAAGCATGTATGTAAATATGAAAGAGTTTCTTCAAAATCAAGAAACTCCTACCCCAGAACCAATACCTCCTCTACCTCCTATAGAAAAGCTTTCCCCAGAAGAATTTAACCGGTTTTTGCAAGGAGAATCTGCTGTTGCTACTATTGAAGCAATTATTCTTCCTACACTCATTAGTATTTGCGATGAATTTTTTTACAAAGACTGTCCGCCTCTGCCCCAATTAGAAGAAGACGTTGAAAATCCATTTGATTTGCAGCCTCTTGAGTTCTTCAAAATTTACCATACTCTTTACCAAACACATATCGGAAACTTGCCTCGTCCCGAGGCTGGCTGGAATTTAGAAGACTATTTTGACTTAAATTCACCAGGTTTTGAGGAAATCTATAAAGAAATGGTAAGAATTTTAAGAGGTGAATATTCCAAAACAGTTCCTGGAGATGAGGACGATTTTAAGCTATGGCTTTATAGTCTGCCTAATTCCCTTTCAGAAGTAAACGATAAAGTAGATAGAGCTTTGGAATTTTTAAGAAATAGTGATTTTCCTTGTTTCACTAATGCTGCTGCAGGTTTAGAAGCTCTACTACTAGGATCACTACCTCCAGATTTAAATCCAGACTTATTTGTTCTTCAAAAAGATTTCCAAATTAAACCAGTCGTTTTCAGATTTGAAGAAAAAATTTTTCCTTACTTCCTAGCGACCCATTATGAGGGCAAGATTGATGATAGTTCCCAAAAGTTTCTTTTTACTCTTGGCCCTATTGATGTTAGTCCTTTGGGTAATTGCTTGAGCGATGAAGCTTTCGGTCTTGCCTTAGCAAAAGAATTCTACACTTATTCTGTCTTAGAGTTTGTGGCTAATAATTTTTTAGATCAGTAACTAAGAGAAAGACGGGCGATTCGTGAATCGCCCCTACTTCCTATATTTTATCAAGGAAATCACCTTATAACCTTTTAACTTTTTTCTCGGTTTCAAATAGCAAAGCTCGGATAAGAAAAGAAGGGCAACGACTTTTCCCCCCAATTTTTTGACTAAATCAGCAGCCGCTTTGGCAGTACCGCCAGTGGCTACCAGATCATCAACAATTAAAACTCGCTGGCCCGGTTCAACAGCGTCGGCATGCATTTTCACCCCATCTTCTCCATATTCCAATTGGTAAGTTTTTTTAACTGTCCTGCGAGGTAACAATTTATCTATTTTTCTTATCGGCACAAAACCGACTTTAAGCCGGTCAGCCAAAAGCGGACCAAACAAAAAACCCCGCGAGTCAATCCCACAAACAACATCAATTTTCAAACTCCTAACCTTACCTATCATCTGCCTTATTGCTTCTTTGAAATAAACGGGAGCAAGCAATAAAGGAGTCAAATCGCGAAAAACTACTCCCTTTTTAGGAAAATCGGCCACATCATAAATCTTATCTCGCAAATTTAGTTTTTTTTTAATCGTCATTGATCAAGAGATATCTTTATTTTTTTTCTATAGATAACGCCATTAGAATTTGGCTCTACTTTGTCATCCTGAACTTGATTCAGGATCTATAAAAATAGTTTTATTTGTATAGATTCCGAGTCAAGCCTGCCGGCAGGCAGGCCCGGAATGACAATGAGTAATCTCTATTGACCCTATCTATAGTTTCTACCCTAACTACTAACTACTAAAATTAACTAAATCTTGCTCCCTCCAGAGCCAAATGACACCTACAAGTCTTTCTTTTTGGCCAATCCTTGATTGTCTGCAAAACCAGCTTTTTTGCCTTGGGAATGCTTTTGTTAAAAACTTTTATCACTTCTGCCGCGCTTGCCGGCTTTACTTCTCCCGAACCAATCAAACCAGCATCATAATCAGTCACCAGAGCAACAGCGGTATAACCAATCGTTAAATCTTTGGCCAAAATTACCTCCGGATATTGGGTCATGTTAACCACATCCCAACCCATTTTAGTAAACCAAGCACTCTCGGCGGCGGTAGAAAAACGCGGCCCTTGGACAACGACCACTGTTCCTTCTGAACAAATATCTAAACCCAGCTCTTTCCCTGTCTTGTAAACTAACTTGCTAATCTGTGGACAATAAGGGTAAGCCGAGGAAACATGAGTCACAATCGGTCCATCATAAAAAGTATCTGCTCGGCCCCAAGTGCGATCAATAAATTGATCAAGAACAAGAAAACTACCCCGTTTAAACTGCGCCTGTAAAGAGCCAACGGCGGTAACTGTTAAAATATGATCAACCCCCAAAGAAGACAGCGCCCAAATATTAGCCCGATGATTTATTTTGTGCGGCGGCAAATCATGGCTTTTGTTATGGCGTGGCAAAAAAGCAACTTTTTTGCCGCTAACTGTTCCCAAACCAATTTTATCCGAAGGCGGACCAAAAGGCGTCTCCACTTTTATCTCCTTTAAATTTTCTGCCAGGTCATAAAACCCGCTACCGCCGATAATGCCAATGGATGCTTTTTGAGTGTTATTTTTTTCAAAAACCAATTCACTTTCCTTTTACTACAATTTTAATAATTTTAGAAAATTTCTAATTGTTCTAATTTCTAACCTGCCTGCCGGCAGGCAGGTTGACCTAAACAACACCCAATGTCCCAATTTCTAAATCCTAAAATTGGTGTTTGGTGCTTGGGATTTATTTAGAAATTAGGTTAATTAGAGCAATTAGGTCAATTTTTATCCCATCAATTTCCCCATCATCCCAGTCAAGCCGCCGCTCATCTCTTGCATTTTTTTGGCTGCCATCTCTTGAGATTTTTTTAAGGCTTTGTTAACAACTTTTTTAATTCGTTCTTCCTGAACTCCGTCAATCTCCAATGATTGAATCTTTTGATCACCGGAAACAACAATCCTCACCCCGCTTTCTTCCATCTCAAAAGTCTCTGCTGCCAGTTGCCTTTGCAAAGCGACTGCTTGATCGCGCATTTTTTTAAGCTCGCCTAGCTTTTTGAATTTATCGAACATAAGATGCGGAAAGCGCGAAAAATGCGGAAAGCGCGAAAAATGCAAGCAATTTACGCAACTTTCGCAATCTACGCAATTTACGCTAAATTAATTTTGTAAAAATATCTCTTCTGCCTCTTTTATAAAATCTCCATCATTTTTTTTAGTCTCTTTTTTGGTTTTAGATTTCACTTTCTTCTCTCCTAGAACATATTTTACCTTAATTTTGTTTTCAAAAACATCGCTCAAGACCTTCTCGACTATGCGACGACATTTTTCAGTTTCCAACTTATCTTTATGAAATCGGTAAAAAGCTTCAATTATTAAAACATTGCTTTTTATTTTCCAAGGCCGGCTACTACGCAAAAGTGCCTCAACACTATGGTTGTGCGGCCGGATAGAACGCAAGACTTTACCCCAATTTTTAGCGATGTCTTCTATCTTAGTCTTTATATTAGAATTGTCATCCTGAACTTGTTTCAGGATCTTAGATTGATTAGATGCTGAAATAAATTCAGTATGACGCTCTGTGGATTCTACTGACAAATATTTTCTATTATTATTCGATTTTGAATTGCAATTTTGCATTTTTAATTTTGCATTTTTAATTTTGCTTTCGCTCCACTCAACAATCGCCAATTCCAAGGGCAACTGAGGAACAACAGCACTCTTTAAATCCACTCCTGCCTTATTTACTAACTCCATTAAGTGAATCAAGTCTTTAGTTGACAGTTGCCTGCCTACCTGCCTGTCGGCAAGGCAGGTTGCCAGTCTTTTATCTCTTGCTAATCCATACTTGCCTAAAAGAAATTGGCGCAATTTCTCCAACGTCTGGATAACTAACCACTTCAAATCGACTCCTTTCTCAACTGCTTCTCCCAACATCTTAAAACAACCTTCAACATCCTTTTTTAGTAAAAATTCTGTCCACTTTAATAAATTAAACTCCCCGCTTTGTTTGACTAAAGTCTCTACTTTTTCCAAATCTATCTTTTTTCCTTCATAAGAAAGCTGTTCTAAAATCTTGGCTGCATCCCGAAAGCTTGAATTGGAATGACGAGCAATTAATTCTAAAGAAGGTTTATCTATTTTTAACTTCTCTCCTCTAACTATTCTCTGCAGGCTTCGTTCAATCTGTTTAACTGTCGCTTTTTGGAATCTAATATGCATACAGCGAGAAATAATTGTTTCTGGCAGCTTGTGCGGCTCAGTAGTCGCTAGAACAAAAACCACATGAGGTGGTGGTTCTTCTAAAGTTTTAAGCAAAGCGTTAAAAGCCTCTGTTGTTAACATATGAACTTCATCTATAACATAGACTTTATAGGTAAGGCTATTTGGTGCCAGTTTTATGCCTTCTTTAAGGTTGCGAATATCATCTATTCCTCTATTGGAAGCAGCGTCAATCTCCAGTATATCCAAAGCTGTTCCTTTGTTTATTGATTGACAAACTTCACATTTATTGCAAGGCTCTACCTGGCAAGTGGCAGGTGGCCTTTTAGCTCGTGGTTTGCGGCTTACTGCTTTTTTCTTTTTACTATCTGCTACCTGCCACAAGCCACGAGCCTTACAATTAATCGTCTTCGCTAAAATTCTTGCTGCTGAAGTTTTACCCAAACCTTTAGGTCCGGAAAATAAAAAAGCGTGAGGAAAATTATTAGAAGACAAAATCTTCCCCAATTGTTCGCGGACAAAATCTAAATCTAGCTCGGCAATGGTTTTTGGGCGATACTTTAAATAGAAAGCCAAGAGAAAATGTCTAATGACTAATTCCTAATTTTTAACAAAGTATTCAATTACTAATGTCTAATGATAAAAATTTTTTAGACATTTTGCATTTAAAAATTGGTCATTGATTAGAAATTAGATATTAGAAAATAAAGTTCCATGGACTTACGTCCATGGTTTTTACCAGATTGCAAACTAAGCTTTGCTAAAAGCCTAGCTTAGTTTGTCCTAAGTCTTCTTTTTCTTGATAACAAATGTATTTCTTCACTTGTTGCTCATTCAAGCCCACTGTTGAAACAAAATAGCCTACTGACCAAATACCACCTCTCCCTTGGTATCTTTGTTTTAGAAAATCAAACTTTTCTTTAAGTGATCTTCCTGTGTTTTGTTTGAGTATCTGAACTATTCTTGCAATACTGTATTTGGGTGGAAAACTAACCAAAAGATGGACATGATCACGTTGAATACTTTTCTCAACGTATTCTATCTCTGGATAGTATTTCCTGATCTCATCAAGTTTGATTTTAAGGTACTCTGATACTCCTTCAGTCAAAACTTTATACCGGTATCTTGGTATCCAAACAATGTGATACTGGCACCGATAGACGACGTGGGCTTGTCTCCTTGTTCTCATCAGTCTTATTGTACTCTAAATCAAGAAGACTTAGGAACCTGATACACCCCCGGACTTACGTCCGCGGAACTTTTAAGGTACATTAGAAATTTCAATGTTGATCAAATTTTGCTTTATTCATGGTGAATCCCTAGTAAATGTAGAAGGCCATGCTTTACTAGCATACTTATCTCCTTGTCAACTGTTACATTTCTCTCCATTGCCTGATGCCTCGCTTGAGGGTAAGAAACAACAATATCCCCTAAACGCAAAATATCATCTGGAGGAGAAACAAAGCCTCTTTGCATTTTGCTCTGACTATTAATTAGAGGAAAAGAAAGAACATCCGTTGTTCCTTGACGCTTCATAAAATCTTTGTTAAGTCGTCCCATTTTTCTATCACCAACAAAAGAAATACTCACCTCTGCCTCATCTTTAATGCCATGTTTAACTAAAACTTGTCTCACAAGCTTTCTAATCTTTTTTCTCTCTACTGGATAACGAGACTCAGCTTTAATAGGAATTCTAAGCATTATTATCTTTTTTTTCTCTCTCTTTCTTTCTTCTCCTCTTTACGAATCTCCGAAGGTTTTTTGTAAAACTCTTTTTCTTTAATTTTTATTAAAACCTTTGATTGCTGGACTTTCTTTTTGAAATCTTTTATAACCTGGCCAACACTATCTCCCGGTTTCGCCTTAACTATTATCGGCATGTCTTAACAACACCTCCCCTCTTAAACTAAATTACAAATGACAAATGACAAATTTCAAATTGAAATTACAAATTAAAAATTAGACATTAGATATTTACTTATCTTTTCTGCTATCTTTTTCATTTCATTTTCAGAAAATTCTTCAATCTTGTTTAAATCTGGTAAATCACCATGTAAGTCGTCCGGGTACCTTGGTATTACCCGAATATGTGCATGGGGAACTTCTAATCCAATTGTTATATAGCTGATCCATTTAGCACCAAAAACTTTTTTAGCGGCCAAGCCAGCCTTTCTAGCTACCTCAAAATAATCACCAAAATTTGGCACCTCATCAACCCAACGGAAGTGCTTTTTAGGAATAATAAGACTGTTGCCTTTGGTTAAAGGCCGAATATCCAAAAAACCAAGAAAGTCCTCATCTTCATATACCTTATAACAAGGTAGTTCCCCTTTAACGATTTTACAAAAAATACACTCCATGCGGAAAACGCAAGCAACTTAAGCCTGTTGCGCGATTACGCAATTTACGCTTTTTTCAAAACCTCAATCACTTCTTGTAAACTTAACTTCGTTGGGATCATGTCCGGATTGACTTTTGAACCGTTTAAAACCATTTTCTTACTGGCATGTAAAAACCAGGTTGCTTCTGGATCTTTGTTTTTTAGTATTTCCCAAACGACTGTTAGGTCAATTTCTATTTTACCAAATTCAAACCCATGAATGCGAACCGCACCTCCCTTAGGATTTTTGGTGACTATAATCGGATATCTTTTGGATTGAGCAAAATAACTAAAACCGAAAACTTGAGTTTCTGCTCCTAACCCCTTTCCCCAACGAGTCTCAAACTCAATTGCTTTGTTTTTTAAAACTTGCTCTGCTTTTACTTTTATTTTCAATTGCTCATAAACCCCATCTAAAACAATCAATCCCCATTGAAGGTGCTTATCTGACTGATTGCGCCATTTTTTCTGCCAGCCAGCAATAATACCATGTTCAAAAAATAAAAAAGAATAACGATCATTACTAGCTTGCGGATAAGCCAAATAGTCAGCCCAATCAACATCTTTTACCACTTTAATTAAACGAACTAAAGCTTTATCGGTCTTTAATTGATTAAACTGCTGGGCCAAATAATCAAAGACTAAAGTAGCGGCACAAATACCTTTATCACCGGTTTGGTGATGATCAAGCTTACCCAAACCAACATCAACATGTAACACATCAGGGCTGCTATCTACTTTTTCATTCTTGTAGGTTTTCCCGGCCGGGACAAACTTAATTTCCGCTTCTCCCCACTCTGCCCCGCCAAACCGCTTCAGCAACCAAACAGAAGTAATAGCATCCAAATCCGGATTCATATGGGTAACAATTGTCTTCATTAAAACAAGTATAAAATTTTTGGAGAAAATTAACAAGCTTTTCTGTCATTCCGAGCGTAGCGAGAAATCTAGCCCTAGCGTAAAATAATATCGTCTTTATAAATTAGTCTGGTTTGAAGAACTTAGTTCTCCTCAAAAAGCAATCGAAGTAGATTTATTTACGCTTTGCTGGACCCTTCTCCCGCGAAATGCGGGATCAGGATGACGAAAATTGCGCTTTCTTGGCCTTAAAGCGTTCCCAAAATTTTCGATCCTCTTCTAAAAAAGCAGCATTATTTTCTCTTATCTCTCTTATTACTTTTAAAACTTCGTTCTTAAATTTAACAAGATCTTTGCGCGAAGCTAAAGATTTACCATTTTTAATTCTCATAAAATAGTTCTTCTGTCTGCAAATTTTAGTCTACTAATAACCTCCTCAACTGTCAGTAACTCGACCTTCTTCTTTCCCCTCTTCTTCCACTCGATTTTATCTTTGGTTTTCTCGGAAACTACCAGCCTTATTGGAATGCCGATCAAATCAGCATCAGCAAACTTTTCCCCGGCGGAAACATCCTCCCGATCATCCCATAAGACTTCAACACCACTATCTCTCAAAGTATCATAGATTTTCAGTGCTCTCTGTCCATTCAGTGATCTCGGTGTTGCTAAACTTCTATCCGATCTACCTAAAATATCTATTAACTGAGCCTCAAAAGGACTAACGCTCTTCGGCCACAAAATCCCCTTCTCATCATGGTAAACCTCAACTATCGTTGCCATCAACCGCTGTAAACCAATCCCATAACAACCCATCCAAATCAATTTTTTCTCTCCTTTTTTGTCAGTATAAAAAGCTCCCATATCTTTAGAGTATTTGGTATCCAGTTTAAAAACATGGCCATTTTCTATCCCCCGTCCCTCTGCTAATTTTGCCCCGCACTTCCTGCATTTTTTGCCGGTAAAGACCTCCACATTGGCAGCAAAATCACACTCCGGACAATACAAAACTTTATCCTCCCCTGTCGGACAAAGCATATTAAACTCATGGGTTACATCACCGCCGATACTCCCACCAGAAGCCTCAATTACCTTAACTTGCAACCCACAACGACTAAAAATCTTTTTATAAGCACCAATCACTCTTTGATAGTAAATACCGAGATCTTCTTTATTCGCATGAAAGCTGTAAAGATCTTTCATCACAAACTCTCTAGTTCGCAAAAGCCCGCCAGTTGCCCGCATCTCATTTCTAAATTTGTTTTGAATGTGATAAAGAGCTAGTGGCAAATCTTTATAAGAAGATACGAAGCGGCGAACAATATCGGTTATTACTTCTTCGTGGGTCGGGCCAAGACAAAGCGAACGCCCATGGCGATCCTTTAAAGTAAAAAGCGGCGGGTCGTAATTCTCCCAACGATTGGTTTCCTCCCATAAAGACTTTGGCTGCAAGCTGGGCATAAAAAGCTCTTGCCCGCCGATAGCCTCCATCTCCTCGCGGATAATACCTTCAATCCTTTTGAAGACTCGCCAACCTAAAGGAAGCAAGCTATAAATCCCAGCAGATAAAGCCCGGTCAATAAAACCAGCTTTTATCAAAAACTTGTGAGAAAGCGCTTCTGCTTCCTTAGGCGCCTTTTTTAATGTCTTTCCAAACAATCTAGAATACCTCATAAATCTCTTATTATTTAGTATACCATATATACTATATATACTAAATAATAACTTCTGTTTCTCAATAGCCTTTTATAATTCCCATCGTGCTATTCAAAAATTTGCTTAGAAAATCATTATTTCTAAAAAGCCTGACAAAATCATTAAAAGTCACTAAAATCATCAAGGCAATAAGCAAAGCCATTCCCACCATATGAACATACTGTTCAATCTTTGGTTTTACCCGCTTGCCAATAATTGTCTCTATTCCAATAAACAAAAGCCGCCCACCGTCTAAGGCCGGCAGAGGTAGTAAATTTAAAATTGCTAAATTGACAGACAAAACTCCAATAAACTGCAAAGTTAAAAACCAACCTTGTTTAACTACATTGGCAGTAATCTCGTAAATTCCTATCGGCCCAGCCACTTCCGGCACTATCCCAGCAACCAAGCTTTCAACCGCCGTCACAATACTCATTAAAATCATCATTCCCCAACCAACAGCCTCCTTGATCCCCACCCAGGCACCACGAAAAGGCATCTGCCAAAAAGGATAAAAAACTAAATCAACATTGGAAATTGCTACTCCTAAAGCTCCCTCTCCTTCGGGCGGATCTCTGCGGGGAACAATTCTATATTCTCCTCTATCGGTAACCAAAAAAACTTCCTCTCCCTCATCTTTCTCAATAATCTCCACAAATTCTTTACTTGTCTTTACTGGCTGGCCTTGCAGAGAAACAATTTTCTCTCCAGGTTGCAAGCCCGCTTTTTGTGCCGGCGATCTGGGCGCAACAGCTTCAATATAAACTTCATCCACTTTTGTGGGTATTCCCATAAAAGAATAAATAACGGAAAAACAAACAATGCCTAGTAGGAAATTACCTGCTACACCGGCAAAAGCAACCAAAGCTCTTGTTAGTTTTGATTTATTACACAAAGCCCGCTCGCCTTTTCTCCCATCCTCCAGATAATCCTCGCCGTGCAAACGAACAAAGCCGCCAAAAGGCAACCAATTTATAGAGTAAATTGTTTCTCCGACTTTTTTCCCCCAAAGTCTTGGCGGATAGCCAAAACCAAACTCCTCAACCTTAACCCCGGCCTTTTTGGCCACCAAAAAATGGCCCAGCTCGTGGATAAAAATGAGAACCGATAAAGCAGCCAAAAAGACTAAAAAAGCAAGCATAAGAACCTTTTTTGTCATTCCGGGCTTGACCCGGAATCTATACAATATAGAAGTATTTTTATAGATCCTGAATCAAGTTCAGAATGACAAGGTAGAGTCAAATTCTAATGGCGTTATCTCTATATCTTCCTCAACTCATTTTCTTTACCCTTCGCCAAACTCTCCAATTGCTCCTCTACCTTATCTATCTTCTCCTGCATCTCATCCAGCTCCCTTTTAATATCATCCTCTCCTATGCCCGGTTTGCCTTCTTGTTCTTCAATTTCTCTTTTCAGCTCATTCCTTATCTGCCGGAGCATTACCTTAGCGGATTCCAGCTTCTGGCCAACTAATTTGACCAACTCTTCTCTTGTCTCTTCAGTCAAAGGAGGAATTTTAATCCTAACTATATCACCATCAATGACTGCATTTAGATTAGCTCCTGCGCTGTTGATTCCCTTGGCGATCGTTTCCACCAAGTTTTTATCCCAGGGAGATATAAGCAACTGGTGAGGTTCGGGAGCACTAATCGAAGCCAGCTCTTTAAGGGTCATTTTTGAGGAATAGGCTTCGATTTTAACATCTTCTACCAAGGACGGCTTTGCCCGACCAGTTTTAACAGTCTTTAGGTCATCAGTGAAATGTTGGAGAACCCTCTGGAATTTGTCTTCAAAAGAATCGAGAATAGAAACCATAAAAATTTCTAATTTTAAAGAATAACCAAATAATCCAATAATCAAATAAACAAATCAATACTTTAATAAACAAATATTACAAATTATTTTTTATTTGTTTATTTAACAATTTGAAATTGATTTGATTATTTGTGGCATTTGTATTTATTTGATTATTTCTTTAGGAATTTATAAATAAAGTTCCATGGACTTACGTCCATGGTTTTTACCAGATTGCAAACTAAGCTTTGCTAAAAGCCTAGCTTAGTTTGTCCTAAGTCTTCTTTTTCTTGATAACAAATGTATTTCTTCACTTGTTGCTCATTCAAGCCCACTGTTGAAACAAAATAGCCTACTGACCAAATACCACCTCTCCCTTGGTATCTTTGTTTTAGAAAATCAAACTTTTCTTTAAGTGATCTTCCTGTGTTTTGTTTGAGTATCTGAACTATTCTTGCAATACTGTATTTGGGTGGAAAACTAACCAAAAGATGGACATGATCACGTTGAATACTTTTCTCAACGTATTCTATCTCTGGATAGTATTTCCTGATCTCATCAAGTTTGATTTTAAGGTACTCTGATACTCCTTCAGTCAAAACTTTATACCGGTATCTTGGTATCCAAACAATGTGATACTGGCACCGATAGACGACGTGGGCTTGTCTCCTTGTTCTCATCAGTCTTATTGTACTCTAAATCAAGAAGACTTAGGAACCTGATACACCCCCGGACTTACGTCCGCGGAACTTTTAAGGTACATTAGACATTTCTAAATCATACCTCCATTCTCTCAAACCCCTTCACTTTTATATTCTCTCCCAACTTAGCAATTGCTTCTTTAACCAGGTCCTTAACTTTTTTGCTTGGATCACGAATATAGTCCTGCTGTAAAAGTTTTTCTCCAGTCTTTGGCTTCATTGCCGCTACTTGCAAACAAAGCTCGTGAGCCAGCTTTTTAAAATCTTTGTTGCGGGCAACAAAATCAGTTTCGCAAGTTAACTTTACCAAACTGCCTATTTTCCCATCAAGGTGAGTATAACTCTCTATTCTTCCTACAGAGGTTTTTCTATCTTTTTTTTTCTCTGCCAAAACAACACTTCTCTTTTTCAAAATCTCTTTTGCTTTTTTTAAATCGCCTTTTGCTTGCTCGAGAGCTTTCTTGCAATCAATTACACCAGCTCCTGTAGTTTGACGAAGTTTGGTAATGCTAGAAATGGGAATTTTCATAATTTAAGCTAAAAGCGCAAAGTGTAAAGCGAAAAACTACAACTAAAAACTAAAAACTCGCAATTCAAATTACTTTTACGCTTTGCGCTGTAGCTTTAACTTTTGACTTTTGAGTTTTGAGTTTAAATTTTTTATTTCTCACTTTGCTCTTTCTTTTCCCGTAATGCCACACTCTCCTCAATTGCTCTAGCAAAAGTGCTTACTACCAATTTAATGCTTCTGACAGCATCATCATTAGCAGGAATCGGATAATCAACCAAACCCGGGTCAGCGTTGGAGTCAACAATGCCAAAAACCTTTATTCCTTTATTATTTGCTTCCCTAACGGCTGTCGCTTCTCTATTGATATCAACGACAAATAAAGCCTCAGGTTCCTTTTTAAGCTCAACTAGGCCTCCCACAAACCTCTCCAACCTGGCAATTTCCCGATCAATTAAAATATTCTCCTTTTTGGTATATTTATCATATTCCCCTTCCTCTTTATCCTTCTTCATTTTAAGCAATTTCTCAATGCTTTTCTTTATCTGCTTCCAGTTACTAATCGTTCCCCCAAACCAACGGGTAACTACAAAAGGCATCCCTGCTTGTTTTGCTTCCTGTTTTACAATATCCTGAGCTTGTCTCTTAGTTCCTAAAAAAACAATTTTTTTACCCTCTTTAGCCAAAGCTTTGGCCACTAAGCAAGCCTCGGCTAGCTTCTGTGAAGTTTGGGCTAAATCAAAAATATGCACTCCATCACGAGCACAATAAATATAAGGGGACATTTTCGGATTCCAACGCCGGCTTTGATGACCAAAGTGGCAACCGGCTTCCAGAAGATCTTTTAGAGAAACCTTAAATCTCTCTAACTCCTTATTTTCGCCTTGAGCCTTTTTGCGCTTTTTTCCAGAAGAAGTTTTCTTTTTTTCAGTTTTTTTTCTTTTTTCTCCAGGCATAATTTTGCTCCTTTTTTTCCACCACTCAACCTTGTTCTTGTAAATCGCGTCAAACGCGATGAAAACAGGAATCTATAAAAATAATAATCGTCATTCTGAATTTATTTCAGAATCTTTATCTCTATAGATCCCGATCAGGCCTGCTTGCCTGTCTGCCGACAGGCAAGACCGGCAGGCAGGTGCGGGATAACAAAAGTCACAAGGAGCTAAATTGAGTGTGTGTAATAATCATAAAATAGCATATTTTACCTTTCTTGACAATGATGAAAAATCTCTTTAAACTAAATCTATGGCTAAAAAAAATGATCTAGTCACTAAAAGCTTTTTAAAGAAAACTCTTAAAAAAGAATTTAAAGATTTTCGGAAGAAAATAAAAGATGAAGATCTACAAAATTTACGTAAAGAGATGCTAGGTGATATTATTAGTTTCTTTGATAGTTCTCT
>CAYPXO010000018.1:0-31890 GCA_964414895.1 uncultured Pseudomonadales bacterium
CTGCCCTTTATTTTAATGCTATACTACCTCTAATTCCATTTCGGAATTGAGGTTAGTATATATAGTATACTTTATAAAAGCTACTTGACAAAGGCTGGAAAAAGAGGGAATAATAGGATTGATATGCCGAGAGTTTCTAAAAATAGAGAGCTAGATTCTCAGAAGAGATCTCTTTTTCTTGACGATTTTTACTCTGCTGTTACTTCTTTGAAGGATAAAAGAGAAGTTCGTGCTTTTTTTGAGGACTTATTGACTAGGGAAGAAAAATTAATGCTTGCCAAGAGATTTCAAATAGCAATGATGTTAAAACTTAATTGGCTCTGGGAAGAGATTGGTGAACGAGCGAAGGTGACTTTACCGACGATTTCTAAAGTAAATCAGAAAATCAAGGCAGGTTTTCAGGGTTTGACCAGAGTGACAGAGAGAATAATCACTTTGAAAAGAAAGAAGTTTAAGAAATTGACTGAGGGAGAGAAGAGATCAATGAAATTTGCCGGACCAGAGTTGATAAAGGCGGGCTTAGGGCTGTTTTTGGTTAAACGTCAACGTTCCCGGAAACAAAAATCAATTACCAAATAAGCTTTCTTTTATTATTTAGTATACTATATATACTAAATAATAAATTTTGTTGGTTGGATGGAGGAGGTTGATGTTAGGCTGTCTGATAAGGAGGCGGAGGTAGGAGAAGTAGGCAGGATAGTGGATAAGGAAGGCAAGTTTAATCTTGAGAGTTGGCTGAGTGATTTTTGGAAGAAGAATAAGCTTACTGCCATAATTGGCGCTTTAGGACTGCTTCTTTTAGTAATAGGAATTTTGGCTACCTTGATTTTGGCCTCAAAGGGATCTTCGCAAATAGAGATTATTTCTGAAGAGGAACAGCTTTCGGAGAAGAAGATTTTTGTTGATGTGGCCGGCGCAGTAGAGAAGCCAGGTATTTACCAGTTGACCAGTCAGGCGAGAGTTAATGATGCTTTAATTGCTGCTGGTGGTTTGTCTGCCTCGGCGGATAGAGTTTGGGTAGCTAAAAATTTGAACCTAGCGGCCAGAGTCAAAGACGGGACTAAAATTTATATTGGCTTTTCTGAAGAAAGTAAAAATTCTATTTTTGGAAGTGGACAGGTGAGTGGAGCTTCAGTTGAGGGTAAAATTAATATCAATAGTGCTTCTATTAGTGAGTTGGATAGGTTGTCCGGCATTGGACCAGCTCTTGCTCAAAGAATTATAGATTATCGTAATCAAAATGGATCTTACAGTACTAAAGAAGACCTTTTACAAGTATCAGGAATTGGCGAGAAGTTGTTGGAAAAAATAAAAGATCAGATTATTCTTTGGTAATTGATGACTAAACTTCCTTGTTATATTTTGCCTCTTTTTGTTATATTTATTTTTTTGTATTTTTTTCGTTTGCGGGGATTTGCGGTAATTAATATTGACAAATTAAAACCGAAAGACTTGATTGGACTTAGCGGTCAAGTTAGTAGTTTTCCAAAATCAAAAAATGGTGAGCAAACTTTTAAAGTTGATAAATTTTGGATAAAAACAAAAAATGACCAGGAATTTTTTTTAGGCGAAAAGTTGGAAATTGTTGGCAGACCGGAGAAAAGAGTGATAAACCCTTTTTTTACTGAAATTTGGTTGATAGATCCGCAAATTCATAAAGTTGAATATTTGGCAAAAAAAGAAAATGACCTTTTTGAATATCCAAAAAGGTCTTTTTCGTATGTTTTACAACAGCTTTTGAACCTTTTGGTTTTTATTCGCAGAAGGATTCAACTGATTTTTTACCAAGTTTTGCCCGGCAATCAAGCAAGCTTGATTGCCGGTATTGTTTTGGGAACAAAAGAGAGCTTGACAAGAGATTTTTGGCAGGCTTTGCAAAAGACAGGCACTCTGCATATTATTGCTGCCTCTGGAATGAATATTACTTTAGTGACTGGGGTAATCATTAATTCTTTGACTAGATTAATTGACCGACAGAAAGCCTATTTTGTGTCAATAGTTTGTATTTTGATATATTGTTTGCTGGCTGGCGGTTCACCAGCAGTAATAAGAGCTGGTTTGATGGCTAGCTTGGCTTTTTTAGGTTTGGCTTTTGGCAGGGAGACAATGGCTGGCTGGCTTTTGTTTCTGGCAGGGGGAATTATGCTTTTAGTCAATCCGCTTTTGCTTTTTGATGTTGGTTTTCAGTTGTCTTTTATGGCAATGGCAGGGATAATATTTATAAGGCCGATTTTGGCAAGCCTTATTCTTCGAGCGACTCCGGTAAATATCGGAAGAGTCGAGGAGCAATCAAAGTTGCCAGAATGTCGACTTAAGTCTACCTCGAACCTGTCGAGAGGCTCAAACAGTAGAACGCTGGATGCTTTCCGGCTTCTAATTTCCAACAACCTTTTGGATACTCTCTCTGCCCAAATTGCTACTTTTCCCATTCTTTATTTTACCTTTGGACAAGTGCAGCTTTTGTCTTTTATTCCTAATCTTTTTGTTATTCCCTTAGTGCCGACTCTCATGGCCCTTGGTTTTGTTATATTAGTTTTAGGTTTGATATATTTACCTTTGGCTTATGCGGTTGCTTGGTTGACATGGTTGCCTTTGACTTATTTTATAGAGGTGATTAAATGGTGGAGTAGAATACTATGAAATTTTCAATTTATAATTTTCAATTCTCATTGAATTTTCTCCGCCAGCTGGCGGATTCAAACATTTGTAAATTTGTAAGTTGGTCATTTATTGTAAATTGGGATTTGAAAATTGAAAATTAATCGTATTATGCAACGAAAGACTTTATTAATAGTTTTTGTTTTAATACTAGCAACCTTTGGTTCTTTCGTTTACTTCTGGCCTGATGGTAACTTGCACTTTATTGCTTGTGATGTTGGACAGGGTGATGCTATTTTGCTTACCCAGGGTTTTAACCAAGTTCTGATTGACGGCGGGCCAAATGATCGGGTTTTGGGCTGTTTGGCTCGCAATATGCCTTTTTGGGACCGGACGATTGAAATGGTTGTTAACACTCATCAAGACAAAGATCATCTTTATGGGTTGGTTTCTGTTATAGAGCGTTATAATGTGCAACAGTTGGTAATAAATAGTGTTGTTTCTGAAAGCAAGCTTTTTGAAGAGTTTCACCAACTAGTAAAAGATAAAAAACCACCAATCTATTCTCCTAAACAGGGAGAGAAGATCAAGTTGAGCAAACTGGAGTTAAGTGTTTTATGGCCAGAAGAGAAACTAGGAGATTTAGCTTTGTGGCAGCAGCCTTTGGAAAAAGCAAAAGTTTTGGGGATTGCCAGTCAGCCTAAAAAGATGAACGAGACTTCCATTGTTTTCTTGGCCCATTTTGGCGATTTTGAAGCTTTGTTGACTGGGGATATTACCAGTGGCGAGGAGGAGGAAATTGCTGATTATTGCAGTTTTGAGGATTGTGGCCAGCCAATAGAGCTTTTGAAAATTGCCCATCATGGTAGCAAGACTTCAAGCTGTCAAAAGTTTCTTAATTTTTTCCAGCCAGAGTTGGCAGTTATCAGCGTTGGCGAAAACCAGTGGGGTCATCCGGTCAAAGAAGTGCTGGAGAGAATAGAACATACAGGGGCGAAAATCTTAAGAACAGATCAGATGGGAGATATAAAAATCGTTACTGATGGAAGAAGAATTTTTTGGTAAGATTTAAGAGAAGGTTTAAAGTGATAGGTAAATGCCTAAGAAAGCCGGAGTCAGAAAAATGGATGAATTAAAAAAAGGAGAATCAGGTCCAAACGGAATTTTACCATCAGATGAAAGCAGAGCAATACCTGGAGAAGTGAGTTCTTTTGAGGGTCTTTTAGGAATAGATGTCAGTGGCCCCGCTTATGAACGCGCTATTGGGCGCTTGAAGACCGGTGATGATTTTTTTAAATTGAGGGTTGGTTGTTCTGTTTGGAATGAGACAGCCTTAAAAAGAGTATTAGGAGAACTAGCTAAGGATAATCCTTTTTGGGAAGAAACAGGAGAGAGATTGGTGGTGGTCTTTATGGATGCCGTAGGACTAGGTGAGATAAACAGGAGGAGCGGTTGTAGGACATTGGGAGACTCTTTAATGGCAAGAAGTATAAGCAGTCTTAAAGATTCAGCTTCAAAATTTGGTGGCAGGATTGATTTTTGTTTAACTGGAGATGAGATGACTTGCCTTGCTCGTTTTCCTCCCTCTTTTACTCTAGCTGATAGAGATGAATTCTTGGTAGAGATGGTCGATGAATTAAAGTGGGTAGAGGGACGAACTGAAGGAAATAAACTTCCTTGGCGGATGGCTTATTTGGAAGATCAGATTTTAGAAGCTCTTTCTTTAGCTGCTATAACGAGAAATTTAAATGAAGGTGATCCTTTTCGTGCTTTGCAAAAACTTAAATCGGCCGCAGAAGCAAAATGGGATAGGGAAGAACAAACAAAAGGGAGACCAGAAGAGAGTTACAGTGTGGGTTTTAGTTTAGGTGAGGCTTTAGGGAAAGAGCCACCAATTCTTCCAGTAGTAGATCCAGAGATAAAAGCAAAAGTAGCCCAAAGGTCAGAAAGGATGCATTGGACAGAAAGAGCGACTTTACCCGGATGTTATTCTAAAGAAGTTTTTATTGAGCATTTGACAGAGTTACCAGAAGGGGAATTTTTGCTTGTTTCTAGTCCTAATATGAGGTTTGCCAATAAAATCTATGGTCGGGTAGGTGCCGATGCGATTTTGGACAATGCTGCTTTAAGTGTTATTTGGTTAGAAATTGTGGATGAGGAGAGAATCAACAATTATAAAATAGGGACAAAGCCTCTTTTAATGAGTAAGATAGAAGAGGGAGAAAGATTAGCAGATATGGAAGGATTAGAGAGGCGAATTTTAGACAATTTTGAAGAAATGAGAAGAGCTTTATTGCTAGAAGTATTAAAGAGATGCTGGGAAGGAATAGATATTGAGAAAATCGGAGAGGAGAGGGAAAGAGAAGAAGCTCAAGAGAAGCTAAGAGCAATTGAGCGAGAATTAATAGAAAAATATGATCTTATTTATAAAGAGTCAGTAATAATACGTGGCAACTTTAAGCGAACAGAAGAGGGATATTTTCTAGTGAGAATAGAGGGAGAGGAAATTCCTGATGAGATAATCAATATGAAGAAAGTGGAGGGAAAGAAGTATAGAGTTCTTCCAGACGCCGACGTAGTTTTAGATCATCTTTTGCAGACTCACCAGGAAACAGAGGACAAAGAAAGGGAAGCAAGAAGACAAAATGGGCCTAAATTAGGATTGGACAAAAATAAAATAAGACAATTAAAAATTAAAATAAAAATTAAACGTTAAAGGTAAATAAATTTTCTATGAAAAAACGACCACCTTCAATTCTTTTATCCGCCGCCCCGATCGGCTTGGGGCACCTGCGGGCCGCTTATCCGATTGACCAAGCGACTCATGGCAAGGTGATGATTGCCTCTTTGCTGGGTTTGGAAGATGAAAAGGAAAGAGAGCTTTGGTCAAAGCTTAGAAGCCGCTATGAGTTTTTGTCTCGGCATACGGAGAAAAAATTTTTCAGCCACTTTGCCTTAAAAGCACTTGATCTCGCCCAAGAAATTGAACCTTTGAAAAAAAAAGCTGATCTTTCCAAGCCGACACTGCAAGTAAAAATTCTTGATGAGATGATTGGCGAAGGTTTGGGTGAGGGAGTCGCCAAGCGGGCAAAGCATTCCAGACTGCCTTTTGTGACTACCTTTTATGCTCTGAGCTTGGCGGCTGACAAAGCAGGTGTTAAAAAAGTTTTTTGTGTTATTCCAGATAGTCAGGTGAGCCGGGTTTGGGTAGCCAGAAATCCTAAAAAATCAAAAATTATCTACTTTGTTCCTTTAAAACAAACTGTTCGTCGTCTTTTAGCCTATGGTGTACCCAGATCCCATATTTATCTAACCGGTTTTCCTTTGCCAGAAGGGAATGTTAATAAAGCAAGGGGAGATTTAAAAAGAAGGTTAATGAAGTTTTCATTTGTCATTCCTGCGAAAGCAGGAATCTATAGAAATAAATCTTATTTGTATAGATTCCGCATCAAGTGCGGAATGACAGGTGGTATTAGAAAAAAGAGTCCTCTTAAATTAGTTTTTGCCATTGGCGGGGCTGGCGCCCAGACAAAGCTGGCAATCAAAACCCTCCAGGCTTTCCTTGAAAAGATCCGCCAAGAAGAGATTGTTTTTTATTTAGTTGCCGGTGTCAGACCAAAAGTTAATCATTTTTTTGAAAAAAAGATTAAGGATTTAAACTTAACAAAAGAAAAAAAGACAGGAAAGATAAAAATTCTTTATGAGCCGGACTTAAACTCTTATTTTCGTCGTTTTAACAAGCTTTTGCGCCAGACTGACATTTTATTTACCAAACCATCGGAACTTTCTTTTTATTGTGCTTTAGGAATTCCTATTGTCACTACGCCGGCAATCGGCCCTCACGAAAAGTACAATCTCGCTTGGCTTAAGAAGATTGGCGCTTGTCTGTCTTATAAAAAGGTGATGAACAATTTTGACTCTTGTTTGAAAAAAAGCCTTTTTGCGAAGGCAGCCTTAAATGGTTACCGCAAAGCTTCTCGGGAGGGAACAGAGAAAATCTGCCAGTTAATAAGTAAGATTGATAATTGACAGGGGGATGAAAAAAGGGCAAAATAAGAATATGGGAATGACGAGTGTAACTATCAAAGTTAAAAATCCTGCCAAACCAAACAAGTTTGTAGAAGAGGAATTTTTGGTTGATTCCGGAGCAACTTATACTGTTGTGCCTACCACAGCCCTGAAGAGAATTGGTATTTACCCTCAAGGAGAAGAGAAGTTTGCTTTAGCCGATGGCCGGACAATAAAAAGAAAAGTGGGCAGTGCCTTTTTTGAATATCAAGGAATCGAACGGGCGGCACCAGTGCTTTTTGGCCAAAAGGGAGATGAATTACTTTTAGGAACTTTTACCCTCGAAGCTTTGGGTTTGACTCTTGACCCCTTCAAACGCAGACTCTACAAGGCAACTTTGAGAATTTAGAGCTCTTTTTGACTTTCTTCTGGAGGAAATTTGTTATCTAGAAATTTTAGGAAAGCTTGCGTATTTCCTTACTATTTGTTTAAGACGCCATTTTGACCTACAAAGACATTGTTGAATTTTCATTTACCCACCAAAAGTAACTTTGGAGATTTTTCGGTTGGTGATTCTGGTGGTCAAAAAATCTATGGCTTTGGCTACGGTTTGCTCAACGGAAAGATTGATATACAAAGTAAAAATCAAGTAAACTTTCGAGTTACAAATTTACCCCAAAAAACAGTTTTTGAAAAATATTAGGAAATATTTGAAGATCCTAGTTGTTTAATATAATAGACAATATTAACTCGAGTCATATTCTGGTAAAAGGCCTTTTTTGTTGGTAGTTCAGACAACTTTTCCGGCGGCGGCGGAGTAGGGTAAGTTTTGGTAACAGAGAAAGACAGTTTTTATAGATTGATATATTTATAGATCTTAAGATAGAGTTGACAAGGTTTTGTTTAAATTTGTAAGCTGAGGGTAGATGCTGCCCAAAAAGCCTATTTTTGCCATTTGTTTGACTCTTTTTTTAACACCGATTTTATTTTTTATTTTCTATTTTCTTTCTTCAATTTTTTTGTCAGCCCATAACAGGCCACTCGCTGTTGAAAACTTAGAGAGCTTTGAAGGTCCGCTGGTCGCTGCTTCCTCAGAAAAAAGTGGTAGTTGGATAGATTTTTTTGGTGAAGTGGTTGGTAAGGTTTTAGGAACAACAGAGAAGACAGAGGAAACTTCAGCATTGGAAATAGTAGAACCACAGGCGCATCCTTTTTTTCCTGAAGATTTACCTCTCGAACAACCGCAGGTTCTTGGCGAGAAAGACGAGACAACCAGCCTTGTTCAACAATTGACCGCTTTTAGTCCACAAGCAAGCCTTCCGATTAATAGCAATAATCTGAAAACAACCGCTGTTAATCTATTGCGTAATTCTTCTTTTGAGGAAGAAAGTGGCGGCGCGCCCCGGCAATGGGTTTATAATCTGGACGGATCCTCGGCCAGAGTTTTTCGCAGCAATGAGGCTTACCGGAGCGGTAATTATTCTTTGAAATTTCAAGGCGGTGATACTGGCAATTTTGGCATTAGTCAAACCTTGGTAAAAACCCTAAAAAGGCGAGCTTATACTTTGTCTGCCTGGGTGAAGGCGACCAATGTTCCCTCAAATGCCAGTTTTAAGCTCACTTTTTGGGACGAGGTTGGCAACAAGCGGGCTTCCAGTAAAAGCTTTACTCTTTCCGGTACTAGAGAATGGCAGCGGATAAAGACGAATATTAACAATAGTAATGGTTGGGAAGGCAAGAAATGGTATCCAATGATTGAGGTTAATGGTTTGACTAGTGGCTCTGTTTATCTTGATGATATTCAGTTAGAAGAAGGGATACAACTGAGCCTTTATCATTTTGGCGGCGGTGGCGGCTCAACCGAGGATACAGCAACAGGTATTGGTGACGGTTCAGTTTTGGTCGGCACTGATGGCTCTCTCTATCCGGCCATTCCGGATACTGGCAGTTTGGGCATCGGCACAGCCCGTTTCAGAGAGCTACGCCTTTCCAAAGCAAGCATTGACAATAATGGCAACATGAACTTGGATGGTAGTTTAACTGTCCAGGGCAGAGGTTATTTTAAAGAGAATTTGGATGTTTCCGGTGCAGCTACAATTGGCGGCAATCTTCGGGTTGATGGGGCAACAACTCTCAATGGCAATTTAACGGTCAATGGCACAACGACTTTTAATGGTCATTTGCTTCCGGGAGCGGATGATACTTATGATTTAGGTTCTTCGACAGCCGAATGGCGCAATCTTTATGTTGATGGCATTGGCTATATTGACGCGATTACTTTAGTCAATAACGAGACGATTACCAATGCGACTGATGACAATGTGGTTTTTACCGGCGCCGGCGGGACAGATAACACTGACCTTACTTTAGATCTTGACGGTACTTATCCGGTTTTATCCTCAGCGGCCGATACCCAAGTTGGTATTGATGAAGACTTGATTTTTGTCGGCGCGCCCAGACAATTACTACCTCGACCGGCAATTTGACGGTTGATACTGCTGGCAGTCTCTCTATTTCTGATACTACTATCTGGACGCTGCCAGCGGCCGGCTATCTGGCGGTTGATGCAACCACCAATGATAATACCACTACCTCTGGAGTAATTGACCTCAATGTTGAAACTTCGACTGATAATAATACTGGTATCAATTTATATTACACTAGCCTTGATGATGATGCCGCCGATACCCTTTTTGGCTTTAAAACATACCTTGATATTGCCGAAGATGCAACTGCCAATGATATTGTTTATGGCCATTCTATAGAAATTGATCAGGCCGATACTGGCGGCGGTTCAATTTATGGGATGAGAATCCAAGCAGTAGATGCCGGAGCAGGAGTGGTAACCGCTGGTCTTCTAATTGATAATGCCCAATCTTCAGATATTGACATGACCGACGGCATTCTAATCCAGGCAACCACCGATGGTTCAATGCCAGATGCCATTGATGTTTCTGATGCCGAGATCACCAATGCTTTAAATGTGGGAGCAAATACAATTATAGGAACTACCGGTGCCATTACTTACTCTGGGGCGACTACCTGGTCTTCAACAGCCGGCGATCTGACCATTGCTTCTTCTGATACAGGCGATGGCGGCAGTTATGATCTTATTTTACAAGCAGGCAACTCTGTTACCAGTGCAGGAGCAGATGGTAATGACATTGCTATAGAAACAGAGGATGACTTTTTAGTAGAAACCAAAGATGACATGGATATGGATATTGCCGGTTCATTTATTTTGACGGCCGCTGATGCCGCCGGCTCAGCGATTACCCTAACCACCTCAAATGGGGCTGGCGGGATTGATATTGATCCAGGCACAGGAGGAATTGATGTTGACCTAGATGCGACTGGTGTTTTTGCCATTGATGGTGATTTGGTAGCGATTGGCAGTACCGGTGCTGATGGTAATGTTGCCGTTGATGATGGTGATCTTTATGTAGTTGGAGTATTAGAAGTTGATAGTGAGCTGGAATTGGATGGCACTTTTGACCTTGATAGTACCGGGACAGTTGATGGTAGTTCTTTAACCGGTGATTTATTTACCATTACTGGCTCGGTGGCAGCAACCAATGATGGTGTTGATGCTTTGGCGGTTTCCCATACTCTCACAGACAGTGATGCCTCAGCAGGAATCAACCTGACCGTTACCAATGTTGATGATGGCACAGCGCCAGACACTTTTTACGGCATGCTTATGACAATTGATGATAATTCTACTTCGGCTGATGATACGGCCTATGGTCTTTATATTGACAACCCAGACAGTGGCGGGGCTGATGCAGATTTAGCGACTGATGCCTTTATTGTTCTTGATAATTCCGATGATACCGTTTTGGTAGCCGATGGTATTCTCTTTACTTCAGCCGGAGGAGCAATTACCGATGCTATAGATGCCTCGGATACTAATATTACCAATGCTTTGAATGTGGGGGCAAACACGATCACCGGTGGAGAAGCAATTATTGACTTTACCGATTTTGATCTCTCCGCTGACGGTTTAATTACCATTGCCAATGATGCTGATGGAGTTGGTTTGACGATTGCACCAGATGCCGCAACAACTACCGCTATTGATGTGACGGACACAGACATTACTAATGCTATTTCAGTGGGGGCCAATACTATTGCCGGCACAACAGCAGTGATTGACTTTACTGACTTTGATGTTGACGCTGACGGCAAAGTCACTCTCGCTCCCGATACCGCTGGGGATGCCTTGGCTATAAATTTTGGAGCGGCTCAAGCCTTACAAGCAATTGTTATTGATGCGGCGACAAATGATTCTACGGCGGCTGACGGGATAATCAATTTAACGGTTGATACGACTACTGATAATGCGGAGGCGATCTATATTGACTATGAGATAACCGATGATAATAGTTCTGGTACCCACTCAGTTATTAATGTTGCCAGCACGATGACCTCTAATGATGGAGATGCTTTCTATGGTATTCAAGTAGCTGATTTGGGAGGCTCACCAGGTGGCGGTAACGAATATGCTATTTATCAAGCAGGCAATAGTTGGGATTATGGATTGTATGTTACTGATGATGCCTATTTTGGCGATAATGTTTCAGTTACTGATGATCTAGCGATTGAAGGGATTTTAGACTTAGGATCTCTAGATACATTTGGGGCTGATGATACCTCGCCAGATGTCTCCGGAGGAATCTATTTTTCCAATGGTGATAACACGGCAGAACAAGTCATTGAGTCATTTGACAATGGTGTAGCCGGCCAAACCATCTATGTTAAGGTAGTAACAGATGCTCAGGGAGAAATCACCTTTGACTGTGATGACACAGAAGCTGGAGCCAACAACTTAAACTGTGGAACAACAGATGTTGTTATGGATAACGGTGATCACACGGTATGGATTTACGATGGAACAAGTTGGAATCTCTTGGCTTTTGTTGATGTTAGTGTGGATAACTCTGGCGGTGCTGACATTGCTGAGTGGATGAAGTCTGATCAGGATTTATCTCCGGGAACAGTAGTCGTTTCTCACCCAAGTAAAGCAGAATATGTGGTTAGTTCAGGAAAGGGTTATGATATCCGGGCAGTAGGAGTTGTTGCTGATATAGAGGGCGTTTTGGGCGATCTTACTCCAGGATTATTGTTAGGCAATGAGGCAGATGGCACTCCGGTTACCCTTGCTGGGAGAGTTTGGGCGAAGTTTGACTCGCAGAATGGTGATGTAGGGCCAGGTGACCCGCTAACTTCAGCTCCTGATGGTAAGTTAATGAAAGCAGTTAAGGCTGGTCCAACAGTAGGTAAAGCCTTGAGCACAGGTGTTAATGGCTATGTGATTACTTTGCTTGACATGGGTTGGTTTGATCCAATCTTTTTAGCCGAAGAGGAAGGAGATGAGGTCGCTACTTTGGCTTTGGAAGAAGAGGGAGAAGTGTTGGCGGCCACCAGCGAGGGAGAGATATTGGCTCTTGGAGGTAGTCTGGAAAAAGATGAGACTTTGCAAGTTTCTTTAATTGAAGAGATGGCTGGCTTGCGGGTTTTGGAAAATGCAGAGATTGTTGGCACTTTGAAGGTGGAGAAAGCGGCTCTTTTTGAAGGGACAATTGAGGTTTCAGGCAGGCTTTATGTAGCTGGTGATCTGGAAATTGGTGGCGCTTTGATTCAGGAATTTACTGCTGGGGGAGAACTGAGCGCCGGTGATGTAGTTTATATTTCCGGAGCCAATACAGTTAACAAAGCTTCAAGCGCTTCTGAGGCTAGTTTGCCAGCGATTGGTTTGGCAGTAAGTGAGACTCAAGCAGGCGAAAATGTCAAAGTAGCCGTAGCCGGCACAGTCAAGGGCTTGTCCGGACTCTCAGCTGGTAGGATATATTATCTTGGTAGTTGGGGAGCGATGACTGCTGTTGAACCCAAAGAGCTAATTCAAGTGATTGGCGTCGCTCGCTCAGAGAATGAGTTTTTAGTAATGCCGGGTTTGGATTACCGAGTGGTTGAAGTAGCAGAGGTAGAGGAGGAGATTGTTGAGGAAGAGGTAGAGGAATCAACAGAGGCAACAGAAGAGACAATGGAGAGCAACTTACCAGAACCTTCAACGGCTCCGTCGGTTGAACCTTCTCCAAGCCCAGAACCAGAACCAGAGTCAGAATCAAAATCAGAGTCGGGATCGGAAGGACCAAGTTCCAGTCCTTCTCCAACGGAAAGCCCTTTACCAGCAGAAAGCCCAAGTGAAGAACCAAGTCCTTCACCGGCAGATTAAAAAGGGATTCAATTCGTAGGGGCGACTCGTGGGTCGCCCGTATCAGAAACGGGCGGGTCACGACCCCAAACGGGCGGACACACGGGTCCGCCCCTACAGAGTCCCTCACCCGAGGTAGAACAATAAGATACAGACAGAGTATTGATCTGTGAATTACGGAATGTTCTATTTGGTATTTAATAAATTTTTCTTGTCATTCCTGGCTCCGACCAGGAATCTATACAGATAAGAATTATTTTCATAGATTCCTGTTTACACAGGAATGACAAAGGTATTAATGAACAACCTTTCAGCTAGTAAAAAGACAACTAAAACTAGTACTAAAAAAAGCTCTCCTCATAAAATAAAGGAGTGGGGATTTTATGTTTTTCTTTTTATAGTGCTATTTTTACTGGGAGTTTTTCCCATTCTTTTAGTTACTGAGCCTTCTTGGTTACCCTTGAAAATTTCTTTTGACGGTCAAGCTAGACAAGAAAAAAAGAAGACTTCTCAACTGGCTTTTAATAGAACAGAAGAAGTGAGAGGTGAGTATCAGGCAGTTTTCCTGACCAACGGCCAGACTTATTTTGGCAAACTTTCCCAAGAAGACTCCGACTATCCGATTTTAAAAGATGTTTATTATTTAAAATTAAGCAAGAGCTTACAGGAGCAAAAAGAAGAAGCCACTGAAGGAGAGAAAGAGATGATAAGGCAATTAAATACCCAGCAGAATATAACTTTGATTGAGTTGGGTAATGAGTTGCATGGTCCAACTAACGAAATCAAGTTAAACAAAGACCACATCCTTTTTATTGAAGATTTACGAGGTGATTCAAGGATTGTCAAGGCGATAGAGGAGTATAAAGGGCAGCAGTATGGCGGGCCTTGACAAAGAGAAATTTAATTTGTTAAGCTTTATTTAGATTGACCAGAAGGAAGAAAAGAATTTCAAAAAAAAGGGAAAAAGAAACAGATTCTTTGCAAGCCTTTGTTTGGTTTGTGGGAGAGTTGTTTAAAGGAAAACTAAAGATTCCTATTAATGTAAGCCAGCATTTAAAAGTTTTGGCTTTTTTGAGCGTTTGGTTAACAATTCCTTTTCTACTTTTTATTTTTATTGTTTCTCCTTCAATCAAGCAACCAGAGTTGTTTCCTGTTCAGCTTCCTTCTCCTGATGCCAGCAAGACTTATTTCAAAATAAAACTAAAAGGAGTCCGTAGTCGAGTTAAAGAAAATCAACCTCTTTTTATAAAAGCAATCGGTACTCAAGATGAGGCTTTGGAGTTTAGTTTTTCTCCGGTTTCTATTTGGCAGGATGAGGAAAACCCAGAGATTTTTTGGGGAACGCTAAACTTGGATTCTTCTTATTGGGAAACCAGTTATACTATTTGGCTTAAGGGTCCGGTTCATCTACAGCGCAGATTGGAAAATGTTTTTCTTGATAAAGATGAAGAAATAGATCTTACCGGCAAGCCGCTTTTGCCCGGAGATCTGGTTTTGCCTGAAGTTGGACAAGATGATAAAGTTGACCAACTAGACAGAGATTATCTTTTCTCTTTGGTGGTTAAGGATAAAAAGCAAACTGAGGAGGAGATAAATTCTGCTGATTTAGATTTGGATGGCAAGATTACCAGTCGGGATTATTCACTTTTGATTGATACAGGGGTGGGAGTAGAGGGAGAGAAGTAGTAAAAATTTTCAATTTATAATTTTCAATTATCAATGAATAACCAATTTATAAATTTTCGAATTTGACTATCTTATAGAAAGTTTGAAAATTGAAACATTGAAAATTCATTGTAAATTGGGATTTGAAAATTGAAGATTAATATGCGCTTAATTTTTCTTAAATACTTATTTTTTGCTACTCTTTTTTTATTTCTTTTTCCTTCCTCTGCTCATGCTGCCAAGCTGACTCTTGAGCCAACGGACTTGACAATCACCTCCGGCCAGCAGTTTGAGGTTAATCTTTCCTTGGACACCGAGGGAAGAACAGTCAACGCTCTTGATGTAGTTGTTATCTACCCTCATAGCCTTGTTTGGATAGACAAAGTTGACTACCCGACTTATTTTCCTTTCCATATTCAGGATATTACTGAGGAAGAAGGGAGAGTAATTTTACATTTTGGGGCCGACTCACAAAATACTCGTTTTAACGGCAAAGGACTATTGGCGACTTTTACTTTAAGTACCCATGCGGACGGAGAAGCCTATCTGTCTTTTGTTTGTGATAATTCCGATGATTGGGACGATACCAATGTTTGGGAGGCGGATACGGCTGAGGACATTGTTGACTGCGGCCAGCTTCATAAAGGGATCTATCACATCAACCCTAAGGTTGGCGGAGTGGCTGAGCCTTCGCCTTCACCGGTCTGTGTTGCCCCGGGAGCACCTGGCAGTGTTTGGGGAGAAAGCGGGCCGGCGGCCGGCCAGGCAACTTTGCACTGGCAGTCGGTAGACAATGCCAACTATTATACTATTACTTATGGTCTTTCGTCCGGCGGCTATATTTACGGCGCGCCAAATATAGGGGCAGGGACACAATATACTATTTCCCAGTTGACTCCGGGTCGGGTTTACTATTTTGTTCTTACCGCAGTTAATAGTTGCGGCTCTTCTGGGTATTCCAAAGAAGTTGCTGTTAGATCAGGAGGGAGCTTGCCTCAAAAGCAGCCAGAGACAAAAGGCGGCTGGCAGCCCGGAGATGTAATTACTTTTAGTCCTTTGCCCTTAGTTTCTCCTTTAGTATCTCCTTCTCCAGAGGAGGAAGAGCCAACAGAGGAGCCTGGTGAAGCGACTGCCTCAGCCACTCCCGAACCGGAAGAAGAAGAGGCAAGTCCAACACCAACCGCTTTTATTCCGGAAAAAGAAGAGCCTTTTTGGCGAAACTGGAATTTTTGGGTTAAAGCCGGACTCTTGTCTTTAGGTTTGTTTATTGCTTTAATTGTTGTTTCTTCTTTAATTGGCAAGTTAAAGGGAAGGAAAGCCCCGCCGGCTTCAGCTGGAAAAGTTAAACAAGAGGCTAAAGATGAATGGCCGCCGCCGGAAGCCCCTTCGGAAGAAAAACCGGCCGCTCCCGAGCAATGGCCGCCGCCGGAAAAATCGGCCTGAGAAAAATGGGGCTGTAAAATAGATTTAAGGAAAGATTGTTTATGAAAACAGATTGAACTCCGTTTTGTTAATCCTCAGGAGTACAGAAATTGGTATCGATATTTTTTAAAAAGAAAAAAAGAAGTCTGAGATTCAACAGAGTTTTTCTATCATTTGCTGTTTGTTCACTCTTACCAAAGTTTAATGTTTTCCCAAACACGGCTCCAAAAACGAGACCATTCTGATTGTTCTTTAATAGGAATGGGGAAACTTCCCCCCTTAAATATTACTGGAAGTTTTGCAAATTTAGGCACTGGTTCTCCAATGGCGATTGGTTTTGGCGATACTCCAGTCGGCAAAAGAAGAGAATGGACTTTTCCTATTATTGTAGAGAGGCTGTTTAAGAGAGGAGCGGTTAAAAGAGGGACAGCGGCCGCATAGCCACCGGCCAGTTTCAAACGGGTATTGGTTGCTTCAAGAAAAAGATCTTTTTCCCAATCCGAAACCGCCGTTTGCGCCCGCTGGGGATTATCGATATTTTCCGGTAGACCTAAGGAGATTAAAAGGAGTTCTTTTTGCAGCTTGTCATTGCCTTTGCTGGCGGTAAAGAGTTTTCTTTCAAAAAAGCTTATTGTGGCAAGGATATGTTTAAGCTCAAAATGAGCTTTTTGCCATCGGGCCTGGCCCTCGTTTTTTTGGGGAATATTTGCCCAAAAACCAAGCTTAGGGTCAGTTAAGTTCAAAACAAGCGTTGCTCTTTTAAGGCTCCTTAAGGTTTCTGCCAGCATTTTGACTTTTTGCGGATCTTTGGCTAACTCTTCTGAAGATTGCAAAAGAGGAAGAAGTTGATCAAAGCTCTGACAACCCTCGGCACTCTGTAAAAATTTGGTTACGGCAAACAAGTTTTTTACTTCTTCTGTCAGTCTTAGAGCTGTTTGTGTCAAAGGGTTGCTTTGGCCTTTGAGGATTTCCCCGGCCCCTTTAATGCCTAAAAAAGCGCCAATCGGCCAAGCGACTCTTGAAAAAGCTTCTTTAAGACCGTGAGCAACAACGCCCAAACCAGTTGCTCCGGCAAGCGAGCCTTCAGCAATATTGGGAAGAGCGGATTTTTTTTGGCTGACCAAAGCAGTTTTTTGAAAAAGATCTTCTTCCCGTTCGCGAAAGAGGTCAAACATTTGCTCTAGCTTTTCTTTTGAAAGATCTTTTTCTACTAACTGGCTGACATTTTCTCTTAAAACTGCTTCTTGTTTGGGGCTGGAGCTTAAGCTGGCCTTTTGGTCGGCAAAAAGAAAAGCTCGAAGTTTTCCTATTTCCTTACTTTCTTGTAGAAAATTTTTGATTCGTTGATCGGGTCTTGAAAGCGAGGGGATTTCTGAAGGCGGAGAGAAAGGAAAGTGTTTTGGTTCTTTTGCTGGCTGTTCTTTTAAAGGAGTTGGTAATTCGCCGTTTATCTCACTCATGAGATGATAATAACATATAACATCTCCTTGACAAAAGTATTTTTATCAATTTTAATTAAAACAAATGGCTAATCCAGGTAATCCAGAAGCAGATGTTAATCCAGATAAAGCAGATGTTGGCGCTGTTTCTGATGGCGCAGGAGAGCCAGGCAGTGTTGACGCTGTTGCGCCTGAGGACGGTACTGTTAGTCCAGGGCCGGAAGCTGCTGACACCAGTGATGTTAATGTTAATGTTGATGAGGTGGATACAGAAGAAGTGGAAGAAGAAGCCGACGATGAGGCTGCTCCCGGCCCAGCACCAGATGATACAGAACCGGAGGTAGAAACTCCGGAGCCTGCACCCACTCCAGAACCAGAAGAGCCAGGAGTTTTTGAGAGACTAAAGAAAAGTGTAGCCAAAAAAATAGATAAGGTTTTGGATACAGCAACCAATGTAGCGGTGCCAGTTTTAAAGTATGTTGGCGGGGGAGCTAGTTTTTTAGCAGAGTTTTTAGGACCAACAACTTTGTGGTTACCAAAAGTCGCTTTAGTAGGTGCCGGTTATGGACTGGACAAACTTGGCAGTCGTCACCCCGGCTCCAGAGCTTGCCGTTTGGCCAAGGCTTTGGGAGAAGGTGCTTGGAAAGGCGGGGCTTTTGGAGGATTAGCCGGTGTAGCAGTTAACCTGGCTTTGCCGCACAGAGTAGACCAGGTGATGCATCTGCCGGGAGGATCAGTAGAGCTGAAAACTGCACCAACAGATGTTCTACGGGAGCAGTTCAGAAGTTTCTTAGAAGGAACTGGTACTGCTTTAGGGCAGATGATAAATCAAGCAAAGGAATTTACAGGGATGGTAAAGGCTAAAGGTTTAGCCGCTGTTCCTGAACGGCTAGACCAGGCGCTTCCGGGAATGGGAGTGAAAGAGGGAATAGAGAAAGGAGCTGGTTTTGTAAGCACACAGACAGGAGAAGTTGTCGGCCAGGTCAAAGATCAAGTAGTCCAGCTTGCTCCCGAAGTTGAACAATACAGCCGGGCAGCTTTGGATCAAGCCAAAGATGCCGGTCAGGCAGGATTAGATTTAGCAGTCCAGGGAAAAGAGCAGTTGGCCGATTTTCTAAAGACTCCTTTAGGCAGAGTGGTAGGAGCGGTTGGTTTAGGTGCTTTAACTCATAAATTGTTAAAAGCAGTCGGTTTTTACAAAGAAAAACCGGCGGGTAATTAATTTATAACGTAATTAAAATTTGATGAATCTACCCTTGTCATTCCGCACTTGATGCGGAATCTATACAGATAACAGAATTTTATTTGTATAGATTCCTGGTCTAAGCCAGGAATGACAATGAGTAATTTTAATAAGGGTGTCCATATGTTATCCGAAGAACAGATCCGAAACCAAATTTACCAGTTTTTAAGCGATAAGGACTTGTCCGATAAAGAACGGGCTGGTTTTTTAGTGGCAGCGGTTGACATTGTCCGCAAACGTTTTGCCCTGGAAGTCGAGAACTCTTTAACAGACAAAGATGTTAAAGATATAGAAAAAATTCCCTCTGACCAGGAGGCAATGGCAGAGATGGTTAAAAGATTTGAAAAAAATACCGGTAAAAAGAGCGAGGAAACTATGAAAGAGTTTGTTCTGCAATTTTACAACGACTTTTTGGCTGTTAAAGACAAGCTCCTGTCTGAGATTAAACAACCCCAGCCCAAGTAAAGCCCCAAATAAATCTGAATTGATTCTAGATTAATTTTCAACAGACTCGCAATACTTATTATTTAGTATATATAGTATACTAAATAATAAGGGTTTATTTTATTTCTGTTTGGGATGTGTTATTATGGATTTGATGGCTGAGAGGTCTTTTTTGGAAATCCGCGTTCCTAAAGATAGTGAAGAGACGCCGGAAGCGGCGGCCGCTTTTTTATCTGCCTTTTCCAACTATAAGACCGGATTTTTCAAGGCCCTTTTAGAAGGAAGGAAAACGCTTTGTTTAGAGATTGCTCTTTATAATCAAGTAGTTCATTTTTTTGCCTCGGTTGAGCCGGAGATCGAAGCTTATTTTCTCTCCCAGCTAACCGCTCAGTATCCCAAAGCCTTAATAAGTAAAGTAAAAGATTATCTGCCAGTTTGGTTTACTAAGGGTTCGTCTCTTAAAAGGGACAGATCCTCTTCAGACAATTTTGCTTTTGGACAGCTCGCCCTTGCCAATGCTTACTATTTTCCTTTAAAGACCTATCGGGATTTTAAAGATGTTGATCCTTTGTCTTCGCTTTTGGGTACTTTAAGCAAAGCTACTCCTCAAGATAAAGCTTTAATTCAGTTTACTTTTGTGCCTGCCCCTCCGTCATATTATCGCAGCGCTCAGGCAATTATTGATAAAGGTGTCAGTTTTAAAGATGAGCAAGGCCGGATTCATCAAAAAGCCCATCCTCAAGCTCGTCTGATCAGTCAAAAAATTCTTCACAAAGCTTTTTTTGGAGGGATCCGTCTTTTGACCTTTTCTATAAACAAACAGGTAGCTAATGCTTTTTTGTCTCATTTAGCCGGTGCTTTTGGTGCTTTTACCTTAGGAGAAGGCAACAGTTTGGTTTTAAAGAGACCAAGGCTTTTTAAAGGCAAGCTTTTAAAAGCGATTTTGGAAAGAGAATTTAGCTGTGTTCCTGCCCATCATTTTTTGAATGTCGAGGAGTTGGCGACTTTGTGGCACCTGCCCGGCAAGCCTTTGTCCAAGATTAAAAACATTGCTTGGGGAGGGACTCTTGTTTCCGAGGCACCAGAGAATCTACCTATTTCTGCTGGCTTGACAGCCAAGGAAAAAAAAGAGATTAACTTTTTGGCCAAAACCGAGTTTAGAAATACAATGGTTAACTTTGGCATCAAGCGTCCTGATAGAAGAAAGCATATCTATATTATTGGGAAAACCGGCACCGGTAAATCTACCTTGATTGCCAATATGGCCATCAATGACATCCGCCACGATGAGGGAGTGGCGGTTATTGATCCCCATGGTGATTTATCGGAAATTTTACTTAACTATATTCCCTCAAGCCGGATCAATGATATTTGCTACCTAGACCCTTCGGATATCAAAAATCCTTTTAGGCTTAATATCTTAGAAGTTAAGCAAAAGGAGCATGCCGAGCTGGTTGCCTCAGGAATTATATCAATCTTTTACAAACTATATCATTATTCCTGGGGACCTCGGCTAGAGTATATCCTGCGGAATACTATTATGACTCTGGTTAACCGGCCGGGGTCAACTTTAGTTGATGTTCCTAAGCTGCTGGCCGACAAAAACTTTCGCCAAAAAGTGGTTGACAAGTTAGACAATGGAGTTTTAAAGAACTTTTGGCTTAACGAGTTTGGAAAAATGAGTGAAAAACTACGTTCCGAGGCAATTTCTCCAATTTTAAATAAAGTTGGCCAATTTGTTTCCTCGCCAACCATAAGGCAAATTATCGGCCATCAGCACTCAACTATTGACCTTGCCGAAATGATGAATAAGGGGAAGATTTTGATTGTTAATCTTTCCCAGGGGAAGCTAGGGGAGGATAATGCCGCTTTGCTTGGCGCGATGTTTATTACTAAAATGCAGCTGGCGGCAATGGATCGGGTAAAAATGCCGGAAACTGAAAGGCGTGACTTTTATCTTTATGTTGATGAGTTTCAAAACTTTGCCACTTCCTCATTTGTTAAAATTTTATCTGAGGCGCGAAAGTACAGGCTTAATTTATCTGTTGCTAATCAATATATTGGTCAGTTATCCGAAGAAGTAATGAAGGCGATTTTTGGCAATGTTGGTAGTTTGCTTTCCTTTATTGTTGGCGCCGCTGATGCCCAGTTTTTGAGCCGGGAGTTTGGCGAGAGCTTTGAACCAAAAGATTTGGTCTCTTTAGGAAAATATCAAATTGTTGTAAAATTATCTATTGACAATCTTACCAGCGAGCCTTTCCATGCTTTTACCCTGCCTTTGCCCAAGTGCCGGAACAAAAATAAGCCCAAGATCCTAAGGGTATCGAGAGAGAGATATACGAAGAAAGCAAAATAAAATTTTCAATTTACAATTTTCATTGAATTTTCAATGATTCAATTTTCGAGCTAAACACACATTGTCAAATGTTTGAAAATTTGTGAATTGGTCATTCATTGTAAATTGGGATTTGAAAATTGGAAATTAATTCCGTGGATTCTAACTACACTAAACAAACCCTAGAAAACGGTCTCACCCTTATTACCGTGCCGATGCCGGCGGTCAAGTCGGTGACTGTCTTAGTGATGGTCAAAGTTGGTAGTCGTAACGAGGAGCAGAAAACAAGAGGAATTTCCCACTTTATTGAGCACATGGTTTTTAAAGGGACAAAAAAGTATCCTACCCATTTGGATTTAAGTTCAACAATAGATGCCATAGGGGCGGAGATGAACGCTTTTACCGGTAAGGAATGTACCGGTTTTTATGTTAAATCGGCAGCCAAACATTTAGATTTGGGCTTAGATATCTTGTCCCAGCTAATTTTTAAGCCCCTTATTGATAGTCAAGAGATAAAAAAAGAGAAAGGGGTAATTATTGAAGAATTTAATATGATTAATGATCACCCAATGAGTAAGATTTCTTATGATTTTGAGACACTTTTATATGGTAATACATCTTTGGGTTGGGAGACAATTGGGACGAAAAAGACAGTTGTTAAAATGAGGAGAAATAATTTTTTGGATTATATGGGAAAGTGGTATCGACCGGAGAATATGGTAGTCGGTATTGCTGGTGCGACGCCGAAAGCGTCCCGCCTTCGCCGAGGCTTCGGCGGACAGGCAAGCGTAAGACGTCAAGCGTCAAGATATTTTGAAAAGGATGTAGGGGCGCATCACGATGCGCCCGAATTACGGGCGATTCGTGAATCGCCCCTACAATTTCCTCAGGATAAACCGGCCCTAAAAAGCCGCTTTAAAAAAACCGAGCAGACCCATTTTTGTTTGGGAGTGCGTGCTTTTAAAAGAGGACATAAGGACAGATACATCCTAGCGGTGCTGGCGACTATTTTGGGTGGCAATATGTCCTCCAGGCTTTTTATAGAAGTGAGGGAAAAAAGAGGACTTGCTTATTATGTCAAAACCACCCCCCAAGCTTATTTAGACAATGGTTACTTAGTTACCCAGGCGGGGACAGATATTGGCAAGGCAGGGGAGGCAATGAGAGTGATTTTGGAAGAGTATGAAAAAGTTGCCAGCAGCCAGCAGCCAGTTGCCAGTAAAGAATTGAAGAGGGCGAAGGAGTTTTTGAAAGGGAGGCTTATTTTAGGACTGGAGGACTCCAAAGAAGTTGCTTCGCTTTTTTCCGAGGATTGGTTAATGGAAAGACAAATCCGCACACCGGATAAAATTTTAAAGGAAATTGATAAAGTAACTCTTGAAGATGTAAGGCGGGTAGCCAAGGAGATTTTTACTCCTAAAGGGATTAATTTGGCAATAATCGGACCGTATAAAGAAAGGGATAGACAAAAGTTTGAAAAGATAATAAAATAGAGCTAAAAGCTTAAAGCGAAAAGCGAAAAACTCAAAGTTTTAATAGTTTTGGACTTTAAATTATAATTTTTACTTTTTAGCTTTTACTTTTGCGCTTTAAAGTTTATGATGCAACACTCCGTCATTCTAGTTAAACCCGATGGAATTCAACGAGGCCTGATTGGCGAGATCATCCGCCGTTTTGAAAGAAAGGGTTTGAAGCTGGTGGGGATTAAGATGATGCGCTTGGATGATGAGACCTTGGAAAAATGGTATGAACATCACCTTGATAAGCCCTTTTTTAAAGATCTTAAGAGTTATATGAAATCTTCACCGATTATAGCAATGCTTTGGGAAGGAATTGGGGCGGTAGAGACGGTGCGCAAGCTCTGTGGGATTACTTTGGGTCGAGCGGCCGAGGGAGGTTCAATCAGAGGCGATTTTGCCATGAGCCAGCAGTTAAACCTAATTCATGCTTCAGATAGCTTAAAGACAGCGGAGAAAGAAGAAAAGCTGATTTTCAAACCTGAGGAGATTTTCACCTACGACAAAGGCGAATACCTCTATATTTATTCCGAAGAGGAAAGAGGCTAGAATCTTTAAAGAATCGAGTTAAGAATTTTTGTTGATGGTAATAATGGGATATAAAAGCTGGTTTTTTTTCCTAGGGCTGTGTGGATTGAACTTCTTCTTTTTCCTTTCCTTTCCACTCTAAAACTTACCTAAGTCTATCATACCAGAAGTCCATCATATTAAGAATGGTAGAGAAAGATTTTTTCGATTAAAATAAGACTATGGCAGAAGAAGAATTGCAGAGGTCGACAAAAATACAACAAAGAATAGATCAAGTTAGAGATTTGCCGGCAGCAACACCAGAAGAAAAAATCCATAAGCAGGAACAAGCAAAGCTACTAAGAATGGAAATGTGGCTAGATAATGCTCAATTAACAAGAGAGTTGATAGAAGCATTAGAAGAGAATCCTAGAATGACTAAAGAAGATTTTATTGCGCGTGTAAGGGAAAGAGGAAATATCCTTCATCCCGAGAAAACTGAGTTTTTTGTCGAAAGACTTGTTTCAACCAGAGACAAGGTTATTAAAGCAGATGAGTTGTTGAGGAAAGAAGCCGAAGCGACTGGCAAAGGCCTTGCAGAAACAATTCTTACCAGCCTATCAGAGGATCATCAGCCACCTAAGGGAAAAGTTGAATTGATAAAGGAGGGCTATCCTCTTGCTCTTTGTTTAGAAGTCAATGCCAAAGATTTTGCCAGGTTAGACCCAGAAATAAATATAGGTGGTTTCTACAGAGGATCTGCCGATCTTGATTTAGAAGAAAGCCGAGAACAAGTTTCAGGAGTTCCCATAATTATTATGGAAGAATCGAGTAGAGGTGATTACCTGCGGCATGAGGAAGGACATGCGGAAATCGCTCCCTATAGAACTGCCTTATTTTTAATCCGTGGAGCTTTTTCCCCAAGAGGGAAACATCTGACCGTTTGGGGACAGCCCTCTTTTAATCTAACCGAGTTTGAAGGAATTAAAGAAAAAATGGCCTCTGGAGAAAAACCAGAAAGATGGAATGACCTAGTCGTTCTTGCTTTATCACGGGCAAAAGAGGAATTGTTAGCCGATATGAAATCAGAATCGCAAATAATAGATATCAAATCACATCTAGAAAATAGCTTATTAGAAAGAGGAGGAGTTTATGATTTTTTTATAGAAGGAATGTCGGTAAAAGAAGACTCTAAGCTCCATTTGGAATTATGGGAAGACTATTCTGCTAAACTCAAAGAATCTACAGAATCAGCTTTAGATTTAGCAGTCCTTTACTCTGCGCAGAGTGCATGGCGTAAAAGAGCAGAGCTTTTTAGATGGGTGTTGGCTCAAATTCCAATTGCCAAATGGGAAGAACAACTTGGCAAAACCCTTTTTATTGAAGAAGGCCAGGAATACATTTCTCTAGACAAAAAAATAGGTTTGCTGGGCCGAAGGCTGACTCCTCCTTCTAAAGACTGGTCTAATTACCAAGATGAGCAAAGTCTTTCAATGCATCTTAGAGACATAAAAGAGAGTTTATTGTCAGAAATAAAAAAGAGTAGTGATAAGCCATTACTGGATACAATTAGAGGCTATAAGCAGCAAGTAGCTGATCTTGAAAAAAGAGTCATAGCAACCGCTGCTTATAAAGAGAATGAAGCATTAATATCATACCGTGATAAAGTACACTATTTATCTGGTTTTGTAAGAATGGCTTTTTCTGAAGAAAAAGCCGATGAAATTATGGATGAGGTTTGTAAACTGTTTGATATTAATGATGATCTTGAGAAACGTGGAGGTGAGAAAACTACTTATGAAATGATAAAGATTTATGAAGAAAGGCTTGAACAAATGAAGACTAAAATTCAAATTTTGTGGTTAGGAGAAGCGGAAGACTTTCCAGAAACAGCTTCCTTAAGACATGTTTATGAATTAGCTTTAATGATTCCAAGACTTTTAGGCGAAGAAGTTCCTCAAAAAACGATAAGAGCTGACTTGCAAGATTTAAAAGAGCTGGCAAAAAAAGAATCACTAGAAGCGGCTGGCGGCTTCGCTTATACATTGTTACTTGATTATGGAATAGAACCGGATTATGTAGAAGCCTTGTTAATAGAAGAGGGAGTTTTGGAAGAGACAGGGAATTGATAAAGCACTTCCAACTTATAAATGTTACTACTATGATCCATAAAGAAGGTAGGCGATTTAGAACTTGACAAACTCTCTTATTTTCGATATATTTCGAAAATAGAGGGTTTTTTTATGAAAAAAATCGAAATTATTTGGCGCCACCTTTTATACCAAGTTTGGGAAAAAGAAGAGAACCATTTTGTTCAAAAAAAACTGGCAAAACAATTTGGTTTTTCTCTTAGCACCATTTCTCAAGCTTTGAAGGCGCCGAGAAAAATGGGAGCAGTTAGAGTAAGCAGTCGTTTTTTTACTCTTTCTGATCCCGAGAAACTTCTTTATTATTGGGCTTCGGTGAGGAATTTAGAAAAAGAGGTTGTTTATAGAACCAAAGTGAATCTTCCTATTTTAGAAATTGAGGGCCAGATGCCAGCTAGAGTTATCTTTGGTGGTTATTCTGCTTACCGGCTAAAATTTGGCCTTTGTCCGGCTGACTATGATAAAGTAATTATCTACAGTCAAGATTCAAAAGCCTTAAAAAAACGTTTTCCTTTAGACAAAGGTTATCCTAATCTTTGGGTTTTAAAAGCAGACCCCTTTCTTAAAAATTATGGCCAGATAACTCCCTTAGCGCAAATTTTTGTTGATTTATGGAATCTGCCTGATTGGTATGCCAAGGAGTTTATAAACAATCTTAGGGAGAAACTAAAATGACTTATTATCACCAATTAATCACCGAAAAAAGCTGGCAAGTGCTGCGAGGCTTGAAAAAAGAGTATCATTTTATTCTTATTGGCGGTTGGGCAGTTTTTCTCTATACGCAAGGCCTAAAATCAAAAGATATTGATTTAGTAATTGATTACTCCCAGTTGGCCAAGCTTAAAGAAAAACTGGGGTTGGTTAAAAATAACAGGCTAAAAAAATATGAAACCAGGAAAGAAGAGATAGAAATTGATATTTATGTTCCTTTTTATTCTAATCCTGGTTTGCCAGCCGAAGAGATAGATAAATATCGTCAAATTAAGTCAGGTTTTTGGCTTCCCAAAAAGGAAGTTCTGTTGATCTTAAAACAGCATGCCTACCAGGAGAGAAAAAATTCTGTTAAGGGAAGGAAGGATATCTTAGATATTTTTTCTCTTTTGTTACTTGATGATTTTGATTGGGAGGAATATCAACGACTGATTTTTCGTTATAAGAAAGAAAAATTATTGAGAAGTTTAAAGAAGGCTTTAGAAACCACTTTTGAGGCTCCAGAGCTTGATCTTAACAAACACAAGTTTAAGCGCTTAAAGAAAAAATGGCTCGAAAACCTCAGGAAAGCTTAAGGGTAGCAAAAGCTTCAATCTCTAGAGTTGAAAGCGCTGTCAGTATTATTTATAAAATTTTCAATTTTTTTTGTCGGGGACTTCGGATTTGAACCCCAAACAACTCCTGCCTGCAAAAGGGCCTACGGCCTCTACTTGCAGGCGCGTCGTGTTCGGGGCAAGCCGGCTACCTGAGTCGGAGCGGTGGGATTCGAACCCACGACCTCCAGTACCCGAAACTGGCGCGCTAGCCAAACTGCGCTACGCTCCGAAGATCCTTTTTATTTTACCACTTCTTCCAATCTTTTTAGAGCTGAAAGTATATATAGTATACTAAATAATAAAGTTATGATTTGAGGGAAAGAAATAATGATGTTTAACCATTTATTCATGGACTGTTATCATTAATTTTTAATGAAAAATGTAGTGGTGCGATTAATCGCACCATAAATATGAGGTGCCCTAAATGATACCACTACAGTTTGATGCTAATAATGAATAATGTTAATCTTATTTAATCGGAATTAATCAGATTAAAGTCCGTGAATAATTAGTGTTTAATAAAAATGATATAATTTATTTGTTTATGACTTGAGATATAGGATCCACCAGCCAGGTTACTGTACGGTACCTGGCCAGCTGGTGGACTTCTAAGCTCCCATAGCTCAATGGACAGAGCAGGGGTTTCCTAAACCTCAGATCCCAGTTCGACTCTGGGTGGGAGCACAAAATGTAGGCTTGCCCCATACACGACGCTTCTGCAATAAGAGACTGTAAGTCCCTTAGTGTCTTTATAACACCTCAGCTTTCATTTTAGAGTAGATAAAAGATTGATTTTTATTTAGTGATTTTACTTCTTTAAATGCATGATTTTCCAGAGGCCGATAGTGAAGTAGCTAAAGCCAATTATTGCCATGACAATTCTTTTTTTTTACAATTTTTTCTTAAACCCTTCAAAAGCTCTGAGGATTTCCATGGGCATGGCAAAGACAATCGTGTTTGATTGGTCCGAGGAAATGTCATTGATTGAGTTTAAGGTTCGTAAGTGTAAGGCTCCAGGGGTATTGGCCATTGTTTTGGCTGCTTGGGCCAGGTTTTTGGCGGCAATGACTTCACCTTCGGAGTTAATAATGGTGGCTCTTTTTTCCCGTTCCGCCTCAGCTTGTTTAGCCATCGTTCTCACCATATTGTCAGGCAGCTTGATGTCTTTTAGCTCTACACTGGTAACATCAACTCCCCAGTTAGTTGATGTTTGGTCAACAATTTTTTTAATTTTTTCTGCCAGTTGGTGTCTTTGGGATAAAAGTTCATCCAAAGTAACCTCACCAATAACATTGCGCATCGTTGTTTGTGCCAGTTGAGCCACCGCCCAGTAGAAGTTTTCTACTTCCAAAATGGACTTGGCAGCATCAATAATTTTGTAATAGATAACAGCCGTAATTTTGGTGGAAACATTGTCTTGGGTAATTACTTCTTGATCCGGCTCTTCAGCGACCTTGGTACGGATATCAACTCTTTTCCAAGTCTGGAAAATCGGCCAGACTACTTGCCAGCCGGGTGGCATGATGCCAGTAAACTTGCCCATCGTAAACTTGACCCCCCGTTCATATTGATTGATTTGCTTTAGAGAAGAAAGAAAAACAAAAAAGAAAATGATTGCTAAAGGTATTAATAGTTGAATCATGCTTTCTCCTTTTTTACTTTTTTAATGTTAAAATATTTTTTATGGAAAAGCAAGAGAGTGGGAGAAGGCGTTTTTGTTAATACAATGCTTTAAAAAAAGAGCATAATGAGAGAGGTAAGTTTTTTTGCCAAAAAAGTAACCTAACACCGGGTGTTAGGAACTGATTAAACATTGGGAAAAAGAGATTATTTCAAATTAATAGCATAAAGATTAGAGGGGAGGTTTTTGTTTAAGGTAGTTAAAATGACCAGTTGGCTGCCGTCCGGCCAAGGGTAAACAAAACTTCGCTCCGGAGGGTAGTTTTTCAGCGGCCCGGAATAAACAGTTACTTTATTGCTGCCGTCATATTCTTCAATAACAATTTTATCCTCTTCGGCAATGATTAGGTGTTGGGAATTGGGAAACCACTGAATTTTCTGGGTAAATAAGGGAGTGTATTGGTTTTGAAGATAGCTGATAATTGATAAGTGGCTGTCTGCCTCTTGGCTTGGATGACTGATGGGGTTTTTTTCTTCCGATTCTTCTTTGCCTACAACTTCAGGGACTGGTTTCTCGCTGCCAACAAGAAAATTTTTACCCTCTTTAGTATCATAAACATAGATCTCTCCTGGCTCTAGATTTCTTTTTTGTGGTTGGGTGTTGGAGGCCGGCAAAGGAGGAATTAGATTTTCAGGAATGCTGGCCGAGGCAGTAGCAGTGTAAAGGATTTTTTCTTCGTCAGGAGACCAGTAGATATTGGCAGTTTTTTGATCAAGAATTTCTTTTAATTTAAGAGGCAATTTTTTTTCTCTTTCTTCGGTCTTGATTTTTATTTGCTCTTCCCAGTCGTTAAGAACTAAAGAGAGACGAGCTGTTTGATCAACCAAGGGAGTCTCATTTAATTTATTGGTGTCAAGCAAGATAGAGCTAGTTATTGTTTCTTTTTGGTTTTTTTTAAAAGCAAGAATTTGGCTGCCGTCCGGTGACCACAATAAGCCAGCCTTGTCAAGATCAAAACTGCTGGCAGTAATAATTTGTTGAGTTTGTGCTTTAAAAGATAGAGGGCGAGTGGATAGGCCCAGAATATAAAGTCCTTGTTTGCTTTGGGCAGAAGGCGAGGCAACAGAAAAAGCGATTTTTTGCCCATCTGGTGAAGGTAGAGGATTGATAGCGTTAATATAGGTTAAAGCTTTGAGATCAGGAGCAACAGGAAAAAGGAAGGCATTAGTCTGGGTGACTAATTCTTTTTCCATTTTTAGAGTTTTTTCCCAGGGAAGATAGCCGTCTTTAGCTATTTTGATTTGGTATTCCCCCGGAGAAAGGTTAATAGTATTATTAGTAGCGGTTGTTAATTTACCGTCTATAAAAACTTGGGCGCCGGTAGGGAAAGAGTTGGCATTCAAAAGGCCGGTTGCTTTCATTTTGCCGTTTTTTAAGTCCGGTCGATAGCCTTTTGCCCAAAAAATGGCAAAGGCGCTGCCTGTTATTACAAAAACAGCGGCGGCCAAGGTAATAAGAAAGCGGCAAGCAAGCATGAGAATATTATAGCAGAGATTAATGCCTAATTCCTAATTTCTAAAGTTTTGCGAATTTTCATCAAAAAGATCTTTATTCTTCGAGCGAAGTCGAGAAGCTTCATCTATAAAAGTTCTCGATTCCTCTCTCGACAATGCCTGCCCTGACGGCAGGCAGGCTCGAGATTCACTCGAACAATAACAGATTTGTAATTTGTAGCCCAAAGTGCAAAACTTTTAAAATTAGAAAGTTAATTGCTATAATTAATCCATGTTATTCAAACGACTTGGTATAGATTTAGGAACAGCAAATTCTCTAGTATATCTTCAGGGCAAGGGAGTGGTTCTCAATGAACCTTCGGTAGTGGCTGTTTCTGTTGAAGAAAGAAAGGTAGTAGCGGTAGGCAATGAAGCCAGAGAGATGTTGGGAAGAACACCGGGGAATATTATTGCTTCCCGTCCAATGAGAGAAGGAGTGATTGCCGATTATCAAGTTACTGAAGCAATGTTACGCTTTTTTATAAAGGAAGTTTGCGGTCGCTCTTTTCTTTTTAAGCCAGAAGTGATGATTTGTATCCCCGCCGGTTCTACTCAGGTAGAAAAGAGGGCGGTTGAGGATGCTGCTGTCTCGGCCGGAGCGAGAAGCATTTATATTATTGCCGAGCCCTTAGCAGCGGCGATTGGTGCTGGAGTTCCTATCGGAGAAGCCTCAGGTAATATGATTATTGATATTGGCGGTGGTGCTTGTGAGACAGCAATTATTTCTTTAGGCGGGGTGGTTGTTAGCAAAAGCCTGCGAGTAGCCGGCAGTAAATTGGATGATGCGATTGCTTCTTATATAAAAAGAAAGCATGGTCTTTTGATAGGAGAGACAACCTCTGAGGAAATAAAGATAAAAATTGGCTCGGCAGTAAAACGGAAAAAAGATAAAAGATTGGCAGTCAGAGGGAGAGATTCGATAAGCGGTCTACCTCGCCAGATAGAAGTTGCCAGCAATGAAGTAACCGAGGCGATGCAAACGCCTCTCTCTCAAATGGTCAAAGCAATTAAATCGGTTTTGGAAGAGGTGCCTCCGGAATTAGCCTCGGATATTATTGATAAAGGTATTGTTTTGTCTGGAGGAACTTCTCTTTTACGCAATTTAGACAGGCTCTTAACTGAGGAAACCGGGGTTGCCTGTTCGGTAGTAGAAGAACCAATGCTGGCGGTTGTTAAAGGACTAGGGATAGTTTTAGAAGATTTAGAAAAGTATAAGAGAAGCATTAGTAAGAGATAAGAGGAATTTTCAATTTTCAAATCCCAATTTACAATGAATTTTTAATGATCTAATTTTCAATTTTTTGTTTGAAAATTTGTAAATTGGTCATTTATTGAATATTGAAAATTGTAAATTGAAAATTTTGAACAGATCTTTGACCAAAGAGAAGTTTTTGAAGCAAGTTCGTTCTAAAGTCAGCAAAGCCTTTAAGAACCCTCCCCTATGGGTTCATAATTTTTATCATGTTAAGAGGGTAGTCGGCTTTGGTAGAAAAATTGTTGAAAGAGAAGGGGAGAGTTTGGTTAGCAAGTATGATTTATTTCCTAAACTTGGATCTATAAAAGAGCGAGCTGACAGACTTTCTTTTTTAGTCGAGCTGGCTTGCTGGCTTCATGATTTGGGCAGGACTATTGAAAGGAAACCAACGCTTTGGGGAGATAAGTTTAACCACGCGGCAGAGTCGGAGAGGATGGCAAGGAAGATGTTATATGAAATCCCAAATCCCAAATCCCAAATCCCAAATTTTGAGAAGGAATTGGTCCTGCAGGCCGTTGCGGAGCATAATCAGCCGACTCCCAAGCACTCCAAAAATATAATTAACCTCAATTCCGAAATGCTCTAACAGCCATATATCCAAAGATGCAATGGATA
>CAYPXO010000019.1:0-30404 GCA_964414895.1 uncultured Pseudomonadales bacterium
ATTTGATAAAATCAGTTTAGCAAAATAGGTAAATTTGTTTTGCGCTTACTATATGCCCTGCCGTAGCTTTAGCAAAGGAGGGATTCAGAATCTATAGAAATAATTCAGCTTTAATATTTTTATAGATTCCCGATCTTGAAGCGCTTTCGCTTTCAGGTCGAGAATGACAAATGAGAAATAAAAAAGAGAAGGTTTTAAAAATCCGCAATTTTGTTTTTAAGGTGCTATATACTTTAAGTAATAAAGATTTTATTTTTTTATCATCATATTGTAATTTTTCTCCCTTCTTTTATATAATTGAGAAGTGATGAGGAGTCAGTTTAAAGTTCTTTTCTTTCCCCATGAAGATAATAATCAAAAACCAAAGGTCTTGCACCTTTCTTCATTATCTGTTTTTATCTTTCTACTCGTTGCTTTTCAGCTTTTTATTACTCTTTTTCACCGAGTTCGGCCGGGGATTTTGGGTTTTGCTTCCAATATAGACGTAGGTGCTCTAATAGAGTTGACTAATACGGAAAGGGCAAAACAGGGAGTAACCCCGTTGGAGTTAAATTCTTTTTTGTCCGAGGCGGCCAGGCAAAAAGCAGCGGATATGTTTGCCAGAAATTACTGGGCCCATTATTCGCCAAATGGCACTTCTCCTTGGTGGTTTTTTAAAAATGTGGGTTACAATTATCTTTATGCCGGGGAGAACTTGGCTCGTGATTTTGGCGAATCGGCTGGGGTGGTTCAAGCCTGGATGGCTTCTCCTACCCACAGAGACAATATTCTAAACGGCCGCTATAAAGATATAGGGATAGCTGTTGTTAACGGAATTCTAAACGGCGAGGAGACAACTTTAGTGGTCCAAATGTTTGGCACGCCCGGCGGAGTGGCCGCCATTCCCTCAAGCGCGGCCACCAAAGGAGTTGCCCAAAGCGTTTTGAGTAGAGACCAAGAGCAAAAATTAGCCCTTTTACCGCAAACTTTTTTAACCGAAGCACAAAAACAAAATCTGACGATCCGTTCACTTATTTCCAGTTTTGGTTTAACCAAAGTCTTTGATATTAGTCTGCTTGTAATTTTGCTTTCTGTTTTAGTGATAGATGGGGTTTTTGTTTGGAAGAAAAAGCTTATCCGTCTTTCCGGCAAAAGCTTTATTCATTTTTCCTTTTTGGCTATAATTTTGGCAATAATAATTTTAACAAGCAGCGGACAAATCCTGTAGTTAGAGTGTTAGAGTTTTAGATAGTTAGAGTTTTAGGGGAATTGATAAAAAACTAAAACTCTAAAACTCTCTAACTCTAAAACTCTTAACTGATGTTCCATTCTTTCCTAAAAGACCTTAAAAAACACCGGCGTCAATATTTTATTCTTTTTGCCGGGCTTTTTTTGGGAGGAGCCGGTTTTTTCGGCCTGGCTGGTTTTCCTTTGTGGCGGGTTTTAGCTGTTTTTTTAACAGCTTTGTTTTATTTCCTGTGGGGAGTGGTTTATCACTTAATAAACAAAGATTTACACATAAAGCTTGTTTTGGAGTACTTTTTTATTGCTCTTATTGGCGGTGGTTTGCTGTTGTCAATTATATTAAGAGGATAGCCAGCCTTTGGCTGGAAATCACAAATCACAAATCGCAAATCACAAACAATATAGAATAGAAAGTAGAAATTAGAAGATAGAAAGTAGATTTAGAAAATAGAGGATAGAAGATAGATTTCTATTTTTCCATCTTCTACCTTCTTTATCCAACTTCAACTTTCTAATTTCTAACTTCTAGAGATTTATTTGCTGCTTGGTGCTTGGAATTTTGAGCAGAGATTAGTATTACTGAATAAAAGAGTAATAATGTTAATAATTAAGAACGGAGGTATTCCATGAAAGGTGTTATTCTTGCAGGTGGTAAAGGAACCAGACTTTACCCCTTAACTTATGTTACCAACAAACACTTGTTGCCCGTTTATGACAAACCGATGGTTTTTTATCCCATTCAAACTTTGGTAAAGGCGGGAATTAAGGAAATTATGGTTGTTGTTTCCGGTGAGCACGCCGGCCATTTTATCCGCGTTTTAAAAAATGGCGAGGAACTGGGGTTGAAACATTTAGAATATGGTTATCAGGACAATCCTAAAGGTGGGATTGCCGATGCCTTAAGTATTTGTGAGGATTTTGCCGATGGCCAGCCGATTACCGTTATTCTGGGAGACAACACAACCGATGCTGATATTTCCCGACCTGTTGGTGAATTTAAATCCGGGGCAATGGTTTTTTTGAAAGAAGTGCCTGATCCAGAGCGCTTTGGTGTCCCTGTTTTTGATAAAAAAGGAGAAAAGGTTGTTAAGATAGAAGAAAAACCAAAAAAGCCGGCTAATAATTTTGCTGTCACCGGCCTTTATATTTATGATAAAAAAGTTTTTTCTTATATTAAAAAGTGTGATCCTAACTATCGGGGAAGGAATGAACTGGAAATAACAGAGGTAAATAATTATTATATTAAAGACGGCAAGTTAAGCTGGGCTGTTTTGGACGGCTACTGGCGGGATGCCGGGACTTTTCGGACTATTTTTGAAGCTAACCAATACTGGGCGGAGAAGGCTAAATAATGGATAGATGAGTAATGGATAATGAGTAAATGAATTCTAAAATTTACAGATGTGAATAACTCCTCCGAGGTGGAGGAAATTTACCTTAATATTGAGTAGCTACGAAGAATAAGGAATAAAATGATTAGAAAAATGAAGGATTTCAAAAAAGTTTTATTATTATTTTGTTGTTTTCTTTTTCTATTTATCTACCCATCACCCATCACCCATCACTCATCACCCATTAAACCCGTTTTTGCCCAGCGGCAAATGGATGATTATCTTTACCAATATGAAAAATATCGCAATATTCACCAGGAATATCTTCAGGCAAGAGAGAAATACTTAAAATACCAGACTTTAACTTCAAGGGATGAACTCATTCAGGCAGGGCAGGATTTTTTGTATGCCCGCAGTATTGTTATTCGCACTTACTTGCAGGCTTTAGAGTTTGACTTAAAAAAAGCTCCTAATGTAGTCGCCGAGCAGAAAACTGAGCTTGTTTTATCTCTTGATGAAGAGATTGATTGGCTTTTGCAAAATGAAGATCAGATAAAAGAGTTGGACAATCCTACCCTTGATGATTTACTGGAGATTTCTTTGAGAATAGAGAGGCGGGAGGTTACTTTTAATAAATTGGCTTATTTAACACTAAGCAACATTGTTCTGGGCAAAATGCGCTTGTTGCAGACGGAGGCTTTAGCGATAAACTCTCTACTTAATGACGAGATCATAAAAAGCGAAAACGGAGACCTGGCTACTTTAAACCAATGGCTGGAGACGGCCAAAAACATCACTTTCCAGTCACAAAAGCAAATAGAAACAGCAGAAAGCTATCTTTCTTTAATGAATTCCAAAGCAAAGAAAAAAGAGGGGATTTTAGAAACCTATGGGAAGATAAAAGCTGAGTTGGAGCAGGCAAGATCGGTTTTATTAGGCGGGATTGATTATCAAAGAGAAATTTTAAGAGAGGTTTCAAGTGAGTGAAGTTATTCCCTTTGGGGGAGAAAATCTACCAGTCAAAGAGCTTAAAAAACAAGCGCCGGCAAAAGAGGAAAAAGAAATTGTTCCCAAGAAAAAAACAAAGCTTTTGTTATTTGTTTTAATAGGAGTTATTGTCTTTTTGTTACTGATCATTGTTTTGCTACTTTTTGGGAAAAAAGAGGTAAAACCTTTGCCCTCGCCAACGCCTTCGGCAGTTTTGCTTTCTCCTTCACCTCAGGCAACACCGAGCGCTTTCCCAAAGACTTTATCAGAGAAAATAGAAGATTTGGAGAAGAAGCTTAAAGAAACCCAACTACACAAGACAGATTTGGCTTTTCCTATATTGGATTTTAATTTCAACTTTGAGCAGAAGAAAAAATAGATGAGTCAAGTGCAATCTCCTCTTGCTGAGAAAATCCGCCCCACAACACTAAAAGAATTTATTGGCCAAAGTCATTTAGTAGGGTCGGGTAAACCCTTGCGTTTGGCAATAGAAAAAAAACAGATTTTTTCTATGGTTTTTTGGGGACCTCCGGGTTGCGGAAAAACTACTTTGGCAAAAATTTTAGCCCAAGAAACCGGCAGAGAATTTTACTTTTTTTCCGCTGTTTCCGCCAGAAAACAAGATTTACGTCAAATAGTTCAGTCTATTAAACAGGGTCTAAAGCAAAAAGGGGCAGTTGTTTTTTTAGACGAAATTCATCGTTTTAACAAAGCCCAACAGGATTATCTTTTGCCTTTTGTAGAGGATGGGACAATTGTTTTGATTGGGGCAACAACAGAAAATCCTTCCTTTGAGGTTATCGGCCCACTTTTATCTCGAACTCGTGTTTTTGTTTTAAAGGAGCTTTCAGAAAAAGAGATAGAGAAAATTATTGATCGTGTTTTAAAACACCTCACGAAAAATAAGATAAAAATCGAGAAAAAAACTAAAGAGTGGCTAGTTAATCTTTCCAGTGGCGACGCCCGACAGGTGATTACTCTTTTGGAAAATAGCTACAGTTTGTTTAAAGACAAAATCAAAAAAGAAGGAGAAATAGGCCTTGAGGTTTTAAAAACAACCCTGCAGTCACCTTATCTGCGTTTTGACAAAAAAGGCGAGGAGCACTACAATGTGATTTCTAGTTTTATAAAAAGTATGCGAGCCAGCAATGTTGACGCAGCCCTTTATTATCTTGCCCGTATGGTCGCCGCCGGCGAAGACCCATTGTTTATTGCCCGCCGCATGGTTATCTTTGCTTCTGAAGATGTAGCTACCCCAACTGCTTTGGTGGTGGCTAATGCTGTTTTCAGGGCTTGTGAGACAATCGGTTATCCAGAGTGTCAAGAAAACTTAGCCGCCGGCACCGTCTATCTCTGCCAAGCCCCCAAAGACAGGTCAGCTTATGACGCCTACATGAGGGCATTAGAAGATGTTAAAAAATATGGCAATCTGCCCATACCTTTACACCTGAGAAATCCAGTTACCAAGTTAATGAAGAAAGTGGGCTACGGCCGTGGATATGAAGCCTATCCTAGTAAAGGTAAGAATCTACTTCCAGATAAGTTAAAAGGTAGGAAGTATTACAAGTCCAATTAACCAAATACTTCAGTCCTTCAGGGACGGGGCTAGAAAAAGTTGCTAAATAAGGAAAAAATCACTATTATTTTCTCCGAGCACAGAATTTCCTCTAAAAATAGATTGATATCTATCCGCCTAAATTTTTGAACCTTTCTGAATTTTGAAGGATGAAGATAAACAAATTTACTACTTGACATAAATTTACAATGTGTATACAATAGCATTACTATGAGTAATACAGCTGTTATTAATATACGAACTGATTTAGTTATTAAAACCAAAGCTCAAAAAATTGCTGAAAGGTTGGGTCTGAGCCTAAGTGCAGTGATTAATGGTTACTTAAGGCAGTTAATTCGAACCAAAAGCATCTCTTTCAGCCTTGAGGAAAAGCCAACGAAGTATCTATTAAATTCTTTAAAAAAATCCAAGGAGGATATAAAGGCCGGTTATGTTTCTCCTGCTTTTGATAATGCTGATGAGGCGTTAAGATGGTTAAGAGACCCAAAGGCAAAATATGCAAATCAGTTTTAGTAAAGCTTTTCGTAGACAATATAAAAAAGCTCCCAAAAAGATACAGCAAAATTTTGATAAAAGATTTAAAATATTTGTGAAAAACCCTTCAAGCTCAGCTTTAAATAATCATTCCCTAAAAGGTTCCTTAAAAGGTTTTAAAAGTATAAATATTACTGGCGACTGGCGAGCATTATATTCTCAGCCGGGAAAATTGGTCATTATTTTTGAAGCTCTTGGAACCCATAGCCAACTCTACAAGTAATAAAGCTTTTCTCCAAGCTGGTTTTTTCCTCACTTTTTCTAAAGCAGAAGAATCTTTTTTTTGTTCAGTAAATTTCTGAACAAAAAATGTTTTTATTTAGATAAGATGAGAGAAGGGTAGAATTGGTTGAGATAGGGAATTTGTTTAATTTGATTTTCAGAGAGAGGAAAGCCTTGCAGGCTTTCTGCTTTTTCTAGAAATTCTTCTGCTTCAGTTTGCTTATTTTGCAAAAAAGCAAGGCTGGCTCGCAATGCCTTTATTTGCCAGTTTTCTTCGATTTTTTCTGCTTTATCCAGACAAGCTTTGGCAGCGGCAAAATTAAAAAAAGGATTTTTCACACAATACTTAGCACTGCTAAAGAGAATTTCCAGTTCATCTTCCGGGGAAAATCCTACTCTTTGTAGAAATTCATCCAGGCTGTAAGGAGCATTGGCTTTTGCCCACCAGTCTTTTTTTACCAGTTTTTCTTTTTTCAAAAGATTAATAATTGTCCTGCTAATAAAGTAGCTTCCTTCTTTAGTTGGATGAACATTATCAGTCATAAAATTAAAACCGGTCAAATTGTTGGGGGAATGAGAAAAGAGCTCTTTTTCCACATCAGCCACCCAAACTCCGTTTTGATCAGCCAAGGACCTTATAAATTCATTTTGCGTGGAAGTTGCTCGCCAGGAAATAAGATCAAGATCTTTTGCTTTAATGAAAAAATAGCCGGCCATTGGCTGGCCGCTTTGGGAGGCGATTTTTGCCTGAAGATAAAAAAGCGAAGCATCATTAGGATATTTTTCTAGCAAAGGTTTTATATTTTTTTGTGCTTTTTCCATTAAGTTTTCTTTAATCAGCTCTTTTAGCTGATCAAGCTTTTCTTGGTAATTTTCTGTTTCTGGCAGAGTAGTTACTTTTCGCTCCACCGGCGGCCAATCAGCAAGATTGGAAGCAGCAGTGCAAAAAATTAAGGGAATTTTTTCTTGTTGGGCGAGTTTGACAACCGCTTTCATATTCTCTCTAAAAATTAACATTTTTAAAGGATAGAATATTTTTTGCTTTCTAAAAGCCGGCCTTTTTTCATCCACTTTTTCATCCAGGCTTTCTTGATTTTGTTGCCTGTCTTCTTTGAGAGTTAAAAGCAGTTTTATTAAGCCGCTTTTATCTCTAAGGAAACTTAAAGTTTTTATCAAAAAATAAGAATCAAGCTGGGAATAGATGAATTCATTGTGTCCGCTATAAACAATTAACAGATCTGGTTTTTCTCTGACTGTTCGTTTAACTAAATGCCTGATTACAGTGGAATTATAGCCGCTCCAGCCAAAGTTATAGAGTCTGACAGAGTTTTTTTCGCCAAAAATATGGTGAAGTTGATAGTCAAGCTGGGAAGCAAAACCAACCTTTGGCAGAGGTAGTCCTTGAACAGTTGAGCCGCCATAGACAAAGACTCTTAATTCTTGAGGATCTTTTTTGGCAAAAGGAGGAATATAGGCTTTTTCCAGCTTTGTTCTAAGATCGCTTTTTTCAATTTTGTCTTTTAGGGCAGTAGTGTTAATTTTTCTGGCAGCTATTTCTAAGAAGACAAAAAAGATTATTGTTATAAAAAGACCAATAAAAAGATTTAAGAACTTTCTTTTCATTTAGGGATATTTTACCACTTAGTTATTATGGATTTAGAGTGTGGGAGAGGAGGAAGATACTTCAATCTCCTTTAATCACCGCCAGAGGCACTAATTTTGCTACTTTTTTAGTTAGGCCGGCTTTAACTAAAGTATCAATTACCTCAACAATATTTTTATAAGCGTCAGGCGCTTCATCGGAAATGACGTAAAAAGGTTTATTATAGACGATATTTGCCATTTGTTTTTGAAAAGTCTCTTTTTGAATTGTTTTTTTGGCTTGTCTTCGACTCATTACCCGGCCAGCGCCGTGGTTGATAGAATTAAAGGTTTCTTTATTTTTTTCCAGCCCAACCATTACAAAGGAAGGAGTGCCCATGCTACCGGGAACAATCGCCGGATGGCCAGTATCTTTGTATTTCTTGGGGTTTTTAGGATGGCCGGCAGGTAAAGCTCGGGTTGCTCCTTTGCGGTGGACCAAGATTTTTCGTGTTTTTCCTGTTTTCTTTTCGTGTCTTTCGTGTTCTTCCCATTTGGCAATATTGTGGGCCACATCATAAAGAAGCTCTAATTCTTGTCCGAAATTCTTTTTAAAGACTTGGCGGATGAAATAGGAAATCATTGCTCGGTTGCAAAAGGCAAAATTAACACAACCAGCCATAGCGGAAAAATAAACACTTCCTTCGGGGGTTTCTATTGGCAGGGCAGCCAGGCCTTTTCTTGGTGCTTTAATACCATATTTTTCTTCTGCTTTCCAGAAAATATTGGTGTGGTCGAGACAAGTTTGATGTCCCAGAGCTCGGGAGCCGGTGTGGATCATAAGACAAATTTGGTTTTCAAAAAGGCCCCATTTTTGGGCAATTCCTTCGTCAAAAATTTTTTCTACTTTTTGGATCTCAATAAAATGATTACCCGAGCCTAAAGTTCCCAGTTGTTTAACAGCTCTTTTTTTGGCTTTTTCACTGAGAGCCTCAAAGCTGGCTTGCTCCATTTTTCCTCCTTCTTCAATACATTCAAGATCGGCTCTATAGGCATAGCTTTGTTTAACCAGATATTCAACTCCTTTTTGGACTACTTGGCAGAGGTTTAAGTTTTGCCTTTGCCTGTGTTTGCCTCCTAATCCAGTGGGGATCAATTTTTCCATTTGATGAATTAAAGTTTGCAGTTTTTGGCGAGAGAAGACTTGAGGCTTATATTTTAATTTGCTTGTAAGAAGTCTAATACCACAGTTTATATCCATCCCCACAGCGCCGGCAGAAATAAGGCCATCGGTAGCCATTACTCCGCCAATGGGTAAACCAAAGCCTTGGTGGATGTCCGGCAGGCCAATAACCGGAGAGACTAACTTGGGGAGCATTGCCGCTTCTGCCAATTGATTTAAAGATAGATCTTTGGTAACTGCCGGCAGGATTTTGTCATTGGCATAAAATACCGCCTCGGCTTCCATTCCTGGCAGTTTTTCCAGTTGGTATTTATTGATACCGATTTTATTAAAAGAAATTGACATAGACTGCTATTTCTGTCATTCCGGACCTGATCCGGAATCTACAGAAATAACTATTTAACCCGAATTACGAAATTTAAGCCAGTTAGCTTTTATTGTTCGAGCAAAGTCGAGAACTCTAACAAGGAAAACTTCTCGATTCTTCCGCCAACTGGCGGATTCGCTCGAAGAGTAAGGGACATAGTATTTCGTAATTCAAGTTATTTACATAGATCCTGAAATAAATTCAGGATGACTAGGTTATTTGTATAGATTCCTGTTTGCACAGGAATGACAAAAGGTAATTTCATTATATCACCCTTTTTCGGTATAATATGACTGTGGGTGGGACATAATCATTCTTCTTGTCATTGCGAGCGATCCCGGTGTGACACCGGGAGGGCGTGGCAATCTCATAAAGGACTCATAAAAAAAGAGATTGCTTCGTCGCTTCACTCCTCGCAATGACATAAGGCTGGATTTATGTCCCAGGCACAATATAGCCATGCAGAAACTTTTTTATAATCCTACCAGCGGTAAGCTTACTCTTGACAAAACGGTTGAGGAAGTGACCAGCTTTGTTAATGATAAACCAGAGTTTTTTTATCGGCTGATAATTGGAAGTGACTCTCATGAAAGAGAGGGAAAAAAAGGAAAATATTTGAGTTTAGTGACAGCAATTGTTATTCATCGAGCCGGCAAAGGGGGACGTTATTTCTGGCAGAGAAAACGGGTTGGTAGAGTTTATGACTTAAGAAGTAAAATTTATGCGGAAACGCTGGCTTCTTTGCAAACCGCCCAAGAGCTTTTACCTAAAGTGAACAAAGTTTTGAATGGTAAGAGAGAGTATGAATTGGAGATACACATTGATGTGGGCCGCAGTGGGGAAACAAGGAGTATGATAAAAGAAGTGGTCGGGATGGTGACTGGCAACGGCTTTACAGCGAAAACTAAACCCGAATCTTATGGGGCAAGCAAGGTAGCGGATAGACACGCTTAGAAAATCTCTAATTTCTAAAGTTTTGCACTTTTGGCTACAAACATGTTATTGCTCGAGTGAATCTCGATCCGCCAGCCAGGTTACTGGACGGTACCTGGCCAGCTGGCGGAGAGAGAGGAATCGAGAACTTTTATAGATGAAGCTTCTCGACTTCGCCCCGCACCGTTTGGTGCAGGGCTTCGCTCGAATAATAAAAGACCTTTTTGATAAAATTTGCAAAATTTTGGTAACAATGAAACTTTTAATCACCGGTGGCGCTGGTTTTATCGGTTCTAACTTTATCCTTTATTGGCTTAAGAATTATCTAGAAGATGAAATTATTAATTTGGACAAATTAACTTATGCCGGTAATTTAGAAAATTTAAAGACAGTCGAAGAAAACTCTCATTATCATTTTGTTAAAGGAGATATTTGCGATGGAGAATTGATTGCTCGAGTTATAAAAGGGGTTGATCTAGTTGTTCATTTTGCCGCCGAGTCTCATGTTGACCGCTCAATCTTAGCTTCAAAAGTTTTTATAAAAACCAATGTTTTAGGGACTCAGGTTTTGCTTCAAGCAGCCCTAAAAGCTAAAGTTAAGAGGTTTCACCATGTTTCTACTGATGAAGTTTTTGGCTCTTTAAAACTGGGCTCAGAGGAGAAATTTAGTGAGGGAAGTAATTATCAACCAAACAATCCTTATTCAGCAACCAAAGCTGGCTCCGATCATTTGGTAAGAGCTTGGTTTAAAACTTATGGTTTGCCGGTAACTATTAGCAATACTTCCAACAACTATGGCCCTTTTCAATTTCCGGAGAAATTTATTCCTTTGGCAATTACTAATATTTTAGAAGGCAAGAAGCTACCTGTTTATGGCAGAGGAAATCAAGTAAGAGATTGGCTTTATGTTGAGGATCACTGCCGGGCAATTGATCTTATTTTAAAGGAAGGAAAATTAGGAGAGATGTATTGTATTGGTGGCTTAACTGATGATATTAGCAATCTAAAAGTGGCCAAAGAGATTGTTAGAATTTTAGGTAAGGACGAATCAGTGATAAACCATGTTAAAGACCGTCCCGGTCATGATGTCCGCTATGCCATTGATTGGAGCAAAGCGAAAAAAGAGCTTGGTTATCAACCAAAATATGACTTTGGTACTTATTTGGAAAAAACTGTAAGATGGTATAAGAAGAATAGAACTTGGTGGAAGAGAGTGAAAACAGGAGAGTATAAGGATTACTATTAGTTTACTTATGTCTTTTAACTTTTTTACTCTAGACAAACTGGATGGTTATTCTTTAATTAAGGATGTAGTTATTCATCCTTTGAAAGTTAATCGTGATAAGCGAGGGATTTTGGTGGAGATAATGAAAAGTAATTGGCAGGATATTTTTCATAAAGAAAAATTGCCTTTTGCCCAGACTTATTATTCTATCACCGAGCCGGGGGTGGCTAGAGATGAGAATCTTTGGCATTATCATCCCGGTGGCCAGCAGGATCGCTTTGGAGTTATCAAGGGAGAAATAGTGGTTGCCATCTTTGACTGGAGAAAAGAGTCGCCTACTCTGGGAAGCCTTAATCTTTTCCACATGGGAGAATTAGCCGAGGACAAAGGCCAATATCTTGTTCTTGTTCCCAAAAGATGTCTTCATGGTTTTGTTGTTGTTGGCAAAAAACCGGCAATTCTTTTTAACTTTCCCACTCGTCTTTATGATCCCAGAGAAGAAAAAAGAATTCCTTTGGATAAAGTTAAACTTGAAGATGGTTCAAAATTTTCTTGGGATTTAGTGAGAGAGGAGTTTGGTTTATGAAAGTAATCGGCACCGGTCTGTCCGGCCTTATTGGTGGGAGAATTGTTGAACTTTTAGGATCGAAATATGAGTTTATTGATTTTTCTTTGGCAACAGGTGTTGATATTACCGACTTTAATAGACTAAAGTCGGCTTTTGAAAAACATAAAGAAGCAAGGGCATTGCTCCACTTAGCGGCTTTTACTGATGTAAGTAAGGCCTGGGAGCAAAAAGACAATAAAGAGGGGGCTTGTTACAAAGTTAATGTTGAAGGGACAAGGAATATTGCCCACTTGTGTAGCGAGAAGGATATCTACTTTATTCATGTTTCTACTGATTTTATTTTTGATGGGGAAAGAAGCGAAGTTTATACAGAGAGAGATAGACCAAATCCCATTGAATGGTATGGGCAGACAAAACTTTGGGCAGAGCAAGAAGTTAAAAAATCTGATTGCAAAAATTTAATTTTGCGCCCTGCTTTTCCTTTTAAAGCCAAGCCAGCGCCAAAAAAGCTAGAACCCAAGCCCAAACTCGATTTGGTGAGGACAATTATAAAGAAGTTTAAAGATAAAAAATCTTTGCCAATGTTTTTTGATCAGGTAATTACTCCGACTTTCATTGATGATATAGTTAAAGTGGTTGATTATTGTTTGCAAAAAAAACCAAAGGGGGTTTATCACGCTGTTGGCTCAACTCCTCTTTCACCTTACGATTTAGCCTCAATCATAGCGGAAGTTTTTAATTTTGACAAGAGTTTAATTGGAAAAACCAGTTTAAAAGAACTTAAAGGAAAAAAGCTTCGTCCCCGTCAGGAATATTTAGCAATTTCCAACGAGAAATTAACAAAAGATTTTGGCATAAAAATGTTGAGTCTAAAAGAAGCCCTAGAAAGAATAGAAGAACAATTAATACACTCTAATGATTCGAATCATTAGAGTCATTTTTGTAATTTATTTGTTTTTTAATAAGTCAGGTCTTCTTTTTTTGGTGAGTTCAAGGGCTTTTTTCAAGCGCCATTTTTCAATTTCTTTGTGATTGCCGGAAAGAAGCACTTTGGGTACTTTCCAACCTTTATAGTTGGCGGGACGGCTATAGTGGGGATATTCGATTAGCTGGTAGCTGGTAGCTGGTAGCTGGTAGCTGGAAAATGATTCTTTTTGAATAGCTTCTTCTTTTTTTAAAACACCGGGAATTAGGCGGACGAGGCTATCAACCAAAACCATTGCTGGTAGCTCACCGCCGGTTAAGATATAATCACCAATGGAAATTTCCTCGTCAATGAGATGTTTTTTCACCCTTTCATCAACGCCTTCATAATGCCCGCAAAGCAAAATTAGGTGATCGAGCTTTGACAATTGCTGTGCTTTTTGTTGATTAAGTAGTTTTCCTTTTGGAGTTAAAAGAATGGTTTTTTTGGGCGCGCCACGGCGCGCCCCTACACGGGCGGATGTTTTTTCTTGACACTTGATACCTGCCTGCCAGCCAGGCAGGCTTGACACTTGATACTTGAGATCACGCAGGGCGTGATCGATCGGTTCAACCATTAAAACCATGCCAGTTCCCCCACCAAAAGGACGATCATCTACGGTTTTATGTTTGTCCTTGGCCCAATGGCGCAGATTGTGGATTTTTATTTCAACTAGCTTTTTTTCTTGAGCTCGTTTAACAATCGACTCATCAAACGGCCCTTTAAACATTTTTGGAAATAAAGTCAAGATATCAATTTTCATATATTTAGCAATATTTTAAAGATAGACTAGCAGTAAATCAAATTTATGATAAAATAAAGCTATCCAGAAAATTAGAGTAGTGCGTTTCCCTTAATCACGCTGGGTTCCGCAGCATTGCGCGCTTATTAAGTATACGAAAAAAAGTTCGTATAAACACTAGTTATATGAAATATTTCAAAATTTTGTATAATTAATTTTTATTTTTTTAAAATTGATACAATAGTCAAACTATGAATTACAAAGGTATTATCACTATTGAACCAGGTAAGCGTGGTGGACAGCCTACCATTCGTGGCATGCGCATTACCGTTTATGATGTTCTAAAGATGCTTGCTTCTGGCATGAGTGAAAAGAAGATCTTAAGTGATTTTCCTGAGTTAACAAAGAAGGATATTAAGGCGGTTTTATCATATGCTTCAGAAAGAGAGCATTCCTTGACCACAGCCAGTCATGAAATTACTTTTGGATCAAAACATTTCGCACAAGCTGCTTGACGAGCTTGAAGACTTATTTCCAGGATCAAACCACGTTTATCTTCTTGATTTGCACGAGGCTTCCGATGAGGAAATATGGAATTACGGTCGTGATAATGGCTTTACCATCGTAACTCAGGACTCTGATTTCAACGAAAGAAGTCTTATTCATGGATATCCGCCTAAAGTAATTTGGCTTCGAACTGGCAATATATCTACAGGAAATATCAAGAGATTATTGAAAAGGCACAGTCAGGATATTTTATTGTTTGGAAAAGATAAGACCTTAGGTTGTTTGCAAGTTTATTAGTAGGATTTTTCATCCACGCAAACATTATTGGGAGAGGCTTATAAGATGACTTGGAATTACAGAGTTATAAAGTACGATACAAATTTCCTCAATTTCTTGATATACTTTCTTCATGAAAATTACAGTAGTTGGGACAGGTTATGTAGGTTTGGTGACAGTGGCGGTTTTTGCCAAACTGGGAAATGAAGTTTATGGTTTGGATAAAGACAAATTAAAAATTAAAAATTTAAAATTAAAAAAGGTTCCCTTTTATGAACCTGGATTGGAAAAGTTGGTAGGAGAAAATGTTGACAAGGGAAGGCTTCGATTTACTACTGATTATTCAAAAGCTATTCCCCAATCTGAGATAATTTTTGTTTGTGTTGGCACTCCTCCTAAGAAAAATGGTGACTATGATTTGAAATATGTTTTTGCTTCGGCAAGGGAAGTAGCCCAGAATTTGAAAAACTATGCAGTTGTTGCTATTAAAAGCACTGTCCCGCCAAACACCAGCCAGAAAGTTAAAAAAATTATCCAAAAAATAAGCAAGGCTCCTTTTGATATTGCTTCTTGTCCGGAGTTTTTGCGCGAAGGCTCGGCAGTAGAAGATAGTCTGCATCCTTCAAGAGTTGTCATCGGAACAGAAAGTAAAAGAGCTCAAAAGCTATTGCTTAAACTTCACCAACCGATAAGAGCGCCACGCGTTCTTTGCGATGTTGTCTCTGCCCAGCTTATCAAATATGCGGCCAATGCTTTTTTAGCTACCAAGATTTCTTTTATCAACTCGATTGCTCGGCTTTGTGACAATATTGGAGCAGACATTGATAAAGTAGGCAGAGGTTTGGGTTTGGACTCAAGAATTGGAAAAAGTTTTCTTAAAGCTGGCCTTGGTTATGGAGGTAGCTGTTTTCCTAAAGATACCTGGGCGCTTATTTCCTTTGCCAAAAGACAAAAATATGATTTTAGATTTTTAAAAGAGGTAGATATGGTTAACAAGAGACAAATTAATTATTTTGTTTCCAAGATAGAGAGTTTACTTGGTAATATTAAAGGTAAAACTGTTACTCTTTTAGGCTTGAGTTTTAAGCCAAATACCGATGACATGCGTGAAGCTCGTTCAATTCCTTTAATCAAAAAGCTGAAAGAAAAAGGAGCGAAGATTCAGGCCAGCGATCCAATAGCCCTTCCCAAAGCAGAAGAAATTTTGTCTGGGGTTTGTTTACACAAAGATCCTTACAAAGCACTAGCAGGAGCGGAGGCTTTGTTGCTAGTAACCGAATGGGAAGAGTATAAGAGGTTGGATTTTGCTAAAGTCAAAAAGATAATGAAGAAACCAGTGGTAGTTGATGGAAGGAATTTTCTACCAAAAGAGAAATTAAAAAAGTTAGGTTTTACTTATGAAGGAATGGGGAGAAAATAGTAGCTACTTATGAAAACTGCTTTCATCACCGGCATCACCGGCCAAGATGGTTCTTATCTGGCAGAATTTTTGCTCAAGAAAAACTACAAAATAGTTGGTCTGGTGAGCAAGAAGCATGGCATTGGTGAGGAAAACATAAGGGCTGTCAAGGCAAAGCTAGTTTTGGAAAAAGGTGATCTTTTGGACAAAGCTTCTTTAGAAAAGATTTTCCGGAAGCATAAACCCCAAGAAGTTTATAATCTAGCGGCTTTAAGTTTTATTCCCGCCTGTTGGCAAAAGCCGGCTTTAGCCTTTGATATTAATGCTTTGGGCGTTTTACGTTTGCTTACGATTATTAAAGAGGGCTATCCTAAGGTTCGCTTTTTTCAAGCCTCGAGCAGCAAAATATTTGGGAAACCGAAAACTTGTCCTCAAGATGAAGAAACAAAGATTGATCCTATCGATCCTTATGGGATTTCCAAAGCGGCCGCTCATTTTTTGACCCAATCTTTTAGGAAAAATTTCTCTCTTTTTGCTGTTTCCGGAATTTCTTATAATCATGAATCATTGCGCCGAGGAGAAGATTTTGTTACCCGAAAAATTAGCCTGGCAGCAGTAAAAATTAAGCTGGGTTTGGTGCAAAAACTTAGACTGGGAAATCTGAATGCCAAAGAAGACTGGGGTTGGGCGCCGGATTATGTTCGGGCAATGTGGTTGATGTTACAACAAAAAAAACCAGATGATTATATTATTGCTACAGGAAATCTTCATTCGGTTAGAGAAATTTGCCAAATTGCTTTTGGATATTTAGGTCTGGATTATAAAAAATATACTGTTCGTGATAAAATGTTTTTTAGAAAGCAGGCAGAAGTAAAGTTGTGTGGAGCTGCCAACAAAGCAAAAAAAAAGTTAGGCTGGCAGCCAACGGTTTCTTTTAAAGGAATGATCAAGAAAATGGTGGAGGAGGATGTGAAAAAAATTAAAAATGAAATACCAAAAATAAAAAACACAAACAAAATATAATAATCAAATGTCACAAATAATCAAATTTCAAATCAATAAATTAATAAACAGGGTCGAAAGATGTTTTTAGTCTTTAGTTTTTTGTTTTTAAAGATATGAAACGTGCTCTGATCACTGGTATTACTGGTCAAGACGGTTCTTACTTGGCGGAGTTTCTGCTTGAAAAAGGTTATCAGGTTTTTGGTTTAACCAGGCGGACAAGTACTCCCAACTACGCCCGGATTAAAGATGTTGTTGATGAGATTACCCTTATTCCCGGAGACCTAATGGATCAACACTCCTTAACTTATGCAATGAAAGAAGTCAAACCAGATGAGATTTATAATTTGGCGGCGCAGAGTTTTGTGCCCACTTCTTGGAACCAGCCGGTCCTGACAGGAGAATTTACCGCTTTGGGAGTTACTCGGGTGTTGGAGGCAATGCGCATTGCCTCCCCCAAAGCCAAGTTTTATCAAGCTTCTTCTTCGGAGATGTTTGGCAAAGTCAGACAAAGCCCCCAAAACGAAAAAACTCCTTTTTATCCCCGGAGTCCTTATGGAGTAGCCAAGGTTTACGGTCATTGGATAACTGTTAACTACAGAGAGTCTTATAGTCTTTTTGCTGTTTCCGGGATTTTGTTTAACCACGAATCACCAAGGCGGGGATTGGAATTTGTCACTCGCAAGATTTCCCATGCGGTAGCTAGGATTAAGCTGGGTAAGCAAAAAAAACTCAAGCTGGGCAATTTAAAGTCCAAAAGGGACTGGGGTTATGCGCCTGACTATGTGCGGGCAATGTGGTTGATGCTTCAACAGGAAAAGCCTTCTGATTTTGTTGTTGGCACAGGCGAGACACATTCAGTTAAGGATTTTGTTAAGGAGGCTTTTAAAGTTGTAGGGGTTGATAATTGGCAGGATTATATAGAAGTGGATGATAAATATTTAAGGCCGGCAGAGGTAGATTTTCTTTGCGCTGACCCAAAAAGAGCAAAAAAAGTTCTTGACTGGAAGCCAAAGGTTTCTTTTGAAGAATTAGTAAAAATTATGGTTGAAGCAGATTTAGAGAAGGAGCAAAGTCATATGAGTTAATCTCGTTGTCATTCCGCACTTGATGCGGAATCTATAGCAATAATTATTTATATAAATCCTGAAACAAGTTCAGGATGACAGAGTTATTTGTATAGATTCCTGGTCAGGCCAGGAATGACAGATGTAATTGCGCGTTGTAAATATAATTCCTACCTATAACGAAAAAGAAAACATTGGCAAGATGCTTAAAGTCTTGCAGCAGATTGCCAAGAAAAATCCCAAATATGATTTTTATCATTTGGTGGTTGATGATAATTCTCCTGACGGAACAGCAGAAATTGTTAAAAAATACAAAAAGAAAAACAAAAAGATTAAACTTCTGGAGGGAAAAAGGGTCGGGTTGGGAGAAGCTTTGATAAGAGGTTATAAATATGCTGAGGATAAGCTAAAAGCAGATGTTATTATTCCTAACGACTGTGATTTTTCTTTTGAGCCTCAAAGAATTCCTGATTTATTAGCAAAAATTGATGAAGGGTATGATGTGGTTGTCGCTTCTCGCCACGTGGGTGGCGGAGGGACCGAAGGTTGGAGTTTATTCCGTAAACTAAATCATTTGGTGGCTAATGAGTTTTTTGCTTGGTATGTAGCCGGCATAACTCAAGTCCATGACCACAATGGCAATTTCAAGGCCATAAGAGTAAAAGGAGTTTTGGATAGAATTCCTATTTCTAAACTGAGAGTTAAAGGTTTTGGCTTCCAGTGTTATATCATTTACCAATTGACTAAAGTGACTGATAAGTTTTTTGAGATTCCGGTTATTTTTAAATTCCGGACTGCTGGAGAGACGAAAGTCAGTTTTAACAAAAGGTATATTAAAACTTATATGAGAGACATTTTTGAATATATGTGGCTTTGTTTACGGATTCGTTTTGAAAAATCAATAAGGTTTTTTAAAGTAGCGGTGGTTGGAGCAATTGGCGCCGGCATCCAATTTGTTATTTTTAACATTTTGAGATTAACTTTTAATCCTGAGTACGCTATTGTTTTAGCAGTAGAAGCAGCGATTGTTTCCAATTTTTTGTTGAACAATTTTTGGTCTTTTAAAGATAAGAAAATAAAATTTAAAGGAACAAGAGTTTTAGGTAAGTTTTTACAGTTCAATCTTTTGTCTTTGGGTTCTTTGATTATTCAATTTTTAGTAATGAAGATTGGGGTATTTTTGCTAGGGCGTTCTTTTATAGGAGAAAACTTCTTGGCCGCTTTGGGAATTTTGCTGGGCCTTTTTTGGAACTACTTTGCTTATAGCCATTTTGTCTGGAAAACCAAAAAATGAAACCTCTTTTGATTTCTGTTTTTCTTCCGGCTTTCAACGAAGAAGCGAATATTAAAAAGACGATCTCAGGAGTCAATGGGGTTTTGAGAAAAATTGCCTCTGATTATGAGATTTTAGTAGTTAATGATGGTTCAGCGGACAAAACAAGTCAGATAGTAAAAACGCTTATAAAGAAAGACAATAAGATAAGGCTGATAAATCACCAGGAAAATAGGGGTTATGGAGCAGCGATTAAGTCTGGCCTTTATAATGTTCGTTTTGACTGGGTAGTGCAAATGGATTCTGATGGCCAGTTTGATTTTGCTGAAATCAATAAATTTTTGGCCAAGAGGAGCAAAGCTGACCTTATTATTGGCTATCGGAAGAAAAGAACCGATAGCTTGTATCGGCGTTTTATGGCAAAGCTTTTGCGTTTGGCCGGTTTTTTAATGTTTGGTTTGAAAGTTAAAGATGTGGATTGCGGCTTTAAACTTTTTAAAAAGCAAGTTATTGAAAAAATCCCCAGACTGAGAACAGAGAGTGCTATTACGGTTACCGAATTTATTGTTCGGGCAAAGAAAGCAGGTTTTAAAATTAGCGAGGTTGGAGTGAAGCATTTTTCTCGGGAAGAAGGAGAACAGACAGGAGGAAAGCCAAGCGTTATTATAAAAGCTGCTTTTCAGGGAATTTTGCTTTGGTTTCTGCTTTTGAAAGAGAGAGTATTTAGAAATGACTATAAAATTTAAAAAAAAGACTTTAACAACGATTCTTTTGGTTTTAATCCTTCTTTTAGCTTTATTCCTTCGCCTCTATAAAATAAGAGACTATATTGTTTTCTTGGGCGACCAGGGAAGAGATGTTTTGGAAGTCAAAAAAATTCTTGAAGGAGATTTAACTCTTTTGGGACCGACAGCTTCTGTTGGTGGTTTTTACTTGGGACCTTTTTATTATTATTTAATGGCTATTCCTTTGTGGTTGGCTGGCTTTGATCCGGTAGGGCCAGCAGTGATGGTTGCTCTCTTTGGAGTGGCAACTGTTTTTCTGATTTTTATTTTTTTAAGGCAACTTTTTGGAAATCTGGTTGCTCTTTTTGCCAGTTTCCTTTATGCTTTTTCTCCTCTAGCAGTAGCCAATAGCCGTTTTTCTTGGAATCCAAATACTTTACCTTTTTTTTCTTTGCTTTTTTTCTATCTTCTTTTTTTAGCTAGAGGGAAAAAGAGAAAACCGTTTCTTTTTTTGTCGGGAATTATTTTGGGGATTTGTTTTCAGCTTCATTATTTGGCTTTGAGCTTGCTGCCTTTAGGCATAATTTTGACTTTTAAGAAAAGATTTAGGCAGTGGTTGATAGATTTTTCTTTCTTGTTGTTTGGTTGCTTTCTATCTTTTTCTCCATTTTTGTTTTTTGAACTAAATCATGGTTTTGCCAATATTAAAAGTATTTTTGAATTTGTTACCAGAAGAGGAGGGGCAATTGGTTTTTATCCTTTGAGTCTTCTTGGTCATCTTTCTGAGCTTTCTTTGAGAATTTTTGCCTCAATTTTTGGTTTTGAGAAAAATCTTTTTATTAAACTGCTTACTTTTGCTTCCTTAATTATTTTGCTGTCAGAGTTGAAGAAAAAGAAAAAGGTTGTTTGGCCTTTTCTTGTTTGGTGGTTGGGTGGAGTTTTTGTTTTGAGCTTTTATCAAGGAACGATTTATGATTACTATTATGGCTATCTTTATCCTATTCCGGCAGTTTCTTTGGGAATTTTTTTGGGTTTTCTAGCCAAAAAAAGGAACAGTTTTTTTAAGCTTTTTTCTTTGGCTATTTTTTTATTTATTCTTTTTTTCTCTTTAAAAAGGCAAGTTATTTGGACAAAACCGAATAGAATTTTGATACAAACAGAAAGAATTGCCGAGAGCATAATAGAAAGAAGTCAAGATAAGGCTTTTAATTTTGCTTTGATTTCACAAAGCAATAGTGATCATGCTTATCGTTATTTTTTGGAAGTCAAGAAGCATAAACCGGTGTCATTGGGAGAAAGAGTAGAGGAGCAGCTTTTTGTTGTTTGTGAGTCAGTTGTTTGTCAACCTTTAGGTCATCCTTTATGGGAAATTGCCGCTTTTGGTCGGGCAGAAATTGTCGAGGAATGGAAAGATGAGGTAGGAATTAGAATTTTTAGACTTGTTCATCATGCAGACTCGATAGACTTGATTGGCGAGCCAGCACCGAAAGGAATATGAAAAGTCAGAATCCAAAAATCTTCTTATCCATAGTTATTCCTGCTTACAATGAAGAAGATAATTTTCAAGCAGGAGTTTTAGAAAAAGTCGATGCTTATTTAAGCAAAAGGAACTATTTGTGGGAAGTAGTTGTGGTTGATGATGGTTCAGTAGATCAAACGCCAGTTTTGCTAAGGAAATTTACCAGGGGTAAGAAAAATTGGCATTTTCTTGAAAGAAAACATCAGGGGAAAGCAGGAGCGGTGACCGAGGGAGTGCTGGTAGCTAAAGGAGAGAATATTTTGTTTAGTGATTTTGACCAGGCAACACCATTAGACCAGGTGGAAAAATTGTTACAAAAGATTAAACAGGGATATCAAATTGTTGTTGGCTCGCGGGAAATAAAAGGAGCAAAAAGAGAGAAAGAGCCTTTTTATCGTCATTTAATGGGCAAAGGTTTTAATCTACTGGTCAGAATTTTGGTGATTAATGACATTCATGACACTCAATGTGGTTTTAAACTTTTTACTAGGCAAGCAGCAGAAAAAATTTTTCCTCAGTTGAAGGTTTATAAAAAAAGAAAAATTGCCGACGCTTATACTGGTGCTTTTGATGTGGAGCTTTTATTTTTAGCTAAGAAAAACGGCCTAAAGGTCGCTGAAGTACCAGTTGATTGGTGTCATGTTAAAACCACTCGAGTTAATCCGATTAAAGATTCTTTAAGGATGTTTTTTGATGTTTTAAAGATTCGCCTTTATGACTTTCTTGGCAAGTATGAAGTTTAAATTCTGGCTACTGGCTACTGGCTACTGGCTACTGGCTTTACTCTCTATTCTTACTCTCAGATTGATTTAAACCTTACTCTTTTTTCTAATTCTTTTTATCAAAATTTTCAAAAAGAAATGATTACACTTGGCTATTTTAACCGACCATTATCAGCTTTCCTTTATTTATTTTTAGGATTATCTTTTTTTATTTTTTATTTGCTGTTTTTAAAACAGGTGGAAAGCAAGAAGTTAACAAAAAAGAAAATTTGGTTGTTGATTATTGGTATTTTTTTGATTTTGCTTTGTTCTTACCCGGCTTTTTCTCATGATTTATTCAATTATATTTTCGATGTCCGGATTTTGCTTTTCCATAAGGCCAATCCTTGGACACATACTGCTTTGGATTTTCCTAATGACTTGTGGACCCGTTTTATGCACTGGACTCACCGGACTTATCCTTATGGCCCTTTTTGGTTACTAGCTAGTTTGCTACCTTACCTTGCAGGTTTTGGAAGATTTGTTTTAACCTTTTTTAATTTTAAACTAGGCTTAGCTCTTTCCTATTTAGGCAGCTGTTTTTTTATTTATAAAATTGTTGACAAGAAATCTCTTTCGGCTCTAGTTTTTTTTGCCTTTAATCCTTTAATAATAATTGAGAGCCTTATTAGTCCTCATTTGGATATTTTTATGACTTTTTTAGGCTTGCTGGCAGTCTTTTTAGTATTGGAGCCTCTTCGTCATCCTGAGTCCCGAGCAAAGTCGAGGGATGAAGGATCCTCTTCGAAGCTAGTTAACTTTTATTTATTTAAAAAAAGAAGAATTCTAGGAATTTTTTCTTTAATTATGTCTATAGGAACAAAATATGCCACCGCTGGTTTTCTGCCACTTTTGTTAACTAGTAAGTCTGTCATCCTGAATTTATTTCAGGATCTATGTAATAGACTTCGGGTCCCCATACCATTCGGTACGGGGCACGGCAAGCCCGGAATGACAAAGAGGTTGAACAAAGAAAGAAGAACTTTAATTGCGATTTTTCTAACCTTTATGGCAATCGCAATTCAAATTAGCTTAAGAGAAGTTTTGCCTTGGTATTTTGTTCCTTTGATTGCCTTGATTAGTATTTCTAAAAATATTTTTTTAAAAATAACAGCTATCGGGCTTTCTTTAGGCGGAGTGTTATATTATTTGCCCTATCTTTATATTGGTGAGCATAATCAGGTGGTCAAAAGCTGGCGACTTTACTTATTTTTCACCCCGATTTTATTCAGTTTGATCTTTATTTTCTTAAAGCATTTGAAGCTTTTGTCTTTTAAAAAGAAGCTTTAGAGTAGTTTGAATTTGAAGTAGTGTGAAAAAAAAGATGAAGAAAAAAACTTTGGGGATTTTATTTTTAATTCTTTTTTTTGCTCTTTTTTTGCGTCTGCCGCAGGTTTTGGCCGATCAATTCACTTTTGTTTTTGATATGGGTCGGGATATGCTTTGGACAAGAGACATGGTGATTTTGAAAAAACCTTACCTTATTGGTCCTTGGGGCAGTTTGCAAGGGGTATTTTTCGGACCGGCTTGGTATTATTTATTGTCAATTCCCTTTTTTATAACCGGCGGTGATCCTAGGGGGAGCGTTTTTTTAGTCCTTTTTTTCAACTTAATTACTATTACTGGTGCTTATTTTTTAGGAAAAAAAGTTAAAGATGAAATTTTGGGCCTGATTTTTGCTCTTCTGATAGCTGTTTCTTCTTTAATGATTAGTCTTTCCACTTTTGCTTTCCATTCTAATATTTTACCTTTTACTACTCTTATTTTTGTCTGGAGCCTTTATGAAGTGTTGCGAAAAAGAAAGGCTTTTTTGCCTTTGGCGGCTCTCACAGCCAGTTTTAATTTTCATTTTGAGCCGGCAACCGCAATTTTTACTACTCTGAGCTTGGTAGTTTTTTTACTCTGGCAAAGAAAGTTTTTTAAGGATGGTTTGCTTTTAAAAACGGTGATTGCTTTTCTCTTACCCTTTGTTCCCCAAATGGTTTTTGAGCTGCGCCATAAATTTTTACAAACAAGAGCGCTAATGGCTTATTTCCAAGGAACAAATGAGAGCTTAGCTGGCAAACTACCTCTTTTTTTAAGGATCAATGATCGGGCAGTTAAGTTTTTAGAATTGTTTTCCGGCTCGGTTATTTCTTTACCTCTTTGGTGGACAGCTTTTATTTTTGGTTTGGTAGTTCTTTGCCTGATGGTAGTTTTTAAAAGAGGCAAAGCCAAAGAGAAGAGTTTTATTAAAGTTAATCTTTTAACTCTTGGGATTCCTTTTTTGGCTTATATTTTTTTGTTCCCGCCAGAACTTAAAAGATGGTATCTTTGTGGCTTGAGCTTGCCTTTTATTTTTTTTACAGGCTTAGTGATTGATTTTCTCTGGCGAAAGAATTTTCTGATAGGAGGCGGGCTTGTTGTTTTTTTGATCTTTGTAAATAGCAGCTTGGTTTCAAGAGTCGAAAACCTAATTCAGCCAACTAAACAGCCAATAAAGGCCGATCTTTTGGCTAATCAGAAAAAAATAATTAATTGGATTTACAAAGATGCAGAAAAAAAGCCATTTAAAGTTTTTGTCTATACAGCGCCAATCTATGATTATCATTATCAATATCTTTTTTGGTGGTATGGAAGAAAAAAAGACTATTATTGGCCGGAGGAATATTCTTATCTAGCAGGGAAAAAAGACCACGTTTCTTATAAAGAAAAATATTTAGCTATTCAGCACACCAGTCAGCCGCTTAAAAAAACAGAGCTTTTCTATTTAATTATTGAGCCTGATGAAATAAAACAAAGAATAGAAGGCTGGCGAGGGCATTTTTCTGAAAGCGATTTATTAAAAAGAGAGATTTTTGGAGAGATTATTATAGAAAAAAGAAATTCAGAAATTCCAGGGACGGGGGCAGAAAAGGTTGCTAAATAAGGAAAAAATCACTATATTTTTCCTGAACACCGAACATCCTCAAGCGTTTTTTGATTTAAAAAGTTTTATTCTTTTCTCATTTAACCAATTTCCTCAGTCTTTGAGAAGACTTTTCTCTTGCTTTTTTTAAAACAGAAAAATCTTTTTTTGTCCAGTAAACTTTTGGATCAGAAGCAGTTTTATTCAAGTAATAAGAAAAGAAGTATTATTCGGTGCTCTTATTGTTTAGTAGAATTGTGTAGTAAAATAGAGGTATGGTTTGGAAAAAGGAACTGAAAAAAACAGGTGTCACTCTTGGTCCTATCCTTCTTTTTAGCTTTGTAATAAGAGTTTTAAATCTTGATTTGCTTCCTATTTTTACTGATGAGGCGATTTATGTTCGCTGGAGTCAGATTGCCAACAGGGATCCGGCTTGGCGTTTTATTTCTTTAACCGATGGCAAACAGCCACTTTTTATCTGGCTTTCTATTGTTGGCCAGCGGATTTTTAGCGATCCTTTGTTTGCCGGAAGAATCGTTTCGGTAATAGCCGGCACTCTAAGCACTTTGGGTTTCTATTTTCTAGGAAAAGAGCTTTTTGGTAAAAAGGTAGCGATTTTCTCTGCTATTATTTGGATGGTTTTGCCTTTTTCTGTCTGGCACAGTCGCTTGAGTTTGATGGATAGCCTACTTGCCTTTTTTGCTGTTTGGGTTTTGTGGTTGCAGGTTTTGTTAGTTAAAAAACCAAGGATGGATATTGCTTTGCTTCTGGGGATGGTGATTGGTGGAGGTTTACTGGTTAAGTCCTCGGCTCAGTTTTTTCTTTTCCTTTTACCATTGAGTTTGTTTTTAAAAAAGAGAAAAGAATTAAAAAAAAGTTTTTTACTCAGATGGGCAGGATTGGCTTTATTAGTTGTTTTTTTAGCTCAAGCAATAAATAGTATTCAAAGGTTGAGCCCTTTTTATTACATGGTTGGCTTAAAAAACCTTACCTTTATTTATTCTTTTAGCGAACTTTTGAGCTTTGGTTTATTTAATCACTGGCAGAGATTTTGGGGCAATTTAAGAGGCTTGTCTTGGTGGACAGCTGTTTATTTGACTTTACCCTTTTTGGCATTGTTATCTTTTTCTTTAATGAAAGTTAAAAAAGATAAAGCTAAAAAATTTTTTTTACTTGCTTGGTTTTTATTTCCCTTTTTTGCTTTGGCCTTTTTCGGCAAGGTGTTGTATCCGCGATTTGTTCTTTTTATGACAATTCCTTTGATAATTTTAATAGCCGATGGATTAGTTAAATTATTCAGACAAATAAAAGATCGTTTTTTACTTTTTATTTTTGCGCTTTTACTTTTTAGCTATCCTTTTTATTTTGACTATCAAATTGTTTTTAATCCGGTAGCTGCTCCTTTACCCTCAGTAGATAGAGGCCAGTATCTTGATGATTGGCCGGCTGGCTGGGGGATAAGGGAAGTAATTGAGTTTTTAAAAGAGAAATCAAAAGAGGGAAAACTGGCAGTGGCGACTGAGGGGACTTTTGGTCTAACTCCTTATGCTTTAGATATTTATCTTGACAGTAATGAAAATGTAGAGATAAAAGGTTTTTGGCCAATTTCTAATGGAGTTGATTGGTTTTTGGATAAAGCCATCCAAAAACCAACCTATGTCCTCTTTAAGGATACCCAAGTACCTGATCCTAACTGGCCTTTGGAACTGGTGGCCAAATACAAAAGAGGTAGGGGAAATAATTATTTAGGTTTTTATAGGGTGGTGAAATGAAAAAAACTTCTTTTTTAATTTTCCTTTTGGTTTTTTTGCTGGCTTTTTTCAAGTATTTTTATAATTTCCAAAAACGGGCTTTTTTTGAATTTGATCAGGAGTATCTAAGCATGGAGGCAAAAAAGATTATCATAGATAAGGATTTTACCTTGATAGGGGCACCGACTTCAGTTGGAGGGATGTTTATTGCCCCCTTTTACAATTATTTTATGGCTTTAGCTCATTTTGTAGGCGGAATGAATCCTTACACAGTTGATTTTGTCAGCAGCCTCTGGGGGGTAGCCAACTTGGTAGCTATTTTTCTTGTAGGAAAAAAACTTTTTGGTTTAAAAGTCGGACTTTTTTCTTTTATAATAGCTCTTTTAAGTTTTCAGTTCTTGCGCACCGAAGGACTACCGCCTTTGCTTTTTCCTTTACCTTTTTGTTCTCTTTTGATTTTTTATTTATTGACTAAAAAAAGAATCAATTGGTTTTGGCTGGCAGCGCTGGTTGGCTTTTCTTTTCACTTGCACTTTAGTGCTGTTTTCTTTTTGCCGATGATTTTTTTTGTTTTACTTTGGCAAAAGCCAAAAGACTTTTCTATTAAAAAACTTTTTATTCCTTTTTTGATTATTTTATTTTTTGTTTCTCCTTTGATTTTGTTTGAGCTGAGAAATCAGTTTTTTATTAGTAAGAATTTTGTAGTTTTCTTAAGACAAAAAGGAGGAGATTTTAATCTTTTTAGCCAAATTTTAAAATCACTGGATATTTCTCTGCGGAATTTGGGAAATTTGGTTTATCACCAGCCTTTGTCTTTTTCTAAGATTTTTCTTTCCTCTTTTTTCTTGCTAATGACTTTTTTCTCAGGCAGAAAAAGAAAGATAGTTTTGCTGTCTTTAGTTTGGATTTTACTGCCGATACTAATATTTGCTTTTTACAAAGGACACATTATTAATTATTATTTTGTAATCCAGGAGCCGATTTTCTTTTTGCTTATAGGATTAAGTTTGGATTTTATCTTTGAGAAATTAGTTGGCAAATTTTTAATAGTTTTTTCGCTTTGTTTTTTGACTTTTGTTAGCTTGAGATCTTCGATTAGCTGGCAGTCTTGTCACACTCTTTATTATAAAATGAAAGCCTTTGATTTTATTAAAGAAAAAACAAGCAAAGATCCTTTTTATCTTTCTTTTACTATTGAACCTGCTTGGCGGGGAGGTTACGATTATTTAGCCTTTTGGTATAAATTTAAACTTCTTGACAAGCCAGACCTCCAACATAAAACAGTTACTGTTATCCATCCTCATAATTGGCATGAGATAAAATCTGATTATATTTTCGGCGATGTGGGAGTGGGGATAAGTCAATGAATAAAAAAGACTGTTTTTTTCTTTTGCTTTTTTTATTTTTTTGGATTGTCTTTTTCCGCAAGCTTTTTTTTGAGGGAATGGTTCCTGTTCCCGGCAATCTTTTGGTTTCCTTTTTTTCTCCCTGGAAAGAGGAGAAATGGGTAGAGTATCCGGGAGGAGTTTATAAACAGGGGCTTTTTGGTTTTGACACCATAAGACAAATTTACCCCTGGCGGCATTTTTCTACAGAGGAGCTGCTTAAGGGCAGGTGGCCGCTTTGGAACCCTTATCAGTTTTCCGGCGCTCCTCATTTAGCCAATTTTCAGACAGCGATTTTTTATCCCTTTAACTTGCTTTATTTAGTTTTGCCCCAAGTTTGGGCTTGGACAATTTTATTGATTAGCCAGCCTTTGCTGGCCGGATTTTTTATGTTTTTACTGGCCAGAAAGTTAAGACTTTCTCCTTTGGGCTCGTTCTTTGCCGCTTTTTCTTGGGCCTTTTCTTTAACGATATCTGTTTGGCTTATTTGGAATATTCACGCTCACCAATTTAGCTACCTTCCTTTAATACTTTATTTAATTGAAGTGTATAAGGGGAAGAAAAAAGTAATTATTTTAGCTGGACTAACACTAATTTTAGCTTTGACTTTTTTGGCCGGTCATCCATTTTCTTTTATTTTTATTTCTCTTTTTTCCGGTTTTTATTTTTTCTATCGGACAAAAAGGATAAAAGAGTGGTTTTTGGTCGGTTTTTTAGCAATTGCTTTGACTTCTATCGCCTGGTTGCCTTTGGCGGAATATTATTCTTTGGCTTCAAGAGAAATTCCTTCCTCTGAGTTTGGTTATCTAAAGACTCTCTTGCCTAAAAAAAACTTAATAACTTTACTGTCGCCTGATTTTTTAGGAAATCCAACAACCGCCAACTATTGGGGAGAACATGATTATACGGAAAGTGCTTTTTTCGCCGGCGGAGTTGCTTTTCTTTTTTTCTTAATTGCTGTTTTCAAAGGATTTACCAAGAAACCAAAGCTTTTTTTTCTTATAGCCATTGTTGTTGCTTTTGGATTATGTCTTAAGTGGCCATTGCCGAGAATTTTATATTTTTTAAAAATCCCTCTTGTTACTTCTAGTGTGGCTACCAGGGTTTTGTTTTTGGCTACTTTTAGTATTTGCCTTTTGGCTGGTTTTGGGATTGATGATTTTTTAAAGGCAAAAAAACTTCCTAAAGTAGTTTTTTTGCCTGTTTCCGCTCTAGCTTTGATTTTATGCTTGCTTTTTTTTCTTCCTAAAATTTGTCCTTGTCAGGTTTGGCTTGAAAACTTGAAGGTGATGAAACGCAATCTTATTCTACCATTGGCTGTTTCTTTGGCTAGTTTGGTAGTTCTTTTTATGGCGGCAAAATTTAGAAAACTTAAGGAAGGATTGTTTTTTTTGCTTATTCCTATTATGGCTTTGGACCTTTTCTATGTGACTGATAAGGTGATTCCTTTTACTTACAAAACTCTGGTTTTTCCCAGACATCCTTTGATTGAGTTTTTACAAAAGAATAGTAACTACTATCGTTATGCCGGCAGCAAAGCTTCCAATATTGAAAGCAATTTTGCTACCCACTACAAGATTTTTTCTACAGAAGGATATGATACTTTATATCCCCGTTATTATGGAGAATTAGTCTGGTCAGCAGAGTCCGCTCAATACAAAGCAGATATTTCTCGAACGACTGTTGTTTTTCCTACGACTGGCAGTGACGGTCAAAAAAGGCTGCAGGATTTGCTGGCAGTTAAGTTTATTTTAGAGAAGGATGATAATTATGAAAGTGACTGGGACCCAAATTACGAGAAGTTTCCTAAAGAGAGATACAGGCTAGTTTGGCAGAGAAAAAATTGGAAGGTTTATGAGAACAAACAAGTTTTGCCCAGAGCTTTTTTAGTAGAGGATTTTTTGGTTTTGAAAGACAAGAAGAAAATTATGGAAAAAATATATGATAAAAATTTTGATATCAGAAAGAGGGTTATTTTGGAGGAAGATTTGGAAAAACAACTGGAGGCAGGAGAGGGGAAGGCAGAGATAATAAAATATAGCCCTAGTGAAGTTAAGATCAAAGTAGAGACAGAAGGTGACAAGCTTTTGTTCTTGTCAGATACTTTTTATCCTGGGTGGAAAGCGTTTGTCGATGGAAAGAAAGAGGAGATTTATAAGGCTAATCATGCTTTTCGGGCGGTTTTTGTTCCTAAAGGAGAACATAAGGTTGTTTTTACCTACCAGCCGTTAAGTTTTAAAATTGGGCTGGTAATCAGCTTGATTAGTTTACTCAGTTTAGTTATTTTAGGAGGAATATCAACACGCTTTTCAATATTTAAAAGATTTAAAAGTATTGTCTAGGATTTATTATTTAGTATAGTATATAGTCCGCGCAAAACAAATTTCCCACATTTTTGTATAATGGGCCTGTGTT
>CAYPXO010000020.1:0-25972 GCA_964414895.1 uncultured Pseudomonadales bacterium
ATTTTATTTTATTATCAACCCGTAAAAATGCACAAAATTAAACTATTATTGACACGCTCAGCACATCCTCGGACATATCGACGGATTGACTAGAAGGACTTCAATGGTCAGAAGAGAATTGGAAGAGGCAAGGGATAAAGGCCTTCGTCTTGAAAATGCTAGATCTTTTATGGTGAGGGTTTTCGAATATACGAGCACCTTCGGGAAGCTTCCCAGCGGTGGAGCTTTTTTAACTTGAACTTCTAATTTTTATTGATAGATTGAGATTTTTTATTGTGGTTTGGATAGAGAAGGTATAGTTAGTAAGTTTATAATTTTCGTTTGTCGTTTGTATCCTATAATATTTGATTTTTTGTATTTTTAAGGATATAATCTTCTTTTGTTATAAGCAAAGAAAGATTTTCTGGTTTTTATTCAGAAGAAGACAGAAAAGTAATTACTGTAGTTAATTGTAAATTACGATTTTTTGATTATAACTGCGAATTATAAAAGAAATATGGGAGAAAATTAAACACATGGGAAATATAGGACTTTCCGGAGATTATGATAAAGATGTAGATCCGGATAGGTATGAACATATAACTAGTCCTAGGAGAGTATTACAGGCTGAAGGAATAGTTGGCATAATCGAACAGTTTTGTCCAGCTATAACACCAGATGGACAAGCGGCAGAAATGCTTGAGTTGGCTGCTGGCACAGGCATTATTACTAAAGTTTTGAAAAACAGGGGTTATCAGGTGACTGCTTTAGACTACTCTGGAAATATGCTTGATTATCTTGATCAAAAAAGCCTTGGAGTTCTGCCAGTACAAGCTGATATGAATGAAGTATTGCCTTTTAAAGAAAATGCTTTTCATTATGCCACTATAGTTTGGGCAAATAGATTTATTGATTCTAAAAATCTGCCTTCTTTTTTAAAGGAGATACGTAGGGTTCTCAGGCCAGATGGAATTTTTGTCTGGCCAATTTTTCCGATTGAAGGATTTTTGTGGAGGATGAAAATGATTCCTAACCAACTAAGGCCGGATTTACAAAAAGCTGGTTTTAGAGACATAAAAACAATTTCAGCTCCTTTTTATGTTTCAGGACAACCACCGCTTCATTCCCCCGGCTACTTGATTGCCAAAAAATAAAAAGTTAAAGGCTTCTAGTTGATTTATTATGTTTTAAGCAGGGGGTTAAAAGGGTGGGTTAAGAGTTCGGATAATATCCTACAAAGGGAGCCAGATGGGGTAGAAGTTTAAGAATAACGAAGTTCTTTTTTGACTCTTTCCGCCAGAAAGACTTTCATTAAAGACTGATAAGGAACATCTTTAGCATTAGCCAGTTGTTTTATTCTTTCCAATAAGTACTTTGGCAGTCTTAAAGAAATCGACTGAGTTGATGGTTTCAGATTAGGAAAAACAGGATTTTTGATGGCTTTACTCCAATCAATATATTCAGTAGAGTCATGAGTAGCCCAAAACTCTCTTTCTTTATCTTCATTTTTGAAATTTGGAATAGGTTTTAGTTTTTTATTTCTTTTCATACTGACTCCTTTCTTTTTTATTTTGATCTCTTGCAGAGATAACTCTAATTTTTTTATTTCTAAAAGTAAAAGCTATAAATAGGCTTCTTCCTTTATTGGTTTTTCCTAAAGCTTGGAATCTTTTTTCTTCTCTGGAATGTTTTTTATCAAAATTTAGTAATAGTGGTTTGTTAAAAAATATTTCTTCACCCTCTTTAGATTTAACTTTGTGTTTTAACCAATTTTTATTAATATTGCCTTTATTCCAATCAAAGCCTTTCGTATTTTTTAATATCTCTCTGACTTTGACCCTTCCCATGTATATTATTATAATATACAAAAAAAAGTGTTGTCAACAGGCAATGTAGCTTGTTACAAGCCATTTTTCTGACGTTAAAAGTGGCGGAGGGCTTTGGCTATTTAAGCTTTTTAGATTTTAGAAAAATGAAAGGAATTAGGCTTTTAATTGGCAGAGTAAAGGATGGAGTTTTCTGATTGCCAGACAGCCTGGAAGTTATTTCGGAAAAACTCTTCATTGACCAGAAAATCGTTTTTTTCCAGCGGTCCGATAAAGATAAAATCAATTTTGTTTTGTTTAATTAGAGATTTAGTTTCTTTATCTCCGGCATAGATTTTTTTTATTATTTGGAAACGCTCGTTAAAAGGAAATCCTTGAGTAGTAATATAGCCTTCCCAGCCTAAAAAGATCCTCCGCCCGGCAATGGCATTAATTGGTTGGTTAAAAATTGGAGCGGATAGGATTGTTGCTTGCGGAGGAGTTTTTTCTCTTACTTGAATGGCATTTTGAAGGTCTTTGTCAGAAAAAAGCTGAAAAAGATTTTGGTTTCTGGTGTAGATAGAAACAATTCCTCCTCCGGTAAGAAAAATTAAGAAAAGAACAATTAAGGGAGTAAAAAAAGAGCTTTTTTTAAACAAAGAATAAAGAAAGCCGGCACTGCCGAGTGCCAAAAAGAAAAGCGGATAATAAATAATCCTGTTGTTATCACCGTGGTGAGGAGCAAGGAGGACAAGATTAAAAATTGCGAATATGGGAATAGTAGAGAAAGCTAAGATTTTTGTTGATCGGTTGATTTTTTTACAGACAATAAACCCTAAAAAACCAAAAGGAATTAAAAAACCGAGGTTTTGCCACCAGAAATTAAGAAAGCCTTCCGCTTGCCAAAAAGGCTTAAATTGCACAAAAGAACCGGTTAAAGAAATATTGGGAAGAACCCAAAGGAATTGTCCTGCAAGAAGGGTGATTATAATAATAGCGGGCAGAAGCCAGACAGAAAAATTGAGCCTTTCTTTTTTTATAAGAAGACTAGTGAGACTTAGAGTAAGAAGGATTATTATCAAAGATAAAGTAGCGTGAGCATCAAAAAAGAAACTCAGACCAATAATAAAAGCAATTTTGGCAAGAAGGGATTTTTTCCTGCTTTTCTTTTTGGCACTAAAGGTAAAAAAGAGCAAAAAGACAACTAATAAAAAAATGTTAAAACCAAAAAGGTAAGCTCTTTGGGCAACCAGATAGGCTCCTAGGAAATTACACAGGGTTTTATTAAAGTCAAGATAATTGCTGGCAGCAAGGTTTAAAAAGTTAATTAGAGAAAGCTTGGAAGAAAAAAACTTTTTTAGAAAGTCAAAAAGGCCAAGATTACCATGGAAGAAAAAGATAAAAATTGTTAAGAAAGCAATTGGAAGGCAGCGAACCAGTCGAGAGACAAGCAGAAATGAAAGGAAGATAATACTAATAGTTAAGATTAAACCAGGGATTAAAAAAGCAAGCCGGAAGCTATCGCTTAAAACAAGAAAGATTGATGATAAAAAATCAATAAAGAAATGAAAAGAAAGGTGGTTGGGAGGAAAAATTGGGTGGACAGGTGGAAAGTTATTGCCATAGGCAAAGCTGCCGGCAAAAAGCATGTGCCAAGGGAGGTCGCCGTAGTTGTTGTAACTGGTGTACCAGCCGCCAGGCTTAACTTTGAGCATCGTACGATCAAAAAGCCAAAAAACTACCGGCAAAAAAATAGCAGCAATGATCAGAAAAGAGATTAAAAGCTCTTTTTTTATCTTAAAATGACTGGCTTTTTTGTTGTCAGGAAAATATTTAGTTTTTAGCAAGAGAAGAGAGAGCAAGCTGAACAGAGAACTTAAAAGAATGGCCTCTTTGGTCAAGCCAAAAAAATGGGCAACAAGGAAAATTAAAAGACAGTTAATAAAAAAGCCGCCAGGAAGACTTAAAAAAAGTCGCTCTTCAAAAATAAACTTTTTTGATAAGAAAAAAGTTGCAAGATAACCAGTTAAGAAACTGCTAAGGAGAAAAATTATAGTAAAAGTCATCTTTACCAGCGAGTCAATTTAAAAATATTATTCATCAACACTCCCCAGGTATTTATAAAAATACTGGCAATAATTAATAATTTTGCCTTAGTTTTAAGTTTTTTTCCAGTTGTCTTATTTAAGAGTAGAAGAAAAAAAACAACAAAGTCCAAAGAAAAACGGTAGCCAAATTGGGAGAAACCAACAGTGCCGTGCATTAAAGAGGGTAAGACAAGTAGAAGAATAGTAGCAAGTAAGAGCAGTTGTTTTTTGCTTTTGAGATTAGTTCTGACAAGTAGTAAAAAAGCTGGCGTTGTTAGAAACAAAGACATTCCTTCAAGAGAAGGGAAGATAAAAGGAAAACTCTTTTCAAAAACAGGCATTTTCCCTATAATGAACCCGAGGTTGCGGGGAACATAAGAAAGAGAAAAAATGCCTTTGTTATACCAAGCTTCGTCAAGGACACCAGGAATTAGCTGGTAGCCAATGTCAAAAATAGTCCCAAAACGGAGATAATTATAGGTAAAGTTTAAAAAAACAAAAATAGCAACACCGGCAGTAAATTTTGAAAAGGAAGGAATTTTTTCTAAGAAAGCTTTTTTTTGTAAAAAGATTGCTCCTAAAAAATAAGCACAGGAGAGAATAGTTGGTAGCCTTGACCAATAAGCAGCGCCGACAAAAAGACCGACTAAGAAAAGACGCCTTTTTCCATGAAATTCGCAAAGAGCAAGAAGAATAAAAAAAACAGCGACAATATGGGCCAAATACCAAGCAGAGCCAATGGAGACAAGATACCAGTGGTTGGTGCCTAAAGCAAAAAGAAGGCTTAGCCAGAGAGCTTTATTTTTGTTTACAAAAGTTTTTTTTAAGAGCAGAAAACACAAAAGAACATTGGCGCTACCGAGCAGCAAAGAGAGAGAAGTTTGTTTTAATAAACCAAAAAAAGGAACAAGCATTATTGCCGGCATTGGCGGATAAACAACATAATATTTTCCCTTAAGGTTAACTAACTCATTAAGCCAAGAGGGATTTTCTTCCAGATAAAGTTTGCCTTTTAAAAAAGAGCTGGCCAGCCGGTAGTAGTAATCGTGATGAGTCTGGCCGGGGCTGGTTAAAAAGTAAATGGTAAAGATGGAAAAAATAAAAATAGCAAAGAAGATAAAGCCAGAGTTTTTAATAGTTTTCTTTTTGATTATCTTGATGCTTTTTTTAAGCATTTCTTCTTTAGTGCAGAAATCTTTTACGATTGACGAACATAATTGGTTGATTGTAGGCCAAGATCTAATTAGGGATTTTAACTGGGACAGCCAAATAAAAAGGAACCATCCTCCTTTAACTTTTTACCTTCACGGTTTGTCTTCGCTTTTTTTGGAAACTACTGACAGTTCCCAACAGCTTTTATGGGCGAGACTAACGATGCAACCTTTTTTGATATTTTTTGGTTTAAGTCTCTTTATTTATACCAAAAAGATTCTTGATAAAAAAGCAGCCCTTTTAGCTGTTTTGCTTTTTTGTTTAAGCACAGAGATGCTTGCTCATGGTCGTTTGATTACCAAAGACTTTGTTCAAAGCTTTTTTATTTTTATTTCTTTGATGGAATTTTACTTTTTTCTTAAAGAGGCCAAGCTAAAAAGAGTTTTTAGGACAGGGATCTTTTTAGCCTTAGCTTTGTTGACAAAATACAGCGCTTTTTTATTAGTGCCGCTTTTTATTTCCCTTTTTGGTTTTTATAATTTTTATTTTAAAAAGCGGCCTAAGGTTAAAAAAGCTCTTTTGTTGATTTTTGTTTTTTTAATTGCTGTTTTTATTATCAACCTTGGTTATTTATTTAAAGGCTCTTTTTCTATTCCGCAAACTTTTGAAACAAGACTATTCCAAGGCATTAAAGACAACTTTGTTTTAAGTAAGGCTTTATTTTTATTACCAAAGCCATACTTGCAAGGTTTTGACCATGTTTATCATGATTCACAGACTAATTGGGGACATTCTTTTTTTTGGGGGGAAAACAGAAACGGCAAGCCGGGCTTATGGTATTTTTTTCTTGTGAGCTTTTTTATAAAGACACCAATTGCTTTAATTATTTTATTTTTGTCAGGACTTTTGATTATCATTTTTGCCAAGAATATTACTGAGCCTTTCTTCCTCTATTATAATTTGTTTATTGTTGGTTTTTATTTTTTCTATCTTAGCTTTTTTTTGAATTTAATTATTGGCTTTCGTTATGCTTTGGTAGTTTATCCCTTTATTTTTATAATCGCCGCCTGGGCGATGAAAAAAATTTGGCTAGAGAAGCCAAAAAGGTTGATAGTAAAAGGAACAAATCTAAGGCGGGTAGTTATAGTTTTTTTACTTGCCTGGTATATTAGAGAAACACTAATAATCTGTCCACACTTTCTTGCTTATGCTAATCAGCTGGTCGGCGGACCGAAGAAAGCCTATCTTTATTATGCTGATTCTAATCTTGATTGGGGCCAGGACTGGCAGCTTATTCATAAATATTTGAAGCTTCATCCTCAGATCCACTTTGACCCTAAAAAACCAACGGTTGGTAAAATTGCCGTTAATGTTAATTCTTATAACTTATATAATTATAGTGAGTATTTATGGCTGCGCCGGCTAAACAAAGAGCCTGTTGACTGGATAGGTTATACTTGGTTGATTTTCGAAATAACCAAAGAGGATCTTAGAGAATAGGATTTTGTGTGTCATTCTCGACTTGAAAGCGAAAGCGCTTCAAGATCGGGAATCTATAGCAGTAATTATTTGTATAGATTCCTGCCTGCCTTGCCGGTAAGCAGGCTTTCGCAGGAATGACAAGGAAGGAAAAAACAGATTTCATAAATAGGACATTTTGTTCTTAAAGGGCTATATTTATAAAATAAATGAAGAATAGGAAGTTAATAGCTGTTTTTATTTTTCCTTTTTTGCTCAGACTTTTTTTGGCCAATTTTGGCACTTTATGGCTTGATATGAATGCTTGGATTGGCTGGAGTGATCGCTTAGTTTCAGGAGGATTTAAAAATTTTTACCAAAGTTGGTGTGATTACTTGCCTTCTTATCTTTATGTTCTTTGGGTTTTAGGTCATTTTAAAAACTTTCTTTTGTTTTTGAAGATTACCCTCCCTTTACAGATGATCTATAAACTGCCTTCGATTTTTGCTGACTTGGCAACTTCTTTTTTGATTTTTGAAATAGTGAAAGAAACTAAAAAGAAAAAGCTGGCAGGTTTGGCCGCCTTTGTCTATTTGATCAATCCTGCTGTCTGGGCCAATTCGGCTCTTTGGGGGCAAGCGGATTCTTTTTTTGCTTTTTTTCTTCTTTTATCATTTTATTTATTCGAAAGGGAAAAATTTATTTTTGCCGGTTTAACTTTAGTTTTTGGAAGCTTGCTTAAGCCGCTTGGCTTCTTACTCTTGCCAATTTTTATCCTTGGCTTTTTTAAAGAAAGAAGGCCGAAAAGCTTAGTGTTTTTTAGCCTTTCTTTTATTACTCCTTTCTTTTTTTTGTTTTTCCCTTTTAGCGAAGGGAGTATTTTTTCTTTTATATTAAAGCGCTTTAGCCAGACACTAAACCAGTATCCTTATACTTCGCTTAATGCTTTTAATGCTTGGGCAATCTTAGGAAAGATGTGGGTGAGTGATAGGATTATGTTGGGAAATTTTCACCCTCTAAGCTATCAGACAATCGGGGTGGTGATTTTTTTGAGTTTATATTTGGGAGTTTTGATTTCTTATTGGACGGGCAAGAAGAGTGTTTATAAAAAAAGCTTTTTAATCTCTTTTGTTTTTTTTGCCAGTTTTTTATTTTTGACCAGAATGCACGAACGACATTTATTTACTGTTTTTCCTTTTTTAAATCTTGCTGCTGCTACCTACCCCTTGCTTTGGTTTTCTTATTTTCTTTCCTCCCTGATTTATATTTTTAACCTTTATTATGCCCATAGTTGGATCAGTAAAGATTTTTTAACAGTTTTCTCGCCAGGTTTAATTCAATTTTTTTCACTTGTTCAGTTAGTTTCTTTTTTAGGCCTGCCATTTTTAGTTAAGAAAAATAAATTTTTTTCAAAATTTTTCTCAAAAATTTTGAATTTTCTTATTCTTCGAGCGAGCCCGGCAGTTGGCAAGGTAGTGTCCGGTAACCTGGTTGGCGGGAGAGTCGAGAAGTTTAAGTATGCCCCGATTTTTCTTTTTTTAATTCTTGTTTTTAGTTTTCTAACCCGGATTATTAATCTTGGTTACCCCAAAGCTTATGTTTTTGATGAAGTTTACCATGCTTTTACTGCCGACCAGATGGTCAAAGGGAACAAGGCAGCCTGGGAGTGGTGGAATAGTCCTCCTAAAGGTTTTGCTTATGAATGGACTCATCCCCCTTTGGCCAAGCTTATTATGGCAGGGGGGCTTATTGTGGGGCGGGGCTTGGGAATTAAAAATGACTTTTTTTCTTGGCGGCTCCCAGCGGTCTTTTTTGGGACAGCCGTTATTTTTTTAGTTTACTTTTTAACCAAAGAGCTGTTAAAAAGTGAGAAAGCTGCCTTGATAGCCTCTTTTTTACTGGCTTGCGAGGGTCTTACCTTGGTAATGAGCAGGATTGGAATGAGTGATATTTATTTTTTATTTTTTATCCTTTTAGCCTTATTTTTGGCTTTCAAAAAGAGGTCTTTTTTGACTGGTATTTGTTGGGGCTTGGCCCTGGCGACCAAGTGGACAGGGATATATCTATTTCCATTAGTTTTTCTTGCCTTTGTTTGGCAGGAACAGCGATTATTGTTCGAGCGTAGCCAGGTACCGTCTGGTACCTGGCGTAGTCGAGAACTTAAGCAAGACAATGCTTCTCGACTCCTCCGACGTCACGTCGGAGTCGCTCGAAGAATGAAAGACTTAGGTTTTTTATTAGCTCTACCGCCTTTGGTTTACCTGGCTTCCTATAGTTTATTTTTTACTTCCGGCCACACCTTTGGTCAATTTATAGAGTTACAAAAGCAGATGTGGTATTACCACACCGGCTTGAAAGCGACCCATAACTACCAATCAGCTGCCTATACTTGGCCTTTTGACCTGCGAGGAGTTTGGTTTTATGTTAATTATAAAAAAGAGGCTGTCGGTAATATTTATGCTTTGGGAAACCCGCTTATTTTTTGGACAGGCTTGATAGCTTTGCCCCTTTTTATTTATAGACTATTTGTTGGTCAGTCAAAAAAGCTCTTACTGATTATTTTGGGTTATTTTATTTTTTGGGTTCCTTGGATTTTTTCTCCTAGGATTATGTTTTTATATCACTATTTACCAAGCCTTCCTTTTTTGGTGATGATTTTAGCCTGGGAGCTTAATACTCTGTCGAGATTAAGAAAGGGAAGACTACTGGCTACTGGTTGCTGGCTACTGGTTGCTCTAAGTTTTTTCTTTTTTTATCCTTTATGGACGGGAGTACCTATTCCAAAGGACTTCTTGGAGTACTTTTTTTGGCTGCCTAGTTGGAGATAAGTTTAGAGTTTTAGAGTGAGAGAGTTTTAGAGTTTTAGGAAGACTTTTAGAAAAAGAAGACTAAAACTCTCAAACTTTGTTCTTTAGAACAGCAGTCCCAGAAGCAGTAGGGCCGCTCCTCCCAAAGAGAAGACTAGTGTTGGCGAGATAATGCCTGCTTCCGGCAGTTCTTGTTGAGGCACTGGCGAAGCAGGGGGAACATAAGCCTGAGGAGAAGGGCTTGGGGCGGGTGAAGCCGGTGGTGTGTAAGGAGAGGGACTGGGTGATGGTGACGGAGAAACACCTGGACAGACGCAATCGCTTTCTGTTGGGCAAGAAGCATTAACACAGCGGTAGACTCCGGAAACTTCCAGGCAAACTAAGCTTGAAGGACATTGACTGTCGGTGGTACAGACATCCCAGCAATCAATTGAAGGACTAGGAGAGGGGCTGGGAGAGGGGCTGGGAGAAACTGAAGGACTAGGAGAGGGGCTGGGAGAGGGAGAGACAGAAATATTGAAAACCAGCTCACAGACTCCTATTTCTTCTTCTTGAGCAATGACAGGAACAGCCGCACTTGGAGAAGGAAGGACTGCTTTTTTAGGTAAAGGAGAAGGCTGTTCCGCGGACTCTTTACCAATTTGATAAAGCTTAAAAGCAGTAAACAAAGCAATTGCTGCCAGAATAACTGTTGCTCCTAAAATAATGATGGTGATTAATTTTTTATTTTCCATTGTTTAATTGTCATTCTTGCATTTCTTATTGTCATTCTAGCGTACGCCGGAATCTATAAAAATAAATTTATTTGTATAGATTCTGAATCAAGTTCAGAATGACAGAGAGATTAAATTTTTCATTTTTAATTTAGTTTGCTTGCCCCCAGGTTGTGCAATTACTATTGTCACTGCTAGAGCAGACTTGGCATTGAACAGTAAAAGACTCACCTTCAGCAGGGACGGTATAGTTAAAACTTGCTTGAGTGTTGCTGCTATCTACCCGCGTTACTGTTCCTTGGTTTACTCTAAAATTATAGTGATTGATTGTTGTTCCTCCGGTGGCTGAGGCACTACAGGTAAAGGTTAGCTCATCTCCTGGTTGCGGGTTACTTGGCTGTGGACCTAAAGTAGTGCATTCAATAAAAGGGGATGGGGATGGGGACGGAGACACTCCTGGACTGGGAGAGGGTGATACTAATGGAGAAGGGCTGGGAGAGACTAAAGGAGCAGGAGTAGGACATTCTCTTTCTGTAAAATAAACACTGGCATGTCCAGGAATAAAGGAACATGAAGTATCGTTATTAACTGCGAGAATTCCTAGGTCTGTTTGCAGACTGCCGCAGTCTTCTTCTGTTCGGCTAATTACCAGTTCAAAAGTGTTTTGACCAGGCGCATCTTCATTTTGGCCAGGGAGAGTCATTGTTCTTGTGGAAAGAGAGGCTATTTGATCCCAATTGCTAACTGTCACCGGGGTTTCGTTAAAGAGTAAACAATTTTGGAGGCAAGCACCTTGGCTGCCATCTGATGGAGGATAGGCTTCAGGACACCAACAGCTTAACCAGTTATAACGGATTTCCAACGGTTCTTTAATTATATTATGAAAAGTATAAGTTATTTGATAGGTTCCTGTTCCGTCTTGATTTACTGTATATGATTCAGAGCCAGCTTTTATCATTAAGCCACTACTTCTTCGGCTTTCTCCGGAAACACACTCTACTTTTATCCAGTCTGGGTAAGCATAAAAACTCTCTGTTGTTTCTTTTTTGGACATTTTCTGATAAGCATAAAAAGCACCCCCTCCTCCAATAGTAAGAGTAAGTAAGAGAACTAGAGGTAACAAAAAATTTATTTTTTTAGTTTTTTTCCCTTTTTCCAGTTTTGCTTCTTCTTGGGGTGGTTTTGTTGGTGGTTTACCTGAAGGTCCAGAAGCAGTTGGTATTGTAGCCATCGGTGGATTAGTAACTGGTTGAGAAGTTGCTTGTGGTTGACTGGTTTGTGTAGAAGAAGATCTTACCGCCGGCTGGTTGGCAGGAGACGTTTGCGCTGGGGGAGTTTGTGGTGTCTGAGATTGGAGATAAGGAGAGTTGGAAGTTGGAGGAGAAAAACTCCCTTCTCTATCACCAGAAGATTTAGGATTGGGAAAGTTAGTATTGTTCTGGACAGGCTGATCCATTAGATCCATGATAAGGGAGCTTTGTTTTGCTTGTCAATAGCAATTGCTAATCTATTCAGTTTTTCCTCTTTTCCAATAAAGAAATGGGACTTTACATTTCTAAATGGGAACGTTTGGGAAAAAACTGGAGCCAGAGACCAACAAGGAAAAAACCGAGACCTAGAATAAAGACAATAAAGGTTGGAGCGATAACTCCTGAAGCAGGGACGCCTCCTTCGGTTGAAGGCATTGTCTGTCTTGGCGGAACATAAGAAGTGGCCGAGGGGCTAAGAGAAGCAGAAGGCGTTCCTTCAAAAGCCGGCAGCTGGCTTTCCCCGGCGGCGAGAACAACAAACTGTCTTGTTATTTTTTGTTCTTGTCCGCTTTCATCAATATAACTGGCAGTAACCGTATGTTCTCCTGGCTGGAGATCAGCAGGAGGAGTGAATTCCCAATTACCCTGCTCATCTATGGTTACGGTTCCTGTATAAGTTTCCGGCGATTCAATTTTGATGGTCAAGACTTTTTCTGGTGGACCTTTACCTAAGATTTGTGGTCTTTGTGTGTTAACTTCTTCTCCATCTTGACCAGGATTGAGGATATTAAGGATATTTGAGGAGGCTGGCTGGGGCGATTCTGTTTCTGTTAGAGAACTGAAGTAGCTTTCAGGCATAGATGAGGAGCTTAAGGGACTAGGTGCTGGCGAGCTGACTTTTTCCGGTGTTGTTGGTATTTCTGGAGAAGAAGCAGGGAGAGTTTGTTCTGCCCGATAATCCTTATTCTCTCCTAAGATGATTTTGGGTACAGGAGTATCATTTTTAGTAGTTAGGCTAACAGTGGCATTTTCTTTTTGCCCTAAGCCTAAGCTGGCTTTTATTGTTAAGACAGAAGACTCTATGTCATAGGAGATGTAAGAATTCAGGTCAGTTGTTCTGGCGGTGTGTAAAGGTTTTGCCCACATGCCGTCTTTACCAACCAACCCAGAGACAGGAGCAGTGTTTGGCATGTTGATATAGATGATTGCTCCTTCAGCCTTTGAGCCATCTTTTTTTTCTACCTGACCATAAATTACATCGGTTGCCGGTTGAGTTCCTAGGCTAGGGCCAGTGGTTATTTGAAAAGGCTGCCCTTGATTATCATAGGGTTTGTCTCCACACTGAATTTTAAAAAAGTATTTAGTTAGCGGTCTTAGATTTTCGATATTGACGTAGTGAGTGGTGTAGTTTTGACTTTCGCCTGTAAGTTCTTCTCGATGATCTTTGACACTCTTGTTTAATTTTTCTGACTCTCCCCATTTGACGGAGCCGGTAGTGGGAACTTCGGTAATCCAAGAGACAGTAAAACGATTATCGGCAACATTGCTGATGGTGACATTTTTTGGGGAAGCCTGAGAAGCGCCTTTCGGTCCAAAAAGAATTTGCTGTTTAATTAAATAAACTCCAATGGCAATGCCAGCAATAAGGACGATGATTGCTGCAATTGTAGGGATGGTTTTATTTAAGACTCCGCTTTTTTTCATAAGACGATTTTATTGTATTTCATTTTCTTCAGCCGAAAAAGTGGCTTCTTTTATTTTAAATTCCAGCTTTCTTTGTAAAGGGATTTTTTGGAAGTCTTCTTGACTTAAAGTTTTTCTTTCTTTTAGCTCATCAACTATTGTTAAATCAATTTTCGGGTCTAAGGGAGTCAACTGTTCTTCTAAAACTTTAGGGATTACTGGTTTTTGGATAACTGCCCGGACTTCTATGGCAATCCAAATAAGAAGAGTAACTCCGCTTATTATCAGAACCGGAAGAATCTTTTTATTAATTGTTCTTTCTTGTTTCATATCAATAAATTTATAAAATATAATAAGCGCTGCCGGTTATCATAATTTGCAAGCTAGCTCCTTTTACTTCTGTTTCTTTAGAGAAATCAACTTTTTCTAATACGATGATTCTATCAAGATTTTCTAGATCAGCGAGAAAGTTTTTAAGATCTTCGTAAGTACCAGCCAAAGTTAATTTAAAATCTAAGGGCTGTTTTTCTCTTTTTTCTTCAGTTACTTTCTCCAGAAGGGCAAATCTATCAAAACGAACGTCAGCAAGAATTAGATTATTTTTGAAGGAAAGGAACTCTATCTCTCTTTCTAGCTTCAGAAATTCTGAGTTTTCAGGTAAAGCTTTTTTAATAAAGGAGAGGCTCTCTTGAGCTTTGGCAAAAGCGACCTGAGCTTGGTTTAAAGCGACAACTTTTTGCTCCAGTTTTTGGAGGATGACCTTTTTTGTTTTGATTTCTTGCAGGAGGTTTATAATGGTAATAATAGTTGGTTTAAGAGCGACGAAACCAAAAAAAATGACAGTAATGAAAGAAAGAGCTAATCCAAGGGAAACCCTGGTAGACGGTTTTTTATAAATACTTTGAAAAACCTCTAGGTAATGTTTTTTGTAATATTGGTATTTTTTTCGATATTTATTGGCCAAAAATTTTAGAGTATTAGAGTTTTAGTTTTTGTTTCTTTAGAACTCTAAAACTCTAAAAGCCTCTAACTCTAAAAATCTATTTTACTATCTCCGCCTTGAGACTAAATTTGATCTCTGGTTTTTTTGAGCCGCCCTTAGTCAAGCTGGTTAGGTTAGGTTGATTAAAAATTTCGTTTTTTTGTAAAGCAGAAAGAAAGATAGCAAGGGAAGCATCGCTTAAAGAAACGGCCTCAATATCAAGAGTTTCCGGTGTAAGAGAAAGACTTGTTAGGTAAATGTCTGAAGGAGTTATTTGACTTAGATTTGTTAGGGCTTCTAGTGTTTGTATTTGTTCTGTTTTAAGCTCTTTGATGATTTTGATTTTTTTTTGCAAAAAACGAACTTGATCTTCTATCTCTGAGAAAGATTTAACAGTTGCTTGTCTTTCTTGAATAGATTCGTTTAGATCTGCTAAGTCCCGATCGAGCTTGAAACGAGAAAGGAAAGCAATAATAACAATAAACTCGGTAACAATAATAATATAGCGTCCAGCTTTTAAGGCCCACAAAAGAGTTTTTCCTATCAGGCTTTTTTCAAAATCAGAAGTTGGCAAAAGGTTGACCTCTTTTCTTTTTTTAGAATCAAACATGGCAGTTCCAGTATAAATAAGAAAGGGAGGTGATGTAAAGAGGTTTATGAATTTAGGAGTTTTGTTAGCCTTGATTTTAGTCGGGCAGCTTTATTTTTATGAATGACCTTTTTTTTGGCGGCTTTATCTAAGCGGGAAAAAGCGGTGCTTAAGGTTTTAGCGGTTGGTTTTTTTTTAAAATCGGCAACGGCCTTTTTGAAAACCTTTTTAACCTTAAGGTTTATTTTTGTTTTTCTTTTATCTCTTCTTAAAGCTTTTTTGGCAGAACTAGTTATTGGCACAGTTTAGAGAGTTTTAGAGTTAGAGAGTTTTAGAGTATTAGGAAGAATGAAAACTAAAACTCTAACTATCTAAAACTCTAATACTCTGAATTTTATCAACTTCCTCTTTAAAACTCAATAGGTTTTTTAGTAAGATAAGTGCGTGGTTAAGAACTTTTGGAGAAATTCAAGCTTGATTTTTAGTCGCCGGCAAAAGAACATTCTTTCGGCAGCCATAATTTTGATGGTTGCTGTTTTTGCTTCTAAAATCTTAGGCTTGCTAAGAGACAGGCTACTGGCAGCTACTTTTTTTAGAGTTGGTCAGGAATGGCAACTGGATGTTTATTTTGCTGCTTTTAGGATTCCTGACATGCTTTTCCAGCTTTTGGTTTTAGGAGCTTTGTCGGCGGCTTTTATTCCTGTTTTTAGTAAACTTCTGTCTCAGGAGAAAGAAGCTTGGCGAGTTGCCTCTACCATTATTAACATTGGTTCTTTGATTTTTATTTTTATTTCCTTTTTGATTTTTGTTTTTACTCCCACCTTGAATCGTTTTATCGCTCCCAATTTTGAGGAAAGAGAGTTGGCTTTAATGGTCAATTTGACTCGTTTAATGCTTATAAGTCAATGGTTTTTTGTTATTTCCAATATTTTTACCGGCATTCTCCAGTCTAAGCAGCGTTTTTTAATTCCTGCCTTAGCGCCGATCCTTTACAATCTAGGTATTATTATTGGGACGATTTTCCTTTCTCCTATTTGGGGAATTTACGGACCGACGGCTGGTGTTGTTTTGGGGGCCTTTTTGCATTTCATTGTCCAGCTACCATTGACTTTGTATTTAGGATTTGTTTATTCTCCGGTTTTAGATTTTAAGAACCCTTTTGTAAGAAAGATTGGCAGATTGATGGTGCCGCGAACCTTAGCTTTAGCTGTTTCTCAGATAGAGTTGACAGTAGCGGTTTTAATTGCGACTTCACTGACTTCTGGTTCGTTATCAATTTTTTATTTTGCTCAACATCTTAATAATTTACCGGTTGGACTTTTTGGCCTTACTATTGGTCAAGCAGCTCTGCCTGTTTTGTCAGTGGAGGCGGCTAAAAATAGAGATAATTTCAAAAAAGTCTTATTGACTTGCTTGCGCCAGATTTTATACCTGGCTTTGCCAGCTTCTGTTATCTTGCTGGTTTTGCGGATTCCTCTTGTTCGTTTGGTTTTTGGGGCAAGAACTTTTCCTTGGGAGGCAACAATTTTGACCGGTAAAGTAGTTGCTATTTTTTCTTTTTCCATTTTTGCCCAGGCAGCCATTCAAATTTTAGTGCGCGCTTTTTATGCGCTCCAAGATACAAAAACACCCTTTTTAATCGCTGCCCTAGCAGTGGGTTTCAATGTTTTTTTCTCCTTTCTTTTTACTTTTCGTTTTGATTGGGGAGTTTTGGGTTTGAGTTTGGCAGCAAGCTTGGCAAGTATTATTCACTGTTTTTTCTTAATTGTTTTTTTGCAAAATAAGCTTGATTTTTTAGGGAAAAAGCTTTTCTTTGTTCCCTTGGCAAAAATAGTTTTAGCTACTTTTTTAACTGGTTTTGCTCTTTGGTTGCCAATGCGTTTACTGGATAAGCTTTTTTTAGATACAACAAAGACAATAAATTTAATAGCTTTGACTGTTATTGCTGGTCTTTGCGGCTTGGCTGTTTATTTTTTGTTTTCTTATGTTTTGAGGATAGAAGAGCTTAAAAGATTCTATAAACTATTTTATCGTTTTGGAGCATGGAGAGAAATTTTAGCCAGTTCAGAGGAAGTTTTGGACGGAAAAACGACACCGACTTCTTTGACAGGGAAAGAATAGCAATAAAATTTCTGGATTACTTTTTAAGCCTTGTATATTATAAGCCTAAGTCTAATTTCAAAGATGCAATCTAAGATAAGAAATTTCTGTATCCTTGCCCATGTTGATCATGGGAAATCGACTTTGTGTGATCGATTTTTGGAGCTGACAAAAACCGTTTCTTCAACTAAAAAGAAACCCCAATTTTTAGACACGAACCCAATTTCTAGAGAAAGAGGGATAACAATTAAGTTAGCGCCAGTGAGGATGGTTTATAAATCCCAAATCCCAAATCCCAAATCCCAAACAAATTCAAAATCTCAAATTCAAAATTCAAAGCAATATAAGAATATAACAATAGAGCAATTTAGCAATGAATATATTCTGAATCTGATTGACACTCCTGGCCATGTTGATTTTTCTTATGAAGTTTCCCGTAGCCTTGCTGCTTGTGAAGGGGCGATTTTGTTGATTGATGCCAGCCGAGGAATTCAGGCACAAACTTTGTCTTATTTCCAGAAAGCTAAAGAAGAGAAGTTGGCAGTTCTCCCGGTGGTAAACAAAATTGATTTGCCATCGGCCCAACCAGAAGAGACGGCCTTAGCCTTAATGAAAGTTTTTGATTTCCGCCAGGAGGAAATTGTTTTTGCTTCTGCCAAAACCGGAGAAGGAGTAAAAGAGTTGCTTGAAGCAATAACCCAAAGGGTTCCCCCTCCTAAAGGAAAGCCAGAGGCGCCTTTAAGAGGTTTGATTTTTGACTCTTTTTATGATCTTTACAAAGGAGTGGTTTGTTATCTGCGCATAGTTGATGGACGGATAGCGACTTTGGAAGGGGGGTTGAAACTAATGTCCAGCAATACCATTTTTTCTCCTTTAGAAATGGGTTTTTTTAATCCCAAGCCGACACCAGAAACTAGTTTGGAAAACGGAATGGTTGGTTATATTGCCACCGGTTTAAAAGACATTTCTTTGGCAAGAGTGGGAGAGACGGTAACAGAAGCGTCATGCGTCATGCGTCATGCGTCAAGAATACAACCTTTACCGGGGTATCAACAGCCAAAGCCGATGGTATTTGGTGGGGTTTATCCGGCTGACCCAAAAGACTATCAAGATTTAAAGGAAGGTTTAGAAAAACTACAACTTAATGATGCTTCGGTAACTTTTAAGTTAGAGACGTCTCAGGCTTTGGGCAAGGGTTTTCGAATTGGTTTTTTGGGGCCGTTACATGCAGAAATCATTATCCAGAGATTGGAGAGAGAGTTTGGGCTGGAGCTAGTATCAACGATGCCCAATGTAGAATACAAAGTAAAGCTAAAAGCTAAGAGTGAAGAGCGAAAAGCTAGAAGTGTAGCAGAAATACCAGAAAATTATGATGAGATTCTTGAGCCGGTGATGAAGGTGATAATTTTAACCCCTCAGGAATATTTGGGAAGAATTCTTGAGCTTTGCCGTAAGAAGAGAGGAGAACTTTTGAGCACAGAGTCGGTAGCAGAGCATATGGTTGTTGGCTCTGGTTTACTGAAGATGGTTTTTCGCCTACCTTTATCAGAAATAGCAGTTGGCTTTTTTGAAAGCTTAAAAAGTCTTTCTTCCGGCTTTGCCTCTTTTGATTATCAATTTCTGGATTATTTTCCTTTTGATGGAGTGAAGCTTGATATTTTGATTGGAGGATATAAAATTGATGCTTTGTCAACAATAGTTTCCAAGTCTAAAAGCTATCAGTTTGGAAAGAGCTTGGTTGAGAAATTAGCCAGAGTGATCCCCAGGCAAATGTTTGATTTTGCCATTCAGGCAGCTGTCAAGGGGAGAGTAATTGCCAGAGCGACCAAAAAAGCTTTTCGTAAAGATGTCACAGCCAAGCTTTATGGTGGTGATCAGACGAGAAAAGACAAGCTTTTGAAAAAACAGAAGAAGGGCAAAAAAAGAATGAAAGCAATCGGCAAGGTTTTTATTCCCCAGGAGGCCTTTTTGGCAGCCCTCAAAGAGAAATAGTTTCTAACTACTAACGATAGCTGCTAAGATTTAGAGTTCTTTTAGCTTGTTTTTTGATCTTTGAGAAGGATTTTTAATAAGATCGAGATATTTGGCGGTAGTACTCACTCTTTTGTGCCCGGCCAGTTGGGAAACCAGTTGCAAGGGAAGCCCGTGTTTTAATTGATAGACAATCCAAGTGTGGCGCAGAGCATTTAGGGAGGCATTTTTCACTCCTGCCTCTTTAAAGCAGCGCATCAAAAGAGTAGACATGTTACGGACCAAAAGCGGAGTGTTGTTTTTAGTGATGAAAAGATACTGACAGTCACTTTTGGGACGGATGTTAAGATATCTTTTAAAGGCTTTTTTTAGAGAGGGCGTTAAAGGAATTTCTCTTTTTTTAGAAGAGCGGCTTTCTTTAAAGATCATTTTTTCTTTTTTGATATCTTTAAAATGGAGATCGGCGACTTCGCTTACTTTAGCTCCGGTTTGAAGAAAGACTTCGATCAAAGCGGCTGTTCGCGGATTATTTCTGGCAGCATCACGAAGGGCTCGATATTCCATTTTTGAAAGCGTTCTTGGTTTTGGTTTTTGGTATTTCGGAATTGATAAAAAAGCAGTTGGCTTTTCTATTATAAAGTTTTCTTTTTTACAAAATGTAAAAAATTTTCTATAAGCATTGAGTTTTCTTGCGCAAGATACAGGAGAATAACCTTTTTTATTTAATTCTTTTTGAAATAAAGAGAGACTTTCAGCAGTTACCTGAGAGATTTTTTTAAAACCTTTTTTTGTAAGGAATTTAATTAGCTGTTTAACATCTGTTGTATATGCTAAAATTGTATGAGGAGAGAGGTTTTTTTTCTCCAAATTCTCCCTAAATAACTGAAAAGTTTTATCTATTTCTAGAGTCATAAAATTTAACTGTAAAAGTAAAAGTTAAAAAGTAAAAACTACAGTGTAAAGCCAAAAAGTTTTAAGTTTTTAATTGCCCCGCCCGCTTCGACGCAGCTGTCTTTGTAGCGAGTCGGGCGGGTAGCTTTGCGCTTTGCGCTTTAAGCTTTTAGTTTCTTTTATGATAGCATATAATTGTTGATTATACAAGATATAAAAGCCTATGAAGCCTTTTTTTTCGATTTTGATTTCTGTAGTTAGTCTTTTTTTGATTTTGAATTTCTCTCGTGAGTTAATAAATCTTTCTCAGGCAGGTAACAGGCTGGAGGAGATAAGAGAAGATGTTAAAAAGCTGCGTTTTAAAAATTGGCAATTAAAACAAGAGGTTGACTATCGAAAAACAGATGAGTTTTTAGAAAAAGAAATAAGGGATAAGCTTGGGATGGCTAGGAAGGGGGAAACAGTGGTTATTTTGCCTCAAGAAAAAATAGAAAAGATTGCTTCTCAGGCAGCAGCAGAGAAAAAAGAGAGGCAGCTGTCTATCTGGCGGCAATGGCTTGAGCTTTTCTTGTAAGTTGGAGCCTTAAATGGTAATATAAAGCGGTAGTTTACAGTCTATACAGATAAAAACTATTTTTATAGATTCCTGCTTTCGCAGGAATGACAGAGGTAGCATTTCGTAATTCAACTTACTAAATACTTTATGCTTTGTCTATAGCGGGTGGGGGGTAAGTATCCCGTGAGGCTCATAACCTCACCTAATCTAGGAGCGTTACCTAGGACCCGCTACCAATCTGGCAGGGTAGCTCAGCTGGTTAGAGCGTTGGAATCATAACCCAAAGGTCGTGGGTTCGATCCCCACCCCTGCTACTTTTTTATGACTAAAAAAAGAGTTTTTTCGGGAACAAGAGCAACCGGCAGGCTGCATTTGGGTAATTACCTAGGGGCAGTCAAGGGCTATATTGCCCTGCAGAACAACCCAAAATATGAATCTATTTATATGGTAATGGATTTGCATACAATTACTACTCCTTATAATCACAAAACTTTATCTCAAGCGACAAGAGAGGTGATTTTGGATTATTTGGCTTGTGGTCTTGATCATAAAAAGGCAATTATTACTGCCCAGTCTTTAATACCGGAGCATATCTATTTATCTTTTTTATTTTCTTCTCTAGTTTCCGTAGCCAGGATGCAACATTTGCCGACTTTTAAAGAAAAAGTTAAACAACACCCCAAAAATGTCACCATGGCTTTGTTGAACTATCCGGTTTTAATGGCGGCAGATATTCTGATTTATAAAGCAGGATTAGTACCGGTTGGTATTGATCAAGAACCGCATTTGGAAGTGGCGCGGGAAATTGCTAGAAAAATGAATGATTGCTATAAAACAAGTTTTCCCGAGCCAAAACGATTTGCTACTAAAGGAGAATATGTCCCTAGTTTGATTGGTAAGGGAAAAATGAGTAAATCAGTGGAGGGAAGTTATATTAATTTGACTGATAGTCTAGAGATAATAAAGGAAAAACTAGCGGTTGCTCCCACTGATACAGGTAAAGGAGAAAAAGTTCCTCAAAGTGGCGGAGTGGCTAATCTTTTAGTTTTAGTAGAGTTGTTTCAAGGTAAAGAAAAGCGGTCTGAATATGAGAAAGCTTATCTTGGGAAAGGTGTTCGTTATTCAGATCTTAAAGAGAAGCTAGCTCAGGCTATTTTTGAAGATTTAAAACCCATTAGAAAAAAAAGAAAAGAATTGGAAGAAAAGTCTAGTTATGTTGATGAGGTGATAAAACAAGGCGCAGAAAAAGCAAGGGTAATTGCGAGTAAAACTTTAAAAGAAGTTAAAGAAAAAATGGGGTTCATTCCTGAGTAAATTATTATTCGGTGTGGCGATCGCCGATAAAAATAATAAAAAGTTTTGAACATTGACAAAGTTATAACTTTGTAATACTATTTGTTTATTATGGACTATACACCAGTTTCCATCAAAAAAACAAGAGATAATTTATCGGAGTTAATCGAGAGAGTTGCTTTGGCCAAAGAATCTTTCTTAGTAACTAAATTTGGCAAACCCAAAGCTTTGATTATTTCCGCAGAGAGTCTCAAGAAGAAAAAGAATATTAGAAAAAAAATATTAAAAGAAACTGCTGGTTTATGGGCCAGGAGAAAAGAGATAAAGGGTTCTGCTTTATGGGTAAACAAATTAAGAGAAAAAGAAAGTAGTCGGTATGGGAAAATATTTAGTTGATACGACTGTTTTAGTTGATCATTTAAGAGGGCAAAAGGAAGCAACTGAATTTCTTGAAAGAGAAGATTTAGTAATCTCGGTAGTTAGTCTAGCCGAATTGCTTCAGGGAGTAAGAAACAAGGGTGAACAAAAAATTATTGAAAAGTTAGTTGCTCAGTTTCCCATTAACTGGGGCTCAGCAGAAATCAATCGTTTGGCAATTAAACTAATAGCCAAATATTTTTTAAAATTTAGCTTAAGATTTTTGGATGCCCTGCTAGCAGCGACTGCTCTGGAGGGCAATTTTATTTTGGTGACGGATAATATAAAACACTTCAAGTTTATTTCTGGACTTAAAGTGGTTTCTCCTAAAAAAATCAGTTAGGATTTTGGAGAATTTTTTCTCTGAGTTATTCTTTTTCTAAAAAGTGTTTCCGTATAGCCACCTTTACCTTCTTTGACAAAACTCAACAGTTAAGTCGTAGATTTCTTCACACTGGTGATAAGTGAGTAGGTCTTGATAGTTCACAGGTTTATCTTAGTATTTGCACCAGTTTTGCACATCGGTTAAAAACACCTCCGAGGTGTCCGGCGAAGCCATTGTCATTCCTGGCCTGGCAAGGAATCTATACAAATAAAACTATTTTTATAGATCCCGAATCAAGTTCAGGATGACATTTTGGGATACTATTCAACAGTCTCGGAAATTTTTGTCTGAGTTTTTTAGGCTTTATAAGAAAAGGGAATGTTGATATAATTGACGCACTTGTGCGTCATCCCGCACCTGTCTGCCGGTAGGCAGGCTTGATGCGGGATCCATATCGATAATGATTTATTTGCGTAGATCCTGAAACAAGTTCAGGATGACAGAGTCATTTTTATAGATTCCTGGTCTGAGCCAGGAATGACAAGGATTTTTGAGAATATATGGCTAAGAAAAAAAACAGCAAAAAGAAAAACCTTTCTATCAACCGCAAGAATAACAAACCCAAAGGGATGATTAAAAAGTTTGAGCTGATGATTCCTTTGAACCCCAGAAAGTTTCTTGTTTGGGGCTTGATTGCCTTTTTAATACTTTCTTTTATTTTTTCTCTTAAAGGACCAATTCCCGAGGGTGAGAAAAATTTACCAGAGATTATTTCTGATATTAAAGAAGAGAAGATAGAAAAGATTGAGGTTGAAGCAGACAATCTTTATGTTTACTACAAAGACGATGGCGGGCTTTTTTTAACTCGCAAAGAGTCTCAGGTTTCTTTTACGGAAATTCTTAAAGATAACGATATTGATCCCACCAGCCTTGATTTTGAGATCAAAGACCAGTCAATGACCCGCGCTTGGGCAGGCATACTAGAGTTGGTTTTGCCGATAGTCTTAACAGCAATAATTTTTTTGTGGATTTTCAAACAGATGCGCGGGGCGCAAAGCTCTCTTTTTTCCTTTGGTAAATCTAAAGCCCGGCTTTTTGCCAAAGGCAAGCAAAAGGTTAGTTTTAAAGATGTGGCCGGTGTGGACGATGCCCAGAAAGAGCTGGAAGAGGTTGTTGATTTTTTAAAACACCCCAAAAAATATCGTGCTTTGGGAGCGCGGACTCCCAAAGGAGTTTTGTTGATTGGACCTTCAGGTTGTGGAAAGACTTTGTTAGCTAAGGCAGTCGCCGGAGAAGCTAAGGTTCCTTTTTTCTCCATGGCCGGCTCGGAGTTTATGGAAATGTTGGTTGGAGTAGGGGCTTCGAGGACCAGAGATCTCTTTTCTACTGCCAAAAAGGCCGCTCCCTCAATTATTTTTATTGATGAGATTGATGCTATTGGTCGGGTTCGGGGTTTGGGAGTGGCTGGCGGCCATGACGAAAGAGAGCAAACCCTAAATCAGATTTTGGTAGAAATGGATGGTTTTAATCCAAATGATTATGTTTGTGTTGTCGCCGCTACTAACAGGCCTGAGCTTTTAGATCCTGCTTTAATAAGGCCGGGCCGTTTTGACCGTCGGATTGTGGTTGATATGCCCGATTTTGACGGCCGAAAGGAAATTTTGAAAATTCATGCCAAAGGCAAGCCTTTTGAGAAGTCTGTTAATTGGGAAAAAGTAGCTAAAAGAACGGTTGGTTTTTCCGGAGCGGATTTGGAAAATATGCTCAATGAAGCAGCTATTGAAGCAGCCAGGAAGAATAAAAAGGCGATTGATATGGATGATATTGAAGAGGCGGCGACCAAAGTGAAGCTTGGTCCGGAAAAAAAACGCTTACAAACAGATAAAGATCGAGAAATGACTGCTTATCACGAGGCTGGCCATGCAGTTGTCACTTTTAAACTGCCAGACATGGATAAAGTTCACAGAGTTTCTATTGTTTCCCGCGGTTTGGCTTTAGGTTATACCTTAATTCCTCCAAGAAAAGACCGTCTTCACGAAACAAGAGGACATTTATTTTCCACTATTACCTCTTTGCTTGGCGGCAGAGCGGCTGAAGATATTCAGTTTAGTGAGTTTACCACCGGAGCGGCTTCTGACATTAAAGAAGCAACCAAACTGGCCCGCAAAATGGTCATTGAGTATGGGATGAGTCCTTTGGGGCCGGTTAATTTAGGACCGCAGATTGATATGACCGAGTGGGGTAGGAGTTTTGTTGAACCGGCTCAAGTTTCACCGGCGATGGCCGCCAAAGTAGATGAAGAGGTGAAAAAAATTGTTGACGATTGTTATAAAAAAGCAGTTTTACTTTTGAAGAAAAATAAGAAGAAATTGGATCAAGTAGCTGCCAGATTGATGAAACAGGAAACGATTGAAGGAGAGGATTTTGAGAAAATAATGGGGAAATAAATAATTTTCAATTTTCAAATCCCAATTTTCAATGAATTTTCAATGTTTTAATTTTTAAATATTTACTGAATCTTCAATTTTGTTTGAAAATTTGTAAATTGGTGTTTGATTGAAAATTGTAAATTGAAAATTTCTCACCTTTCTGAATGCTATGAAGTTGGTATTAGTTGATGGTCATGCAATCTTGCATAGGGCCTATCACGCTTATCCTCCTTTAACGACTTCCAAAGGGGAGCTGGTGGGGGCGGTTTATGGATTTATCAGTATATTGTTGACAGTTTTGAAAAAACTCCATCCAGAATATGTAACCGTTGCCTTTGATTTACCAAAGCCAACTTTTCGGCATAAGAAATTTAAAGGTTACAAAGCTCATCGCAAGCCAACTGATGAAGCTTTACTTGAACAGATTCCCAGGGTAAAGCAAGTAGTTAAGGCTCTGAGTATTCCTATTTTTGAAGTACCGGGTTATGAGGCTGATGATGTGATCGGCACTTTGGCCTTACAGGCCAAAGTGCCTAAAGTCAAAAGTTTAGAAGAAATAGTTATTGTTACTGGTGATCAAGATGCCCTACAGTTAGTTGATGAAAAGATTAAAGTTTATATGCCTGCTCGTGGCAGGAAGCCAGAAAGAATTTACGACAAAAAGGCGGTTGTTAAAAAGTATGGTCTTAAACCAACTCAGATTGTTGACTTGAAGGCGCTGAGTGGTGATGCTAGCGATGGCATTCCCGGGGTAAGAGGGATTGGACCAAAAACGGCAGTTAAGTTGTTGCGGGAGCTTGGAAGTGTTGAGGAAATTTACCGAGTGCTGGGAATAAAACCGAATGGAAAAAGAGAAACACTGAAAAAGCTGAAATCCACAGTGATTAAAGAGAGTATCCGACAAAAGTTAATGGCGGGAATTGATTCAGCTTGGCTCTCCCGCAATCTCGCTATAATTGATTTAAATGTTCCCATTAAGCTTAAGCTGTCTGCTTGCCGATTAACTGAGTATGACAAGACTAAAGCTTTGGACTTATTTAAAGAGTTGGAATTTGAAAGCTTGATTAGAAAATTACCTGATGATGATTATGAGAAAATGGTGAGGGAGACAATGGAGGAGAAGAAGGCAACACTGGGAACACAGAAGATTACTGAGAGCACTGAAGGGGGCAGACAGATGGGGCTTTTTTAAAAAGTAGTAATTAGTAATTGGTAATTAGTAATTAGGGGAATTTAGGATAAATAAAAAGGTGGATAGAAATAAATCCAAATTACAAATTACTATTTACCATTTACGTATAGCCCTTTAAAAACAAAATGGCGGGTTTTTAAAACCTTCTCTTTTTTATTTCTCATTTGTCATTCTCGACCTGAAAGCGAAAGCGCTTCAAGATCGGGAATCTATAAAAATATTAAAGCTGAATTATTTCTATATAGTCCGCGCAAAACAAATTTCCCACATTTTTGTATAATGGGCCTGTGTTA
>CAYPXO010000021.1:0-24540 GCA_964414895.1 uncultured Pseudomonadales bacterium
TTTTATGCACAAAATTAAACTATTATCGTGCACAATTTATCACTATTATTCACACGGCAGGAGTTTTTAGTCTATGAGTACTTGTTAGCGATTGCGGACTGGGATAGAAAACATAAAGCAACCTACGGAACTCTCAAAAAAACTAACAAAGAAATTGCAAAAGGCGTCAACTGGACAGAAAGTCCTATTAGTCGATATAAAAATAGACTGATAAAGAAAGGTTTTCTTATAGAAAGAAGTGATGGTTGGATAGAGATTCCTTTATTCTGGATGACTGAGCCAACTAAAGCCTTCAAACTTAAAAAAGGAGATCATGCAGAATTGCAAGAGGAACATGCAGATTTGCAAGAAGCGATTGCATTTATGCAAGGTGATTTTGCATTTTTGCAGGAAAGAGAGTCAAAAAAACAGGCGTCGGTAGAAACTACATCAGATATAAAGTGTCAATATAAAAGTGAGTATTTTGCTAAAAAAAAGAAAATTTTAATAAAGCAAGAGGCTAGAAGCGATGAAGAGTATCAAGAAATTTATAAAGAAGGTGGTTACAAAGGTTTCACTCCAGATTATATGAAGTGGGTTGACGAAAATGTAGTGGAAGAAGTTGAATTAAAAGAAGATAAAAGTTTAAAGGAAACAGAAAAAGATATTATTGATGTATTTTTTAAGGGTAACTATGACAGATACAAAAAAGCAGTCAGTCGAGGAGGTGAAGAAAAGTGAAAGCAACTAAAGAAAAAAATAAGAGAAAAAAATTACTCCAGGTTTATTCTAGAAAACCAGTGCGTCATGTCAAACAGTTTGATTTTTTTGTAAAACCTGAAGAGGATGACGTGTTTCGTCAAGATACTGATGGCGATTGTATCTTTTGGACAAAATCAGATATTTTACAAATTTCTGAGTGCGTAAGAGTAACTTGTCCAATTGGGCTCTCAAAGAAAGATGTTCTACGGGCATTATCTAAAATTCAGGTTTTGATTAAGAGACTAAAAGAGGAGAAATAGAGAATGAAAGAGCTTGTTGTTGCTTATCAAGAATGGACAGCCTCGGAAGAGGAAAAGCAGAGGAGAGTTGATCGTGTTTTTGATTTTATTTTTTCCAAAGTGTTGGATTCGATAACAACAGTTTCAGGCATTGATAATAATCCTTTCAACTTTTCTGGTGTTGACAGCATTACTAGCGTTTCTGGGCTTGATCTTAGAAGACAATATTTTGCCTATTGACATAAACAAAAATAGTGTCTATTATGTAAACAAGGAGAAAATCAATGTCTATGATAACTATTAAGCAAGCAGCCAAGATTTTGGGTGTAAGTAAGAAAACTTTAATGCGTTGGCACGAAATTGGTAGGTTTATTCCCAAGTTTAGGGAAAAAACTTCAAAAACTAGAGTTTATGAAGAATCAAAGGTTAGAGATTTAAAAATCGTGATTGATAATGAAGAGAAACGTCGTGAGAATATTAAAAAGTGGCATACAACTATAGAAGAGTTAAAAAGACACCAAAAAAGATTTTTACTAAAAGGAGAAGAATCACAACTTCAAGACAAACAGGAAGAATGTAGAAGAATAAATGAGAAATTAATAAAAGAATTTAGCAAATTTACTCCTAGAATGATAAAGTTGCATAAGCAATTTTTTATGAGAGAAAAATGAAAACGGTTGCTTTGTACGCCAGAGTTTCCACTGATAATCAACGGAAGCAAAAGACAATTGATTCACAAATTGAAGAGATAAAAAAACGGATTGGAGAAGATGGCAATGTTCTTGACCCAAACTGTATCTTTGTTGATGACGGCTGGAGTGGTGCTCATTTAGAAAGACCAGCTTTGGATGCGATGCGGGATGCAGCCACCAATGGTGATTTTGAAGTTCTGTATGTTTATGATAGGGGAAGATTAGCACGGAAGTTTGTTTATCAAGAAGTAGTCATAGAGGAATTAAAAAAACAGGGAGCAGAATTTGTTACTCTTCACGATCGGAAAATTGAGAGTCCTGAGGATAACATTTTGCAAGGAATTGAGGGTTTATTTCAGGAATATGAGCGGATAAAAACAATGGAGCGTACCAGGCGGGGTAAGTTACACAAAGCAAGAAATGGGTATATTGTTAATGGCCCCGCCCCCTATGGCTATACTTATGTCCCAAAAACTCCCACTAAACAAGGCCACTATGTTGTTAATGAGACAGAAGCTGAGGTGGTAAAGAAGATTTTTTATTGGGTGGCTGAGGAAAAATTAACAATTTATGGGGTAGTGAAACGGTTGTTACAGGAAGGGATTCTTCCAAGAAAAAGGAAGCGGACACAGTGGAGTAAAAGTTCGGTAGGGCGCTTGCTTAAAAGGACGGAATATATTGGAAAAGCCTATTACAATAAGAAAAAGGCGGTTGAGCCTAAAAATCCTCTTAAAGAAAAAAAATATCGGAAGAATAAAAAGACCAGTCGGGTATTTCGGCCAAAAGAGAAATGGATCGAGATTCCTGTCCCCAGAATTATTAGTGATAGGCTCTACAAGCAAGCTAATAGTCAACTTCGGGTAAACTATCGCCTTGCTAAACGCTCTAAGAAGCGTTTTTATTTTTTAACTGGTATGCTTTATTGTCAATGTGGAGCAAGAATGACAGGTGAAGCTATTGAAGAACACCAGTATTACAGGTGTACTGATCGCTTAAGACACAATCCTTTGCCTCGGGAATGTAAAGCTGGTGGATTGAATGTTAAGCGGATAGATGGTGTTGTGTGGAATGAGATAGAAAAGTTACTTAAAGACCCCCAGACGCTTGCTAAACAAGCAGAAAGATGGTTGCAGGGGAAGCAAGATAAACTCTTTGAGTTTAGGAACAGCCAGTTGGAAACTATTGAAGAAAAACTTATTTTTCTTAAGGAGCAAGAGATACGCCATGCTGAATCTTATGGTCAAAAACTGATCTCTTTTGAGGTTTTTAAAGAGCTGATAGATCAGATAAAACTTAAAAGGGCAGTTTTGGTAAATGAGCAAGAAAAACTTAAGACGGAATTAGAAAAAGCAAGTGTTTATAGTAACCTTAGTGTAGAGGAAGTTTGTAAACGAGCGCCTAGAATAGCAGAGAGTCTTTTGAAACAAGAGAAAAGAAAAGTTCTTTTGGAGATTGTTAATAGGATTGTTGTTGATAAAAAAAGAGAGAGGGCACGGGTTTTTGGTTTTTTACCATTGGTAAAGCAGCAAGAAGCCCGTGATTTGGTAAACGATGCTTTCAGTTGGGATTGTTGGCCTGCCTAATGTGGGAAAGTCGACTTTGTTTAATGCTCTTGTCAAACAAGAGCTGGCCAAAGTTGATTCCCACCCCTTTACTACTATTAAGCCCAATGTGGGAGTTGTTGGTGTTCCTGATGAGAGATTAGATAAATTGGTGGAGATGATTGTAGGGGATCCTTCTCCCTCGACAAAGCTCGGGATCAGGATGACGGGGAAAACAAAGAAAGTTCCCGCAACTATTCGATTCGTTGACATTGCCGGATTGGTGAAAGGAGCAGCCAAAGGTGAGGGTTTGGGAAATCAGTTTTTGGGGCAGATTCGCGAGGTGGATCTGATTTGTTTTGTTCTGCGGGACTTTGAAGATGAGAAAGTAGAAAAAATAGGTAAAAATCCCCAGCAAGATTTAGAGACTTTGAAAATGGAGCTGATTTTAAAGGATTTGGAGACGATAGGAAAGATGCAAAATTCAAAATTCAAAATTCAAAATGCAAAATTGAAATTTAAAATTGAAAATTTGCTAGAGAAATTAGAAGGAGCATTTAACAGAGGACTGATGGTCAATCAGGCACGATTGGACAAAGAGGAGAAAGAGGTTGTTAAACAATGGTATTTGCTGACGGATAAGCCTTACTTTATTGTCTTAAATGTTAATGAGAACAACCTTTTAAAGATCGAAGAGAAAATTAAAAATTATCAAGATTGGACAGTAATTCCTATCTGTGCCAAGCTGGAAGAGCAATTAGTTGGTTTATCCCCGGAAGAACAAAGAGAATACTTAGGATCGGTTGGTTTGCAAGAAGGTGGTTTGGCAAGGCTAATAAAAACTGCTTATGAGCATTTGGGTTTGATCACTTTTTATACTCTTAAAGGTGGTAGGGAAATTAGCGCCTGGTCCCTTCGAGTAGGAAGTACAGCGCTTGAGGCAAGCTCATTGGTTCACACAGACTTTGCTAAAAAATTTATTAAAGTAGAAGTAATAAATTGGCAAAAACTTTTAAAGGCCGGTTCCTGGAAGGAAGCCAAAGAAAAAGGCTGGCTTGCTTTGCAGGGAAGGGATTATGAGGTGAAGGATGGAGAGGTGGTGGAGTTTAAAATAGGTTAAATTGGCTACACCTGGGGTGGCAGGTAGTTTTCCGGTTGTTTTTCTTAAAGAGTTTTGCTATACTTTTTTCCATGAGAGACTATGAGCTGACCCTACTTGTTGATCCGGGTTTGGAAGAGAAGAAGCAGAAAGTAATTATAGATGGAATAAAGAAACTGATTGAAAAGGCCAAGGGAAAGATAAAAAAAGAAGAGGTTTGGGGTAAGAAAAAACTAAGTTATCCAATAAAGAAAAAAAAGGAAGGTTTTTATTATTTTTATCTTTTGAGTTTGCCGGTTGCTTCTTTACCGGAGATAGAGAAAAAGTTAAAATTGGAGGAGGGTATTTTGCGTTTTTTAACAATTAAAAAAGAGTAGGAACCGAGAGACCGCTTTAGGGTATTCTTTTTAAATTATTTTGTTTTCGGCAAGCTTTGCCGAAGTAGAGCAAGGTTCCATCTAAATAAAAGTTGGAATCTGTTTATTAGAATGAACTACAAAGTGGCTCAGGAAAAAACTATGTCTTCACGTTCTTTAAACAAAGTTATGTTGATTGGCAATCTAACCCGCGATCCGGAGTTGCGCTACACCCCAAAAGGAACAGCAGTTTGCACTTTCGGCTTGGCGACTAATCGTTATTGGATTTCTTCTACCGACGGAGAAAGGCAGGAGGAGACGGAGTTTCACCGAGTTGTTGCTTGGAGTAAACTGGCCGAGCTTTGCAGCCAACTTCTTTTTAAGGGAAGGAAAGCTTATGTAGAAGGGAGACTGCAGACAAGGAAGTGGACTAGCTCTGATGGACAGGAAAGACAAACGACAGAAATAGTAATTGACACAATGATTGTTTTGGATTCTAAGAGGCGATTAGGAGAAGAGAGAGAAGAAGCAGGTTTGGCTTCCCCTAGTGTCCCTCCTTCTACTGCCGTGAAGAGAGCCGACGAGTTTGGTGATAAGTCTGGTGGCCTTAAGGATAAGGAAAAGTTGGGAGTTGGAGATAAAAAAGAGGAAAAAGAGAAGGAGGAAAAGGCAGCGAAAGGCTCCCAAAAGAAAGAAGCCGAAGCGATTGAAAGTAAGGACAAAAAGAAGGTGGCTAAAAATAAAGAGGAAGTAAAAGCTGAGGACATTCCTTTTTGATCGGCTTGAGAAAATTCTACATGAGGGCTTAAAGGACTTGTAAAAAAATGTCTAAGCCTGGAGAACGTGCCTGTTGTTCCACTTGCAAAAATTTTAAAAGTAAAACCGGAAAAAGTTATTGATTTTTTGGTGGTTCCTTTGGGAACAAAGGTTGAAAAAGGGGATTTATTGGCCATTAAGAAGGGCTTTTTTGGGAAGGAGAAGAGAGTTACTTCAAAGGTTAAAGGTTTTTTAAAAAGTCTTTCTTCGACCACTGGTGAACTTTTGATAGAAAAAAGAAGCGTTTTAGACAAGAGTAAAGCTTTAGAGGGTAAACAGAAAAAGGGTAGAGTTGAATCGGATAAGAAGCCAGCAACACAGAGAACACAGAAACCCACGGAGAACACTGAAGTTAAAAAGAGTAAGTCTTCAGTGGCCTCAGGAGATTCAGTATCTCAGTGTTGCGGAGTTTTTGGTTTTGGCACAGGGGAAGGAGAGTTAGTGTTTTTTTCAGAACCATTAGAATTTACTAAACTAGAAAAGAAGCTAAAAGGCAAGATAGTTTTTGCCCCCTCTTTGAATAATTTAGCTTCCATTTTTAAAGCGCGTGCCTTAGGAATTAGCGGTTTGGTAGTCGGTTTTTTAAAGAAGAGAGAAGGAATAGAAAAGGAGATTTGTGGCAAGATAGATTTGGGCTTTTTGCTCTTGAGCGAAAAAGAGGACAAGGAGAAATTGAGAAAAATAAAAAGTTGGAAAGGGAAAAGAGTGAGGGTGGAAGGGGAAAAAGAGAAGATACAGCTTTTAAGTTAAATCCGAAATCCGAATATCGAAACAATGAATTTCCATTAATTTCTATGGATTTCTATTGAATTTCAGAAATTTAGTAGAAATTTGCTTCGCGAAATTCGTAGAAATTCGTTGTTTTTCGTGCTTCGAATTTATTGTTTGTGCGTCTGACCTTAAAACAAATCCGCAATTTTATTTTTATTCTCAGCTTAGTCCTTTTGTCTGGAGGGATTGGTTTTTGGGCAGGAGACAATGAGTATCAAGTATCAAGTATCAAGTATCAAGTAGGCAAGAAAATACCTTTTTTCTCGAATTCCATTGAGAACAAACAACCTCCTTCTTCTAAACAAAGCCTTGATTTTTCTTTATTTTGGGAGGTTTGGGAGCGGCTGGAGCAGAGTTATTTGGAAAAAGAGGATTTAGATGGGGAAAAGATGTTTTACGGAGCGATTTCCGGAATGACTGCTTCCCTTGGGGATCCCTATACTGTTTTTTTACCGCCGGTTGATAACAAGACTAGCAAGGAAGATTTAAATGGTTCTTTTGAAGGAGTAGGTATTCAGCTTGGTTATAAACAGGGAGATAAGCTGGCAGTGATTGCTCCGCTTAAAGGGATGCCAGCGGAGAAACAAGGAGTTAAAGCCGGGGATTTTATTTTGCACATCAAAGATGAGGAAAAGAAGATAGACAGGGGTACAACTGGAATGACTCTGCCAGAGGCAGTGAAAATTATCCGAGGACCAAGAGAAACAGTGGTTACTTTGACTTTGCTTCATGAAGGAGAAAGAGATAGTTATGAGGCAGATCTGAAAAGGGAGACAATTGTCATTCCTTCGGTTGAGCTGGAGCTTGGCTATCTTGATGATGATAATCATTGGCAGGAACTTAAGGAAGAAACTCAAAAGGAGGGGATTGTTGCTTGGCTGCGCTTGATCCGCTTTGGAGATTTAACAGATGACCAATGGGATAAAGCAGTGGAAGAAATAGTTGCCAGTTGCCAGTTGCCAGTTGCCAGTTGTAAAAATTGTCGTGATAAAGGATGTATGGGGGTGGTTTTGGATTTGCGCAATAATCCCGGCGGCTATCTTGACGGAGCGGTCAATTTGGCCGGTGAATTTTTGGATAACGACAAAGTGGTTGTTAAGCAGGAGAATTCCGATGGGACAAGTCGGGTTTATAAAACTCGGCGCTTTGGTCGATTGACAGAAACTCCTTTGGTAGTTTTGGTAAATCAAGGAAGTGCTTCGGCTTCAGAAATTTTGGCTGGCGCCCTGCGTGATTATGATCGGGCAGAAATCGTGGGCGAGAAAACCTTTGGTAAGGGCACAATTCAGGAGGCCATTGATTTAAGGGAAGGGGCGGGTTTACATGTAACAACAGCAAAATGGCTTTTACCTGATGGCGAATGGGTTCATGAGAAGGGAATAGAGCCGGATGTAAAAGTAGAGCTGGATGAAGAAGATCAGACAAGAGATTTACAGCTGGAGAAGGCGGCGGAAATACTACTGAAGAATTAAATCAACAATAATTTCTATTAATTTCGCGAAGCAAATTTCAAGAAATTTCAGTAATTTGAGTAGAAATTCATGGAAACTCATAGAAATTCGTAGAAGTTAGTTGTTAATTGGATTATTTCTATGAAGGTTATTTTTAAAAAAACCGGTGAAATAAAGAAAGTTTCTTTTGGTTATGCTGTTAACTATTTGTTTCCCCAAGGTTTGGCAGTGGCAGCAACAAAGCAAGCAATTGAGCAATTGGAAAATAAGCAATTGAAGGAAGAAGAGAAGAAAAAAAGTCAAGAGAGGGAAAATAAGAAGTTGGCTAGGAAGTTTAAAGGAGAGGAGTTTGTTATTAAGAAAAAAGCTGGCAAGAACGGTAAGATTTTTGGGGCAATTACTAAAAAAGAGCTTGCTAAGAAACTGTCTTTAGATAAAAAGGAAATTTTGTTGGAGAAAGCGATTAAAAAAACTGGCAGCTATCAAATTGAGTTGAAATTTGGAAACCAAAGGGTTAAAGTAAGAGTGAGAGTGGAAGATCAACTAAAACAATAAATTTCTATTAATTTCGCGAAGCAAATTTCAAGAAATTTCTGAAATTCAGTAGAAACTCATAGAAATTCGTAGAAATTAGTTGTTGATATTTAGGCTAACGATATGAAATCAAAAAAAAGCCTTTCTTTTATTTTATTATTCCTAGCCGTTATTTTTATTTCGTTATTGGGTGGTGCTCTTGGCGATCGGCTTTTTGGCTACCGGGTTTTGGATCAATGGCTGCCGTCTCGGGAAGAAAGCATTCTTTCTCCCAAAGCGGGTGAAGTTGAGCAGCGAGTTTTAAAAGAGGAGTCGGTGGTTATTGATGTTGTAGAAAACGTTTCTCCTTCGGTAGTCACTATTGGAGTAAAAAAAACCCAAACCCTAATCGATCCTTTTGAGGGCTTTTGGGACAATTTTGGTTTTTTTAATTTTCCTCAGCAGCCCCAAGAAAGAGAGCAAAAGATCGAACAAGATATTGGCTCTGGTTTTATTGTTTCTGCTGATGGGATGATAGTGACCAATAAACATGTGGTTGCTGATACAGAAGCAGAATATAAAGTTATTACTAAAGATGACAAAGAGTATAAAGTAGAGAAAATCTACAGGGATCCGACCAATGATTTAGCAATTTTGAAAATAGAAGCTTCTGGTTTAAAAGCGGTAGAGATGGGTGATTCAGAGAAGCTTAAGGTTGGTCAGTTTGTGATAGCGATTGGCACTGCTTTGGGTGAATTCCGCCATACAGTAACGACAGGAGTTATTTCCGGTTTAGGTCGGGGTATTACTGCCGGGAGTTTTTTTGAGGGTCTTTCGGAAAGACTGGACAATGTTATTCAGACGGATGCCGCTATTAATCCCGGTAATTCCGGCGGTCCGCTTTTAAATTCTTTAGGGCAGGTGATTGGTATTAATGTAGCTGTTTCTGTTGAGGGAGAAAATATCGCTTTTGCTCTGCCGATTAATATTGTTAAGGATTCTTTATCCGAGTTTAATAGAACCGGTAAGTTTGAACGGGCTTTTTTGGGAATTCGCTACCAAATGATTAGCCGAGATCTTGCCATTTTAAACGAAATTCCCGAAGGAGCTTATGTGCGGGAGGTAGTTGAGGGTTCAAGTGCAGACAAAGGTGAGATTAGACAAGGTGATATTATTATGAAGATTGACGGTGAGAAAATAAAAGATGAGGATGGCGGTTTGGCCAAAATTATTAGTCATAAAAAACCAGGCGAAAAAATAGAAATCGAGCTTTGGCGCGAAGGGAAGACAGAGAAAAAGGTAGTTACTTTGGGGGAGAGTAGGTAGATAAATTGTTATATTGTTATATTGTTAGAGTGGTAACTTTATTATTTAAACTGACAATCAAGGTGGAAATAATAATTTTAAGACAGAGACAGTTCTTCTTTTAAAGTTTTTATGATTTTTTCTAGGTTTCCATTAAGGATTTCTTCTAAATTATACCAGCTTTTTTTGATTCGGTGGTCGGTGACCCGGTTTTGGGGGAAGTTATAGGTTCGGATTTTCTCGGCGCGCATCGCTCGGCCGATAGCAGTTCTTGCTTTGTCTATTTTTTTTTGTCTTTTTTCTTCTTGAATTTGCCAAAGTTTTGCTCTTAGAATGTCCAGGGCAATTTTTCGATTTTGCTCCTGGTATCTTTGAGTTTGAGACTCAACGACAATAGCCGTTGGTTTATGTAGGAGACGAACAGCTGTCGCTACTTTGTTGACATTTTGACCGCCATGGCCGGAGGCATGGGTAAAGCTGATTTCTATATCTTCAAGATTTATCTTTATGTCTGATTCGGGAATTTCCGGTAGAACAGCAACTGAGGCAGTTGAAGTGTGAATCCGACCTTGTGATTCAGTTTCCGGGATTCGCTGAACTCGGTGAACACCGGCTTCGTATTTGAGATTTTCGTAGACTTTTTTGCCTTTGATTTTGATAGTTGATTCGTCTAACTGGATGATTTTCCAGCCTTTTTTGCTGGCAAAGCGGGAATACATTCGGAGGAGATCATTAGCCCAGAGTTTTGCTTCCTCGCCGCCAGCGCCGGCCCGAAATTCTAAAATACAGTTGTTAAATTGGCTGGTGGCTGGTGGCTGGTGGCTGGTGGTTTTTGCTGGCTGGCAAGTCAAAAGAAGATTTTTTTTGGTTTTTTCCAAGCGAGTAATATCTTCTTTGGCCAAGTCAGCTAAAGCTGGGTCGGAAAGAAGATTTTTGGCTTCGGTGATTTTTTCATCTAAGTCTTTCAGTTGGGGTTTTAGATATGATGCTATAGTCATATGTAGCAACTAATTTCTACGAATTTCTATGAGTTTCCATGAATTTCTGCTTAAATTACTGAAATTTATTGAAATTTGCTTCGCGAAATTCGTAGAAATTCGTTGTTTTAGTTGACCTTCACTTAAAAACCACGCCTATGAATATTATACCAGCGTGGCTTTTAAAGTATCTATTTGGTTTCTTTGAGCATCTCTTTTAAGGTTTTTTGTTTTTCCTGAGTTTGTTCTTGTTGGCCTTTTTTCTGTCTTTTGTCCTTTTTTTTCTGGACTTTTTTCAGATCAGCTTTTTTTCTTTTGGCCATAAATTTTTCCACTCGACCCTGGGTGTCAACGAACTTTTGCTGACCGGTAAAAAAAGGGTGGCAGCCAGAGCAAATATCTATTTTAATCTCCGGCAGGGTTGAACCAACAGTAAAGGTATTGCCACAAGAGCAAGTCACTTGAGCGTCGGGATAGTATTTGGGATGAATAGATTTTTTCATATAATTTCCATGAATTTCTATTGAGTCTCAGAAATTTATTGAAATTTGCTTTGCCAGATACAGAATTGTACTTGGCTGACGCGAAATTCATTGTTTATCTAACCTGCTTGGATTATATCCCAACATCCGGTTCTTGACAAGAAGAAGAAGAAGAAGTAAAATTTTTTTAAAACTAAAAAAGTTTAGAAAGGAGGATATAAAGAAATGGCAGAAGAAGGACCTGAATATCTATCTTTGGCAGAGAAGGTGAGAGCAGAATTTGGGAGGCCTTTTGTGGGAGAAGTAAGACCACGAGAGCGGGGAGGATGGAGTATAGAATGTGAGAGTGTTATGCGTAATAGAAATAAGCCTGGGGAAGGGCGTGAAATTAATATTAACTTTGACCCTGGAAATCTAGTGGGTGGGCTTTCGATAGAATTATCAGGAGAAGGAAAGCTACGCATTCCTGCAGGAGATTTGCCTATTTTCCTAGAAGCTCTTCAGAAAATTCAAGAAGCCGCCCAGCAAGCAGGAACTTCTAAATAACCTTCAGTCTATTTATTATAAACCTGATTATGAGTTCCTAAGGCTAAAAAACGGACTGAGTTTTTGCTAAGCCATTGAAAGATTACCCGAAGATTGTAGCTGACCCAAAAAGCAGATTTGCCGGAAAGCTTACCGCCTAGAGCGTGAGTTTTCAAGATAGGATGGCGGGGATTTTGAACAAAGATTTCTGTTAGTTTTTCTAATTTTTTGGCCTTTTTGGCATGATTTTTACAAAGGATTTGGTATTGTTTGGTGAATCTTTTGGTAAAAAGAATTTGCGGCACAGATTTAAACTTTGGCTTTTTTTAATTGGCTGAACATTTTTTTAGCCGGAGTTTTGGAGGAATCAAAAACAAAATCTTTACTTGGAGAAATCTGGCTGACTTTTAAAATTTCTTCTTCAGCTTCTTTGCTAAAAGTAGTTGGATTAATCCCTAAGAGCTTTCTAACAGCTTCTCTTATAAATTCAGAAACAGAAGCATAATTACCGGTTTTTACTTGCCAGCTTACTTGCTGAGCTAAGGATTGGGGTAGAGAGATATTGAGTGTCCTCATTGTATTGATATCCTACAAGATTTATACAATGATTGTCAAGAGTTGCTTTTTAATATTCACTTAAGGGAATTATTTTTGCTTTTTTGAATTTTTGTTGATGTTTTGGGTTAGCGGTTATCAAAGGACAGTCATAAAGCAAGGCGATAGCAATAAAAACAGCATCATAAGAAGTGATTTTTACTTCTTTGGCGATCTGAAAAGCCTTGCTTAAGATCCTGGTATCTGTTTTGATGATCTCTATTGGCAATTTAAATAGAATTTCAAAAGAGAGTTGGGCTTTGTCAAGAGAAAGTTTCTTTTTCTTCCATAAAGCATTACTGATTTCATGAGGAGCGAGATCAGAAGTCAGAACTTTAAGTTTTCCTTCTTTTAAATTTTCTAAAAGAGTAAGGGCATTTTTGACAAGTCTTTCCCTTTCTCCAGTAAACCATTTTACTAAAACAGAGGAATCAGCAACAATTCTTGTCATATTTTAGTGAGTTAAACGATCTTTTTGAATAAAAGAAGCCAAATTAACATTTTGCTTTCCAGACTTTCTTATGGATTTAAGATTTTTTAATACTTCTTGCCATTGCTTTTCACTTAATTTCTTTTTCTGCTTGTTTCTTTGGATGACCAGAGGTTTAATTACAATTTCTTTATGGTTAGCTTGCATGTTTACAAAGCTGTTTTCTTTAATCCAGTCAAGGGACTGAGCAATCAAATAAGGAATGGTTAGTTGATTTCTTTCTCTAATTCTCGCAGTTCTTTTTATGATTTTCATATTTTCAGAATATCAGAAAAGAATAGATTTGTCAAGGATAATTTTAGCATCTCTTCAGTTTTCTCCAATGAGATTTTGTCATTGCGAGTCTGCCAACAGGCAGACGAAGCAATCTTTAAGAGATCGCCACGGCTACTTCGCAGCCTCGCGATGACAGAGAGGTGGCTGGAAAGAATTGAATAGTTACTCATTTTGGAAACTTTTTATCTGACGACTCTTTTTCTAATCTCGCTTAGACTTACTCCGCCAATGATAAAGATAGCACCGATAATAAAAGGAAGGGTGATTTTTTCCCTAAGCCAGAGGACCGAGAGAGGAACGGCAAAGAGAGGTTGAAGATAAGTAAAAAGCGTTGCTTCCGAGGCTTCGATTTTAGAAACTCCATAATTGTAAGTAAAGTAGGCGATGACTGAAGAAAAGATGGCCATGTATAAAATGCCTGGTAAGGCATCAGCTGGTAGCTGGTAGCTGGTAGCTGGTAGCTGATTTGTTAACAAATAAATTGGGATGATGGTAAGAAGGCCGGCGAAGAAGTTAAAAAAAGTGATGACCATAGGATGGTATTTTTTGGATTGATTTTTCCAAAGCAGAGTATAGCTAGCCCAGGCAATATAGGAAGCAAAAACTAAAATGTTGCCCAGTACTGCTTTGGGATGGGCGATTTTTCTTTCTAAAAGCGGTTGAAGCAAGGTAATTAGGGCGCCGAAAAAGGCAATCGACAATCCGATTTTTTCCTGCTTAGTGACTTTTTCCTGCAAGAAAAAAGCACCACCGAGGACGATTATAACCGGCGAGAGAATAGAAATAAGAGAAACATCAATGGCACTAGCGTATTGCATGCCGTAAAATAAAAGGCTAAGACAGAGAGTAGTTGAGAGGCTTCCTAAGCAGAAAAGTTTGGGAAGGTCAGAGATTTTTATTGATGTTTTTTTGAGAGTGATTAAAAATATAGGAGAGAGAATGACGGTAACAAGCAAAAACCGCCAAAAGAGAAAAGCAAAAGGATCAATGAAGCGCAAAGTGTATTTGATGACCGGTACAGAAATACCCCAAAAAAGGGTAGTTGTTAAAAGAGCAAGATAGGCTTTATTTCTCTCTTTTTTCAAGAAAATTATTATTCAGTATACTATATATACTAAATAATAAGGATTTAGGTTTGTAATTTTTGGATGGCTTGTTTTAAAGTGAGAGTTTCTTGAGTTTTGCTTTGGAGATTTTTAAGAGTGATTTTGTTTTCTTTGATTTCATTGGGGCCGATGATAATCACATAGGGAATGCCTTTGCGGTCGGCATATTTGAGTTGCTTATCGAGTTTGTTAGCTTCTGGGTAAAGCATAGTGGCAATGGTATTCTTCCTTAGTTCATTAGCAACTTTCAAGGTTTGTTGGAGATATCCTTCTTCAAATAAAGTAACAAGTACTCTAGTAGAAGTAGGCGAGGCTTTAGACATTTTTCTATCTTTGATGACTTCGATGAGTCGTTCGATGCCAAAGGAACCACCAGTGGCGGGGACCCTTTTGCCAATAAAGCGACCAATAGTGTTGTCATAGCGGCCGCAGCCAGCGACTGAGCCGACATTTCCTTCTAGAATCTCAAATTCCCAAATAGGGCCGGTATAATAAGCTAGACCACGGGCAATAAAAGGAGCGAATTGATAATATTGTTCGGAAATGTTACAGTTTTTTAAATAATTAAAAATTTGTTCCAGTTCAGACAGGCCTTCTAGGGCAATGGGGATATCTTTTAGTATCGTTTTAAATTTTTCTATGAGTTTTGAAGGGGATCTTTTGTCTTCGACAGACTCAGACTCAAGATGATGTTGTGTAAAGCTAAAAGTTACTATTTTGAGAATCTTTTCCGCTATTCCAGGGGGAACTTTTCTTTTATTTAAAAGCTCTTTTTTGACTGCCTCGACGCCAATTTTCGGCAGTTTATCAATAGAAAGACAAATAGGAATAAAATCTTTATCGCTTGCTCCAGCATATTGAACGATTCCGTTTAAAAATTTACGATTGCTGATATTTGCTTGGAATTTCTTAAAACCCAAAGTTTGCACTGCCTCAATACCCATTTGGATAAACTCGGCATCGCAGATAATGGAGTCACTGCCGATTGTGTCAGCGTCACATTGGGTAAATTCGCGAAATCTACCTTTCTGCGGTTTTTCTGCCCGCCAAACCCGCTGGATTTGATATCTTTTGTAGGGGAAAAGGAGATTATTTATGTTTTCTGCCACGGCGCGGCACATAGAAATCATTACTTCGTACTTGAGCATAATGTCTCGCCCACCTTGATCTTTGAAGTTGTAAAAAAGCTTTTCTGCTTCATCGCCGACTTCGCCGGCAAAAATTTCTGTTGGCTCCAGAGCCGGGGTTTCTAGTGGCTCATAGCCATATTTTTCAAAAACTTTTTTAAAGGTGTTGATAACATATTCGCGGATTTGGATATCCTCAGCAAAAAAGTCTCTAAAGCCGGCGAGTTTTTGGGGGTTTAAAGGTTTTTTGTTATTCATATTTATTCCTTTCTAGGATAGCATTTTGATCATAAAAAAACCAGTCGTTCTTGACTGGTTTTGCACTTCTTTTTTTAAAAACTTTTTAGCCACTAGAAAAACCAGCCAAGTTAAATCTGGTTTGATGATGGTGATGGTTTAGGGCTGATTTTTGGCTCATATAGTTATTTTATCATAAACTGACAAATTCTCCATCTTTTAAAATTACCTTTCCATCCAGTTTTAAAGTTGGCTTAAGAATCACTCCATCGGCGTGATAGGAAACATCAACTTCGCCACCAAAGTGCATATTATTACCTAAAGCAACATGGACGGTGCCATAGACTTTTTCTACTTCGACCACCGAAGATTCCAGTTGGGCAGCTTTGTTGGTACCGACTCCTAGCTCAGCTACGTTTCTGGCCCCTTCACCAATGGTATTAAGTGTTATTTCTAGCTGTTTAGCTCCTGTTTTTCCTTCGATACTAGTTGCTTGACCTTTTTCTATGATTACTTTGATTGGTTCGTCAATTAGAATGTCAGCAAAAGCACCATCAAAAACGATTGTTCCTTGGGATTTGTTTTCCTCCGGAGCAATAAAAGCTTCACCGGCCGGCAGGTTGCCAAAATCCCGAGGATTGTGGATTAAACCGGTGTCGCTGATAGCATCGCGTCCGCCAAGAGAAAAAGTGACATCAGTGCCGCCAGGACTAGTTAGGTGGGCAGACTCGGCCATGGTCATAAGACCAGTGATTTTTTTGCTTAGATGAGAAACTTCTTGATAGTCGATTGTTAGAGTACGCAAGATTATATCTCTGGTAATGCCGGGCATTGAGGCGATCCGGGCTCCGCTGTCAGAAGCTTTGTGCCGGCCAACTGTATGAGATAAAGAGAAACTGGTTATCAAAAGGATAATATCTTGCTGACACATTAAATTTACTAGTTCCTCCGGCGGTTCTGCTCCGTGGTGATGGGTTTTGGGGATAATGGCTAGTTTGACTTGATCGGAGAAATCCTTAGCCGTTTCAAAAAAGATCGCTGCTTCTTGATCGAGTTTTGCTTGGTCGCTGACAATAAGGATTTTTTCTTCTTTTTTGGCAGCCAGGCACTGAGTAAAAACATTATGACCGGCATCTTTTTCGTCTTGGTATAGATCTCTTACTTTATGACTGGCTTGGTGGATTTTTAATTGGTCCATGTTTTACTATAAACGACTTGCGGGTGCAAGGCGGATATGGTAATTTGAAAAGATTTTTTGGAATATTTGGGATTGGCAAGGATGACAGGTAAATAAATTAAACCCATATTTTGATTCTATAAGTTTCTCTTACTTTTTTCAATAGACCAGAGAATTTGTTTTATTAGGGGAAAATGATAAAATGTGACTGGTGAACAAAGACTACATTCCTATTACTTTTGATAAAGCTCACTTGACTACCATTGGCGTTCGGCTTTATGCCGAAAGTTTGGATTTGGTGCGCGAGCTGGTTGCTAATGCTTATGATGCCGATGCCAGCTGGGTAAAGATTAATCTTTTAGAGAATGATTTAATTGTTGAAGATAATGGTTTGGGGATGGATAAAGAGGGATTGAAGCAATACTTTAGGATTGGCTCTACCTTAAAAAGAAAACAACAATTTACAAAGAAGTTCAAGCGCCAAATAATTGGTGAGTTTGGCATTGGCAAGTTTGCCGTTTTGGCTTTGTGTGATCGTTTTGAGCTTTTTACCAAGAAAGATGTTTTTGCCGGGACAGTGATTTTTGACAAAGCCGATTTTGAACAAAAGAAAGATTGGCAGGTGCCGATTATCGAACACGCCCGAACTTATAAAATAAGCGGTAGCAAGGTGACTTTGATTAATCTAAAGAGAAAAATTGGCATTGAGGAACTGGAGAGAAAATTGAGAAGCCAGCTGCCTTTGAGTGAGAAAAATTTTGAGGTTTTTCTAAATGGCGTTAAGCTAACTCCTAAATATATTCCTGGAAGAAGGTTTCGCCTCAAAAAAGTAACCCAGTTTGGCACAGTTTACGGAGAGATTGTGATTTCTTCGCTGAGCTTACCCAAAGAGTTGATTGGCGTTGCTGTTAAAGTAAAAGGTATTATTGTTAAGAGAGATTCTTTTGGTTTGGAAAAAAGCCATGAGATGGGTGCGAAGAGAATTACAGGGGAGGTTAATGCTGATTTTTTGCCTTTGACGGCCGGCCGGGATAATTTTATTAAAGAGTCGGCCGAGTATAAGGAGTTTGAAAAGGTAATTAAGAGGAAAGCTATGGAGATTGCCCGCGCCTTAAAAAAAATGAGAAGAAAACGGGCGGATAGAAAGGCAGATAGGGCCTTGTCTGATGCTCTTTTGAGAGTGCGCCGAGCTTTGAGGCATAACCGGGATATATTTTTGAGCAATGATCTGCCGCTTTTTTCCACTGAGACGGAAAAGGCCAAAGAAATGAGTAGGGCAGTAGGAGCAGGAGTTTATAGCCAGAAGTTATCCAAAAAGAAAGAGGCTTTGGCCAAGGCAAGCAAATTGCCTGGTGATATTTCCCGGAGCTTGCCAAGAAAGACAAGAGGCAGGGTGAGGAATGTTTTGAAAGACACAAATCGCCTGGTAAAGAAGATAAGGATTGGCGGCACAAGTATTGTTTGTTCCTTGACTCATTTGGGAGAGGAAGAAGTGGAAAGTTTTGTTGAGGGCGGGGTGATTTTTATCAATCGCGATCATCCTTTGTTTGCCAGAACGGCCAAAAAAGAAGAACTGGCCTCTTTTTATCTAACTCGCCTGGTGACCCAGGAGATTGCTCTCTTGGCCAATCCTTCTGATGCCCGCAGAGCTTTTGACTGGCAATCCCGCCTTTTGACCGATGCACTGGTGGAGAGGAAAAGAGAAGAGCCGAAGAAGTAAGTTAAAAAGTTTAAAAAGAAAGGGAGGCTGGCCAGTTTTGACAAAAAACTGCCCTCATTGAAAGATGGAAGAATGAGAGTTCTTTTCATTTTATAAGCTTTCCTTGAGGATTTTTGGGGTTTCTTTGAGGAAGAAGTCTTTGACTTTTTTCCAGTCGCAGCTAACCAACATTTCGGGCATAGTCTCGTCTTTGGCATCTTCAAAATAGTTTAAAGATTTAACGGCATGAACAAAATTGATATTTTTATGTCCATATTTTTTTCGATAGTCAGCAAAAGCTTTAAGGAGAGTAATTTTTTGGCAGATGAAAAAAAGATCAATAAAGTCTCTTTTAGTGCCTCTTCTAGAAATGGCATCAATCTTCATTGCTGATAAATCAGCAAGGGAGGCAATTTGGATGTTTTGGAAATCTTCGGTTTTTCCAATAAGAGGATAATCATAGCGGAAAAAGCTCACCTTAGTATCATTAAAGACTCCCAGCAGGGTGTCAGTCACAATTCGTTCTCGTTTAAACTTACCTACTTTCTTGAGGAGTTTTTCCAGTTCAACTTGGGGGAAAGATTTACGAGTAAAAAAGTCAAGATCAAAAGAAAGCCGATGCCCTAAGCGAAGGGCAGCAGCAGTGCCGCCGGCAAGATAGAACTGCCAGGGGAATTTGGCTTTGCCTAATAGGGCCAAATCGCGGGATGTTTTTTTTGATACTCCCTGCTTAAACATTTTGTTTTTTCGGGATTAATCTTTAAAAAATTAACCCAAAAAGGAGCACTTCTTTTGGAAAGGTTGCGGGTTTTTAGGACTGTTTCTTTCATTTTCTGAGGAGAGAAATTCTTAAGCATCCATTTTATATGAGGAAAGTCACCCCATTCCATAATGCGCTCAATAATATATTTCTGACGTTTGGAGACATCCAATTTTTTGGGATCAATTTCCCAGAAAAGAGGATGGAGAAACTTTGGCAGTTTTTTCATAAGTATATTTTATTACAGGAGAATTTTTCTTTCAAGAAGTTTGAAGTTTTACCATAAACAACTTGCGGGTGTAAGGCGTTTATGGTAATTTGGTGAAGATTTGGGGGCCTTGGGGGGAGAGATAGATAATGTCTTCAATGCGGACGCCGAATTTGCCTTTGAGGTAAATGCCAGGCTCGATAGTAAAGACAAAGCCTGGCTTGAGAGTTGCTTTGGATTTGGGACTGATTTTAAAGTATTGATGGACTTTGTTGCCAATGCCGTGGCCGAGGTCATGGGGAAACTGTTTTCCGTAGCCTTTGCTTTTAATATAGTCACGGGCGACAGCATCAAGTTTTGATGCTTTTAGAGAAGATTTATGATTTATGATTGAAGATTTAAGGTAATTTATTGCTTTTTTTTGGGCGGTTTTGACAATTTGGTGGATTTTTAGCCATTGAGATTTGGGAGTACCCATAAAGATAGTGCGGGAAAAATCGGAGCAGAGATAGAGTTTGTCTTTTTTCCTCCACCTCCGAGGAGTCAATGCTGACACCTCGGAGGTGTTATTAGCACGTTCTACTTTACAGCCGAAGTCGAGCAAAATAATATCGTTTTTTCTAACTTTCCTGGTAGTGTTTTTGTGGTGGATTTCAGATGAGTGGGAGCCGGCGGCAACAATAGTGCGAAAGGCTAGTTTTGTCGCTCCCAGGTTTTTCATAATCCGATTTATTTGAGTGGCCGTTTGTTTCTCTGTCCAGCCGGGCCTAATTAATTTTTTGATTTGCTCAAAAGTTTTGGCGGCAATTTGGGAAGCCTTTTTAAGGGATTTTATTTGATGGGGAGTGAAGTGGGGATAAACTATTTTCTTAAAAACCAAAAACCAAAAATAAAATATTAAAAACACATACCTTAATATAATAATCAAATAAAATAATTTGCAATATTCGTTTATTAATTTATTGATTTGTATATTTGATTATTGGATTATTTGATTATTTTTAGATATGTGTTTTTGGTCTTTAGTTTTTTGTTTTTAATTTTTTTTATTCTTCTTCTGATTCCGGCGGAGGCGACTCTTTAGTGGTTTCAGTTTCCCCAGAAGGAGTTGCTGGTGGAGGAGTTTCTTGGAGTTTTTTCTTGGTTTCATTTTCCGGGTTATTTTTACCGGGGATGACAAAAATTGCTTTGATTTCTTCTTGATAAACAATAGCATAGAGTTTATCTTCTAGTTGGATATTGCTGATTTCTGGTTCTTTTGCTCCCTTAATAGATAAAAAACTATTTTCAGTTATAGTTAGGATGGTTTCTTCCCCATTTTGGAGGGTAAGTTTCTTGTCCTCAATTTCTGCTACTTTGCCAAAAACTACTTTTTTCTCTGATTCTTCTTCAGCAGGAGGAGTAGAGATAATCCTTTTGGCAGATATTTTTTCGCCGGCAAGTTCTCCCATAGCGATAATGAAATTGTCTTCTTCTAGTTCTTCTAAATCAACTTCTTGTCTGCGGCCTTTTTTAGGAGTTTGCAGGATAGTTGTTTTATCATTAACTTCTGCTTGTTTTTCTTCTTTACTTGTTTGAATAAAAAGAGTATTTTCTTCAATCTTAGATAAGCTGCCAACCCAAGCATAATATTTGTTGGTTTTTGATTGGGTTTCTTCCTTTTCAGTCTGATTGTTTTCTGTTTCTGTCTCAGCACTTTCAGTTGCTGTTTTTTCCAGGCGTTCTTTGATTTTTTCTTTGATCTGGGAGGAAAAAGTGGAGTCCTCGACCGCCAGAACTGGTAGAGTAATAAATAGGAAAAGCAGAAAAATAAATACCCATTTGATAATTTGATGCTTGGGATTTGGGATTTCTTTGTAATTTGATGCTTGGGATTTGGGATTTTTCATTCCAGATGAGTTGTATAAACAATCATTATTTCCTTTTCTTCTTGCTTATTTTGATCATCAATGCTTTTTACTTTTATTTTATTAGAGCCAGCGACTAAAGGAAAGGTAGCAGAGAAGAACCCTTCATTATCAGCCTGAGTAAATAGCTCCGTTTCGTTACTGAAAATAGCAATTACTGCATCTTTGGCCGAGCGGCCGTTTATTTTTACTTTATTTTTAGAAACAACGAGGTTATTTTCCGGGGATTCAAGGATCAAGCTTATTTGTGGAGAAGGAGAAGGAGAGGTTTGAACAACTTCTACTGTCTGTTTAACCTTTTTTTCTTTGATTGCTTGATTGGCAGTATAGACTCCAAAAGCAATGACCAACCCCAGAGAAAGACCAAGCAAAACAGCAACAATTACCTCTTTTCTCATAAGTCGAGCTATCTTAACAGAGAAAAAGCCGATTGTCAAGGAGGCAGGGAGATGGTATGATAGAAAGAGTTTTAGAGTTTTAGATTGTTAGAGTTTTAGGGAATAAGTTGCTATATTACTGTTGTTAAATTATTAAAAAGTTAATTAGGGTTTTTATTTGTATAGATTCCTGATCTCCGCATTCTGCGGAGTCCGGAATGACAGGGAATTTAATATGCAAATTAGTTATTTTGGTCATTCTTGTTTTAAACTGAGAGGCAAAAGAGCTACTGTTTTGATGGATCCTTTTGATTCTAAAACGGTTGGTTTTTCCATGCCCAAACAGGAGGTAGATATTGTTACCATTTCTCATCATCATCCAGACCATGACGATTTGACTAGAGTTAAAAATGAGGCTTTTGTAATTGATGCCCCTGGAGAATATGAAATAAAGGGCGTTGGTGTTTGGGGTTTAGCCTCTTTTCATAATAAGGAGAAGTCGCAAAAAAACAATATCTTTTTAGTTAATATAGAGGGAGTGAGAGTTTGTCATCTGGGAGACTTGGGAGTTAGCCTTTCTCAGAAACAACTAGATCAATTCAACGGAGTGGATGTTTTGTTAGTCAAGCCAGGTCATGAAGGCTTTCTTTCCATAAAAGAAACAATCGATCTTATAAATCAGATAGAGCCGGCAGTTATTGTTCCTATGCACTTTAAGACAAAGGAAATGGATCATCAGAGATGGAAGAGTTTAGTAACTTTGGATGAATTTTTAAAGGCATACGAAAAAGAACCGGAGAAGGTGGATAAACTGGTTTTAAAGAAAGGCAGTTTATCAGAAGAAGAGACAAGAGTAGTGGTAATGGAAAGGAGAAAATAGCTTTAACACTTCTTATAAGAAATTCAAAATTTTTAATTTCAAAAGTTTTGCAATTTTTTAGAGAATGATTGTTATTCTTCGAGCGTAGCCCTGCACCAGATGGTGCGGGGCAAAGTCGAGAAGCTTTAGCTGTAAGAGTTCTCGATTCCTCCGCCAGCTGGCGGATTCACTCGAACAATAAGATATCTGCTTTAAAAGTGCAAAAGTTTAGTTGTTTGTAATTTCAATTTGGAATTTATAGACGGATGGCTCAAGACTTAAAAATCCCACCCCATTCAAAAGAAGCCGAAGAGTCGGTTTTGGGTGCTTTGCTGATTGATAAAGATGCGATTGTTAATGTTGCCCCGATTTTAAAGCCGGATCATTTTTACGATGCAGCTCGCAGAAAGGTTTACCAGGCAATTTTAAAGCTTTTTGAAGAGAGAGAGGCAATTGATTTGGTAACGGTTGCCCAGCAGTTGAAAAAAAGCCGCTCTTTAACAAAGGTGGGGGGTAAGGTTTATCTAACTTCTTTAATAGAAAAGGTTCCTACCAGCGCCCATGTAGAAAATTATGCAAGGATTGTTAAGGACATGGCAGTTAAGAGAGAGTTGATTTCCTCGGCTTCGCGGTTGGTGGAAACTGCTTTTGATGAGGGAATAGAGACCCGTTCACTTTTGGATAAAGCTGAGCAGGCAGTCTTTTCTCTGAGCCAGCAGCACTTGACCAGAAATTTTATTCCCCTGAAAGACGCTTTAGCGGAAAGCTTCGACCGTTTAGACGAAATTCAAAAAAAAACCGGTGGCTTGCGTGGCGTTCCTTGTGGTTTTCCTGATTTGGATACCACTTTGGCGGGGATGCAGGATTCCAATTTACTTATTTTAGCCGCTAGACCAGGTTTAGGAAAAACAGCTTTGGCTTTAAATATTGCCCAATATTTGGCAGTGGAACAGAAAATCCCTGTTGGTTTTTTCTCTTTGGAGATGAGCAAGGAGGAGTTGGTCGATAGGCTTTTAGTTAGCCAGGCAGATATTGATGCTTGGCGGTTGAAAACCGGCAAGTTGGGTGATGAGGATTTTTCTCGGTTGTCTGATGCAATGGGGCTTTTGGCGGAAGCGCCTTTATTTATTGATGATTCACCGGGTATTTCGGTGATGGAAATGCGCACCAAAGCTAGGCGTCTTCAGGCGGAACAAGATGTCAAGCTTTTAATTGTTGATTATTTACAGCTGGCTGTTTCTGATCGCCGTTGGGATTCTCGAGTTCAGGAAGTAACGGACATTTCTCAGGGTTTGAAAAATTTGGCCAGGGAGCTTAGAGTTCCTATTTTGGCTCTTTCCCAGCTTAACAGGGCAGTTGAAGCCAGGGGAACAAAAGTGCCCCAGTTGGCCGATTTGCGCGAGTCAGGAGCGATTGAGCAAGACGCTGATGTGGTGATGTTTCTTTACAGGGAAGACGATGAAGATTTAGAAAATATTAATCTATCTATTGCCAAACATAGAAACGGTCCTTTACGGACAATAAAGTTAAGATTTAGAGGAGATAGGATTAGGTTTTATGGAACTGAAAGGAAGAGAAAGGAATAGTATGACATTGACCTTGAAGGTGAATACTTAAGGATGCTTGATGATTTAAAGAAAAGAATCGGAAAAGGGGAATTTGATTAAGTCTATGAAGAAAATTGTCCTTGCTTCTTCGTTTGTGTGTTCTTTACAGAACCACTTTATTGTTAGAAAGAGGAGGAGTAGCTTGCAGAAAATAGTAAAGCTTACCAGCAATGTTTTGGTGCCAAGGGGGGGAGTCGAACCCCCACGGGATGTTAATCCCACTGGTTTTTGAGACCAGCTTGTCTGCCAATTCCAACACCTTGGCTCTTTTTTACTTTTGTAATTATACAAAAAATACTCTTTTTGGGCTAGTTGTTTAAGGGGATGATAAGAAAAGATTAGTTTTATGCTGATAAATACTTTTTGGTCTTGGGAGATTCCTGATAAACTAGAGGGAGTTGTTGTAATTGCCGATGTTTATGCAGCGACGACTAATATTGTTTCTTTTTTGGCTCGAGGAGTTTCCAGACTGTTGATTGTTGACAGAGAAAATGTAGTTTCTATTAGAAAAAGACTTAAAGAGGCGGTTGTTATTGGAGAGAGCCCGGATTTGCCTGACCTTACCCCACTTTCTTCTTAAATAACCCATTAGACAAAAAAACCTCCCT
>CAYPXO010000022.1:0-9610 GCA_964414895.1 uncultured Pseudomonadales bacterium
CTTCTGATTCAGGAGTGCTAAACCCATGGCCTTTTTTTTCCTCATCATCGTCATCGTCGCTTCGTTGTTGTCTCTGTTCTTCTCTACGCTCTATTTCTTGAGTTCTTGCTTTGAAATGTTGTTTTTTTGCTTCTTCTGAAGGTCCTGCTCCCGAACCTTCTTTAGATGAGCTTCCACCACCAGAAATCATAAAAACCTCTGGTATTTCTTCTATCTTTTTAAACAAACCCGTCTTAGGAAGATAGGAAGGCTTAAGGTGTTCTGGTAAAGGAGAAGCTTCCAGTAGACAGACAAAAAAAAGAATAACTAAAGAAAGAGAAAAAAAAGAGAGAAAATAGGAAAAAAGAGGAAGTTTTTTACCGGTAGTTAGGCCAGGCAGCTCCAAAATTTAGTAGTTAGTAGTTAGTAGTTAGTAGTTAGTAGTCCAGGGAATTCCCTAAATAACTAAATACTGCATTCTAAATACTAATACATCCAGTCTAGGGTTTTTAGGGGGGAGAGTCAAGAAGGATTAGGAAAGTTCAACTTTGTTTTCTTTAAGATCCAAACAGAATTTCATCTGGTCCAAAAATTCTACTCCAACCAGGTTGTCTGAATTCCCCATAAAGACAACTGCTACCTCTTTTTTTCTGCCTTTATATTCAACTTCCGTAAAACTAGCATCCACTGTTATGCCTGAACCATCAGCCAGAAGAAAATGGGCTTCAACAAATTTGTCAGCAGGAAAATAACTTTTGATACTTTGGGGTAAAACCATTCCTCCACTAAAACCGGTGTCAATCAAGCACTTAAGTTTAACCCATTTGCCCTTAGGTAATTTCACTTTTAGGGTTACAAAAGGATGTTTACCAACCAGAAAAGTCATTTCATTAATCCTGACATCCGACCTATCTGAGCAAGAAAGAGACGTCCTTGAGGATATTTGGCTCGAGCTTTTTTCATTGCTCTAACAGAAGTTTCCGCAACAAAATAATCTTCTGTCTTCGGATTGATAACCACATAAAAATTAGGATTATATTTCTTTTCCAGCTTGTCTTTAAGAAGATAATATTTTTTTTCTCCTTGGCTGGCTTCACGAATCTTTAACATAATCTCATTGTATAAAAATATAAAAAACTGTCAAGAAAAGATTATCCTCGAAGAGCTTTTTATTCTCCCACGAAAACATCACCATCGCCAACTGCCTCAATGACATTAACCCCTTCTTTAAGAATATGGCTATAGTCTCCTTGACCATTGGAGGAAAAATAAAGTTTGCTTGCTCCTGTATCTTTGGCATAAAACTGAAAGCCGGCTACTTTCTTTTCTCCATGAAGGCCATTATTACTTTCGGCAATGAGCCTAATTATCCCTCTATTGTTATCATAAAAAATGTCCGGCACTCTCTGAAAATCCTCCTCAGGCGTTACCTTTCTTGCTTCCAAAACCTGAGGATTAAATTTAAAATAAAGGCCAAAAGCTTGCACTTCTTCCTCGGCTTTCAAATAAAGAGGGACTTCAAAAAGGTCCTCTTTTGTAACTACTACTTCCTCAGGAAAATAAAGGGCAAAGTCCGGATTGGTTATCTTATCTTCTTCGCTCGTTTGCCCGCTGTCAGTTTGATCAGGGCGCATTAGAAAAATTTCTGCTTGTTTTTGCTTGAGGCTCTCAAGAAGGTTTCCTTTGACAGCTACTGAAGAAAAAGACACAGTTATCAAGAAAAAAGAAAGAATAACTAATAATCGGCGGTTATAAAAAACACGCATACTCTCATTATTAAACAATTCTAAAAACAATTGCAAGCGCAAATTTAGCTATTTCAAATAATTTAAGGGGTTCTGGGCAATGCCGTTCTTATGAATCTCAAAATGAAGATGAATACCGGTAGATCTGCCTGTTGTCCCCATCTTGCCAATACTGTCCCCTCTTTTGACAGTCTGGCCAGAAGAAACATAAATTTTGGAAAGATGGGCATACAAAGTAGTATAGCCATTACCGTGATCAATCACTACTCGGTTTCCGTATCCAATCCCGTCAGGCCAGCCGGCAACAATTACCTTGCCGGCATCAGCCGCTAAAATATCCGGCGCGTTTTTATTAGCAACATCAATTGCCGGGTGATACCATCTAAAATATTGGGTAATCCCGCCAGAAGCCGGCCAAACAAACTGACCGGAAGCAGAAACCGCCCCGGCATTTGGAGTCTTGCGAGCCACAAAAACAGGCTGTTGCCAGGGTTTCTCCTCAGGCTTAACCCCATCAGGAACAACCAAAAGCTGACCAACAGCCAAAGCAAAAGTCTCATCATTAGTAAAAGTATTAAACGGCCAGTTAACAACTGCCTGAGCATCAACTTTATACTCTTTGGCTACCGAATAAATTGTTTCTCCCCGTTTTACTTTGTGAACAATGCCGGTAACTGGAGGAACTTCCAACTTTTGCCCCGGTTTTATATCATCAATGCTCTTTAAATCATTCTGCCAGCGGATAGTATCTACGGAGACAGCAAATTTCTCGGCAATGCTAGAAAGCGTATCTCCTTCAACTACCGTATAGCTAACCACTGAATCCCGAGGCTTAATGGAAATCTGCGTAGTAAGATTGCTTTGAGTTTGTCCCAGGACGGCTCCCCCTTGTCCTTTTTTCTCCCCCGGCAGACTTTTCCTAATAAAGGGTGCTAAAATAAAGCCAAGCAAAAATAAAATAAAAAGAAAGCTATGAGAAAAAGGACGGACATAAGCGCCTCTTTTAAAACGCAAGCCCCGAACCAAAAAATCTTTCCCTTTCTCAAAATGCCTAAAAAAAAGATAAAAACGGGAGTGAGTGTAAGCAGCCAAAAATACGAAGAAGTCTTTCAGGTCTTGTATTAAATTCTCTTGTAAGGCAAACCGCCTCATATATTAAATTTCTAATTTCTAATTTTCAATTTTCATTAAATTTTTAATCTATTAATTTTCAAACTTTTTTTATTATTTGAACATTGAATCATTGATAATTTAATAGAAATTAGAAATTGAAAATTGAAAATTATCCCTTGTTAAGATTCTTCAAAAATTCTTTATTATTCTTGGATTTCTCCAAACGCCCCAACAAAGTTTCTGTCCTTTCTTCTTTACTCAACATCTCCAGCATCCGCCTCATCGTAATTATTTTATCATGAGTTGTTTTTGCTAAAAGCAGTTGCTCCTGTCTGGTGCCCGATTTTTGAACATCAATTGCCGGGAAGATCCTTTTCTGTTCCAAAACACGGGACAAATGAAGCTCCATATTACCGGTTCCCTTGAATTCTTCATAAATAAGCTCATCCATTCGCGAACCGGTCTCGATAAGAGCTGTTCCAATGATCGTCAAACTGCCGCCGTCTTCAATGTTGCGCGCCGCCCCAAAAAACTTCTTTGGCGGATATAAAGCGGCCGGGTCAAAACCACCAGAAAGAGTCCTACCAGAGGTAGGAATAGATAGGTTGTAGGCCCGAGCCAGACGGGTAATCGAGTCAAGCAGCAAAAAAACATCTTTGCCCATTTCTACCAATCTTTTCGCTCTTTCCAAACCAATCTCGGCTATATGAGTTTGTCTTTGAGGAAGCTCGTCAAAATTAGAAGCAATAACTTCCCCTTTAACCGAACGACTAATATCAGTTACTTCCTCAGGCCGTTCGCCGACCAAAACTGCCATTAAAACAACTTTGGGGTAATTTTTGGCAACACCAGCGGCAATTTGCTTTAAGATCGTTGTTTTCCCAGCTTTAGGAGGAGAAACAATCAATCCTCGCTGTCCTTTACCAATAGGAGCAACTAAATCAATCAACCTTGTTGATAAAGGCGTTTGTCCGGTTTCCATCTCTAACTGTTCATCGGGATAAACAGGAGTTAATCTTTCAAAAATCGGTCTTTTTTTAACCTTGTCCAGAGAAACGCCATTAATCTTCTCCACTCTTAAAAGACCCCAATAACGTTCATTTTCTTTCGGTTTGCGGCAGGGACCACCAACCAAATCACCAGGCCGCAAGTTAAAACGTCTAATTTGGGAAGTGGAAATATAAATATCTTTATCCGAGGGAATAAAACTCGGTCTTAATAAACCATGGCCGTTAACCTCCAAATCTAAAATACCCTCGGAATATTCTGTAAGAACACCGGCATCAGGTATAACCCGATTGTCAACTAAGCCGTCAAATTGCCTTCTTTCTTGCATCCTTAAGACTTCTTCCTTTTTGGAAGAACCCCCTACCAAATCCTCTACGTTTAAAGACTCTTCCGCCCGCTTCTCCTCTCTTTTACTGGAAATCCTTTTTTTGGAAATCATATTTTACAGAAATGCCCAATGACTAATTTTCCCGGTAGGCTTTCAGCCTAATCGGGATCCCGTTCAGGCTAAAGCCTTGCCGGGACTAATAAAGTGCCAACAGTAATTCAAAATTCAAAATTTTTAATTTGTAATTTCAATTTGAAATTTATTTAAAAACTCACCCTGCTAACTTTTTTGATTTAGCGAAGAATAATCCATATTACCTCAAATAAAAATAGCCTTTTTTTGTGGTGAAAATCACTTTAAATTTATTAGGAGATATAAAAAAACAAGATTATTTACTTAAAACTATCTTATTCTATTCTTCTCTTAAGCCTTTTGTCAAGCCCAATTTTGATTTCTCAAACAGGAGGTGATGCGCCTGCCCTACCCATCACCCCCCATTTCAAAAATCAAGCTCTAAAATTTTCTCTTGACTTTTACTGTTAATTCTGTTTTACTGGCTTTAAGGTTAGGGCTTTACCTGTCCTCAAAGCCTGGGACCTTGGATGAGGGCATTGCTATTCGTCCCGTCTACCACTACTTGTTATGAGGGGAGCGATAGTGATGCTCTCTTTTTTGTCAAGTTCGCCTCTGGCGAACCTGACAAATCCGCCGTAGCTTCTGAATGCGAAGCCGGCTAAATCGCCGAGCAAGCAAATCACGAAGCGAAGGTGGATGTTTCCTTCTTCTCACTTGGCATCAATCCAATTCTACCCCACTCCTTACTTAATTGTCAAGTCTTATAATAATTTTATACGGATTTACTTCGTTATCCTATAAGTTTTAAGAGTGTTTTCTCCCCTGTTATTTCTTCTTTTCAACAAAAATTTTTCTATTGTGGAAAAGTGAAGCTCTCTACAAAGAAAGTTTTAGGCGAACTATTCTCTCTACCGACTGATCCAGCCGGGAATAAAGGTTCTCCCCTTTAATTTTTTGCAAAAGTGCTTGCTTGGCCGCTTCTTGCTTTTCTAAAGGAAAAGAAACAATAAAAAGGTCAGCTTCGGCCAAAAAAGCCTGCAGGCTAGCCTGCTCAACAGAAAAATTGTCGGAGACCGCTCCCATTACCAAATCATCAGTCACTACCACTCCCTTAAAGCCAAGCTCATCTCGCAAAATTTCCTTAATTATCTTAGAAGATAAACTGGCAGGAAATCGAGAGTCAAGCTTTGGTAGCAAAAGATGAGTGACCATAATCATCTTGAGTTTATCTTCTTCTATCAGTTTTCTAAAAGGAAAAAGGTCTTTTTCTACCTCCTGGGGAGTAACTAATAAAACAGGCAAGCTCTGATGGGGATCGACTGACAACCTTCCTAATCCGCCGGGAAAATGCTTGGGACAAGAAATTATCCTTCCTTTTTGATAACCTTCAATTATTGACTTTCCCAAAAGATAAACTTGTCTTTCATTTCCCAAAAAAGCCCGCTTGTTAAAATTGATGTAAGAATTTTTATCCCAAACCACCTCCAAAACCGGGGAAAAATTAAGATTAACCCCTAACTCTTTTAAAAACTGACCCCTTTTCTTCCCTGTCTGAAAGGCCTGGCTCTCTTCTGTGATTTCTGCTTGAGAGAGATCGGCAAAAGGCCCAAAGGAAAACCTGGCCACCTCGCCCCCTTCCTGATCAATGGCGATTAAGCAAGGAAGGAAGCTAAGTTTTTCAAGTAAGGCGGTTAATCGCCTTACTTGCTCTTTGTCTTTGATATTCCTACCAAGCAATAAAAAATTGCTAAAATGATTCTTTTGGAAAAAATCAAAATCTTCCTGGCTCAAACTTTGGCCATTAAAGCCAACCATAAAAAGCTGGCCAACTTTTTCTTCCAAGGTCATTCTTTCAACCAACAAAGAAACAAGGTCTTCTTTGCCAATCTCTTTCGGCTGAGAATAAAAAACCCTGGTTTTAACAAAAGAGCCAACAAAAAAACCAACAATTAGAAAAAAAGCAAAAAGAAGAAGAAAAATAGTCTTTTTTATTATAATCAATGTCATTTCTAATCCACCCATTTACTCATTACTCATTACCCATCCATTATACAAAAAACTCCCTTCTCTGCAGGGCTGATAGAGTCCATCCCCAGTAGGAAAAGAGGAAATTTTAATACTTGACAAAAATTCTCCAACTTTATTATAATAGTTGGTATGAAAAATGCCAACTTTTATCAATTGCTCGAGCAGCAAAATCGCCATTGGCAACCAAACTACCAAGCTTCCTTCGGTAATTTAAGACGTGATTTGTTCCGTCCGCTTTTAACATCTCTGCTTAAAAACCGCTTGATTAAAGTCGTTGAAGGACCCAGGAGAGTCGGCAAATCTTATCTAATCTGGCAAGTTATGGAAACTCTGCTTTCCAAACATAAAATAAAACCTTTTAATCTTGTTTATTTTCAATTTCAATCGCTCCATAACCAACCAAATTTTATAAACCAGCTAATTGACACTTTTCGTAAAAACCTTTCCCCTTCAAACCAGCCGCTCTACTTTTTTCTTGATGAAATTCAATTAATTGATTATTGGCAAGACCAGATCAAACAATACTATGATCTTTATCCTCAAATGCATTTTTTGGTCACCGGCTCAACCTCTCTTTTTAAAAGGCAACGCTCCAAAGAAAGTTTGCTAGGCAGAGTGGAGAAATTCAAATTAGGAAGTTTAAGCTTTCTTGAGTATTTACGATTTAAAGGTTCTACTAACCTACCTCCCTCTCTTGACCTATCCAGAAAAATTACCGTCAAAAGAGAAGCCTTTTTGCAGTTCCAGTCTCTCCTTCCTTTGTTTCGCTCCCGTTTCAAAGCCTATCTTTTTTCTGGCCAATATCCAGAATTAGCAATCACTCCAAAAGAAAAAATTAACCCTAAATTCTATCTTGAAAATATTGTTGATTTGCTTGTAAATACTGATATTCCTTATATTTTTCCCAAAATTGACCGTCCTTTATTTCTTAATGTTTTAAAAGCAGTTTCTTTTAATCTGGCTGATGAGTTTAGTTTTTCTAATATTGCCAGAGATTTCAAAACTAATCGCAAAATTGTAGCCGAATATATTTATATTTTAGAAGAAATCAACCTTTTTGCTGCTTGCCTGAACAGTTATTTTTCCAAGATGAGGAAAAAATTAGCCGCCAGTAAAAAAATCTACAGTCTAAATGCTAGCTTGGCGCTTGCTGTTAATGGTTTTGACAAAAGTTATCTTAATGATAGCCGGGTCTTTGGCCATTATGTAGAAAATTATGTTTTTGCAAGATTAAAAGAGTATGATCTTAGTGTTGAATATTATCGTGACAGAAACCTAGAGATTGATTTTGTCACCAAAAACGGCCTTTTTGAAGTTAAATCAGGAAAAAAAAAGAGCAAAATTTCTCTGCCTAAAATAAAAAAATTAAGAAAACCTCTCTTTTTCTTAACAGAAAGTGAATACTCTCAAGAAAAAGATTGCCTTTCTTTACCCTGGTATTTATTATAATCTCTGAGCTTGCTTATTTTTTCTCTTTTTATCAACAGCCCCAGCCCCCGCAACCCCTAAATATTCCAAAATCTCCCCTCTCCGGGCTGCTGGTGAATTTTTCCTCAGAAGGAAAAGAGGGTCTCATTATGATAGACTGAAAATATGAAAATCGAAATAGATCAGTCAGGCAAAATTGAGCAAACAAGCAAAAATACAATCCTCTGTTTATCGAATAAAAAATGGTATGCAGTCTTAATACCAAAAAGAGCAAAAAGACAGCTTCAAGAAATCTTTAGAAGAAATGGCCAAATTCGCAATTTTATTCTTTTTACCTTTTGTGCTGGACTGGCCATCTTACTGCGCAATTCACATCCAAAAAGCAAAGTTACTATTGATGAAGAATATTACGGAAAAAGCGCCGTTATCAAGAATATTCTTGGACAAATGCTTAAGGGAATCCATCCTGAAATACCTTTAGCCTTTGCTTGTATTGGAAAAACATCACCAGCACACCTATTAGCAAAAGAGGTCTTTAAAGGACGAAAAGAAGCTACTGTCACTCTTGACGCCAATCAAATTCTCAAGCAAATAAAAAAGACCGAGGTCGGAAACCGACTGAAGGATGCTTAAGTCAAGGCTGATTTTCCGCCAGTTGGCAGAACCTACACCTCTTGAGTGCGGCACCCACTCGGTCAACTCTATTTATACTACACTTCCATTCATTTGTCAATTAGTGTTTTTTACTGATGTATAACGAAAAAATAACCAGATCGTTGTCCCTGCTAACATTCCAAAGCCGAGATATTCCAGAAGTTGCGGCCAGAAGAAGATATAGAGAGTTTTAGAGTTTGAGAGGGTTAGAGTTTTAGGGTCTAGCTGCCAGCCGTTAGCCCAATTATTAACAAGAACATGTTCCAAAGTTTCCAGTTTCCAGCTGCCAGTATCCAGAGTAAATGCCACCCAGCCGGGGTGATAGGCTTGAGATAAGATCAGAGTTTTAGAGTTTGAGAGGGTTAGAGTTTTAGGGTCGGAGGTGAAATCCGTCCCAAAAGTCACTTTATAAACCCCAGATTAGGGTGGGAAACCTGAAAATCTTCCCTCTCCGGGCTGCTGGTGAATTTTTCCTCAGAAGGAAAAGAGGAATTTGCTGTGGTAAACTAAAAATATGAGACTCGAAATAGACCAGTCGGGCAAGATTGAAAACACTTCTCACGACACAATCCTCGCTATCTCTAATAAATTACAAAAATCTATCTGTATTCCTGCCAAAGTCAAAAGAAAACTGCAAAGATTCTTTCGTCTCATTAATAAGCCTCGTCTTTTCATTTATGCCAGTTTTGCTGCCGGCATCTGGATTCTTCTTGGTTTTATGAAAAACAAACAGAGACGAATTTTTATCGACACAGAATATAAAGGACACGAACAGGTATTGGAAGCGATGTTAGAAAAAATCTCGCCAATTTCTCTAAATATTACTTTCAAACGAGTCGGTAAATCTTCACCAGCACATGATTTGGCCAGCAAAGTTGCTCACGGTAAAAAGAAAGCTGATAAAAAAATAAGATATGGAGAAATTGTTTCTGTTATACAAAAAATGACCGAGATCTCAGTTGAGACGAGGGCTACTTAAGCTCCGACTCCCGCCTGCCAGTGCCTTCGGCACAAGCCGATGGCGGGCAGGGGTTACGGATGGGTCGGTAGCCATCCCGGTCAACTCTATTTATACTACACTTCCATTCATTTGTCAATCTCTATTTTTTATTGATAAATAAGGCAAAATTAACCAAATAACTGCCCCTGTTAACAACCCAAATCCTAAATATTCAAGAAGTTGCGGCCAGAAGAAGATATAGAGAGTTTTAGAGTTTGAGAGGGTTAGAGTTTTAGGGTCTAGCTGCCAGCC
>CAYPXO010000022.1:9710-21076 GCA_964414895.1 uncultured Pseudomonadales bacterium
TGAGAAAGAACCAAAGTAGTTGTAGGTGATAAGTTGTAGGTTGTAGGCAATATTACCTTATAAAACCCAGGATTAGATCCCCCCTCTCCTGGCTGCTGGTGGATTCTATCTCAGAAGAAAAAGAGGAAGTTTTGAGATTCTCTGAGAAAACAAATTGTTGTAGATTGTAAACTAAATTGCTATTATTGATATAGATGGGTTTAAAGAAAGTCTTACAAATACGCTTTTCGAAATCAGAATACAGATTATTTTCTAATATCAGTGTTAATGCCGGTGTTGTTTCTTTTGCTTTATTATTGGCCGCTATCTTTATTGACAAGAAAGATCTCAAAGTGATACTATCAAGTTTAGTAACCACCTTATTCTTTTGGGGATTAAGCTGGTTACTCACAAGGAGGTTCAAATTATGATTGATAATCCTGCTTACTGGGCCTTGGCTTTCATTCTCTTACTTTTTGGAGGGATAACTTTGCTTATGATCTTCAGTGATCAAAGAAGATCCCGGAAATCCTCCAGGTCCTCTCGATAAAAAACTTTAAAAAGCTAAGAAATCTTCTTAATTCTCCATATCCACACCCCCGCTCCAAACAACAGCCCAAAACCAAAATATTCCAATAACTGCGGCCAGAAGAATAAATAAACGGCAACATTGTTAGATGGCTGCATGGCTAAATTGTTTCTTAAATTTTGGTCATTTGAATTTTGAATTTGTTTGAGATTTGGTGCTTGGGATTTGGGATTTAGCAAGAATCCATTCTCCCAATTGTTAACCAGAACATTGTCTAATTTTTGAATCTGGAATTTTGAATCTGGAATTTGAAATGCCAGCCAACCGGGGTGATAAGATTGAGAAAGAACCAAAGTAGTTGTAGGTGATAAGTTGTAGGTTGTAGGCAATATTACTTTATAAAAGCTAGGATTAGGGTGCCAAACCTGAAAATCCAGCCTCTCCGGGCTGCTGGTGAGATTTTCCTCAGAAGAAAGAGAGGAAATTGTAAGGTTTTTGAGGAAATTGTAAGGAATCGGGTAAACTTCTATTCTGACCAAATCATTAATTGTCTCTTGCCGACCAATAGAAATATTGTCAAAATGAAGTGAATAACCTTGGCCATACTCCTCCATTGGGGGAATAATGAAATATGAAGTTTCCAGTTGCCCGTTGCCCGTTGCCAGTTGCCAGCTTTGAGCTTTGAGCTTTGAGCTTGGCAGATATGTTTCAATCTCTGCCTTTTCGGAATTTTTATTGACAACATAAAACAACAAACTTTTTCCTTTGATATTTCGGCTTTCTACTTTTATCAAGTAGCCAGTTTTATGAGTTAGCCGAGGTAAGTCAACTCCTAAACAATTACTTGAACTTAAAGAGGTAAATCTTAATAATTTCTCGCCGTCTTCCCTGATAATCCGCCTTTGCATCACTCCTTTGTTAAAAGAATCACAATTTTCCACCGGTTTAGCAAAAATTTCTTCGTCATCTGCCGAATTATAAGTATAATAACCTTTCTTTTTCTCTACTCTAACCTCAAGGTTGCCTTCTTTAAAAGCAGAAAGCGATAAAAACACCTCGGACTGAGCCAAAGAGACATCTCTAGAGCGAACCTCCTCCGAGGTGTCCTGAGCGGAGTCGAAGGACTCCTCGGACGGTGGTGAGAATAACAACTCTTTATCCAACCAAACTTCCGGAACTGCCGAAGAGCTGGCTAAATCCTCATCCCAAAAAACAAACTCATCTTTGTCTTCTAAAGAAATGTTTAATTTCTGCCCGGCTAACTCTTGTGGTATTGGATTAATGAAAGAAAAATAATCACCCTCTTGTCCGCCGTAGCCTTGGCGAAGGTGGATATCTTCTACTTTAAACTCCAACTCCTCCTGTCTGCGGCCGGTAAATAAGGAGTGAAAAGGGTAAAAAACCTCCATTGCTGAATTTCCTAGTTCTTGATATGCTAATTCTTGAGTGGGCCTGGCGTAGTGCGAACTCTGCCCCTCAAGCAAGAGTTCAGGGGTGCGACTCCCCTCAGGTCCACTCCTTAATTGATACTTGACATTTGCGGCATCTTGTAATACACTAGAGGTTGCTTGAGGGGCAGAAGTTTTGCCTACGTTGAATTCTCCAGAATCCGCTTCGGCGGATTTTTTGGTGGCAGAAATATAATCACCATATTCCTCAAAAGCCGTATCTTCATTATTCCATTTATACTCCGGCCCCACCTGAGGCAAATTACTATTCAGAGAAACAAAATTTTCTGATTTATTCTCAAGGCTAACACTGTAAACTTTAATCTTCCCAAAATTCCTAATCTCTCTAACTTTCCCCGATTTTGCCAATAATTCTTCACTTTTTTCAAGATACAAAGCCTTATACTCGCTATGACTTCTAATATTTTTATCCAAAACCAGCCAGTTAATCTGATATTTTTCCAAAACTTTCTCCAAAAGAGGCAAATTTTGAGAATAAAGAGCATAAGAAATTTCCCAGTAATAATTCTCATTTCTACCACTATAACCATCAAAAGCTCTTTCCAAAATTGGATTTCTTAATCCATACCATAAAAATCCAGAGCCAACATAGCCCCACGAATAATGTCCCCAGCCCCAAAAAGTCGGCTGAGGTAAAAGAGCAACTCTCCCTCTATTTTTTTCTTGACTCAAATAGGCCATCAAAGAAAAATACTCTTGAGGAATTCCAATCTTTATTTTCTTGTAAAATAAATTACCCTGAAAAATAGGCCAAACCAAAATCACCAAAGCAGCTAATACTAGTCCCAACCCAATCTTCTTCCCAAATCTCCCTAGCCTCTCTAAAAACCCCAATATTTCCTCAATTCCAAAAGCAAAAAAGATACTATAAGAAAAGAGTGCCAAATTAGCAAATTTAGTAAAAGGAACACGAAAAATCTGACCGGCTAAGGGTATTGCCGAACGAACAAACTCGACAACTAAAGAAAAAGGAATAGTATTATTGGCCAAAGCAGTAAAAGAAAATAAAAAAAGAAGGCTAAATGGCAAAAAATACTGCTTTCTCTTTCGCCAACTATGATAAATTCCTAAAATTATAATAATAAAAAAGCCATAGATAACCCAATTAACTGCCGCTTTTTGAACATATCCTCGCCAGTCTCCCATTAAATAACTATATTGACCCTCAAATTCTTTCTCTACATAATCAAATAAAAAACCTTTCAAAGCAACCACATTAGCCAAATTGCCGAATTTTTTGTTTCTTAAATAAATGTCTTCTGTCGACATTACATTAATGTAAGAATCAACAGGAGCTTTAATATTTGTGAAAGTAAAGTATAAAAAGGGGAGTAACCAAAAAGCGTTAACTGCCAAAACTACCAAAAAAACAAAAAAAACTCTTTTCTTTAATCCCCTTAATTTCCCCACTTGTCCGCCAAAGCCTTGGCAAAGGCGGAAAATCCCCAAAACCCCTAAAAAAATTACCAAAGAAGTAAACCAAACCAAAAAAACTGTTGGCACATAAGCCTGAGGTAAACTTACAATATTGGCCAAAAGAAAAAAACTCAAGCTTCTCTTGCTCGGTTTTTTAAGATATAAGATAAGGCTAAAAAACAGCCAAGGCAGCACCCCGTATTGAGCAACAAAAGGCTCAAAAGCAACATAAAAAATCTGCACTGTTGCCAGATTAAAAAGATAAAAAAGCGCTCCTAAAAAGGCAGTAAGTTGTAAGTGGTTAGTTGTAAGAAAAGAAAGCAAAGTCCCTCTTCCGAGGTGGCCAGCTTGCCCTGAGCGAAGTCGAAGAGGGCTCCTCGGACGGTGGGACGAGCAAAGAAGAAAATCAATCAAAAAATAAACTCCCAAAGGCCCCAAAAGTAGCATCAAAAAAGTATAAAAATAACGCAGAAAAGAAGTTGGCAAAACCAAATTACAAAACCACAAAAAAATCTCTCTGGGCAAATCGGCAGCATAAGCCATGCCTCCCAAAAGTCCCAATCCTTGATACTCTTGCCAAACAGCAAAGATGGAGCGCTTAATATTCAAACCAAAATTAAACTCCGGATGAAGATTATCCCAACCAGTCAACCAAGTCCCCGGCTGGTAGTTAAGGAAAGCAATTAGAGTAACAATCCCTACTAGAAGAAAGACAAAAAAATTATCCCTAATAATCCTAATCACCTCAGATAAACAAAAAGTAGTCAAATAAGTATAACCTGGTTTACCCATCTCAATCCTATTCTACCAAACTTCTTCTTCCCTCCCAATCTCTCTATCTTTCTCTCCAAATCTCTCTAAAACTCCAACTTACTTTATTCCCTTATCTCGTAAACACTGCTCATAAGCCGGTTTAAAAGGTTCTTTGGTTTTTACTTTTCCTTCTTCTGTCTCATAAACTACAGAAGCCACCTCACCGCATTCATTAACTGCCTTAAAGAAAAGAAAGCGATCAGCTCTTTCCAAAACAAAATCCAATTTCTCCAAAGCAGTATAAAAAAGCACGCTAAAAGCAATCAAAATTCCTATTTTAACCATTAATCTTTCTATTTGTCTTGTCATTTAGCTCACCTCCTCAACGAGAAAGTCTAAAAACAGGCAGAAATTTCTCTGCTTGTACTTCTATTTTCTTCATTCCTCTTAAAATCTCAAAAAGAAGGCAAATATACTCATCTGGTAACAACTCCACCACTATCTTCTGCAGATAGTTAATAATCATCCCCTGTAAACCAGGATCATAGCCATATTTTTTAATTGCTTTTTGGCGAATGCTAAAAATTGAGCGAAAAACTTTCTTTGGACTGACTTTTTTGACTGAGTTTTTTTGATGTTGACGATAAAACAAAAGCACTTCTGGTAAATTAGCAACTTTTCCAAAGCCAAAAAGTTTAAACAAAAGCTCATGATCTTCAGCATAACGATAGTTCTTACCATAAAAAAGAAAATCTCTGGGTAAAAGCTCTTTATTTATCATCATTGAGCCGGCCTGCAAAGACATCATTATAAAAGCTTTTTGCTTGATTTCCTGACCTTCTAAAGGAAAAGTTTTTTCTCCAATCACTTTTCCTTCCTCATCAATAAGCAAACACTGGCCACCAACAGCCACAACGTTACTGTTTTTCTGTAAAAATTTTACTTGTTTTTTTAGCCGATTCTCTGGCATAAGATCGTCAGCATCAAACCGGGTCAGAAACTTACCCTTGGCTTTAGAGATTGCTAAATTAGCCGCCCTGCCTAAACCATAATTTTCTTTATTTCTAAAAACCCGCAACCGAGTATCTTTTTTGGCCAAATCTCTAAGAATCCTTAAAGAATCATCCCTACTGCCGTCATCAACCGCTATAATTTCAAAATCAGAAAAACTCTGGTTAAAAACACTCTCCAGCGCTTCCACTAAAAACTCTCCGGCATTATAAACCGGCATAATTACAGAGACTAATGGTTGTTTATTTACTTTTTTCATAATTCCTCACAACTAATTACTCACTTCTCACTTCTTACCTCTCACCACTCATAACCCACAACTCACCACTTACAACTTACTTCTTTTTTCTCTCCTCACTTCTACTTGCCATTTATAAACATACAAACAATGCTTTCTCTGTCATTCCTGCGAAAGCAGGAATCTATAAAAATGACGTTCTGCGTCATCCTGATAAAAATCAGGATCTATATCTGTATAGATTCCGCATCAAGTGCGGAATGACAAATGACAAACAAAAGTAAAGAGAGATAAGGAGTTTTATAGATTGGTTTCGTTGTTCAGACGAGGTGCCAAAGCAAAGTCTTGACAAGCTCGCTAAACGCGAAAACCTCTCCAACCTGAACATCACTGTCCAGGATTCCTTCTCTCTCCTTTTTAGGCACCAGGGGCGGGTAGCCGGCGGATCCTCGCGCTCTTTATTTTATTTTGCTTTCTTCTTATTCTCTGTTTTTACGGATCAATTACCTCCCTCCATTCGTAGGTGCAGAAGTCCGCATCTTCCTGGACTTCGATCTCCCACCAGGCTTTGAGTTCAACCACTTGGGCCGCGGTGAGGTCGGAGATATCCCACACCCTCATGGCACCCTCTGGAGCTGAAATCTCGTAGGTGCCCTCTTCTAGCCAGGCGCCAAAGCAACCACCGTCTCGGCTATAATCGGCCAGGGCCTTGCCGTCAACCTTGGGTTTGAACCAGACGGCGGCCAACTGGCCTGCTGGGATGGTGTAGTAGCCATCAGGCTGGGGCACATATTCTTCTTCCAGGCTTCCCCAGTCGATGATAGGGCCGGATTCTGCTGCGTCAGCACCAACGATGCTCAGGTCTGTCCAGACATAGTCGGGGGCCTCCTCGCCCGCCTCGAACTGGACGACGGCTTCCCACTGCAGTTTGAGTTCGGCCAGTTGGGATGGACAGAGCTTGACGACGTCCCAGAACCGGACGCGGCCAGCAGCCTGGTAAGTATAATCTCCTGGCGGAAGCCAAAGACCTACATAGCTACCCAGGCCTTTAATCTTCCACCAGATGGCGGCAATGTAGCCAGCCGGGACGGTGAAAGGCTCCTTTACCGGAGCGATACTGGGCGCATCATCCGTCTCCAGGTGTCCGTATTCAAACTCTGGCGGTTCCGCCGCCGAGACGAGCGTGGCCTGGGTTCCGCCACCGACCAGCAAGCTGGCCAGGGTACCAATGACCAACAACCAATTGAAAAGTTTCGCGCGTTTCATTTTTACCTCCTTTAAGGTTATTACGCGGCCCAGAGTTTCTGGGCTCGCGGCGCGATCGATCACCAGACAGAGGAAGAGCAATTCGAGTATCCCATCCACAATGGATAGGAGCTCTTCGTCTGAACTGGAAGGATTTAATGGTCGGCTAACGATTTAGCTGACCTGCCTCGGAATGAAAATAGAAGTAAATTTCCATTCCACGGCAGGCCAACTTTTTGCTTAGCCAACCAAAGCCTCTATACTAAAGGAGGCAACGAAGCCGCACAACCAAACTCTCCACCCAGTTTTGCGCTTTGCGCTTTGAGTTTTGAGTTTTGATAACTTCCTGTATGCCTATTTCAAAGAACTTTCAACAAGCCCAACTCAAACTTGGCTTTAGTCGTTGGCTAGACTTGTCAAAAAATCTGTCAATTTTATTGACAGAGAAAAGAAGTTAGAAATTAGTCATTAGTCCCGGCAGACATTAGTCTGATCGGGATCCCGTCAGGCTGAAAGCCTTGCCGGGAAAGTCAGAAATTTCTTCTCTCCTTTTCTCTACCAATAAAAATCTGCTAAACTATTTATATGCTTTTTAAAGCCAAAGATTTTCAAAATGTTCCTGTTTTCCTCTCCAAAGAAACTTGGTTTAAAAAACTTCTTGACCCTATTTTTGGTCATCCAGAAGTTAAACCTTATCTTCCCAAAATTAAACTCACAATTAAAAACCCAGATTTTGTTTATCAAAGCCAGCGCGATTCTCGCTCTAAACTTCTTTACAAAGCCAAAGTAGGCAAGGGTAAATTCCTTGACTGTTATCTGGTTGTTGTTATAAAATATGTTAAAGAGCTAAGCGGTTTAACAGGCTATGTTTCAACCGTCATGTTTAACCGCCTGCTTTCTAAAAAGGGTAAACTAATATGGCAAAAAAAGGTTTCTTTTTAAATTACGATAAAGAAAACGATATTCTTAATATCTCCTTTGGTCCTGCCAAAAAAGCAATTTCTTTTGAGCAAGAACCAGAGGTATACCTTCGTGTTGACCCAAAAACCTATAAACTAGTAGGATTAACTGTTTTAGGTTTTAAACAAAGTTTTCTTGCCCATAAGCAAGAAGTCAGTATTACTCCTGCTTTTATTGCCAAATCTTTGGAAAAACAAAAATCACAAGCTTTTTCTTTTTAAAGTACTTTCCCCAAAAAGTCCCTCCCGGTGCAAAAACCGAGAATTTCTTTTTAGAGAATTTCTGCCTTTACCCGACTAGGTTTAAGGCGATATTGCCCTAAATCTTGACGGGTGAATTTATTAGCAGATTCCAGTCCCGAGCTGTCCTGCGGGACTCAAACCTACCAACAAATATGTTAAACTGGTCTTATGAAAATCGAAATTGATCAGTCTGGTAAAGTCGAATACACTAAAAAACATACCGTTGTTGCCGACTCTCTTGCTAATGCCCTTTTCATTTCTGGCAAAGAGAAACGACAAATTCTTAAAGTCTTCCGTCTTATGGGTAAAAATCAAATCTTTGTTTTTAATACTTTTGCTGTTCTTCTGAGTATTCTTATTACCAAAACTTTTACCAAAACCAATCAATACATTGTTGATATTGAATATCCGGGAAATATGCGAAGAATTAAGGGTCTTTGTTTAAAAATTTTGCCTAAAATGGGTAAACCAATCCAGCGCGACCAACTTAAGTTTAAACTTATTGGCAAGGCTTCACCTGCTCACCGTTTTGCTTACCTGGCTTATACTAAAAAGAGAAAAGCCAAAGTTAGCAAAATCAGCGCCAAAACTATCCTTTCCCTACTTTTTAAACCATAAAAAAAGATCGGGGGTCAATGCTAGTAGGTAAGCGCCGATTGGTTACGGCGGGTCGCTACCAGAGCCGATCTTCAACCCCTAATTTAACACATTTTCCCAGCACTGTCAAGTTAAAGAGCTTTCCCCAAAAAGTCCCTTCCGCGCAAAAACCGAGAATTTCTTTTTAGAGAATTTCTGCCTTTACCACGTTTGACGTGGCTAATGGACAGAGATTAATCCTGAGCGGCTCGACTGAGCTCACCGTCGAAGTCTTGTCGAAGGACTAATCTCTAACCACTAGTTTTTGAGCTAATTTTTTGTTATACTCGCCTTATTATGAAAAAACTAAAACTCACTTTAATTTTTAAACCAGAGCCAAAAGGAGGCTTCACTGTTATTGTTCCCTCCCTGCCTGGCTGTGTTACTTACGGCAAAACTTTTAAAAAAGCCAAAGAAATGGCTTTGGATGCCATCTCTGGCTATCTTGTTAGTCTTAAAAAACACAAAGAGTCAATTCCTTCGGATGACTCCGTCTTCTTTACTACTGTAAATCTCAAAGAGCAAAAAAACTCTTACATTTATGTCTAAACTGCCGGCTTTAACTCCTAAAAAGGTTCTCAAAAAGCTAAAAAAGTTAGGTTTTACTCAAGATCACATCACTGGCAGCCATATAATCATGTATAACCCTAAGACCAAGAGACGCGCTGTTATCCCTTATCATTTGAAAGATATTCCCAAAGGAACACTCCTTTCTTTACTGCGGGAAGCGAACATCTCTCGTCAAGAATTTCTAAAAAAATAGCTTTTTCAAAGAGCTCCCCAAAAAGTCCCTCCCGGTGCAAAAACCGAGAATTTCTTTTTAGAGAATTTCTGCCTTTACCCGACTAGGTTTAAGGCGATATTGCCCTAAATCTTGACGGGTGAATTTATTAGCAGATTCCAATCCCGATTTAATCGAGACTCAAACCTACCAACAAATGTTGACTTTCTCTATCCTCACTCCTTATGCTAAATTCATGGCAAGAAAATTATCTGGTGTAATTTTTATTGATAAAGCTCCTTTTTTAACTGATCCACAAATTGCCGTCATCTCAGAAATTTTAAGAAACTCCGCTCTTATTATCTTAGGAGCTGAAATTCTCCCTTATCTTTTTGGAACTGTTGACAAACCAACAACAGCCATAGTAGTATTAGGTTCAGTATTAACTTTTTTACTTTTTATTATTTCTATTTTATTAGTCCGTAATATTGACAAAAAATGACATTTAATCAAATAGACATCGGCTTGCTTCTGTTTATGACTGTTATTCTTCTTATGGCCATCTTATTGGTGTTGATGGCCCTTCCTACTCTCATCCACAAAAAACTTTCTAAAAAATAATTTTTAAAGTACTTTCCCCAAAAAGTCCCTCCCGGTGCAAAAACCGAGAATTTCTTTTTAGAGAATTTCTGCCTTTACCCGACTAGGTTTAAGGCGATATTGCCCTAAATCTTGACGGGTGAATTTATTAGCAGATTCCAATCCCGAGCTGTCCTGCGGGACTCAAACCCACCAATAAAACTTTACTTGCCTATCAAAAATTGTTATACTGCCTTTATGAAAAGCAAAACTAATATTTTGCGCTACAATGTTATTATTCAAAAAGAAGGCAAGTATTTTGTTGCCTATGTGCCCACTTTGGGTATTTCTGACTTTGGCAAAACCATAGAGCAAGCCAAAAAGAATGTCCGTGGCGCCATTGCCTGTCATGTCGAAGGTCTGGTAAAAACCAATACCGAAATTCCTCAACCTGATGTCCAGGAATTTTATTTAAGTCAAACAGAAATTCCCGCGCCTGCCAATTTGAAATTTGCTTTCTGACATGCCTAAACTTGCTCCATTAAAACCCAGAGAGGTAGAAAAAATCCTTCTCAAAAATGGTTTTATTGTTAATGTCAGCAAAAGCAGTCATCGACAGTACTTCAACCCACAGACTAAAGCTCATACAACCGTTCCTTTTCATTCCAAAGACCTACCAATCGGTACCCTTCGTAGTATCGTCCGCCAATCACAACTACCAATTGAGCTTTTCAGAAAATAATTTTAAAGAGCTCCCCAAAAAGTCCCTTCCGGTGCAAAAACCGAGAATTTCTTTTTAAGGAAATTCTGTCCTAATGGACAGAGATTAATCCTGAGCCTTGTCGAAGGACTAATCTCCAACCACTAGTTTTTGTTTGATCTTTTTGCTATACTCAGTCTTACTATGAACACAAAAATCTTAACCTACAGAACCATTATTAAAAAAGACGGTAAATATTATCACGGTTTTGTCCCTTTACTCCCCGGCTGTCATACTCAAGGCAAAACTATTGAAGAAACAAAGAAAAATTTAAGAGAAGCAATTGAGGTTTGGCTTGAGTCAAGAATCGCTCATAAAATACCTATTCCTCAAGAAGAAGGCTTAGAATCACTAGAAACAATTAATCTTGATTCCCTTTCTATTTCCCAAACTCCAATTTATGCCTAGGATTCCTACTGTTTCTGCTCAAAAATTAATTAAAGTTCTTAAAAAGAAGGGTTTTATTTATGACCGCACCAAAGGAAGCCACCAAATCTATATTCGTCTCCGTGATAACTTAAGCATTTCTATACCTGTTCACAAAGGTCGTGATTTAGGACGAGGAATTACTAAAGCTATTCTCCAAGACGCTGAAATTAGTGATCAAGAATTTCTTAAACTGCTTTAGATTTTTCTTCTCTCCACAACGGGCCTGCCCAAAAAATGGGTTATTTCCCTGTATGCCTATTTTTTAAAGAGCTTTCCCCAAAAAGTCCCTTCCGGTGCAAAAACCGAGAATTTCTTTTTAGAGAATTTCTGCCTTTACCCGACTAGGTTTAAGGCGATATTGCCCTAAATCTTGACGGGTGAATTTATTAGCAGATTCCA
>CAYPXO010000023.1:0-19561 GCA_964414895.1 uncultured Pseudomonadales bacterium
AAGAAAACTATATGGGGAAAGTTTAGTTAAAAAAGTTAGGTGGCGAAGTCAGGAGAGATATTGTAATCATGTGTTTTTTAAAGATTTAGTTAAGTTTAAAGGGCCATTTTCTAACATAAAAAAGAAAGCTCTTGACCCACAAGCCTTTGTTTCTTTTTCAAGTAAACAGAAAAAAGAAAATCTCCGTCTTAAGCTAGGCAAAAATTCGATTTTTTGCTGGACAGAAGGCAAGTCATTGCTAGATGAAAGAAAAATATTAATTCCAAGTCAACTTATCTATCTTTCTTATCCCTTAATAAAAAGAGAACCACTTATTCGTTCACAGATTAGCACTGGCGCTGCTGGCGGAAGTTGTCTTTCTGCGGCGATTGTTAGGGGTATTTATGAGATTGTGGAAAGAGACTCGTTTATGATTTATTACTTGAATAAAATTCCTTCTCCGGGCGTTGATTTAAAAAATATGAAAGATAATAGAGTTCAAAGGTTACTTGATGTTGCTAGTCGGTACAAATTGAGGATTGTTGTTCTCGATATTACAACAGATTTAGAGATCCCGGCATATGTATCAATAGTAATAGATAAAACTGGTATAGGTAAGGCCGTTTCTGTTGGGTTAAAGGCAAATTTAAATAACATTTCAGCAATAATTGGCTCCATTGAAGAAGCATTTCATACTAGATTATGGATGAGGCGAGAGCACGAAAAACGAAAAGGAAAAATAAAAAAAATTAAATTAAAAGAAATTTCAGATTTTATAGACAGGGGTTTATTGTGGTATCCAAACGGTGCAATTAAGAAACTTAACTTCTGGCTTAAAAACCAGAAAACAATAGAAGTTAAAAAAGCTCAAAGAAACTTAACTTCTGGTGAACAACTTGAGCAATTAACTGACTTGCTTAAAAAACATTCGTGCGAGGCTTATTTTGCAAAGCTAATGATTTCTCAATTAGAAAAATTAAACTATTTTGTAGTTAAGGTAATTATTCCCAAACTGCACCCATTATACTTAAAAGAGAAGCATCCTTATCTTGGAGGAGAGCGTTTATATGAAGTGCCAAAGAAGTTGGGTTTTAAAACAAAAAAAGAAAGTGAATTAAATAAATATCCACATCCATTTTTATAGGAGAAAAAATGGTTGATGAAATTTTTCAAATTTTGGATTCGATAGAAAATCTTAAGCTTTCAAAATCAAGAAAGTTTCATATTGATACTAAAATTCGAGATAGTACACCAGTTAAAAAAACCGATCCTGAGACTTGGCCTGAAGCATGGAAAAAGGTTTTTTATAAAGCATATCCGAGACTTGATCAAATTCTTTTGCCAGAACCTACCAAAAGAAAATATGATCTTAGAGAGGCATTAATGCAGAGAAAGTCAACAAGAGAATTTTCAAAAGAGCCGGTGAATCTTTCGGTATTTAGCGACTTACTTTATTATTCTGCAGGAATGACAAATTTTTTAAAAAAAGAGAAGTTAACAACAAAGCGCTTTTATCCTTCAGCAGGTGCCCGATACCCCCTTGAACTTTATCCATTTGCTTTTAATGTTGAGAAAATAAAAAGCGCTGTATATCATTATCATATAAAAACTCATTCTTTAGAATTGCTCTTGGGGAAGCCGTTTTTCCAAAGGACAATGCGGCAATTTAGTCAGCCCTGGATAAGAAAATCAGCGGCTTTATTAGTTATCTCAGCTATTTTTGACCGTACTCAGGGAAAATATAAGGATAGAGGTTATCGACATGTGATGACAGAGTATGGCCATATGGCCCAAAATATCTATTTGCTTTCAAGCGCTTCGGGTTTAGGATGTTGTTCGATTGGTGGATTTGTTGATGATGGTTTAAATGAAATCCTAGATATTGACGGAATTGATGAATCTGTAGTTGGAGTGGTAGCCATAGGGAAGAAGATAGAAGAGTAATTTTAAAAGCATTATGAAATTTTGCCAGCAAAAAATTATCTACAGCAACTTTTCTACTTACCCTCGGATTATTTGTGTACAAGTTCCCAATTTGGCCATCTCAGTAGTCTCACTTTGGTTTCAGGCAGGTTCCCGTTACTCACCAGAAGGAAAAGAGGGCTTGGCTCATCTATTTGAACACCTGTTTATTTCTCGGACAAAAAGGTATCCAGAGAAGCAAGGTTTTTTAGCAGAAATTGAGAAAAAAGGCTTTCTTTACAATGCCTATACTGGAACGGAACTTGTTGCTTATCATTTGTCGTGTATTCCAGGCAATGAAAGACAGGTAATGAGATATTTGTTAGAGATATATGAAAGTTCAATTTTTACGAGAAAGGCTTTGAGGCAAGAAAAATCAATAGTCCTCAACGAAGAAAAAAGAAATAGGAGTAACCCTTCTTTGTATATTAGACGATTAGCCGATCGAGGAATATGGCCAGATTCAGAGCTTTCAAGAGATATTTTTGGTTCCAAGGAAAGTATTCAAAACATAAATTTGCAGAACATTAAAGACTATAAACGAAAGTTTTATCGGCCAAATAATATGACGGTTGTTATAATAACGCCCCAAAAGTTGAAAACAGGAGTACTTAAAAGAGTAGTTGATAATTACGGCTCCTTGAGCGGATGTTTTTTTTCTAAAATAAAACTTTTACCACCGAAGAAGCAGGTTATTGAGCATAGAGATCTAGAAGATACAATTATTAATATTTCTTACAGGATAAAAGGCTTGTCTTTTAAAGAAAGAGTAGTTATAGATTTTATAGCTAGCTATTTAGCTAGTGGTTGGACCTCGATTTTGATTCAAAAATTACGACTAGATTTAGGTTTAACTTATTGGGTTAAAAGTAAAACTCAGTACATCTCTGATAGTGGTTTTTTATGTTTTGGATATACTGTTAGTAGAGAGCAGGCTAAAAAGACAATAAATATTATTAAAAAAGAGGTGGGAAAATTGCGATCTAAAAATTTATCAGAGAAACTTTTATCAGTTCATAAAAAGATATTTTTAACAAGAGCTTTGGTTAATATAAATAATCCTTATAAAATATTATCTTATTATGGTCAGTTTTCTACAAGTAAAGAAAGAGAGGTTTGTAGCTTTGGCAAGGCAGTAAGGATCATTGAAAGTCTGACACCAGAAAAAATTGTTGAGGTAGCGAGGAATTTTCTTAAAGACAGACAGATTTCAGTAGCGATGATTGGTGAAAGTCTTTAAAGTGAATTAATTAACCTCAGAATTCCTCGTCGCTCTGCGGTGGGGAGGATGTCATTCTTTATCTTAATCGCTGGTCAATAGAAACTTTCTATAGAGACAGTAAACAGTCTTTAGGCTTTTCCAGCTACCAAACAAGATCCATTGATGCAGTACAAAAACACATCTGCCTTGTGTTTCTTAGCGATAGCCTGTTTGAACTAGCCAGAAGAAGATTTCTTGTCCTTGCCAAAGTTGAATACCAATTAAATACCATTGGCCAAACAGCGAAAGGATTCTGTAATGAAGAATGGAGTTTTCAAGGAGCTTGTCTTCTGGATATACCAGAAGTATCAACAAAATTACAAACCTGCAGTTATTTATGAGCTGCTACTTTGTTAACAACCCATAAGACTGCAAAACTTTAGCATTAAGATGATTTTAATAGAATTAAGTTAAAAATACAAAGAGTCTCTTATTTATCTTTTTCTACACACCCACTATATCTTGATTTCTTTTGGCTTTTCTTGTAAGATGAGGAGTAATTTAGAAATGAAAGAAAATAAATTTATACACACAGAATACGCATTGACAAGAAGTATCTCTTATTATATGATACAATTGCTTTTATGAGAAGAATAGACTATAAAAAATATATTTATAGGCTCTAGCAAACCAGCCCTTAGGGTTGGTTTTTTTTAAACACTGAAATACTGAACCTTGCGGACACTGAGAACACAGAGTTTTAGAGTTAGAGAGTTTTAGAGTTTTAGGGAAATAATTGTAGGGGCGAATCATAATTCGCCCGAGAAAAAATGAGAGAAACAATTCCAGCAGAACCATTAGGAATAGTGTCAGGCAGTATTTTTTCTGATGTGGTGGAGGTTGTTAAAAATCCTAATAAAAGAGCAGCGGTATTAGGAATACCTTTGACTTTAATAACTTCTGATGCTGTGGCTAATGCTTTAGAGGATAGAACTTTATCGGTTAATCCCAATGATGTTCCAACCCCGGTAGAGAAAACAGCCCAAGGTCTTTTGGAGCATAAACCAAGAGTAGAGATAGATTATTCCTCTCCTCTTCCATCTGAGACGGAGCAGGTAGAACCGGTGTTGCCCGCCGCACAAAAGGCTGTAGCTATAAGGATAGGGAGACCTTTGACAGAGACAGTACCAGTAACACAAACAGTGCCAGCACATAGACCAGAGACGCCTTTGTTTACTCCCAGCGATAAAGAACCTTTGTTTGACTCAGAAAAATTAGAAAAACCAAAAAGAGGAGCTGGTCTTGCTGCGCCTCTTCTTTTTGACCAAGATGCTAGTCAATCAGGAGAAGTTCCGCCGGTGGCGAGAGGACAAGAAACCTCTGGAGCTCAGAGAGTCTTAACAGACAAGCAGATAAAAGAAGGTAGAGGTTTGCTTTTTGCCAGCGACAGGGATCCTCAAAGACCTTCAGTGAGGATACTAACTTGGCAGGGTGAATATCGTCCTTTTCCAGACAGTCCTGGTTTTAGCGAAAGAAAGAGGGGTGCTGGACTTCAATCATTACTTCCTCAAAATGGAGAAGGTGGATCAGTAAGCCCTCCGCCAGCTAGAGGATTGGGAGATGGGCCTGCCTCCGAAGATGCAGGCGTGCAACCGCCAGTACCGCCAGGAGAAGGAGGAGCCCCTGTTGTAGTACAATCTGGGGGTGGTTTGAGTCAAGAACAGATTAGAGCTGGCAGAGCGTTGTTATTTGCGAATGACCCTAATCCCCAAGCACCTGAAGTGAGAGTAATGTATGGTTCAGGAGCATCTAGGCCTATTGTCACTCATCTAAATCCAGGAGGAAATCTAGGTTTTGGATATAGACCTGGACCTTATCAGGGACCGCCAGTTGTAGTTCAGCCTTTCGCGCCAAAAGAACTTCCTTTAGCAGGGGCAGAAGCTAACTCCTCTCAAGAATTAAGACCATTAGATATTGCCTGTTGGGAAGGTTTTAATTTGCCCCCTGAATTAAAAGCTTTAAATGAAAGAGTAGCCAGTGGCCAGGCTTCGCTAGACGAGATAGGAAGATTTAATAATTTAGTTAGAAAAACAGATGAATTTATAGGTAGATTTTCGCAAGAAAATAAGGGGGCTTCAGTCTTGTTTAATCCCGAGACAGATTCATGGGAAGCAATAGACCGTGAGGGTAAGCCAGTAATGACAGTTTTGAACAGTCAAGTTTATAAGTGGCTAGAAGCTCATCCTACTCCCCAGGAGCAGGAAGAAGAAGTGCCGCCTACTCCAGATACCTTGCCCGAAGTTGGAGCGGAGCCGGCGGCTGTGGTGGCTGTTAAAGACATTAATGATATAGAAGTGGGTGACACGGTGAGTATTGGTGCAGGGGCGATGATGAGAAATTCTGACAATCCTGCCCTAGAAACCGCTGATTTTACTACAGAACAGATAGAAGGGGAGGTTATAGAGAAAAAAGAGGGTGGTTTTATAGTGGTGAAGGTAATAAACGAAGATGGTAGTGAAACAATAAATGCTTATTGGGCAGACGGGCCAAGCGATCAAACCTTGGTTTCTATTTTAGAGACGGAGGACTCAGCGGCGGGACAAACCCCGGCTGAGCAGCCGGCCGGTGACGAGGGAGCGGCTGCGGGGGTGGAAGAAAGGGAAAATTTAGAAGTAATAGGACAAGATTGGGCGAGAGCAAGCTTAGAGGCTACAACTAGTGCTTATGGACAACAGTATGATTTACCAGGAAAAGAGGAATGGCTTGTGCCGGCAGCTGGCTATTTGGCTTATATTCGTCCAGGACATAGAGATGTAGTTTTACAGGTGAAACATATTATTGGTTGGGATTTGCCTGGTAGATGGATTGCGTCGGGGAACCGAACTCCAGAAACATCAAATGGAACAATGGAAATATACTTTGATCCTGATTATGTTAATTTAATTCACCAAGTATTTGATGTTGCCGTGAATGATAGTGGTGGTTCTCTATCAGATATGGAAGTGTTACAAGTAATTACCGCTTTAACGGTAAAAGAAGCTTATGCGGCAAGGGATTTTTATGGTGAAAAGGGAAAGAATAATACTGAGGGGGGAAGAATAACATATGAGTATGCTGCTCAAACAATAGAGGATCTGAAAGTAGCTGGCTTAATAGATTCACTAAGAGCTGACAAAATTGCCCAAAAGCTTAGAGAGTTGGATGAAAAATGGTTAGGTGATTAGTTTAGAAGTTCTATAGGGAATTTTCTCTTTTCAATTTTATTCTTTCTGCCTCAAATAAAACTGTGATATTCTGTAGGTGTGACAGATTTTTTTCTTCTGGGACTAACTTTTTTACTATTAACCAGGGGATATTTTTTATTTTCTTTCTCCTTTTGGCTGGATGAAGGCCATGGTTTTTGGATAGCGAGAGATTATTCTTTTAACCAACTTTTGAGTTTTCAACAGTGGGACACTAATCATCCGCCTTTGTTTTATCTTCAGACAAAGCTTTTGCAGTTTATTGCTACTTATCCCTGGTTTTTAAGATTACCTTCTTTGTTATTTTCTTTGGGAAGCGGAATTTTGATTTATTTAATTGGCAAGAAGATTAAGAATAAAAAGTTTGGCCTTTGGTGTCTTTTTTTCTTTGTAACCAGCAATTTTGCAACACATTTGGGCTATATGTTGTGGATGTATAGCGGGGTTCAGTTTTTTAGTTTTTTATCACTTTACTTATATCTCTCCATTGTCATTCCTGCGAAAGCAGGAATCTATAAAAATAAAACTTATCTGTATAGATTCCTGATCCCCAGCACCATTCGGTGTGGGGCAGGCAAGTCAGGAATGACAGGGAAGGGAATACTCTTTTTTCTTGTCAATGGTCTTGGGTTTTTTTATGATTATTCTTTTTTGTGGTATTTTGGGTCGCTGGTGGTAACACATCTTTTGTTGCTTAGGTTTGGGAGCCGGAAATTAAAGGATAATTTGCGAAAAGTAAATAAATCTCTTTTTCTTTCTAGTATTTATCTTATTCCTGTTGGTTTTTTGTTATTTAAAGCCTTATTCGGCTTGCAAAGCTTGATTGGCAAAGATTTTGTTTATGAAGCTTGGGTTTTGATACCCAGTCTTTTTGGCGCTTTTGAAGCTGGTTTTTGGGGCAGACTGCTGGCCTATGGGATGGTTTGGTTTTTGCTGGTTTGGGGAGTGAGGAGATTGCTTCGCCTTCGACAGGCTCAGGCTCGCGACAAGATTCTTATTTTGTTTAGCTTGGTGGGTTTTGTTTTGCCGGTAGGAGTTTCTTTGGGAATAAGTTTGCTGACAGGCAAGAGCTTTATTCATTTTAAAAATTTGTTTGTCGCTGCCAATATTTTTTATTTTTTGCTTCCTTTGGCAATTTTAGAGAATTGGGGGACTCTTCTCCCTCGACTGGCGCTCGGGATCAGGATGACAGGGATAGGGATAATTACTATTTGGCTAGTTTGCCAAGCGGTTTATTTTCCCAGAGTGGCTAATCAAGAAATTAACTGGCAAAAGCTAAGAGGTGTTCTAAAAGAAGGAAAAAACATTATTTTTATGGTGGAGAGTCCGGTTTTTGCTAACCCTTTTCGTTATTATTTGGAAGGTTTTGATAGGAACAAAAAAGGAGAAAGTTTAGATTATCGGCTTTTGCCAGCAGAAGGAATTGATGACTGGAAAGAAGTGGAAAAGAAAGTTGGCCCGGATGAGAATCTTTGGATTTTGTTAAGAAAGACAAGGGTGGAAAAAGAGGTTAAAGAAAAAATTGAGAGTTTTTGTTCTCGAGGGTTAGTTTTGCAGACTGCCGGCAAAAGAGATAATTTTTATAGGTGTTTGCGGTAGGGCTTGACAAGAGAGAGACTTATTGCCTAAACTAGAGATAATGCCCAAGCGGTTAAAGATTTTTTTAATAGTTCTTGCTTGCCTGCTTCTTTTGCCTTTTATTTTATTGACAGGGACAATTTTGGCCCAGGAGATTGCTATTGCCGGCTTTTCTTTGAGCAATGAGTGTGATTATTTTTCCAAAGTTTGGTGGCCGGTAAAAAGCGGCAAGGGCATTGAGATGACCGCTAAGGTTCAGGTTGATAGCATCAAGAATAATAAACTGGTTTATTCGATGGGTGGCAAGATTACAGAAGTTTCTTATAACTATGAAGACCCGCTTGAAGATAAACTGGCCGGGGTTAAAGTTGAAGTTTTAGCAAGAAGAGAACCACTGGCTGTTTTTTTTACTGACAATATTTCTTTTGGCAAGCTGGAGTTTAAAACGCCTTTTGTAGGCGGAGTGCGCAAAGCGGTTCAGGCGGACTTTGAAAAGGATTTTAAAGAAGGTGATTTTGTGGGTTTTAATTGGGTGGATGAAAAAGGAACAAAAGAGAAGTATATTGATAATGAAGGGAAATTAAAAGGAGAGGTGGAGAGACTGAGAGTTTATAATTTGACAAAAGTGAGTGAGTAGTTATTTGTATAGATTCCTGCTTTCGCAGGAATGACAGAGGTATAGAAAAAGATGGTTTTTAAAATTAGAAAATCTTCTCTGCTTTTTTTAATTGCAAGTTTGATTTTAGTTATTGGTTTGGCTTCTTTGAAAACAGCCAGGGTTTCTGCTGATTATTGTACGGGATGGTGTGGTCCCTCTGGGCCTGGAATAGGTGGAGGTGATGATGAGCCTAGCGGTCCTGGAATAGGTGGTGGGGAAACTGGGCAGTGTGCTTGTCCGCCTTGTTGTACTGGTACTAGTGGTCAGTGCAGCCGCCAGGCGTGGGCAGACCTTGATTCTGATGGTTGCTGGGACAAGGAGGGAAACTGCGGTGACCCGGAGAATTATAATGAGCAGGCGGTTTGCCACTCAAGTTATTATCCAAACTGTGGTGATGGCTGTAGTTTCCAGGTTGATACTGCTTATAATACTCAGTGTGTCAGCGGAGCTTACCCTGGCTGGCATATAGAAAATTGTATTGGTGGTTGTGCCGATTGTGAAGGTCTGAAATTCTTTGAGGTTTCCACGGCTAACTGGGGTTTTTCGCCGGTCCGTTTTCCTTCGGCCGGCAATATGGAGACTTGGAGCCGCTCACCGGCCTACTCGCCATATCCAGAGTATATTAAACGCGATGACCTTCGTTTTCCTCCTGACGGCCCGGTAGCCAGTGAGCTTTGTCTTGAGGTTGTCCAGCGTTACAAGGTTTATGTGGCAAAAACTGGCAGTCATTTTTTAACCGAGAACAATGGAACAATAGGAGTTAACTATTGTGGCGATAATCCTAATAATTGTTCTTGCGCCAATGGCAGGGATGATTGGCCAGCAGGAGGAGCACCGCCGGCACTAGACTACCTTTTGGATGGCAGTAGCTGGTCTGACAATTGTTTGGAAACAAGCACAGGAGCCTCCGTTTATAAATCAGGAACAAGCGATTTTCGGGAAATCTATTTTAATAATACCGGCTGGTATAGCCTTGCTTTTTGGAGCGGACCGACGGCAAGCGACTGTACTAGTGAGCCGGGCGGACTACATAGACCGGGTTTTTTCATTGGTCACTTTTTTTATAATACCGATGGCTACCGTTTTAAAAAATTGCCGGTGAGAACACGTTATGATGAGGCCGAGGATTGGGGAACTTTGTATGTGGTCTTATACAATGATATGGATGAAAGCGGCGTATGGGACGGAGTGGAGACAGACGAGCTTGATACTGATGTTGGCTACATCACCCTGCAGAAATCAGACGGTGGGGAAATTCCGCCAATGGGAGTAGTTAGTGATGAGCAGGGCGACTATTATGCATTTCCGATGAGCGGTTCTTTGGAAGACCCTGGTTATGCCGGCAGCTACAAGGTAAGATTTACGCCGACCGGCGACTGGGACAAAAAAAATTGGTCTTATGCGATGAGCGGCACTTCTCAAACTCCTGCTCTTGAGTTTACCAAACAAGGCTTGCATTATTACACTACCTTTTTGGGTGTGCCCAGCGAATATTTTGGCTGGAAGGCTTTTTATATTGGCGCGATTGCCACCAAGGATATTGAAGGCTATGTTTGGGATACCAAAGGACAAACGCCGGAAAACAGTGATTGTGGTTGCAACAACGGCGCTTTATCTTGCACGGCCAATGCTGCAAAATTAACAGGCACTCCAAGCCAGGAGATTAGCGGTTTCACCGACCCGCCGACTTCCAAAAATGTGGTTCCAGACACGGCCAAGTTTTCCAAGGTAGGAGAAACTTCCGGCAGTCTCAGGCTTTCTTGGAGCGGAACCAACCAGGCGGCCGACTATCAGTTTTTGGGTGCCTGCAAAAAAAACAGCTGGGTCAGCGCCGGTGATATTAACTTACAGATACCCGGTGATGACCATAACGAAGACGGGGTTATCCGTGTTGATTTTGCCGTTGCTCCCGGTTTTAGCAATGTAAGCGGCAAAGTTTATAACAGCAAAGGAAAATCAATTAGTAACAGCAACTGCTCAAACGGCGTATTTAGCTTGGCTGGCGCCGAACAGCTGGGCAGCAACGGCTCTATTGACGGCTTGGCTGTTTCTGTTGTCGGCGGCGAATTTAGCAAGACTAACCAGCCGGGCGGCAACTATACGATTTCCTGGACAGGGTCGGATTATGATTTTGTTGGTGTTTGCCGGGGGGATGATTTAGTGGAAGGAACAGGGAGCACTAACTTATCTGTTCCCGGTGATGATGCCTATGATAATGAGCCCAACAATGGAACTATCCGAACAGATGTAGTGGTAAAACAGAATTTTGCCGATGTTGAGGGTTGGGTTTATGATGTTGGCAAAACTGCTTTCAGTCAAGCCGCTCATTGTGATAAAGGAAGATTAAAAACAGAGTCAATTTCTGGAGAGGAAAAAGTAGATGCCGGAGTAATTAAGGGTTTGGGAGGAGATATTGTCGTTGGCAGTGACGGGCAGACCGGTCATTTTAAAAAAGAAGACCTAAGCGGCACTTATAGCGGTGTAGTCTGGGATGCGGCCGGAGACAGTTATGTAATTGCCGGCCATTGCTATCCGGGGATTGCCGGCCAAATAGATGTTCCCGATGATGACTATAGCGACGATGATCCTTATAACGGCACTATTAGATTTGATGTGGCGGTAACCGAGGTTAAGGATCCCTGGTTTCAGGTAAAAGGAGGAGATATCCATGCTAACGGCGGGGGCATAAGCTCTTCTATTCCTGATTGGTGCATTGGCAGCTGCCAGCCTTATCTAATGCTTAACTCTTCTCTGTCCGGCCATGGGGTGGCAGAAACAGTTACCAGTCTTGATTTGGGCGATGAAGTTCCTTTTTCCCCGGAAAGCCAAACAAGCGGCCATATTAGCGAAGATGACAATGACTGGCGAGCGGAGAGTGTTGGTGGTTATGAAGGGAATGACTATGATTATGATTTCTGGTATTCTCATCTTTCTGCTGAGCTTGAGAGCTGGAATGGGGCTGCTTATCCGGGCAGCGGTCTTTGGCAGACAACCGGTGGAGGCAAGCTGACCATTGGCGGCTGGGATGTTGGCAGTGGTGATAAGGTAGTTATTCTCCATGATGGCGATGAGGTGGAAATAAACAATGATATTGAAGTGGCTGAAGGCGGCAGTTTGGTGGTAATAACCAAGGGGACTGTTGATATTGACCCGACTGTTGAGGAACTCCACGGCTATTATATTGCCGATAAGACAATTTATACCGGCAATGATAGTGATGGGGATGTTCAGTTGACAGTTGAGGGCGGTTTGATTAGTTGGGAGAGGGTTGATTTGGAAAGAGACTTGGCCGGCGCTGACAATAATACTATGCCGGCAGAGGTATTTGTTTTCCGGCCGGATATTCTTTCTAACTTGCACGAAGAGCTAAAAGTAAAAGAGATTCAAAAATGGCAGGAGGTAGCGCCGTAGGATATAATTTCTAATTACTAAAGTTTTGCACTTTTGACTACGAATTTGTTATTGTTCGAGTGAATCTCGATCCGGCTGCGCCGGAGAGAGAGTAATCGAGAACTTTTACAGCTAGAGCTTCTCGACTTCTCCCTCGACGCCGCTCGGGATTCGCTCGAAGAATAAAAGCCTTTTTAATAGAATCTGTAAAACTTTAGAAATTAGAAATTTAAAAGGTGAGATTATTAAAACCCTTTCTAACAACTCTTGCTCTATTCTTTGCTCTTTTTGTGGTTTTTGTGCCGGTTTTGCGGGAGCATAATATTTCTTTTGGTTTGGATTTTGAGTCTGACGAATTGAATTTAGGACTCGAGGAGGTCTCTTCTCCTTCGGCTTTGATTGATTCAAGTCCTTTGGCCGGCCTAAAAGAGGTCGATTACTATCTTCCTTATCCGGGTATTTTGCCCGACCATCCTTTATATTGGCTAAAGATGATAAGAGACAGGATTTTGCTTATTTTGGCCAAAGAGCCGACTGCTCGTTTTCAAAGACTTTTGCTTTATGCCGATAAAAGAATTGGGGCGGCCGAGGCTTTAATCAAAGGAAGAAAAGAGACTTTGGGTGTTTCTACCGCGACCAAAGCCGAGAAATATCTTCAGCAGGCAGTCGAGGCGGCAGAAAAGTTAAAAGAAGAAGGTAAGCTGACGGCAATTGCCAGCGATCAGATAAAAAAGGCAGTGGAGAAACACAACCAGCTTTTGGGAGAACTGCTGGCGGAAACAAGACAAGGAAAAGATATTTTAAAATCCACCCTTGAGCTAACCCAAAGAAACTACCAGAAAGTCTTAAACGAAATCCTTTAAAACCAAGACTTTTATTTCTTTTACCTTTTTTAATTTCTCGTCATTGGTAATAAAAAGTTGCGCTTGGGAGGCAATTGCCGTTGCCAAGTGGATGGCGTCTGGTCCTCTGAGTTTATAGCTTGCTCTTAGCTGGGCGGCAAGGACAGCAATTTTAGAGTCAACAGGGATGAACTTAAACCCCCTTATTGTTTCCTCTAGGGTTTGATAAAGAGCAATTAACTCTTCACTCTCGAATTTAAAGGGCAGAGGAAGAAGTTCTGTTAAAAGGAAAACCGAGCCGACAAGAGAGATTTTTTTCTCTTTTAATAGGATTAAGAGTCTTTTGGTAAGATTAATGTAGGGCTTTTTTCCTTCAAAATGATAGACGAAAAAGCAAGCATCAGCGGCAATCTTTTTACTTTTTAAAACCTGTTTTTCAAAAGTCATAGAGGTTAATCCCAGTCTTTTTTTTCTTCTTTCAAATAGTTTTCTCCACCACCAACCCTACCATAGAGATCTTTGGCTATACCGCAGGTTTCCTCAATCCAGTCTTTGGGCTGTTTTAAAACAATTAGTTGCTTATAGCCTTCTTTGGCTTTAATTACCAGCCAAGAAATAACATCCCCAGGTTTTAGATCTGTTGCTTCCCTGATTTTTGCCGGCAAAGTTAATTGTCCTTGAGGACTGATAACAGAAGTGCCGGAAATAGGTATTTGCATTTTACTCCTTTATATTTTTATTACTTTCTTTAAGCTTAAAATAAAATTAAAGGTTTGTCAAGTAGTTTAAAATTAAACACGGAAATAGCTAACCGAAAGAAGCTACCAAAAAGTCTTGCAGCTGGTGGGGAGGGAGTAAGGCTTCAAATGTAAACACTCATTTCAGACAAGAAACTTTCTTTTGTTTTGCTGTAGTTAGAATTTAGTTGCTCCCCCTCCTAGTGGTTTCGTAAAAGAATTTCTGAGGGATATTTTAAATTTTCATTCTTGTAGGCTGCCCCCTTTGCATAAAATTCCATTTTAGTTTTATAATTATCGATATCCTCTCTAATAAAGTGCTTTGTTTCTCTTCCAAAAAAACCCTCTCTGGAAATATATTTGATTTTTTTGTTATTCAAACTTACCACCGATTCAGGTATATTCAATCCTAAGATACAAGCAGCATAAATCCAAGCAGGAGTCCTGGGATTTATTTCGTAAATGTAATATTTTCCTTCTCTGAAGACTGTTTCAATTTCTATGACTGCATCGTTAAACTTAACTGTTTTTACTAGGTATTTTGCCAGAGAAAATAAGAATCTTGTTTTTTTGACTTTCCCAAACCACGTAGCGCCATTCTGATCAAGGCCGATTTTTTCCATTTCTACATAGCTTATAATTTTATTGTCTTTAATTCCAGCTACACAGTTTATATATTTGCCTTCAATAAACTCTTCAATGAGACAAGAAACTTTACCATTATTCCAGATATTTGCTACTTTTTTAATGTTTAGCTTTAAGTCGTCTTCATTTTTGCTAGTAAAAGCCCCCTTAGTTAAGCCTTTACAAATAACCGGATAACCAATTGATTGGGCGAATTGAGCGCCTTGTTTAATTTTATTAATAACTTTTGCTCTAGGCACTGTATATTTATCTCCTCTTTTTATTATATTTGACAAATTCGCTTTTCTTATTTTTTTTATGGTTTCTATGGGCGGAGAAATTAACTTGATATTTAAGAAGTCTAACTTGTCTTTGATAAAGGAGAAAAGGATTGCAGTTTCGTCATAGCAAGGAAAGATATATTGTAAAGAATAAAATTTCTTTATATCAATTATTTTTTTTATCAGGGAATCAAAATTTAATGTTGCTAACTCCTCCCAGCAGAAAGCTTTTTTAAATAGGTTTGGACTTGAAGTAAATAAAGGGGTATTGTCTATACCGATGACATTAATGCCGGCTGTCCTCAAACATCTTGCCACTCCGATTCCTGCTTGAGGACTATCAATTACCTTCAGATCAGTTACCAAAGCAGTTTTTCTATTCATGCATCTTTACCTCAGGAATTTTTGAAATGAAATTAGCTGCTTGACTAAAAGAATAAGCGCCAACATTGTGAATGACAACTTTATCTCCTAATTGAGGCTTCTGGTTAATCAACATTAAGTCACTTATTTTGTCCACTTGCATGCAGGAATTGCCAAAGATCTCTATTTCTATCACTTCCTCTTTTTTTCCTTTTCTAGACAAATACTCTACCCAGAATTTTTTTTCAAAATAACAAGGAAAGTGTAGAATATTTGTATCAATATTAACCTGAAATTTTTTTTCTTTAATTTGTTTTATTGAAATCACTTTTGTTTTCAATTTAACTGCATCGGCAACAATATTCCTTCCGGCTTCACTTATTATTTTTGATTCAGGAAAGTATTTGCAAATTAGCTCTGGAAGTTTTTGATAGACCTCGGAATGATAAAGGGATTCATTTGCTGCGGGGAGCCCTCCACCAATGTCTAAAAATTCCAACTGGACTTCAGATTTATTAATAAAATCTTTAAGTTTAGAGAACATCAGTCTATAGTTTTCTATTTTGAAATCGTTAGTAGAAAAGTGGAAGTGAAAACCGCTAAGTTTGGCGATTTTTCGAACTCTTTTAACTACAGAAAAAAATTCTTTTGAGCAGAGCTCATAACCAAAACGACTCCAAACGCCCTCAACGTCAATGAAAATTCTGAGGCCGATTTTTATTTTTTTTCTAAATTTTAAAAAGACACTTTCTTTTAAAATCTCCAAGTCTGTATCGTTATCTATATTAAAATATAAAACATTAACCTTTTCTAATATTTCTTTTACAAGTTTTTTCTTCTTAGCTGGCCCATTCAAAACAATTTTTTTGGGGTTGAAATTTTTTACTTTTTCCCATTCTAAAGTAGACAAAATCTCATATTGACACTGTGAGCCTTTTATAATCTGTAGAACTGGATTAGAGAAATTTGTTTTTACAGAATAAAACAGCTGAAAATCTAAGCCTTTGAGTTTAAAGGCTTCTCTGAGCATTGTAAGATTTTTTCTTATTTTGTTTCTATAAACTATGTAATGAGCCATTTTTAACTAGATTACTTTTTTGCTTTTGTAGTAGAAATAATCCTTGTCGGTTGCGTAATATTCTCTGTATTGATTAAGCGGATCAATGTCGAATTTGAGAGTATGTAGAATCTTTGGATTCTTATTGTTAGTCTTATGGATTATTCCAAGAGGAGGATTTACGAAATACGAACCACCCATCATCCGATCCGAATAAAAGCTTGATTTATATTTGCCAACAGAATTAACAAAGAGCAGCGCAAAGGAATTTTCATAGGCACGGCTTAACCCTAAAGCTGTATAGTATTTTTTCTCTAATGAAAACGAATAATTTGCCTGTAGCGGATTAGCAGCAATTCCCCAGAAAGAGGGAATAACTATTAAGTCAACTTTCTTGGTATAAAGGCGAAATATTTCTGGCAAAACCAAATCCCAACAAATTGCCAGACCTACTGTTATTTTTCCTAACTTAAAGATTGCTTTTTTTGAATCTGATTGACATAGATAGTTTTCATTATAAATAAGAGCTTTTTTGTTGTAACTGGTCAGTAACTTTCCGTTTTTCAAGACTAAGCTGGTGTTGTAATATTTTTTGTTTTTCTTAAGAAGAACAGTTCCCATAACAAAGGTTGTGTCAGGATACTTCTTAGTAATATTTTTTAGGGAACATAAGATATCTTTGAAGTTGACTTCTTTTTCATATTTTTCTAGCAAGTCAATCTTTAAGGGACCAGAAAGAAAGTATTCTGGAAAGACAACCAGTTGTAGATCTTTGATCTTGGACCTATTTTGATTAAGCAATTTTTCAACTTTTTTTAGATTTCTTCTGACTTGTAAGAAAAAAGGCAAAAATTGAAAATAGCCAATGTTTGCTATCATAGTTATAATTTAATCGGAAATATTATTGAAATACCTGTCTCGGTTGAATTTTACATCAGGTTTTATCTTAATTTTGTGACCTCTTCCTACAACAAAAGTTGGCGGAAATTTTCTTCCTTTTTCTCCTTCTATTCTTAGTTTTTTTATTTTTTTTATCCACTCAACATCATGTCCTAATTCTTTGGCAATTCTTTCCGGGCTTCTCTTTTGCCAATTCAACCGTCTCAAAATGGGGTCCAGGATATAACAGCTGGCTCCATAAAGCTGTTCCTCATAAACTCCTAGTTCACTAACAGCAGCCTTTCTTTCTCTAATATAATCTGGCACTCCTATCATCTTAGCAATTGCATAAACTTCTGATTTATAAAAATCTGCAAGAGGTTGGAAATGGCCAGCTGGCCCGCCAACGGTAAAAGCTCCCAAGATAAACTCAGAGCCATTAGTGCTTCCTGCACAAATCGCATTATTATTGTCTGCCTCTTGATATAAAAAAGCCGATCTTATCCGGGGAAGTAAACCGCTCATTTCCCAAAAGGGAATACCCGGAAAAAGTTCTCCAGTTGTTTTCAGCAGAGGCTCAAGATCTAAATATCTGTAGGCTATTCCTATGTCTTTTGCAGATTCAATAGCGTATAGGATGTCTTCGTATTCTACACTATTCATTTCTCCTTGTTCCCCCTCAGAACCTCTGCCCATAATTAGTCCCTTCACAAAATAATCTGTTTCTTTTAGGGCATCTTTACACAGTTTGGCTGTAGTTGTAGAGTCAACTCCTCCTGATAAGCCTACTACGATTCCATCAAGTTTTGGTTTTGAATATCCGGAGATTTCATGAAGAGTCTGCCTAATAAATTGCCCTAGCTCATCGATTACTCTTTCGGGAATAGTAACTCTTTCTGGCCTAATTCTAGCCTCAAAGTTAACTTGGTTTGGCTCTGGAATCGGAAACCAACAAGCGATTTCAGGAGAAACGGGGTTTGAGTCCTTTTGTAGAACAGCTTCTGACCGGGGGAAAATTTCAGTTTCAGTTATTGCCATTTTTTGATAAAAAAGCCCTAAGCAGTAAGAGCAGAAAAGTTCGTTTTTTAAAAAAAGTTATATAACGATGTAACAAATATTATGGAGGTAAATTATAGTTAAAGCCGATGGAAAGTCAATGAATAGCAAATACGCATTGCATCTTAAAATCCTGAAAAATTTGTTATATAATGACGCAAGCTTTTTAGATTATTATGAAAATTTATTTTAATGCTTCACTAGCCGGAAAAGAAGAATATCTTAAAGAGTTTAAAGCGATTTTAAAGGTTGCTAATAAGCTTGCCGACCAGGTTTATGCTGATCATGTAATGAAAAGAAATTACCGGCAGGTAAATAAACAGACCAAAAAACAGCATGAGCTGGATTTTCAAAGAGCCAGAAACATGATCAGCAAATCAGATGTGATGATTGTCGAAGCCACCTATCCCAGCATTGGCGTCGGCCATACGATGACAATTGCTTTAGAAATGTACAAACCGACATTAGTTTTATACAGAACGACGCCGCACGGCCTTTTAATCGGTGATCTTAACAGGCTTTTGACTATAAAAAAATATTCGCTGAGAAACAAAAAGAGGCTGGGGCAGACAATAAAAACTTTTTTAAAAAAATCAAAGAAAAAAATCCTTAAAAAAAGGTTTAATTTTATGCTTGATCAGACCCAAGATGACTATCTTAACTGGATTTCTAAAAGAGAGAATATCAGCAAGGCTAATTTTATTAGAATGTTGATTGGAAAAAGCACTGATGAGAATAAAGAATATAAATAAACTCCCTCCAGTAATAGATCTTTTAATAAACTCTGAGTGCAATCTAAATTGCCAGTTTTGTTTTGGCCCCAAACCTCAGAAGAGAGTTTCATTTAAAGAGCTTAAAGATCTTATTGAGAAGCTTGCCCGGCTTGGCGTTAAAAATGTAATTATTTCAGGCGGAGAACCACTTTTATATAAAAATATTGAAGAACTGCTTTGCTATTGCAAAAAGAATAATTTAAAAATTGTTTTATCAACTAACGGTATCTCTTTGGCTAAAAGACTGGATGCTGTTTTGCCGCACATTGATTGGTTAAATTTGCCTATGGAAGCCAGCAGTTCTAATCTTCATTGCCAACTAAGACCGGGTTTTCCTGACCATTTAGGCTATGTAATTAAATTGATTAAGGTTGCTAGGAAAAAATATCCTAGGGTTAAAATAAAAATTGGAACGGTTGTTACTAAAAGAAACTTTAATGGACTAGAGAAAATTGCTAAACTAATGGTTGAAAATAAAATTTTGCCTGACACCTGGAAGCTATACCAGTTTGCTGCCAGAGGAAAGGGCGGAAGCAAGAATAAAAATGAATTTTATATTTCAACAAAAGAGTTTTTATCCAAGAGCAAAAAAGCTAAGCAAATTTTAAGAAAAGCTTCGAAAAAAACCAGGGTAGTAGTAAAACCAAATAGAGATTTTGAAAAAGCGGATTTGTTTGTGAACCCTAATGGAGATGCTGTTTGTGTTATTAAGGGGAAATATAGAACTATTGGCAATTTTGTTAAAAACTTTGATGGAGTTATTGGTCAATGGCAGAAATTTGTAAATATTAAAGCATTGGTAAAACATCATAACCTAACTTATAAAGATATTTTGAGAGAAAAATGAAAAAGGAGTCAGATTTGGATTTGAAAGAAGGTGCTAGCATAAAAACAGCTGTTGATGTTGTTATTTTTAATAACAGAGACCAAGTATTGCTT
>CAYPXO010000024.1:0-18838 GCA_964414895.1 uncultured Pseudomonadales bacterium
AAATTTGATAAAATCAGTTTAGCAAAATAGGTAAATTTGTTTTGCGCTTACTATACTACCATTGCACCAAGAGAAAAACCACCATTAACTGCACTCAAAGAAAGTGCATTAAAAAAGAAGATTTAGAGCTAATGGTGGAAAATGAGCTGGAAAAACTCACTATTCTGCCAGAGTTTAGGGACTGGGCATTGGAGGTCTTAAATGAAAATAACGATAACGAGATCGAAGACAGGACTAAAATCTATGAAATGCAGCATAAATCTCTGGTCAAAACTCAGAAGGAATTAGACAACCTTACCCGCATGAGATACAGGGAACTAATCGATGACGATACCTTTTTGAAGGAGAAAAAGGTGCTTAAAAAGGAGATTAAGAAGCTAAAACAAAAACTAAGACAAACAGAGGAAAGAGCCGAACACTGGCTGGAGTTGTCAGAAAAGACCTTCAACTTTGCAACCTATGCCAGGATTGCTTTCTTAAAAGGAGGGTTAGAACTGAGAAAAGAAATTCTGATGGCTTTAGGACAAAACCCCATTATCAAGGCAAATAAACTTCATCTGGAAGCAAACGACTGGTTCGTTCCTATCGAAAATGGCTATCCCGCCCTTGAAGAAAAATATCTAAGGTTAGAACTGAACAAAAAGCCCATTACACAGGCAAAAAAGGAAGCTCTTGCCTCAATTCGTGCCGATTGGCTGGGGAGCTAGGGCTCGAACCTAGAGACTTCTGCTTCAAAGGCAGACGTGTTACCGATTACACCACTCCCCAAAAATATTCAACCTCCAAAGTATATTTTAACATACAAAAGACTATCAGCCCATCTCCAGTTGTCTCATAACTATTCACACCTACACTTCTATAACAAAATTATTATTAAATGTGGCGATCGCAGAATAAAATAATAATTTTTAGGAAATATTTGGAAATTTCTGGAAAAATTTGGTAAACTGAATATGTGCTAATTCCACCTTTGTTTCAGCTCAACAAAAAAATTGTCAAACTTCTTCAAGAAATTGAACATTTTAAAACCAAGTTCGACTTAGTACCGCAAGACAAAACCTTAGAAAAAAAGCAACGAGCCAAAAGCATCTTAAAAAGCGCTCTTTTTTCCGCCCGTATTGAGGGTAATCAGCAAACCCTAAATAGCGTTTCTCCAAAAAACATAAAAAATAGCAAAGAAAAAAGTAAAAGAGAATTAGCGAATTTATACCAAGCCTTAGAGCTCGTCTTAAAAAAATCTTGGAAGAAAAATCTCACTATTAAAAACCTAAAAAAGCTTCACTTTTTGACCCTTAAAGATTTATCTACACAAGCCGGTAATCTTCGCAGCCAATCCTCGGCCATCTTCAACCAAGCAGGAGTTGCTCTGTATATTTGTCCACCGCCCCAAGAAGTAAAACCTTTGCTTGAAAAATGGTTAGGCTTTGTCAACAAGAAAAATGAAACTTTGATCCCTATCAAAGCGGCTTTATCTCATTTCTCTTTTGAAAAAATTCATCCCTTTTTGGACGGTAACGGCCGGGTCGGCAGACTACTCATTCATTTGCTCTTTAAGAAATGGAATTACGACTTAAAAGGAATGATCCCTTTTGAAGAATATTTAGAATCTCACCGTCAAGAATACTATCATTTTTTAAACACTAAAAAAAAAGACATCACTTCTTTTGTAGAGTTTTTCCTAACCGGGCTAAAAAGCTCTTTCAAAAAGGCTGTTAAGATAAAAAAAAGACGCTTCTTGGCTGTTTCCGGCCGGCTACTTCGTTATGACCTCAAAAAACTAAAAGACGCTGGTCTTATCAAAAAAAGAGGAGTCACCAAAGGCGTTTTCTATGAACAATTCTAATTTTTACTAAAAAAGTAACTGTTAAGATTTCAAACACAACTGTCATTCCAAACAGGCTAACAGCATGATTTGGAATCTATACAGATAAATTCATTATATTTTTATAGATTCCTGATCAGGTCAGGAATGACAAGGGAGTTTATTCCTAAAGTCTGAATACTTACTAAAAAGAACGAGTTGTCAAAGAAATAGTTTTTATGCTAGGCTGGATTAAATGCCTGCCAAAAACAAAAAAAAGCTTTTTTTTAAAAAATCTCTTTCTTTTTATTTCTTTCTATCTCTTCTTTTACTGGCAGTCTCGGCGATAGGCTTTCTGACCAAAAATCAACTTCTTTCAAAATCATCTTTTAAAAAAGAAAAGTCAAAAGTTCTAAAACAAACCTCTAAGATATTAGGCGAGTCTGCTAGCAGTGCCCCGAAAATGTTCATCTGGGGCAGTGATTCTGATTACGGCGGCGGAGTCATTGCTTTATCAGAATCAGCCGAGCCCCAAATCGAAATCGAAACCAGCAAAGTTTCCGGCAAAGCGGAAATTAGCCTCTATAAAGCAGGCAAGCAAGATCTGCTTGACTATCTGACCCATGACAGTCAAGGAAACCAGTTAAAAAAAACGCCAGACTTAGATAAATTAGAATATCTAACCACCATCAGCCAAGAGATTAAAGCCGGCTACAACCAAAACAATTACATTACTCTGCCAATTGAAAAAACCGGCCTTTGGTATCTAGAAATTACTCTTGATCAGATTAAGCAAAACGCTTTTGTTGTCCGCTCGAGCATTGCCGCTATTTTGAAAGAAGGGGATAATCAGTTTATTGTTTGGGGACAAGATTTAAAAAGCAAGCGCAGTCTCCAAAACGGCCTTTTTACCACTTTTAATCTTCAAGATCAAACCTCCCCCCTTGCTAAAAATCAACTGGATAACCAGGGAATAGCCAAAATCGATTTTAATTCCCAGGCTGATATTGGCCTGCTGGAAAAAGAAGAAGAAGTCGCCCTTATTCCCATAAATCTTCAATACTTAAATAGAGGCGCCTCCCAATACAAAGCCTTTCGAGAAAAAGAAAGAAAGGCTAAATTTTATCTTTTCACCGACCGCCCGGTTTATAAGCCTGGAGACAAGCTTTATTTTAAATCAATTGTAAGAGATGATAATGATGCCGACTACACCATTCCCACCGGTAATGCCGAAGTCAAGCTCTACAAAGATTGGGATGAAAAAAATACTATTTTTACCCAAAGCTATCCGATCAGTGCTCAAGGAACCGTTGACGGTGAAATACAAATCCCGGCTGATGTTTCTACCGGAGATTACAACCTGCAAGTTGATCTTGGTCCCGGCTCGGAAAACTTTTATTTGAAAGGCTATCGCTATCTGCAAATAGAGCATTTCCGCAAACCAGAATATACAATCGATATCTCTGTTGACAAAAAAGAATTTATTGCCGGCGAAAAACTTTCTTTTAAAATAACCGGTAACTACTTTTCCGGCCAGAGTCTTAACAACCAAGAAATCAAATACAAAATCACCGCCAGTAAATTTTATGAATATGACTATTCTCCTAATGAAGAATCAAGATTAACTGACGACTATCGCTATGGCTATTGGAATGGCAAAATAATCCAAGAAAACAAAGCGACTTTCAACCAGCAAGGAGAAGCAGAAATCCAACTAAAGCTCAGCCTTCCTGAAGAAAACAAATATCAAACTCAAGTCTTTTCTATTGAGGCGGAGTTTGACGACGGTTCGGGTAATCCCGTTTTTGCCCGAAAAAACATCCTTGTTTACCCGGGAGAGTTTGGCATCTATAAAAAAGAGCCTTTGCACAACGGCCGGGCCGGGGAAGAAACCAATCTTCCTTTGGTCTTGGCTCTCCGAAAAGAAACAAAAATAGAAAACATCAAGCTTGAAACAAAAATCAAAAGAGCCACCTGGGTTTCCTATCAAGAAGAAGGCAAAAAATACCGCTCTTACAAAAAAGAAGAAGAAGAACTCCCTGCCATTCAAGCCAAAACCGACAAAAACGGCCAGGCTACCCTAAAATTCATACCCGAAAAAAAAGGCTCTTATACTTTTACTGTTCAAGCAAAGGATCAAAAAGGAAACATAATTGAAAAAGAGCTCCATCTCTGGATCGTTTCTCCGGATCAACCATTATACAGAACAGGAAAAGAAAGCAAGCTCAGTATCCAGCCGGATAAAGAAAAATACCAATATACGGAAACTGCTCAGCTTACCATTACTTCAGAAATCGCTGACAGGGATGTTTTTCTTTCTTTGGACCGAGCCCGGGTCCATCGCTTTCAAATCGTTAAACTCCAGGGGAAAAGCCAAACAGTCAAAGTCTCTCTAAAAGAATCAGACATCCCTAATATCTTTGCCAAAGTAGCCAGTTTCTCTGATTCTTCTTTAAATAGCGATACTCAAGAAATCAACCTCTCTACTGACGCTAAAAAAATAGTCTTTACCCTTGAGACCGATAAAAAAACTTATGGGCCGGGAGATACTCTCACTCTCAATTTGCAAACCACTGACATAAATGGCAAGCCTCTTTCCACTAACACTGCTGTTTGGGCAGTGGATAAAGCAATCTTTGAGCTGGCCGAGCAATCAAGTGATGTGATGCAAGCTTTTTGGCACAAAAGGTACGAATGGATTTCAGAAAGCCACTCGCTTCAGGGAATAAACGTCATTCCCGCCGCTGAAGGAGGCGGTTGTTTTACTGGAGAAACGCCAATTCTATTGCCTAATGGCAAAACAAAACCAATAAAAGACATAAAAGTAGGGGGGAGGGTTGCTACTTTTAAAGGGGAAAATGATTTTCGTTTAACTAAAGCCCAGGTAAAAGCCGTCCATTCCCATCAGGTTGCCGGCTTACTTATCATAAACCAAAAACTAAAAACCACTCCCGAACACCGTCTTTGGGTCAACGGCCAGTGGAAAGAAGCCGGCAGTATAAAAGTGGGAGACACCCTTAAAGATAAAAATAATAAAAGCGTCACCGTTGATTCTCTTGAATGGCAAAAAGCCAAATCTACTGTTTACAACTTAATTATAGAAAAAGAGCATACCTATTTTGCCAATGGTTTTTGGGTTCACAACGACAAAGGCGGGGGAGGAGGACGGTCTGTTTTTAAGGACACTGCCTACTGGAACCCCTCCGTGCAAACCGACCAAAATGGTAAAGCGAAACTAACTTTTAAACTCCCCGATAACCTGACTACTTGGGTAATTTCTTCGGTCGGCTCAACGACCGATACCAAGGTTGGCCAAAAAACCCAAGAAATTATTGTCACCAAAAATGTCATTGTTCGCCCAATCCTGCCCAATATCATGCGACTCCAAGAACAAATTGTCCTTTCTTGTTTGGTGCAAAATTTCACTGACCAAGACCACCAGTTTAACATCAGCTTGGAGTTTGAAGCCGGCGAAATCCAGTCAGAGAAACAACTGCAGAAACAAATAAAGGCAAATGGGCTTGCTCAAGTCTATTGGCAAGTCTCTCCTAAAGAGAAAAGAGAACAGGGCGAGCTTATCTTTTCCGCTCAAGCAAAAGAAAACCAACAGCTATCGGATAAAATCGAGCAGAAAATTCCTATTCAAGCTTTCGGCTTTTGGGAAAAGAGAGGAGAAAGCGGCATTGGCAATAAAGAATTTCTTCTTAGTCTTGCCTCTGACAGCGATAAAGAGAAATCTAAAGCAACCCTTTTTCTTGCTCCCAGTTTGCTCACCAGTCTTCCCTCGGCAATGAGATACTTAGTTAACTACCCCTGGGGGTGTGTTGAGCAGGTAACCAGCCGCCTTGCTCCGGCCCTCATTGCCAAAGCCAACCCAGACATCTTCAGCCAAACAGTTGCCGAAAAAAATGTTGATGATATTATCCGCCAATCTATCTTAAAGCTCTCCAAAGCACAAAAGCCAGACGGCGGCTGGACATGGTGGTATTGTGGTCAATCCAACTACTTTATTACCGCTCATGTGGTTGAATATCTGGTCGAGGTCAGAAATCTTGGCATCCCAGTAGAAGAGCAAATTTTAGGCAAAGCAGGAAATTTCTTAAAACAAGAGTCATATCACAACCGGGAAACTGGCAAAACAGAACCGCTTACCGATGAGGAAAAAGTCGCCAGAATCTATGGACTCTCTTTCCTGCAACAAAACACAAGGTCTACTTATTTTGACAATCTCACTGCTGATATCGCCGCTTTACAAGTAATCAACAATCTAAAAGCAGGCAACAGCGACCCTCAAGCTAACGGGCTTGACTACCTTCTCTCTTTGACAAAAAGCCAAGGCGATGCTCTTTTCTGGGAAGCAGGCGAAAGCGAGTTTTTTGGCTCGACTGATGCCTCAACAGCACTGGCTATTAGAGCAATGCTTGCGGCCGGAGAAGACCGAGAAACAATAGGCAAAGCGATTCGTTTTCTTGCCAGAAATCGACAAAAAGAATACTGGTCCAACACTTTTGCCACCGCCCAAGTAATAAGAGCGATTGTTGACTACTCCCGCCAGGCCGAAGAGCTTGTTCCCAATTACAACTACACTGTTAAACTCAACGGCCAGTCAATCGCTCAGGGATTGGTCACTGACTATCAAAAGCCAATAAAAGAAATCACCATCAAAGGAGAAAATATTTCCCATAATTCTCAGTTAACGGTAGAGAAATCGGCTGGCTCGGGTGAAATCTACTCCACCTTGCTAATAGAAGAATTTCACACCAATAAAAACGCCCAAGCGGTCAATCATGGTTTGGAAATCAAAAGAGAGTATTCAAATGAAAAAGGTAAAGATTATCCTTTGGCTGTCGGTGACACCGCTGAGGTAAAACTAACCGTCAGCGGGCTTAAAACCCCGGAAAATTATGCTATTATTGTTGACGAGCTACCCTCAGGAATGATCCCTATCAACACTGCCTTAAAAAATGAACAATATGAGAAAAGTCCTTCCTCTTATCACCACGGAGTGACCGATCAAGAAATCACCAAAAACGGCGCTATCCTCTCGCTGAGAAAAATAGATGCCAGCCCGCACACCTATAGCTATAAAGCTCGAGTTATAAGCGAGGGCAAATTTAGTGTTCCGCCGGCAACTGTTTCTTTAATGTATGCTCCGGAGATCTATGGCCACAGCCAGGCCCAAACAATAAAAATAGAAAAAGAGTCAAAAATGCCTTTAGTAAAAACAGTGGAAAAGAAAATCAAGTCTTTGTTCGAAAAGGAAAAAATACTGCTCGTTTTAGTTATCATACCAATAAGCGCTCTTGGCTTTTTAATCTTTAAAGCAACGAGTAGAAAAAAGGCCAACTCAAAACTGTAGTGGTGGCATTTATGACACCTCGCATTTATGGTGCGATGAATCGCACCACTACATCTTTTCCATTTATAAAAAAATATTTATTATTCCTATCTGCTTAATTATTTTCTTTACATTTTTATTCTCATCTTTCTCCAATAAACAAACTCCTATTGCTAAAGAAGAAGTTCCTATTGCCGGCGGCATTATTCCTCACCATCTTTTGGCTGCTGAGCTGATTGACGATTTTCTCAGCCGGCTTGCCGGCCAAAAACCCAAAAGGATAATTCTTTTGGGTCCAAACCATGAAGAAAAAGGGGAGTTTAAAGTCCTAACCAGCAATAATGGCATTCTCAAAACAGACAAAAAGCTTACCGAAAAACTTACTTCCCTTAACCTTGTTCATTTAAATAACCAAATAGTCGGCCAAGAGCATTCCATCAACCAAATCACTCCTTTTATCCAAAAACATCTCCCCCAAGCTTCTTTTCTTCCTTTAGTCATTAGTAATAAAATGAAAGAAAAAGAAATAGAAGCTTTGGCTTCAAGCCTTTCTTCAGAAGTGGACAAAGAAACTGTTATCCTCGCTTCCATTGACTTCTCTCACTATCTCAAAAAAGAGGCCACTTATCAAAATGATCTTAAAAGCTTAGAGATTATCAGAAATTTTGATTATCAAAAAATTTCTTCTCTTGGAAACGATTTTCTTGATGCTCCTTGCACTCTGAATATTCTTTTAAAAACAATGCAAAAAACAAATCACGCCAATCTTGAAGTTCTGGCTCACACAAACTCCGCCGAACTTCTAAACAACGACTTCACCCAAACCACCAGCTATTTCTCAATAGCTTTTTATTAAACAACAATTTTTAAGAAACAGTGTTCTATCCTATTGACAAAAATCTCTATCTTCAGTAAATTCTAAATAATGCTGGTTAGGCTAATCATCAATGCGATCTCTTTTTATGTTGTTGCCTATCTTATTCCCGGAGTAGAGATCAAAGGCTGGCAACCGCTTTTGGTTTTAGCAATTGTGTGGGGAATTATGGCGGCGGTTATTAAACCCATTCTTGTCATCCTTACCTTACCAATCAATGTCCTCACTTTAGGTTTGTTTACTTTTGTTATCAACGCCCTTCTTTTGATGCTCTCGGCAAAGATAATTCAAGGTTTTGAGGTTAAAAGTTTCACCACTGCGCTTTTGGCCGCTGTTGTTCTGGCAATAGTAAACATGTTTTTATCAAAAATAAAATAGACTGTTTATCCTTTCTCATATTTCAAAAGGGGAATCGGCTGAAACCATCTCTCCTTCCAGCCATAGCTAATCTCCAAAAAATCAACTCTTTTCATTCCCAAACTTATCGCATCGTCTATCTCCAGTAAATTAACAAAATTGCCAATGCCGGGAAACCGACTAACATCATAAGCACATTTCAAAGGGTAATAACATCCTTTAAACAAAGCAATAAGGTCAACAGCGGCAATCCTTCCCTTAAGAACAACTGTTATCATCCTTACCTCAAAGCTGGTCTTTTTCCTGCCAATTTCAATAACATGGCGAAAAGTCTCTATCCTGCGAAGGTCATCCCAATCCGTCCCTTCTCCTTTCTGCTTAAAGCGCTCCTTGCACAAACTAACCAAGCTTTTAAAATCAGAAAAATTATCAAAAATTATTTTTGGCTCTTGAGCCTCAATCCTTTTTTTGTCTCTTTTAAAATTGTAACGTTTTTTCTTTTTCAAACTAGAAAGAAAGTCTTTTGAAGAAGAAAAGCCCCTCAAATCAAGAATATACTTGGAATCGTTTTCTTGAAAATCAACAAATTCTTTTGCCTTTCCCAGCCCCTCAAGGCTAATCGCTCCCAAAACTAAAGGAGAAGGGCAAATAGCCAAAAGAAGGGAAACAAGAACTGGGTCTTTAGCAAAAAATTTGTTCTCTTCCTGCCAATTACTGCCAAACCAAGTGTATCTTTTATTGTTATCTTCTTCATACCAAATCGGCAATAGCCCCAAAATTTCCTTCCCTTTTTTAAGCATTAAAAAATAAAAAGGATTGCGATATCCCTTCCAAAAAGCAAGCCTAAAATCCCAAGTGTCAAATAGGGAAGAATTGGGACTAAACTCATCCCACAAACAACGACATTGATCAAGCTGGCTGGCAACCTCTATTTTCAGCTCTTTTAAAAGGAGCAAATAACCATTTTTCCCATAAAAATGCTTTTGTTCTTGATCAAGAAGATTCTCAAAATAAAAAGGGTAAAAGTTCGTTTGCCCGTGAAGCTTCGGCAAAAAAGAAACCTGAGGTTCAAGTCCTTGCGGTGGAGGTTTTTCCTCCAATTCTTCTTCGGAAAAAAGATTGGGCCTTGGCTTTATTTTGCCTCCAAAAAAGGAACAAAAAAATATTATAAAAAACTATATTATTTTTAAAAAACTTGTCAATAGCCAATAATTTTCTCCACCTAAAAAGGCTGAAGAATCAGCCTTTTTAGAGAAATCAAAATAGATAAATGCAAACTCACCAGATAAACATAGATAAACACCTCCCAGGTATTAACCCCAAGACACCTCGGGATAAATTCAAAAAGTGGAGCGGGTGATGGGATTCGCACCCACGACCTTCTCGTTGGCAACGAGACGTTCTACTCCTGAACTACACCCGCAAATTTTCTCTTAATGCCAAACATCCAACCCTTAATTTTATTAGCTGTTTCCTTTCCGCTTATTGACAGCTGAACAGTTCCATAAGGAAGTCTATTTTTAGGGCGCCGCCCTTTGCTTGCACGGCTTTTAATATATGACGCTCGGTAAAAGTTATTTTTTGGTATGTTTAACAACCTACTCCAATATTTTCTTGCTTTCTTTTCGGAAACATTATTATGGAGCACGAGCTGAACATGAATCCTCTTGTTTATCACCTGACAAATCTTCCGAAAAAAACGAACCATAATTTTGTTAAGCATAGGGTCTGAATTATAAAAAATTGCTTTCCAGCGGTCAGTTTTTGCCCCCTCAGCTAAGTATAATCCCATTCCAAGCCAAAATAGCTTCTCTTCATCAATACCAGAAATTTGATTTGCATATTTTGCTTGTTGGTTTTTTTCTTTCTGTTGAATTTTTAATGATCGCTCTTTATTGATTTTTATTATTTTATCTCGCCCCTTTTTTGCAGTCAGCATCTTAATCTTTCTTTCTTCTACTGGAGACAAATCAGAATTAATCCAGTTACTCAAAGTGCTTTTAGCAATATGAAGCTGTTCTATAATCTCTTTATAAGTAAACTTTTTTCTCCTAAGCTCTATAGCTCGACTTCTTTTACTCCGTCTAAAATCTTGAACTCTCATCATTGCTTACAATAATACAAACAGTGTGTTCAGTTGTCAATGGGCAATAAAATTAGATTAGTGCCGGGACTTGGAGTCGAACCAAGATCTACTGTTTTTCAGACAGTCGCCGTGACCACCTTGGCTATCCCGGCATGATGGGTGGATCCGGTAGGACTCGAACCTACGACCTTTCGGATGTAAGCCGAACGCTCTAGCCAACTGAGCTACGGATCCATATTTTTTTATTTTGTGCCGGAGAGAGGACTCGAACCTCCACACCCGAAGGCACAGCCTCCTCAAGACTGCGTGTCTACCAATTCCACCACCCCGGCACTTAGCTTAGTTTATTTTAACAAAAAACACCTTTTTCCTCCACCTTGACTTTTTTAAAAACCCTGGCGATAATAATAAAGAAACTATGAAATCATTGTTGCCTTTTTGGCCAACTTTTTTTGTTTGGCTATCTACCACACTATTAACTTTAACTACAGTCTTTATATTTCAAGCTTATAGAGGAAACCAGTCGCAAAAAATTATTAAAAATAACATTGTTCCCCAAAGAACAGCCCGCTACCAAACCTATGCCTCCTACCCTAAGGTCCTCGGAGAAACAAGTTTTAATATCACCAGCGAAGACGCTATCCCTTCACTTGTTAAAAACTACCTTACTAAATACAACTCGCCAATGCTGAAAGCCTCTGATGATCTGGTAGAAATTTCCAGAAGTTATGGGATCGATCCTTTACTGCTTGTTGCCATTGCCCAATGTGAATCCAATCTTGGTAGAAAAATGCCGCCGGATTGCTATAATCCTTTTGGTTGGGGAATCCATTCTAAAGGAACACTCTGCTTTGAAAGTTGGCAAGAAGGCTTTAAAAAAGTCTGTGAAGGCCTAAGAAAGAAATACATAAACCAAGGACTGCATTCGCCCTGGGAAATTATGACCAAATACAACTATGCCTCTTGGAAAGAACGGGAAGGTTCTTGGGCTAAATGTGTTGACCATTTCTTGGAAGAAATAAAATATTCCGTAGAATAAAATCTTATAATAAATTTGCTAAAGGCAAAAAAAATCCACCAGTAAGCCCGGCGAGGTCTACCGATGGATCTAAGATGGCATTTTAACAAAAGTCATATAATTTGTCAAGCACTACTTTAGTGATCAAATTCGCTAACATCAGTAAAAATTTTGGCTCAACAAAAGCTCTCAAAAAAATCTCTTTTAAGATTAAAAAAGGAGAGATTGTTGGCCTTTTGGGCCCAAATGGAGCCGGCAAAACAACGGCAATGAGAATTATGCTCGGTTTACTTTCTCCCAGCAAAGGAAAACTAACAATCAATAAGCTCAACATTAAAAACAAAGCTTTAGAAATCAAAGAAAAAATCGGCTATCTGCCGGAGAACAATCCTTTATATGAAGACTTCAAAGTCTGGGAATATCTCAAGTTTGTAAGCGATATAAGAAAGGTTGATTTTGTCAAAAGCCTTAAAAAAGTTGCCGATGACTGCGGACTAAAAAATGTTTTATCCAAAAAAATCGACCATCTCTCCAGAGGCTATAAACAGAGAGTTGGTTTGGCCGCCGCTCTTATCGGCAACCCGGAAATTTTAGTTTTGGATGAGCCAACAGTCGGTTTAGATCCCAACCAAATAGTAGAAATAAGGCGTCTTATCAAAAAGCTAAGTCGAAAAAAAACAGTGATCCTATCCACCCATATTTTGTCCGAAGTCCAAGCCGTTTGCCAAAAAGCAATCATTATTCATAAAGGAAAAATTGTTGCCAGTGAATCGATAAAAAAGCTAACCAAGGGAAAAAGCCTGGAGAAAACCTTTCAGAGATTAACAAAAGAGTAGCTATAGACTAAATGAACCAGCTAAAAACTCTAATCCTAAAAGAACTCCATCATTTATTTTGCTCACCAATCGTTTATATCTTTGCCGCTTGTTTTTTATTGTTAAATAACTTTTTTTATTTCAGTAATTTCTTTTTGTCTGGCCAAGCAACGATGCGCTCTTTTTTTTCCAATTTTCCCTTGACTTTAATCTTTTTTGTCTCTTTACTGACTATGGGTTCTCTTTCCCAAGAGAAAAAAAGCGGCACTTTAGAAATAATCCTAGGTCTTCCAGCTAAAAAAAGCTCTATTATCATTGCTAAATGCTGTGCAATCCTAGTCCTTTTTGGCTTCAGTCTATTCTTTACTTTACCAACTGTTGCTACGCTTGTCTTTTTAGGCCAGCCGGACATAGGCCAAGTTATTTCTTCATATTTAGGTTCCTTTTTTTTAGTCAGTTTTTATGCTTCCCTCGGAATTTTTATCTCTGCCTTAACCCAGGATCAAATTATTAGTCTGCTTTTATCCGGCGGAGTTCTTTTTGTCCTTTATCTTGGGGGGACTGACCTGGTCCTTCAAAGAACTCCTTTTTTTCTGCAAACTTTGCTTAACTTTCTCTCGCCAACAGTCCATTTTGAAAACTTTGTAAAAGGAGTCATTTACTTTCGAGACATCATTTATTTTATTTCCCTTACTAGCTTTTTTCTTTGGCTAGCGAGCCGAAAAATAGGCTTTGAAGAAAAAGGAATTTAGTAAAAATTTCAAATTTCAAATGACAAATTTCAAATTGAAATTACAAATTAAAAAAGACAAAATCACTTTCCTGATTGTCTTTCTCTTGCTGCTTAATATCGTTTCCTATTTTATTCTCCCTTTTAAATTGGATCTGACTAAAAATAAAGCCCACACCCTTTCCTCTGTAAGCCAGAAGATTGCCAAAGAGCTAGACGATGTTGTCAACATCCAAGTCTTTGCCTCCACCAATCTGCCTCCAGATTTTGCTTTAATCCGCCAGCAACTCAAAGACCTGCTGGACGAATACCGCTGGCAATCAGGAGGAAAAATCAGAGTCTCTTTTATAGCTCCGGACAAAGACAAGCAAAAAGAAGAATCCGCTCAAAGGTTAGGCATCCCCCAGCTGCAATTTTCCAGCATTGAACAAGACAAATTCCAGGTTACTCAGGGTTATTTGGGAATCGCTTTCCTTTTCGAAGACCGCAAAGAAGTCATTCCGGTAATAGAAACCAGCTCCAATCTTGAATACCAACTAACTTCTTCTTTGTTAAAAGTAACCAACAAGGAACAACCGGTGATAGGCTTAACTACAGGCCACGGAGAGATATGGGAAGAATCTGATTCTTTCAACTCAAACCAGTCTTTAATTGAAGAAGTCCTAGGTAAAGAGTTTCTTGTAGAATCTCTTTTTCTTGACGAGGAAAAAACCACCCCTATCCCAAACAATTTTTCTGCCCTTATTGTTGCCGGGCCAAAGCAAGAATTCAAAAAAGAAGCTAAGTTTGCTCTTGACCAGTTTTTAATGAAAAATAAAACAATTTTCTTCTTTTTGGATGGAGTCCAAGTAGATAACTCACTCCAAGCCATTAAAGCCGAACATAATCTTTCTTCTCTGTTAGAAAAATATGGCCTAAAACTTAAAAGCAACTTAGTTGTCGACCAGTCAGCAGCGATTGCCAATTTCTCTACTGGCTTGTCTCGCTTCCTGGTCCCTTATCCTTACTGGATAGAAGTCAGGCCTGAAGGTTTTAATCAAGAGCATCCGATTACTTTTGGTCTTCAGGAAATGGTCCTTCCCTGGACATCCTCGCTTGAATTTGATGAGCAAAATGAGCGAATCTCTCCTCTGATTTTCTCTTCAAAAAAATCTTGGATAGAAGAAGAAAACTTTGACCTTGATCCAACCCAAGATTGGCAACCAGGAGAACAGACAAGCTATCCTTTGGCTGTTTTGCTTTCCGGTAAACTGGAAAGCGCCTTTGAAGAAAAAGATGTTCCGGAAAACTGGGAAGAAAATTTTATCAAACAAGTTGAGAAAGCAAACATTCTTCTAATAGGGGACAGCGAAGCCATTAACGAAAAAATTGCCGGTCCATCCTCTCCCAATTGGAACTTCTTGCTAAACTCGCTTGAGTTTCTATCCTCAACAGAAAACCTCGCCCAAATCAAGCTTAAAAAACAAGAGGCAAAGCCGCTAAGAGAAATCCCTGCCTCTCAAAAGGAAATGATTAAATACGGCAATATTATTGGACTACCGCTTTTAGTAGGCTTACTTGGAGGGGGATATTTGTATTGGAGAGAGAAACAAAGATTTATATTGTAAAATTCGAAATCTGAAACCCATTACGGGTCGACACATGGGTCGACCCCTACGGATTGGACATCAAGCCCTGTAGGGGCGGACCCAAGTGTCCGCCCGATGGACAATGTGTCCGCCCGAAATATGAAAATAAAGTCCATTCTCCCATTTTTCCTCACTGCTTGTGCAATCATCGCTGCTTTCCTCCTCGGCTCCAAGGGTCAACTTTTCCGCCAACAGGTTGGCTTGGAAAAAGAGCCTCTTTTCCCAGAGCTAACTATTGAAAAAGCTGACTATCTGGAAGCCAGCAAAGCAGGGGAGAGACAAATCTTCCTTAAAGAAAAGGGGGAGTGGCAAGAAAAAGAAGCCACTGTTTCCGCCAACCAAGAAAGTTTTAGCCAAACACTGCAAACAATAAGCAGTCTTAAAAGAGACCAGTTAGTCTCGGAAAATCCCGCCAAAAGAGAAATCTTTCAGGTAGGTAAGCAGGCAATCGAAGTAATTCTCAAATCCGGCCAACAGACCTTGGCCCACTTTTACATCGGCAAAAGAGGCCAGGATTTCTTATCCAATTTTTATCGCAAAGAGGGTGAAGACAAGGTCTATTTAAGCACTGAGGTTTTAGATACTATCTTTGATCTTCCTTAAGAACACCCCACATTTTCAAACAATTTTGTTTATAATTAAGAAGCTTTGAATTATTCTCCGAGCGAATCCCGAGCCTGCCTACTGGCAGGCAGGTCTACCAAGGGAAAGTCGAGAAGCAAATCTCTTTCCTGTTCTCGACTACGCTCGAACAATAAAATGATAATAAATTCACCTCTTATCCTTGCCATCACTATCGGCAAACTCATTAGCTTTTTGCTCAAAATAACCGGCACTGGCGGAACCGCCGCTCCGGGATTAATCGCCCTAAAAATTTATTCCCCACTAATCCAAAAACTTTCCAGTCAATTAGGTAAAAACATTCTTATCACCGGCACCAACGGCAAAACTACCACGGCCCGAATGCTGGCTACTATCTTAAACCAGGCAAAAATAAAACATCTTCACAACCGTGCCGGCTCTAATCTGTTGCGGGGCATTGCTTCAGCTTTGATTAAAAATGTTTCTCTTTTAGGAAAACTTCCCAAAAATTATCTTGGTCTTTGGGAAGTTGATGAAGCCGCTTTTCCGTTGGCCTGCAAAGCAATCAAGCCAAATATCGTCCTTATTAGCAATCTTTTTCGCGACCAACTTGATCGTTATGGAGAAATTGATACTCTAGCCTCAAAATGGCAAAAAGCTCTTGAAAAACTGCCAAAAAACTCTACTATTATTTTAAACGCCGATGACGCTACCGTTGCTTCGCTAGGAAAAAACTTACCGGGAAAAATCCTTTACTTCGGCCTCTCCTACAAAAAACTCGGCAGCAAGAAACCAAAGCATGCTTCTGACGCTACTGTCTGCCCTTATTGTTTCTCTGAACTTAAATATAAGGCTTGTTTTGTTTCTCATTTGGGGATTTACTCTTGTCCGAAATGCGGCCAGATCCAACCGAAAAAGAATGTTTATCTTAAAAAAGTAACATTCCAGAAAAACCGACAAAATAAACAAACATTATTGTTCGAGCGCAGTCGAGAACTCTTGACAGATAAAACTTCTCGATTCCTCCCGCATTCTGCGGGATCCACTCGAAGAATAAAAACTACAACCGCTCTGCCCGGCACCTATAATCTCTACAATTTTACTGCCGCCACCACTCTAGCTCTTGCTTTAAAAATCCCCAAAAATACTATCATCAAAGGTTTAACTAATTTCAAGCCTGCTTTTGGCCGGGTGGAAAAAATCAGAGCAGGCAATAAAACCTTAAATATCTTTCTGGTCAAAAACCCAACCGGCTTTAATGAAGTTATCGAGACTTTAATCAAACCAAAACTTACACAATATCCCTTATCGTTCGAGCGTAGTCGAGAACTAGCACAGATAAGGACTTCTCGACTCATCCGATTTAATCGGACTCGCTCGAAGAATAAAGTGCGTGACTCCTATAAAAGAAAAAAACAATTAACCTGTCTTATTGCCTTAAACGATCTTATCGCTGATGGCACCGATGTTTCCTGGATTTGGGATGTGGCTTTTGAAAAACTCATCCCTCATCTCAAAAATGTAATCGTTTCCGGCACTCGCGCTTACGATATGGCCCTGCGCTTAAAATACGCCAATAAAACTGGCAACTGGAAACCTGCCTTGCCGGCAGGCAGGCTGGCAACTGGAAACTGGAAAATCCAACCCAATCTCAAAAAGGCCATCAACCAACTACTAACAACCAATAATCAACAACTCTACATCCTTCCCACCTATACCGCTATGTTAGAAATCAGGAAAATATTAAATAAAATGGGTTTAGTGCATAGCAGTTGGGAAGATTAGAAATAGCTCGTAGCACGTGGCTTTTGGCTTGTAGCTTGAGAAAATAACCACGTGCTATCAGCCACAAGCAACATGCAAATAAACATCGCTCACCTCTACCCAGATCTGATGAATATTTACTCTGACATGGGCAATATTATTTGTCTTAAAAAACGCTGTCAATGGCGGGGGATTAAAGTCAAAGTAACACCAATCAGCATCAAGCAAAAATTAGACTGGCAAAAATACGATCTTTTTTTTGGCGGCGGTGGCCAGGATCGGCAACAACTAATTATCAGCAAAGACTTGCAAAAAAAGAAAAAAGCTCTAAAAGAAGCTGTCGAGCAGGGAATTCCCATGTTGACAACTTGTGGCACTTACCAGCTTTTTGGTCATTATTTCAAAACCCACCAAGGAGTAAAAATTGCCGGTATTTCTATCTTTGACGCCCATACTATCGCCTCCTACCAGCGAAAGATAGGAAATATAGTAATTGATGCGTCAAGCATCATGTGTCATGCATCATGTGATAATAAAAAATCAGCCACGTGCCACGTGCCACGTGCCACATTAGTTGGTTTTGAAAACCACTCCGGCAATACTTTTTTAGCTAAAAGCTCAAAGCTAAAAGCTAAAAGCTTAACTTTTCCTCTAGGAAAAGTTATCAAGGGTTTTGGCAACAACGGACAGGATGGAACCGAAGGAACCATCTATAAAAACTGTATTGGCACTTACCTTCATGGCCCAGTTTTACCAAAAAATCCTCACCTGGCCGACTGGCTAATCACAAAAGCTCTGGAAAAAAAATACAAAAGGAAAGTAGAATTAAAATCCCTTGATGACAAGCTCGAATGGCAAACCCACCAGGCTGCCACCAAAAGAACTTATCAAGCCAAATAATATCTGGTAAAATAAAGGTCACTAAGTTTTGCAAATTTCAGTTCGTGCTCACGCAGACTAAAGTCTGCTACTACTCATTTAATGCCGGAGTGGCGGAATTGGCAGACGCGCACGGCTTAGGACCGTGTGTCCGCAAGGACTTGTGAGTTCGAGTCTCACCTCCGGCACCAAAATTCAAAGTCAGCCTTTAACCTCATCCAACTTTTTTACCAGGAAAGCAAAACAGTCTCTTATCTGTCTTTACCAAACAACCAACTCCATGTTATAGTTAAAAAGATGAAAGAAAAAAAGCTCTCTCAAAAAATAGACAATCTTTTAAAAGCTCTCCTTTTTTTTACTGGCGGAGTTGCCTTTACTCTTACATTACAAAGTTTTAAGCTGAAAACCCAAGCTAGTTTCAACTCTTCTGGCAAAGAAGAAAAGACTACTACTGAGTTTTCTTCTCCAAAGCCTATTTTTACTTCTTCTCCCAGTCCTAGTTCCTTAGGAGAAACCAAAAAAGCCCCCAGTAAACCAAAGGGCAAATATACTATTGTAGAAACAGAACAAATAAGGGCCGACCGTACTCAGGCAGAAACCGGAGAAGAAATTAACTTTTATGCTACTTTGGAAAACCAGGGAACAAAAAAGAAATTTCTAACTCATATTTGTTTTAATTATAATGACGGTAATTTTGGTTGCATCCTTAATAAAAATCTTTTCCCGGGAGAAAAGTTTAGCTTTCATAACGGAATGATCTTTCCCCGACCAGGTGCCTATTCTGTTTGGATTACCTGGAGCCAGGATTCAACCAACTTCTACTACCCTATCAATGGTGGCAAAGCTAAAGTTGAGATAGAATAAAAAACTAAACCTCTTTACAAAGCTATAAACTTACGTTTATTATAGTTCTTTAAAAACAAAATGGCGGGTTTTTAAAACTTTCTCTTTTTTATTTCTCATTTG
>CAYPXO010000025.1:0-17866 GCA_964414895.1 uncultured Pseudomonadales bacterium
AACTACTAAAACTTGCTGGAATCAGTTGGGTCACTTAAATGGCGAAGTCAGGACAAAGTTGTTTTTCCTGCCTGTCTGGGGCCGTAAATAAGAATTAACTTGTTGAACTTCTTAAGCCTTTTAAGAACAACAGATTCTAATAATCTTGGGATCATATTCCTAATATTAATACTATTAATAGGAATTTGTCAAGGAGAAAAATATTGCAACTATGTTTTATTTCTTTTTTACAAACGGACAAATGAGGTTGTACTCACAATACTGGCAAGGAAAAGGATAGCCTGCTTTGGCTGGAAATTTGCTTTTTTTGATTTTTTCTATTGTTTGTTCGAGGTATTCTTTTTCCCTTTTTAAATCTTCTTTGCTTCTTTGAGTGGAAAGCTTTTTATTCTCTTCAATAAAATAAAGTGATAGTTTCTCCGGCCGAATTCCCAAAGCCCAAAAAGAAGCCATTGCATAAACCGTCAACTGCCGGTCTTTATCGACCCTCTTTTGGTCTTTAAGACTACCTGTTTTGTAATCGATAAGCTCAAAAGAGCTTCCTATTCTGTCAATTCTGTCAATTTTTCCAAACAAAGGAACTTCTCCAATTTTCAAGCGGAAAGATTTTTCCAGAAAAATTGGATGACCGGGAAAATTTTGTTTGTGAACCTTAAAATAATGTTTTAAAGTTTTTTTTCCCTTTTCAAATCTTTGTTTCTTGTGCTTTTCGCTTTCATAGCCAGATTCATTAAAATGCTGTTTGTATAAATAAAGTAAGGTTTTTAAATCGGCTTTTTGCCCTTTTTTCTCAAAAAGATGAAAATCACGTAAAGTCAAATGAATCGTTTGGCCGAAGGTTAAAGCATGATGTGATTTAGTTGGCACCTGTAAAATATAGCGGTATTTGTATTTTAAAGGACAGGTTAAAAAAGTATCTATCTGAGAGAAAGAGATATAAGGTAAGGTAAGTCGGCCATCAATTACTTTTCTTGGCTTAGGAACAATTATTGCTTTAGGTTGGCTAAACCAAGAAAGCTGCTGAGAGTTAAGCTTTGGTTTTTTTATTGGCAGGCCTAATTCTTTAAGAAAGAGGGAAGGTTTTTTCTCCCGAGCACCGCCATAATTAAGCCCGCAAGTTAAAAAAAGATAGTCGCGAGCACGAGTGCAAGCAACATAAAAAAGCCGGCGTTCCTCTTGAAGATGAGAGTCACCCTTTGACAGACTTTCTTTAATTAATTCTTCGGGAAATTCTATTGGATCGCTTCGTCTGCGGGTTGGAAAACGGTCATTAACACAATTAACCACAAAAACTATGCCAAACTCCAAGCCTTTAGCACGATGGACAGTTAAAAGAGAAATCGTGTCAATATCTTCAATTTCTGCTTGCCCTGGATTCTCACCAGCTTCCAGCAACGTCTCTAGCCAATCAACAAATTCAACTAAACCGTTCTCTTTGTTTTCCGACTCAAAGCTTTTTATCTTCTGGAAAAAGAGGTTAAGATTTTTAAGCTTTAGCTGGTTTTCTAAAGACTCTTCTTGTAAAAATTTTTTAATAAACCCTGAGCCTTGAATAAAATTAAATAAAACTTTAGTGGTGGGGTTTTTCGGCACTTCTTCTTGGCTTTTTTTAATCTGCTCAACAAAAAAAGCCAAAGCTTTGTTTTTTTCTGCTTTTTTTTGAACTACTTCCCACAAAGTTTTTCTCACCGCTCTTGCTTGAGCAAGAATAGCAAGTAAATCTTTCGCCTCTAAAGCAAAAACTTCTGCTTGCATCAGTTGGAAAAGATTGATAGACTCTCTGGGGTCAACAACCGCTTTGGCAAAGTAAATTATATTTTTGACTTCTTCTTGATCAAAAAGTCCTCGATTGCCGACCAACTGGTAAGGAAGACCGCTTCTTTTTAAAGCAGCCGTAAATGATTCAAGGTGATTGTTGGCTCGAGCGAGAATAGCGAAATCTTTATAGGTGTAGTTTCCTTTGGCTATCAAATCTAAGATTTTTTCCACTACAAAATCGGCCTCTTCTTCCAATGTTGGCAATTGATAAATTACAGGTGTAATTTTTTCTTTTTTTTGAGCTTGGAGGCTTTTGTCAATTTTTAGCTTCACTTCTAGTGTTTCCGGCTCATTATTTTTTATTAAATGATAGGTGTGATCAAGTAAGGGTTGAGTAGAGCGATAGTTCCTGTTTAAAATTATTTCTTTTGCTTTTGGATAGTGTTTTTTAAAATCCAAAATGTTAGAAACAGCCGCACCCCGCCACTTGTAAATTGACTGAAAATCATCACCGACAACTACCAGGTTAGGATTTTTTTTTGACGGTGCCAGTAGTTTAATCAATTGAAGTTGAGCGAAATTAGTATCCTGAAACTCATCAACTAAAATATGTTTAAACTGCTGCCTGTATTTTTTTAAAATTGCTGATCTTTTTTTAAAAAGCTTTAATGTCCAAGTTATCAAATCCCCAAAATCCAAAAAATTTTCCTTTAGCTTGATCTCTTGGTATTTCTCATAAGCCTTAGCTAATTCTAATAGCCTGTCTATCTCTCCACGATCAAACTTCTTATCGGATAATTTTTTGGCAACACTGAAATGCTGAGTTAGCTGAGAACGCTGAGAGTTTTTTGGATTTTCTGTGTCCTCAGTGGATTTCTGTGTTCTCAGTGTTGCTTTTCTTTTATTCGAACTTTCAACATATCTGATTAGCTCCTCAGGGTTAATATCTTCATCTTGACATCTGGAAAAAAACTTGAGCATTGCGCCAATAAACTTTGTTGGGTTGCCCAAAGGCAGATAGTATTTAAAATCGAAATTAAAAAGATTTTTTTTAAACAAGATCCACTGGTTAGTTTGATCTAAAATTTTGTAGTCGGTAGAAAGACCTATTTCCAAGCCCTCCTCCCGCAAAATCCGATCACAAAATGAGTGAAAAGTAGAAATCCAAGGTTCTTCATAACCAAAAGGCATAATAACATCAAGTCTCTCTAACATCTCTGAAGCAGCTTTTTCTGTAAAAGTAAGGGCCAAAATTTGCTCTGGTTTGTTTTTTTTGGAAATTAAATATCTTATTCGTTTGCTAATAACCGTTGTTTTACCAGTGCCGGCACCGGCAATAATTAAAAGTGGGCCGGAAGTATGCTTGACTGCTTTGATCTGGGAAGGATTCAACTTGACATTACTAGATTGCATTATTAAATTAGAATTAATTCTCAATTTTCAAATCCCAATTTTCAATGAATGACCAATTTGTCAATTTACAAATGTTTGAATCCGCCAGCTGGCGGAGAGAATTCAATGAGAATTGAAAATTTTAAATTGAAAATTTTTATATCTCTGCCTTTAGCTGCTTAGCTTCTTCTTCTGGTTCTGATAATGCTTGGGTAGAGGATAGCTTTTGGCCTAAAAGGGAAAAATTTTGCAGGACGTTGGACATTTGGTTATAGGCATTATTAATGTGTTTACCTAAGACTTGTAAAACACCCTCGGTTTTTTCATAATCTTTTTGAATGGCGCGTAGCATTCGGAAAACTTGCCGCGAGCGGGCCTCAATTTTTTGCCCCTCAAAAGAGAGAAGCACTGTTTGCAGGTGAACATACAGGGTATTAGGAGAAACAGGGTAAATACGGTGAGCTCTGGCATAATCGAGAAGTTCACTATTATTGGCTACTTCATAAAAAACTGTTTCCGAAGGAAGGTACATAAAAGCAAAGTCTAAAGTTCCTTCTTCTGGTAAGATATATTTTTTGGCAATATCACGGATGTGTTTTCTAACATCGCGGACAAGGTTTTTTTTTGCTTGTTTTCGTTCAGATGTAGTCTCTGCGGTGGCCATTTTTTTAAAGTTTTCTATGGGAAATTTGGAATCAATTGGGAGAATGCCAGCAGTAGTTTTAATGGCAGCATCGACTTTTTCGCCACTTTTAAAAGAGTATTGCAAATAAAAACTTCCTTTAGGGAAAGATTGGCTAATTAGGTCTTTTAAAACCTCCTCACCAATATTGCCCCGCAGTTTTGGAGACTGCAGGAAAACTTGCAGGTCACGCATGCTTTTACCTAATTCACTCATCTGACCAACTTCTTTACTAACTTGGGAGATGTATTTAGCGGCATTGTCCAGGCGTTCATTTAGAGACTTTGTTGATTTTTGCAAGCTATCAACCATATTTTTATTTGTCCGGGAAAGTGCTTGGTTAAGGTTTTTGTTGGTTTCTGAAATTACTTGATTCAAGGTTTTATTAGTTCCCTCTAAAGACTTCTGCATGCTTTTAAGCCATTCGGTTAAAGTCTTATCAGACTGAGAGCTTTTTGTAAGGTCGTTTAATTTCCGAAAAATAAGCACAGTAATAAAAGCAAAAAAGACAACAAGCAACAAAATAATCAAATAAATCTCATTCATTGTCTTTATTATAACAAGACTCCTATTTATAATAAATCTGAAAGCCTGTTGTTCTTCGAGCCTCTCGACAAGCTCGAGGTAAACTGAGTCGAGAAGTTCTTCTTACTAGAGTTCTCGACAAGCCTGCCTGCCTGCCCGTCCAGCAGGCAGGCAGGGCTCGAACAATAAAAACTATTAGCTTTTAATTTTGGATTTCTTTTATGCGTAGACGAAAAAACTTTCTTTATACTTTTGTCCTGATTGTTTTTTTCTGGATTAGTTTTGCTTTTTTGATTTTTTTTGTTGAGCCAGAAACAGTCAAAAATATCCTTATTCCCGGCAGTTTTTTGCCCTTTTTTCTCACCTTGTTTTTATCTTTGTTTTTTACTCTAGCAATCCTTTTGGTTAATACTAGAAGATCTTTGATAATTTCTTTGGCAATCATAATTTTTCTTTATTTAAGGGTCTATAATTTAGGGCACTGGTTAAATCTACTTCTTGTTTTTGGTATTGCTTTTGTTTTAGAAAACTACTTTACAAAATCAAAGTGAAGTGTTAAACTAATTTTATTGATTAAACTGCCCCGTTTTTAGTATGCGTGCTTCCAAAAATAAATTAAACCCAAAAGTTGAAAGAAGATTTTTTGAAACTTTTTATCAACTCTTGGCTGATTTCCAGAAAAAAGAAGAAACGGAAATTTTCCTTAAGAATTTTTTAACGAGGTCAGAGCTTTTGACTTTGTCGAAAAGGCTGGCAGTCAGTCTTATGTTGGAGAAAGGCCTTTCTTATGCAAAAATTAAAGAAAGAGTAAAAGTTTCCTCAGCAACGATTGCTTCTGTTGCTGAAATGATGCAGAAAAAACCAAAAGGTTTTGCTCTTGCCTTAAAAAGAATTGAGGCTGAAGACTGGGCTGACAAAACCGCTCAAAAGATTTCTAATTTCTTCAAAAACCTTTCTCCTGTAACAAATACTAGTAAATAATTTTTTACAGTTGGATTTATTCAGCTATTTCTTTTAAACTATTTATTCCAGCAAATCGACAATCGCCTATTTTTCAGGGTGGAAAGAAGGCAGTTGGAAAAGATATTTCACTTTACTCTTTAAATAATTTTCAATTTCCCCAAAAAGTTTCTTTTTGATTATCACAAAATAAAATTAACAAAAAAGGTTTATTTGTATTAAGTAGTAATTTACATATAAAGGGAATTTTAGGATTGTCTTCCTCTGCTTGCTTTTTCTTTGGCTTTAAAACAATTTCAAGGATTTCTCTTCCTTGAAATTTGACAATTTCAAGGATTTCTGTTAAGATTCTTTTATGAAACTGCCGCGTTTTTACCAAAATTTAACTAAATACCTGGAGAAAAATAAAGCCCTTGTCATCTACGGACCAAGACAAATAGGAAAAACGACTCTTTTAAAGGACTTTCTTTCCAAAACAAAACTAAAATTTAAGCTTGCCTCTGGAGACAACATAAGAGTCCAGCAGATTTTAAGTTCTCAAGATTTTTCTCAAATAACTGATTATCTTTCTGGTTATCAGCTCTTCTGCCTGGATGAAGCCCAGCGAGTCCCTCAGGTAGGCATGGGGCTTAAAATCATTGTTGATCAAATACCAGGGATTTATCTCATTGCCACTGGCTCTTCTTCTTTTGAACTTTCCGGACAAGTTGGTGAACCCTTAACAGGGAGGAAAAAAACTCTGATTCTTTATCCCTTGTCTCAAATTGAACTTTCAAAGTTATACAATCCTTATGAGTTAAAAGAAAAGCTAGCAGAGTGGCTAATTTTTGGCGGTTATCCGGCAGTCATCACCAAGCAAAAAAAGGAAGAAAAAATAGAAATTCTCAACGAAATTGTTAATTCCTATCTCTTAAAAGACATTCTTGAACTAGAAAAAGTGAAGGGCTCTAAAGTTCTCCTTGATCTCCTCAGACTATTAGCCTTTCAAGTCGGCTCTGAGGTTTCTCTTAGTGAACTGGCAAAACAACTGGGCATTGATTACAAAACTGTTGCCCGCTATTTAGACCTTATGGAAAAATCTTTTATTTTATTAAATTTAAGAGGTTTTTCTCGGAATTTAAGGAAAGAGCTTGTCAAAAAAAGTAAGTATTATTTTTATGACAACGGTATTCGCAATACGATTATCTCCAATTTTAATGACTTAAAACTAAGAGATGATGTAGGCAAACTTTGGGAGAATTTTTTAGTGGCAGAACGTTTAAAAACTCAAGCTTATAGAAAAATCTATGCCAATAATTATTTTTGGCGCACCTGGGAACAAAAAGAAATTGATTGGTTGGAAGAAAGAGAAGGAAAACTTCTTGCTTTTGAATTTAAATGGAAAAAAGATAAAGTCAAACCGCCAAAAGAATTCCTCCAAACATACAAAAACTCAGAATTTAAAATTATTGATAGAAGTAATTTCAAAGAATTTCTTGAATTGAGATCATAAAAGCTCTTCGAAACCGAAGAGTGGGGAGAAAAAAAGGTACAAAAAAATTCTCCGGTTTTAAAAAAGTTTTTTTCTTCTTTGGCTACGAAGTAAATAAATTTTGCACTTTTCCATTATTGGTATCCCGTTAACTTCTTTTGTTACTCATAGTGATATGTCTTTTCATGGCAGACTTTCTTAGATTGATAAATTAAATAACATCTATCAATCAAGTATAACCGCCAAAAGCGGACATTTTTACTTTGGCCGTTAATAGGACATTAGCACTTTGGACTAACACGAAAACTACCTTGACTCTTACAGAAAATTATTGTATTATATGCCTATTGATATTCCTTAGGGGTTTTACTATACAAGGAGGTGAAAAATTTATGAATAGAGAATATGCACGGCACATAAGAGATTTGTGCCAGGAAGAGGTGGAAAGACTAGATGATATGTTGCCACGCACACATAATATGCAAGCAGCAGAGGAGGGAGATCCTACGGGGATTGATCGTGCCCTATTAGAAAGAGTAGAAGTTTATAAAGATATCAGGGATACTGCAGGAAGAATAGCGCGAGGATCTTAACTATTTCCGGTCTCAGGTACAAATTAGTTTTGCGAATTTTTAGTCAAATCGAGAATATTCAGGGAAACTTCCTTTTTGAAAAAAAGGGAGATGTTTTTTATCGCTTTCGTAGAGTTTTTGTAGAGCTTGAATTAGAAAGCTTTATCTAAAGGACCTAATTGTTTTTAAACCTTTGATATCTCTAAAATCTTTCTCATTTATTTCTTCAAAGAAAATTAACAGAAAAAACAGCTCTTAATAGGATTTTGTTGGTGAAACTTTTATTGAGAAGTTCCTTTAAAATCTAATACAACTGTCATTCCCTTAGAGAGTTTTAGTTAAAAGGGTTAACTGTTTTTAAACCTTTAATATCTCTGAAATCTTTTTCATCCTCAGTATAGATTGTTCTGATTTTATTTGACAAAGCAGTGGCTGCGAGATAAAAATCAAATATTTTTCCCCTTTTGACTTCTCTGCCAGCAATAATATCAAGAAAAATTTCAAAAGTAGTTGTTAAAGGATGAATGATGACAAAAAAATCGCTCTGGTAATACTTGTTAATTTCTTTCTGGGCAATTTGGGGAGAAACTGGCTTTTCTACTCTTTTAGAATCGGTAATGACAGAGTAAAATTCTAACAATGACTGCTCTGTCAAAATCAAAATAACATTTCCTTTTTTCAAACGATAAATTAAATCTTTAAGAATCTTGCTTTTAGAAGATTTTTTAAAGTAAAGGTAAACTAAAAGATTAGTGTCAAGTAAAACTTTTCTTTGCTCTTTGGGCATAAATGCTTTCTCGATCAATTTTTCCTTTTAATCCTCCCAAGTCAAAACTGCCAAACTCAAATCTTCCCTTTTGCTCACGAGATACTTTTTTTTCAATCTTTAAATAGCGGGCCAGAGCCTTATTAACCAAATCTTGAAAATTACTCTCCTCATCAACTGCCCTCTTTTTGGCTAATTTATAGAGTTCTTGATTTAGTCTTAAAGTTGTTCTTTTAATTAACATAATAAACCTCCCATTAATCTAAGTTAACATATAGTCATATATCTGTCAATATGCAAAATTGGTTTCGATAGTTTTTAAGAATCCACTCTTATTGTTCCAGCAAACTAAACAATTTTATTTAGAAACTAAGAAGAGCATAAAAGAGGTTTTTTTCAAAATTTGACTTTTGGCTGATTTGTGATAGAATACTCTCGTCTTCCCAAATTGTTCGGGAAGATTTTTTTATGGCCTAAATGAAGCCATTGTATGAAACGCTTTTTTTGGAAGAGAGAATGGAAAAAAAGATTAAACTACATAGTCAAAAGATTTATTCAATGGGGGGTCAAGCATCAGCTTTCCTGGCCTAAGTGGCGCAAGGGAAATACTTTCTCCCGGGTTTGTCGACTCTTTTTTGAGAGAAAAGAAACTAAAAAAGCTCTAGGTTTTGGGTTGGCTTTCTTGATGGTTTTTTCTTTTCCTTTTAACTCCTTACTAGATTACTCCGTTAAAGCCGAAAGTAAACAGCAAATTATTATTCCTCATCAAGAAATTGTTACTACCAAAACTTCCTTCCAAAAACCGGTAGAGGGAGTAATTTCCCAAGGATTTCACTGGTATCATCAGGCAGTTGATATTGCCGACAACCAAGGATTACCAGTCAAACCTGTTGCTGTAGGAAAAGTGGTAGAAACCGGCTATCAGTTTTTTGGATACGGAAATTTTGTTGTCGTCAGTCATGGAGAAGACTGGCTTTCTTTATATGCCCATTTAGAGAAAATAGAGGTGGAAGTTGGCCAAGAAGTTAAACAAGAGACTATTTTGGGAACAGTTGGTTCAACTGGTCGTTCTACCGGCGCTCATCTTCATTTAGAAATAATTGAGGAGGGTGAAAATCTAAACCCTTTTGCTGTTATCGAAGATTTGTGAAGCCAACAAAGCCTTTGCAACCAGCATTGCTAGTCTTCGCGGATTATTGCTGCCAGAATAAGTCCATCTATTAAGTCAACAAGAAAGTTTTCTACCAACCAGAGGACAATTAGGCCAGCCGGTAAATTAAAAAGAAGAAAACTAAATAGGCAAAAAGGCAGGGTTTTAACCAAAAAAAGTAGCCATCCAAAACAAAGCCCTCTTTCTACACCTTGACCACAAAAGCAACCGTGAAGCCATTTATAAATGCCAGCAAAAATAACTGCTAGAAAAAAACTTCCTAACCAGGAATAAAAAATAAAATTAGAAGAAAATCCTCCTTTGTAAGGCATCATTAAATCTGACCAGATTTTTATATTAGGTTCCCTGTAATATTTAATAAAGATTAAAAAGCAGATAAAATAGATAATTTGGGCGACAGTAGATAAGATGAAGCCAGCCAACCAGATACGCCAGGAATGAAAATTACACCAGCATTCGAAACTGCGACAGGGCATTCTTGGACAAGATCGTTTTTTAACTTTACCCATTAAGCTATTATAAAAAGAAAGAGACCAAAAGGTAAATGTGTATTAGATATTCATTGGGAAAATTTTAGCAAAAAAGGTTGACTTTTTGGTAAAATTTTCGTAGGATATGAATGGTAAGAAGAATTATTTTTAAGGAGTTAGCAAGGAAGAGGTGGGCTTGTCCCGCCTTAAATTTTAAAGATACTTATGAAAATCAAAAGCTCAATTTTAACTGCAAGGACAGAATTTGCTGCTGCTTTAAATCAAATTTGTACTGAAAGAGGGATTTCTCCGAACTCTGTCTTGCAAACAATTCAAGCAGCTATTCTGGCAGCTTTTAGAAAAGATAAAGGTTTAGAAAAAGATTGGGAATATGAAGTAGAGGTTGATCCTAAAAATGGTTCTGCCAGGATTTATAAGTTTAAAGAAGGAGAAGAAAAGAAGAGGATTGATGTTACCCCGCCTGGTTTTGGAAGGATTGCCGCCCAAACGGCTAAGCAGGTAGTTTTGCAAAAAATTAGAGAAGCAGAAAAATCGGCAATTTTGGACGAATACCAAGACAAAATTGGGCAGATTATCAATGGAATGATTCTGCGCTTTGATGGCAGAGACATTATTTGTGACATTGGTCGGGGTCAAGGAATAATGCCCTCCCAAGAGCAGGTAAGGACAGAAAGATATCAGTTAAACAAAAGACTTTCTCTTTACATTTTAGACATCCGTCAGACAAAAAAAGGAAAAAGAATTATTGTTTCCCGAGCTGCTCCTCAGCTAGTCGCTAGACTTTTTAAGAGAGAAGTTCCTGAGGTTGCCTCAAAGGCAGTAAAAATTAAAGAAGTAGCTCGGGAGGCAGGAAGCCGATCTAAAGTAGCTGTTGTATCCAATCAAACAGGTGTTGATCCGGTAGGATCTTGTGTTGGGCAAAAAGGAGTTAGAGTCCAGGCTGTTATTGATGAGCTTGGTGGAGAAAAATTAGACATAATTCAATACAGCAAAGACCCTGTTAAATTTATTAGCGAAGCTCTTTCTCCTGCCGAGAAATTGAAGGTCGTTGTTGATGAGAAAAAAAAGCAAGCAACAGTTGTGGCTCCTGAAGACCAGCTTTCTTTAGCAATTGGCAGAGATGGTCAAAATGTAAGGTTAGCAGCGAGATTAACGGGTTATAAGATTGATATTGTCGGGCCGGAGGGGAAGAAAGTGGGGGTTTCTGAGGAAGGAAAGAAGAAAAAAAAGAATGAAAAAAAGACAAAACTGAAGAAGTCAAAAGAGACCAAAAGCACTAAAAAGAAATCAGAAAAAAGCCAGAAACAAACTAAAAAGATTAAAAAGTCAGTTAAGAAATCTGGAGAAAGAAGTAGGTCTATTGAGAAAAATGGGAAGCAAAAATCAAAAAGAGATTCTAAGAAAAAATCGGATAAGAAAAAGGAAACACTGAAGCGCTGAATTTTGCTGAGAAAACTGGGAATTTGCTATGTCATATTTTGTCAACGCTTCAACGAACTCAGCTATTTTTGGTTTTCTTAGTGTTGCAGAAGAAGTATTCGAAGTAAACGTGACTAAGATAATTTTAAATTTTAAATTGCAATCCTGTCTGTCTGCCCGTCCGGCAGGCAAGGTTTTAATTTTTAATTTTGCGTTTTTAATTTCTTTTTTATGGCTGTTAAAAAGTCAACTAAGTCCAAAATTGTTACCCGTCCACCGGTGGTTTGTATTTTAGGCCACGTTGATCATGGAAAAACTACTCTGCTTGACTATATTCGAAAAACAACCGTTGCTTCCAAAGAAAGTGGTGGTATTACCCAGCACATCGGTGCCTACCAAATAAAGCTCAAAGCGCAAAGCTCAAAGCGCAAAGCTAAAGAGAAAAAAGAAGAATTAATTACTTTCATTGATACTCCAGGACACGCTGCTTTTGTTAAACTTCGTTCCCGAGGGGCAAAAGTGACTGATTTAGCTGTTTTAGTGATCGATGCCCTTGATGGAGTCAAACCGCAAACACTCGAGTGTTTACAGCATATCAAGAGAGAGAAAATTCCTTTCCTGGTAGCAATTAATAAAATGGACTTGGCCGGTGCTTCTGAAGAAAAAGTTAAATCTCAGTTGGCAGAAAAGGGAGTTTTGGTAGAGAAATATGGTGGTGATATTGTTTGTGTTCCTATCTCTGCCAAAACCGGAGAAGGAGTAGATGAGCTTCTGGAAATGGTCATTCTAGTTGCCCAGATGCAAGACCTGAAAGCAGATCTAAAAGTTGCTCCCCAAGCAGTAATTATTGACTCTTATCTTGATTCTCGTCGGGGACCAACAGCAACCCTTTTAGTGAAAAATGGTGTTTTTAAAATAGGTGACTTGATAATTACTAAAAAATCCAAAGGGAGAATAAAAGCGATGTTTGACGAAAATGGAAAGAGAATAGAAAAAGCTTTGCCTTCAAAGCCTTTTTTAATTTTGGGATTTAAAAAAGTTCCAAAAGTAGGGGACAAAGTAAAAGTTATTAAAGAGAAGATTAATAACAAAATTAGCCGTCGGAAGACTTCCGTTCCCTTAACACAAGAGATAGGAAAATCTGCTGATTTCAGTGGTAATTTCAAGAAGCCTGAACAAGAAAAATTAAAAATAATTTTAAAAGCTGACACTTTAGGTAGTCTAGAAGCAATTAAAGACAGTTTAAGCGAAAAAATCGATCTCATTTTTCAGGGAGTTGGTAAAGTAAACGAATCGGATATTCTTTTGGCTGGTTCCACCTCAGCGATGATTTTTAGCTTCAGAGTTAATGTTTCCAAACAAGTAAAAAAGCTAGCTGAATTCGAAGGAATAAAAATCAAAAGCTATGAGATTATTTATCATTTATTAGAAGATATGGAAAAGAAGGCACTAAAGTTATTGAAACCAGAAACAGAAGAGCGAATTTTGGGCAGAGCGGAAATTATAGCCGAATTCAAAATGAAAGGTAGCCATATCGCTGGCTGCAAGGTCAAAAAGGGGACCATTGAAAAAAAGAACTTGATTCATATAGAAAGGGATGGAAAGCTTATTTCCGATACTAGAATTAAGTCTTTGCAAAAGCAGCGCCGAGATACCAGCAAAGGCGAACTTGGTGAGGAGATTGGTCTTGTTTTTTCTCCTGATGTTGATTTTTCTATAGGAGATGATATAATATCCTATAATAAAAAATGAATGACAACGATTTTGCCAAACTAGGTGAACTTTTTTCTAAAAGCGAGAATACTTTAATCATTTTATCCCAGAGACCGTCAGTCGATATAGCCGCTGCGGCTCTGGCTTTATATCTTTCTTTTAGAAATACAGAGAAAAAGAAACAGGTTTCTGTTGCTTGTTCTGAGCCAATCAGAGTGGGTCTTAATCGTTTAGTGGCTGTTGATAAAATAACCAATAAGGTCGGTTCTAAGAATTTAGTTATCTCTTTTGATTATGTTGAGGATTCCATAGAAAAAGTAAGCTATCATATTAATAATGGTAAGTTTAATTTAGTAATTAGGCCAAAAGGAAATTTTTCCCCTCTTAATCCCGAGGAAATTTCTTATTCTTATACTGGCGCTGCTTCTGATCTTGTAATTACCGTTGGTGCTCAAAGGCTAGAGGATCTTGGTAGAATTTACGAAGAAGAAAAACAACTCTTTAGTGAACAGGAAACTGTCAATTTTGATATAGACAGCAGAAACTCTCTTTTTGGTAAAACTAATTTTGTTGATTTTAGATCCTCTTCTTATTGTGAGTTGGCAGGTTTGATGATTAGAGGCCTGGGTTTGCCTACTGATGCTGATGTAGCTACTAATTTATTAGCAGGAATTGAAGCGGCTACAAAAAACCTGGCTTTTAAAACTAGAGCAGAGACTTTCGATATTGTTTCCTGGTGTCTGAAAAACGGCGGTCGTCGGGGGCAAATGGTTGTTGGGCAGCCTCAAGGGGCTTCTCAGTTTAGTCCTCGTTATTTTAACAGAGCTCAAGCTCCTAATGCCGGTTACTCCAGAAAGTATAATTTCCAAAAACCTGTTGCTTATCCGGCCAGCAGCAAAGCTCAATCTTACAAGCAACAAACTTATCAGAGGGGAGCTTCTCTTCCTCAGCAAAGATGGCAAAACAATCAAGAGGGAAATTTGTCCCATCCTCCGTCAGCGCAATTTCAAGGACAGAATCAAAGATTTATTCCTCAATCTGACAGTGCTGCTCTTAAGAAAGATGATGACCAACCTCCTTCTCCAGATTGGCTGAAACCAAAAATCTACAAAGGAGGAACAAGAGTGTGACAGAGAAATATAAAAAAGCTCTTCTTGTAGAACTTTCTTATATTTTGTTATAATTGTCTTCATAGATAACAATAGAAGTAATCTCAAAAATAGCATTCTAATTCCTAAATGCCTGCCGGCAGGCAGGCTGAATTTTAAACACTCTAATTTATATGGCTTTAGCTAAAAAAGAGAAAGAAAAAATCATTAAAGAATTTGCTACTGATAAAGGAGATACCGGCAGTCCTGAGATTCAGGTAGCTCTCCTGACAGCCCAAATTAAAAAATTAACCAAACATCTAAAAGACCACAAAAAAGATATTCATTCTCGGCGGGGACTTTTAGGAATGATCTCTAAAAGAAGAAGGCTTTTAAATTATTTGAAAAAAAAAGCAGAAAAACGATATAAGGTTCTTATTAAAAAATTGAAGCTTAGGAAGTAACTTTTATAAAAGTTGGACTCTAGGTAGTAGTGGTGTGATTTATCACACCTTAAATAATTTAGGGTGCCATAAATGGCACCACTACACTGATTTGTCTAACTTTCTTAAGTTCCCTCTTTAGTTTATATTTGATGGAAAAATCTAAGATAATCAAAGAAAAAATTGTCATTGATGGCAAGGAATTCAGCTTTCAGGTTGGCCCATTAGCTCCAGCGGCCAATGGATCAGTGACCGTTAGGGTTGGCGATACTATAGTTTTGGCAACTGCTGTTGCCTCCAAAAAAGATACAGAACTTGACTATTTTCCTTTGTTTGTTGAGTATCAAGAGAAACTTTATGCCGGCGGTAAGATTAAAGGTAGCCGCTGGGTGAAAAGAGAAGGTCGTCCTTCAGACGAAGCAATTTTAACTGCCAGACTGGTTGATCGTTCTCTACGACCCCTTTTTGATAAAGATTTCCGAAAAGAGGTTCAGATAATTATTACTGTTCTTTCTGTTGACGGAGAAAATGATCCAGACATTCCGGCTATTTTGGCCGCTTCGGCCGCTCTGTCAATTTCTGACATTCCTTGGCAGGGACCGGTGGCTGCTATTCGAGTGGGATTGAAAGAAAAAGATTTCTTTAGCAATCCCGAATACAAACAAAGGGAGTTCTCTGACCTTGATTTAGTTATTTCCGGCACCAAGAAAGCAATTGTAATGGTTGAAGCCGGAGGAGATCAAGTTTCTGAGGAAAGATTTGAAGAAGCTTTTTCTTTTGCTCAAAAAAGGATAAAAAAAATAGCTGAAGCAATTGAAGAGCTAACTAAAAAGATAGGCAAGGCTAAACAGCCGATTGTAAGAGCAGAAATTGATAAACAAGTAGTTTCAAAGATCGAAGGAAAAGCAAAAAAAACAGTTGAAGAAATTTTAAAAAAGGGTAAAAAAGGCGAACTTGATCTCTCGCCTCTTGGGCAACTAAAAGAAGATCTAAGAGAAGAATACAAAGAAGAAAGTAAAGGTTTAATCTTTTCTATTATTGATGAACTCTTTAAGAAAAAGGCTAGAGAGCAGCTTTTAAAAGAAAAAGTAAGAGTTGATGGCCGGAAGCCTGAAGAAATAAGACCAATTTCTGCTAATGTAAAAATTTTGCCCCGAACCCACGGTTCAGCTCTCTTTCAGCGGGGAGCTACCCAAGCGCTGACAATTACCACCTTAGGCTCTCCTTCTCTAGAGCAATATCTGGAAACAATGGAAGGAGAGGAAACAAAGCGCTATATTCATCATTATTTTATGCCTCCTTATTCTGTAGGAGAAACCGGCCGGCTTGGCTGGCCTTCTCGAAGAGAAGTTGGTCATGGAGCACTTTCTGAAAGAGCGCTGACTCCGCTTATCCCTTCAGAGGAGAAATTTCCCTACACTATAAGAGTAGTCTCCGAAATTACTGCTTGCAATGGTTCTACTTCAATGGCTTCTGTTTGTGGCTCAACTCTTTCTTTAATGGATGCGGGAGTACCTATCAAAGAGCCGGTTGCCGGTATTGCTATGGGATTGATTATGGAGTCACAAGCTAAAAGCCACGCGCCACGAGCCAATCAAGAGCATTATATTATATTGACAGATATTTTAGGAGAAGAGGATCACTTGGGAGATATGGATTTTAAAGTAGCGGGAACCAAAGAAGGAATTACTGCTCTTCAGATGGATATCAAAACCTTAGGAATAGATTCTTCCATTCTAACAAAAGCTTTATCTCAAGCTAAAAAAGCCCGTCTTTTCATCTTAGGCAAAATGCTTGATATTTTACCTAGGCCGCGGGCGAATGTTTCTGAATATGCCCCTAAAATTGCTGTTTTGCATGTTGTTCCGGAAAAGATCGGTGAAGTGATCGGTTCTGGAGGAAGAACGATTAGAAATATTATTAATACTACCGGTTGTACTATAGATGTTGATGATGATGGTTCGGTGACTATTAGCGGGACTAGCTCTGAGGCAGTAAGTAAAGCGATCGCCTGGGTTGAAGGGTTGACCAGAGAAATTCACCCAGGTGAGATTTTTGAAGGAACAGTCAAGAGGATAGAGCGTTTTGGGGCCTTTGTGGAGATTTTGCCTCAAAGGGAAGGCTTGGTTCATGTCAGTCGGATGCCTGGCTATGTTTCCCATCCCAACAAAGTTTTGAAAATAGGACAAAAACTGAAGGTTAGAGTTTTTGAAATTGACAATTTGGGTAGAATAAACTTGTCTATGATTTTTGACAGAGAAAGACAAAGGAGATCAAGACAGCCTTCAAGGCCACTTCCAGGATTCAAGTCAAGAAGAGAGAGAAGATAAGAAGAGTGTTTGCTAAAATTAAATTGTGAAGATTGTCAACCGCAAAGCAAGATTTAAGTTTGAAATATTGGATAAGTTTGAAGCAGGGGTTGTTTTATTGGGAATGGAAGTCAAATCAATCAGAGAAGGAAGGATTAAGTTTGACGAGGCTTTTGTAAAAAACATTGATGGAGAATTGTGGTTGGTAAATGCTCACATTCCTGCTTATCAATTCGCTGACTCCAGGAACTATCAACCCGCTCGATCAAGAAAACTGCTTCTTCATAAAAAAGAAATATTATCTCTTTGTCAAAAAATGGAAAAAGGAAAGTTGACTCTCATTCCTCTTTCTTGTTACACCAAAAAAGGAAAGATCAAACTGCAAATTGCTTTGGCCAGAGGCAAGAAAAAATGGCAGAAAAAAGAGAAAATCAAAAGGCGAGATTTGGAAAGAGAGGTTCAGAGGGAATTAAAGAACATAGTTAGCTCAAGTGATAGATAATGTCAATTTCTCATTTTTGAGTGAATATAGCGGAGCAATCTCAGATTTTTCTCTCATTGACGAGCTTTCTATTTCATGCGATATTGAATTTCAATATGACTAATGGAGTTTTGCAGCCAAAATTTATAAAACTTTTTAGCAGAGGACAGATTACTCTTCCCAAAGATTATAGAGATTATTTGGATATTGATGAAAAAAGCTGGCTGAAAATCTCTCTTGGGAGTAAAAGTGAAATAGTCATTCAGCCAGTTAAAGAAGTTAAGAGGCAAAAAAGCATAAAACCAAAACTTAATTTAGAAAAATATAAAAAGATTCTTTCTAGGATTAAAGGAAGTTTTAGTCCAGAATTAGAAGAAGAAAACAAGCAGATTAGAAAAGAGATGCAGCAAAGGTTGAAAAAACTCCAATTTTAATGAAAAAAGTTCTTATAGACACTTCGGTTTTGATTGAATTTCTGAGAGTCAAAAACAAAAAAACTATCTATGAGAAAATTTTGGAAGATAGCTGTCAGCCAGTAGTTAGTTTTATTACTCCGGCTGAACTTTGGGCAGGTAAAAGTGTTGTGAATAATAGTGATAAATTGTGCACGATAATAGTTTAATTT
>CAYPXO010000026.1:0-14088 GCA_964414895.1 uncultured Pseudomonadales bacterium
TAGACAGATCCGTCCCATCGGAAACCATATATTCTCCGGTATCAGCCAGCTCTATTTTCTTGCCTGAAGCCAGCCCTATATCATCATCAAAATAGACACTACCTGTAATATCTATATCCGGAGTGGAGAAAGGAGTCCCAGAGCCATCGGAAGAGATAGCCATCTGTCCATCGGCGGAAGAGTATATCTTTAAACCAGAATCTCTAAATCTTAATTCTTGGTTGGTATCTATTAATGTATGATCTTTAATATTAACTAAACTATTCCCACTATCAATGACGATATTACCTGTATTGCTATCACCAATATTAAGAGATTGCTTCGCTACGCTCGCAATGACAGGTCCAGAGTTGCTGTTTAAGGTGAGATTACCTGAAACTGTGGCATTACCACTAACATCTAACTTCTCTGAAGGCGCGGTGGTGCCGATGCCGACGTTGCCGTTGTTCATAAGGACCTGCCCGCTTGAATTAATGCTAAACGTATTTGCCCCACTTCCCAAGTCTATGTCCACTGGATAGATACTATTTTCACCAATCTTCAACCTACCAGAACTACCACCAACGCCTTCAATGAATACATTGCTTCCAGTTGTATAAAAATCGTAGTCTCTGGCTAAATTGTCAGAGGATTCTAATCTTAATGCCGTACTCCCAGAGCTAAAAAGATGCAACTTCGCCCCTGGCTCCGTTGTCCCTATCCCCACATTCCCAGTATTTCCATTGACAGATAGAATGTTATCGTGAACACCACTTTGTTCTACCAATAGGGCATTAACAGAGGAGGAGTTGATATAGGTATTGTGGGCAACTATTCCTCCAAACTTAAGTTTGGAGGATAATGGAGAATTGATAATTGATAATTGAGAATTATTTTCCATTTTCAATTTTCCATTTTCAATTTCCTCAAGTAGTTCCTTTTCTTCCTTTTCCTCTAAAGTCTTACTACTCTCTTTATCAACAAAATGACCGGCAAGGAAGTTATAATTCTTTTCTATCTGCAAGTCATAGACATGACGACTGACGGTTTTTTTGATAGAGACGATTTTCTCAAAGCCATCCAGAGTAGCTATTTCCATTCCTGGTTTAAGATAAATCACTTTGGTCCATTCGGCGTTTGACAGATTTTTGTTTATCTTGCTATCATTGTTGTTGATGGCGAAAGAACGGAAACGTTCAAAATATGAATTAAAGAAACTTTCTGATTTATGGTTTGATTTAGGCAGAATTAATTTTGGATCAGTGGTGCTTAAGTTACTAGAACCAGGTGAGAAATTAGATTTATCAAGATTATTAATCATATTAATAGGATTGACACTGTTTGTTTTTTGTGTTAATGTGGGGCTACAATTTGCAAGAAAGGTGGGAGAATGATCAGTTTCACTAACAACGATGTGGGATTTCTTATTTTCTATCTGAGCATGGCGATTATCTGCCTGCTTTTCTATCTTTTCTACAGGGATGTCCTCAAAGGAAGGAGATAGGGTAAGTTGTTTCACCAAATACGGATGCTCCTCAGTAGTTTCTATTCTCTTACCACTCTCAGTAACCAACTCATAGACCTCTCTGTATCCCTTATACATAGTCTTTTCTACCTTCTGCCATTCAAAGGAACCACTGTTTTCATTTAAAGAAAGAACTAAATCATCTGGTCTAACATCTTTGATAGGCAGATATTTAATTTTCAATTTACAATTTACAATTTTCAATGAATTTTCAATATCTAAATTTTCAATGTTTGTAAATTGATCATTGGAGCTTGATTGTAAATTGGGATTTGAAAATTGGTCATTCTCGTCCAGTTGTAAAACTGGAATGAGCGTATCCTCACTAATACACTCTCCAGCCACATGGAGGGTAGAAGAAGGAGCAGTTGTCCCTATCCCTACATTCCCAGTCCCCAGGTTAAACCAGGCATCTTCGTTAACAAGACCGGGTAGTCTAACCAAAGCTGAGCTTGTCGAAGTATTCCCTAGCAATAGGTCATCTGTAGTATTTGTAGGGGCGAGCGCTCCCGCCGCCCTTTGCCAAAAACCGACTGTTCCCGAAGAAGGGGCATACAAATTGCCGTCTATCCAAACACTGCCATCAACCTCAAAATCTCCTTCGACATAAAGATCATTATTAGAAGAGATATCAGTGGTATGATCAGTTCCTCCACCAGAGTCAGAGATAGCATTATAGGAAACACCTGTTATTCCTCCTACTAAAAAGTTATTCAACAACTCCATCTTCCCTGCTACTTCTAGTTTCTCTGAAGGATTTGTGGTACCGATGCCGACGTTGCCTTCTATTATTACAGTATCCTCTCCTGGATCTGTTACATCATAGGTGTCTCCAATAGCAACACCACCAGAGTCATGTATCCGCATGCGATCGGTGCCATCTACGGAAAAAGAGATATAAGAATTGTTTCGAGCACTTGATAAGTCTGCCCCAAGCATTAATGAACCATAATTGAAATCAATTTCACCATAATCGGTGTAGTCAGTATCACTCAAACGAATAGTTGGTCTATCACTTGCTATTTCAAGCTCTGCTCCCGGCCCCGTCGTCCCAATGCCCACATTTCCCGAAGAATTATCAATATACATATCTCCACTGCCAAGATTGATGTCTCCGGTGCTAGCATCGCCAATACTAAGAGTGGCCATACTGGTAGTGCCGATTGTTCCTCCATCAGTTAAGGTCAGATTGCCGCTCATTGAAGCATCACCATCAGTCGCATCAAGGAAAATCTCGGCCGAGGCGGTGGAATTGCCACCAATGGCCAGCGAGCGCCAGGTGTAAGTCGGGTAGATAATCTCATTAGTTGTTGTCCAAAGACCACCACCACCACCGGAGACTGCCGACCAAGTTTCATTAATAGCATCAACAACCGCCTGGGTAGGAGTAGAAAGAGAAGTGTCATCGTCGGCAAACAAAATATTGCTCGTCGTCGCGTCAGTAAAATAAATCTCGCCAGCCGAGTTAAGGCTAAGATCACCAGAGGTAGTGGTAGAGACAGTTAAGTTACCGGAATCGCGGGTGATAGTACCGCCGTTAACTATTAGGTTGTTGTCAATCAAAAGATCATCGGTTAACTGAAACCGTCCGTTAGTTGCATCCCAGGTAAGCCGTTCATTGTTGCTAGTGCCAAAGATCAAGGAAAGATTACCGCCGGTATCATCAGTGTCAATTGTAAAAGTTTCTGAGGTAGTTCCGCTAGCAGCCAGAGAACTAACATTAAGAATGTCGATATTAGCAGTATCAATATTGGCAGTGCCATCAACATAAAGATTGCGCCATTCTTTGGTGGAGGAACCCAAGTCATAAGTATCATCAACAGAAGGGATTAGGTCACTGCCGATTCGGCCATTGACAGTGATGGTATCGCCGGTCTCATTGCCCAAAGTAGTGTCTCCTTCCAGGGTTGCATTACTGATAACAGCCACGCCGCCATTAATGCGGACATCATTTTCAATATTGATTTGGCCGGTGTTTTCGGTAGTGATGTAAACATTAGTGCCGTCATGGGCAATATCAATATAAGCGTCCTCATCGCTATCATAAACTCTGACTGATTCATGGTTTCGGGGATAAAGATAAGTGCCACCGTCTTTCCAGAGCCGGCCGCCATGATAGGCTTCATTGAGGGCGTCGAGAAGAGAACTGGTGCCGCTGGGTAAAGTAGTGCTGCCGTCAGAAAGTTTTATTTGGGCTCTGGAGTCTGCCAAGATGAGCTCATTTTCACCTTTAAGAATACCGCTAAGGTTGACATTGCCGCTGGCATCAACAGAGAATTTAGTGGTTGGGGTAGAGCCGGAATTAAGCTTTAGAAGATAGGGAGTAATTGAGTCGTTGGCAATTGTTCCTCCAATTAGCGAGCCGGTAACCAAATTAGCATTTGATACAGAAAGTGAGTCTTCGCTTTGGTTTGATAGATTTAGATTGACAGTTCCTTGGCCGTCAGGAGCCAGAGTAATGTCACCGTCAGAGGCAAAGGGAGTTTGGATAACGACTGCCTCACCTTCGATAGCAAAAGTATCATTGACTGCCTTTATCTTTGGCGTTTCCGCCGCCAGAGTTAAGACTCCTTGACTGTCAATGACAGGAATTGTTTGAGGGCCGGCTTTCTCTGAAGGGGCGTAGTCTCGCAGATAATAGGCATTAGCCGCCATGTCAGCGGTGGAGATAAAGATTCGCGGCTCAAATTCTCCACCACCGACCGGCTTTACCCCCAGGTAAAGCCTTTCGTTGTTAAAAAAAAGACTGCTTGGGATTTGTTTGTCTCCCCGGGAGATATCGCCCAAAGGAGCTGAGAAGTAACCTTCTTCGTCCGGAGAAAGATCCCATTCTTTGGAAGTCCATAATGAGTCACCTTCATCTTCTTGAGAATAGAGAGAAAAATCCATTTTTAGTTCCGAGGGAATATTACCTTCGCCATCTTTAATTTTTCCCCTATAAAAGACAATCCAAGGATTGAGTTTGTCCTGAGTGACTTTGACAGTTTGGGCTGGTGTTTTGCCTGGTTGTTCAGTAACTAGCTGTTCGGGTTCTTGTTGCCAAATACTGGGGAAGTGTTCGCGGACAAAACGGAAAGTTAAGGGGTTAAAAAGAAGAAGCAAGATGATAATGGCGGCCAAGACAAAAGCCAAACGACGTTTTTTAACAGGCTTGGAGGACTGTCCTTGTAGGGGTTTCTGGGCCAAACCTATTTTAGACAAAATAGGTTTGGCCCGGTCGATGGTAGCGAAACCCCTTGTCTTTTGAATAAAAGGATCTTTTTGTATCAAACCCTTACTTTTTAACCAAGAGGTGAATTTTTTTAAAGAAGCGAGTTTTCTCTTTAGAGTTGCTCCGGAAACTCCTTTCTTTTCGAGGTGGTCTTTATAATTGTTGATGGTGGTTTGGTCAAGATTCATAGTCAAATTGGCAAAATTAGGCTAATTAGCCTAATTTGTTTTCTAACCAGTCCAAAAACTGTCTGGTATCCACCAGATAGTTTTTGACCGTCGCCGCTGAAAGTTTTTCCTCCAAAAGGTCTTTTTCAAAATCAGAGATTATTTTCTCTGGCTGCTGGCTGCTGGCTGCTGGCAACTTGACACTCTCCAACCCTTCCGCTGGATTTTTTTCTGCCAGACCGCTTTCTTGTAAAAACTGGCCAAATTTGCGCAACGAGGAAAGATAGCGATTGGCGGTTTTTAAGGAAGTATTACTGTCAATCAGATGCTGGCGATATGATTGGAGGCCAATTTCATTAGGGGTTACCCCTTTTGAGGGATTCAGATTCTCACAAGGGGTAACCCCTTTTGGAGAAATTTTCTTGGTCCACCTTAGAAACCGCCTGACATCCGCCAAATAATTCCTGACAGAAACAGAGGAGAGGTTTTGTTTTTTTAGGTAGTTTTTAAATTGGGCAAGAATTGACATCTTTTTAAGGACAGTCCAGTCCTTGCGAGCCGCAAGGATTGTCCTTGTGAAATTACCCACTTAATACAAAAAACCAAATTATAAAGCTGGCAATCATCAAAATAGCAGTGCTGATTTCCGCACTTTTTTGCAAATTACTAACAGGGTTTTTGTTAAAATTTTTTTGTGGAAAAGTGTTGAAAGTTAAATTCTTTGTTGTCATATTTGTTTTTTTAGAGTTAAATTTTTTAATGCGGAGATTTAATTACCGCAAAGTTTATAAACAGAGTAATTATATTGATTTATATTTTGATTATATTAGCAATTACTACTATAAAAGCTGTTTTCGAAAGGTTGTCAAGAAGCAATTTTTTTGCCATTTTTTTCCAAACAAAATAGATCAAAAAAGCTAATCCCGCATAAAATAACTTTTTCACAAACTTTTCACTAGAATTTTATTTCCATCAAAATATATCAGAATGTATATTAGAGCTAAAAGCTAAAAGTTAAAATCTAAAAGCTAAAAGTTTTAAGTTTTCCACTTGACAAAGATTAAAAGTTTCGTTTTAATGTTTTTAAGGATAGATTAATGAAACATATATTTAAAAAAACAGTCTTTAAGAAGAATTAATGAAAACTCTAAAAAAGAAAATTTTATTTTTGCTTTTTTTTACTCATGGATTCATTGCTTGGGGTAGATTAAAAAAACAGGAAAAATATTTATCTTATAATTTTTTTTATGAAATGCTTCCCTTTTTTAAAAAGGCTTCGATAAGAAAGGCGATAGGAGAATTGATCAAAGAGGGGGAAGTAAGTAAAATTATCCGTAATCGACGGACTTTTTTTCGTTTGACGCTTTTGGGAGACAAACGATTCAGAAGCCTTTTTAGTAATTTTTTTTCTCAACAGATTAAAAGCAAAGGTTGGTTTTTTGCCATATTGAAAAGAGGGAAAGATGCTCGAGAGACGAGAAGGCAATTGAAGAATTTGGGCTTTGTTAAGATACAACGAGCAGTTTACTTGCTTCCGGCAAATCAAGATTTTGGCGAAAATTTAGAATTTTTAGTAAATAAAGTTTTATTTATTTTTACTAATAAAGCAGCTTTTTTTGATGAGAGGAGTTTGGCGGGAGAGTTGTGGCCAATAGATAAACATTATAAAAAAGGTCAAGATTTTATCAACCAGGCGGAGAGACTGCTAAGGAAAATTAGAAGAAAAAAAAGGCTTTCCAATAAGGAAAAAAGAGCAATTTCCGCCTTATTTTCGAAATTTTATATCCTCATAAATAACACTATAGGAGTTCCCAAGAATCTCTTGCCTGCTGATTGGTCGATGTTCAAGTCGATTGATGTCTTTAGTAAGGTTTTAAGAAAGGCGGAAGGGTAATTTTATAAACTTGATAAAAAAGATAAGCGGGATTAAGAGAATCAGTAAAAAAGCACTGGTTTTGAAAGGGAAAATGTAAAAATAAAAACTCTTCTCTCTGTCTCCCTTTGGGGTTTGCAAAGTTAGAACTGCTTGATAGCTTCCCCAAAAGGGTTTTTTGCTTAACTGACAATTTTTTTTATCCAAGCAAATGACTTCTCTTTCTGCTCCAGATAGGACATTAGTTGGCAAAAGAGGAATATTTTGAATAGTTTTGTCGTTTAGGTCTTTGATTTCTATCTTGCCTTCTATTTTTTGGAAGTTTTTGCCTTTATTTTTGACAATCCCTTGGAAGCTGATAATATCCAAGGAATCAAATATATTAGAGAAAAGAAAGCTGTTTATTGGCCGGAATACTTGAATATTAAGATCAGAGCTTGTTTTTTCCGTCTGAGAGACAGTTAGAAGCAGGTTGCTGCCTATAAGCCCGTTGATCTTGGCTCGGGTTTGTCCTTTAGAGAGGATATGAGGCAAAGCTTTAATTGTGAGCGAATAATAATAATCTTTTTCTTCAGCTTCTAAGGGGATTTTTATTTTTAAGGCCAATTTTTCTGTTTGCTCGGCTTTTATTTTAAAAGGAATGTTTATCTGTTTTCCCGGATTTTCCAGAGAAAACCAATTGATGGATTTATCAAAGCTGGCTTTGTTTAAAAAAAGATCAATTTTGCCTTGAGTCCCTTTGGGCTTAAAAGGCAATACTCGAACAACAACTTCAACATCTTCCTTGCTCTGATTACTGAGTTCGTAAGTTTGACTGATCATTTTACCTGGTTGGCTGACTATTTCTATAAGTGGGGGATAGATGGAAAGAGAGAGAGAGTCTTGAGCGAAGACAGGAGTGGGACTATAAGAGTAGAGAATGAAGAATAAGGATAGCAAGCCTGTTTTCAAACCAATTCTCATCAGATTTTTAGAGTTTTAGATAGTTAGAGTTTTAGTTTTTAGCTAATTTTTACCCAACACTCTAAAACTCTCTAACTCTAATACTCTAGTATTTTGGTAATGCGATGAAAGTAATTTCATTTTCATAACGGCCGGCCTTTTGCTGCTTGGAGATATTTGTTTTGTAGACGATTGTTATTGTTTTTGTTTGTGAGGGAGGATTGTTGCTAGTAAAGGTTTCATCGCTGATTATTTGTGGTTTTTCTCCTTTTTCCAGATCGGCAAACTGACGGTAATAATTTTTACCGATAAAATCAGAGGGGGTGTTGTTTCCGGAGGGATGAAAGCCAAAGCCGTAGCTAGAGTTGTTGATCCAGGCCTCTGCCTTTTGTTCATTGCAGTTTTTGGAGTCACAAGGAGTGTTGGGGATGGTGACATCAGAGTCTTGATCTAGTTTAAGGGGGTGGTTTTCCAGAGCGGCTATTTGGTAACCGCCGAGGCTGCCGGTAGCAATAGTTAGCCGATTACTTTGTGTTGCTGGCACTCCCGGGGAGAGAATGCCAAAGTCAATCGTCAGATCAGAAATAGAAAAAGAAAAGGGAACGGCAGAGCTGATATTAGCAAAGCCTTGGCGGACAAGATAGCCGTTTTTTTGATACGCTTCTGCCTCTATTTGTTTTTGATTTTTGGTTTGTTTTTCTCCGAGAATTTTTTCCTTTTTGGTCTCCGGTAGGATAATTTGATATTGGACATTTTGACCAACAGAGGCGAGAACAGGGACGACAGAAAAAATAAATATTGTAAAAATTATAATGATTATGAAAGTTATGTTTTTTATCATCATTTCTCAATTTATCATTGATTATAAGAAGAGGCAAGTTGTCTATTGCGCCTCAGCCAGCTTTTTGTTATCTTAAAAATTAATGACACTTAACCAAGCTCCATCGACCATAAAAACTCCTACAGTGCCTACAGTGCCTAAGCCTCAAATGGACAGTCAATCTTTTAACCGCCAGCAATCAAGCCAAGGCTCAAATTTACCTCGGCCTCCCCAACCTCCAGGCCAGGTTTCTTCTGGTGGAATGACTGTTCCTGCACCACCTTCTTTTCCTTCTTTGCAGAAACAGAGCTTTTTTCCTAGTGGTAGGGTTTCCAAACCAAAGCCTTCTTCGTCCGGCTCTTTTGGCAGGGTTGTAGAACAGAAAGGGGGAGAGAAAAGAGCTTTGGCTAAGCTAGGAGTTTTTTTGTTGATAGTTTTGCTTTTTGGGACGACAGCAACAGTTTTGATAACCAAGTTTTTTACCCAAAAAGCCCGTTGGGCCAAAAAGGGAGTTTTGTTCTCCAGCGAACTCAAACAGACTCTCTGGCAGTCTTTTGGAAATGTCCCGGAAGCAGAGCTTTCTTTACCAATCCAAGGACCGGAGGGAGAAAAGCAGCAGCAAGCTTTTTTGCTGGACACCGGTGCGGTAGTTTCTTCTCTGCCAAGAGAAATGGCTCAAGAAATGGGCTATAATTTGGCTTTCCTGCCAAGACAGACCTTTAAAGGTTTTGGCAATACCACCAGTTTTGCTTATCAAGCAGAAATGGATATTTTCCTAGGAGAGAAGCAAGTTAAATTGCCGGTCGTTTTTACAGAGGCGGAAGGAAGCAAAGCTTTGCTTGGCCGCAAAGGACTATTTGACAAATTCTCAATTATAATAGATCATAAGAATAAGGTGGTGGAGATTAGGGAATAGAGAGAAATTTTCAATTTACAATTTTCAATTCTCATTGAATTTTCTCCGCCAGCTGGCGGATTCAAACATTTGTAAATTTGTAAATTGGTCATTCATTGAAAATTGGGATTTGAAAATTGAGAATTAATTTAAAATGAATATTTTAAATTTTGTCGATAGTTTTTCTTTTAAACAGATTCTTTCTGTGGCTATTTTGTTGGCTTTGCTTTTTGCCATTCCCACCACTGTTTGGCTGGTCAGCCAGCAGACTAAACTTTACTCCGCTGCTCACAAATCCAAGCTGCCGCCCGGATATTTTGTCGAAGAGCAGCCAATTGGCCAACCTTCGGCTTATCCCCCTGAGATTTCTCAAGTTAAGCCTTTTTTAGGCAAAGTTGATGATGTTGTTTTGATTTTGGGTAAAAATTTTGGAGAAAATCCCCAGCAAAAAGCAATTTATTTTGGCGGGGTTAAAGCTCATGAGCAGGATCTCTTGCGTTGGCATGACGGCTTGATTGAGGTGATGGTGCCTGAAGGGGCCGTTTCTGGTCTGATAAAAGTTGTTGAGGTAGACAAAGAGGATATTTATCCTCACCCCTTTACTGTTTATAACCCTAACACTAAGACGAAAGTTTTCTGGCGGGGGAATAATTTGCTGGTTCAGGATGGTTTTGAAGTAGCTAAGGTGAAGGCAATTCTTGCCGGCGGGCAAACAATAGAAAAGGAAATCAAAGACCATCAAATGCAAACAGTTTTGCTGGAAAATGTGCCCCGAAATAGTCTTTTAAACCTAACTTTATATAACCAAACAGGCCAAATTATCCCTTTCTTTGTTAACCCTGCCGACTTCGGCTTCTAACAGACTACAAGGACAGTCCTTTTTTAAAAATAAGAATTTTGAAGACTGAGATTTTGATATTAATTGGGAAGGAAATTGAGAGGTTATTAAAAATGGATAATCGCCACGCACCTACTTGCTGTTTATCCACGATTTTTTGAGAAGCCTGAGGTTGCTTCAAGACTCAGCCCCTGGGGTTATTACTATTAATTCGTCTGGGAAAAAATTTCTTTTTCCAAGACCTGCATTACCAGTTTTTTCATCAAAATAAGGACTGGGGAATATTACAGTAATTGTTTGGGTTCCTTCATCAGGGAGGTGGTCGACTTTTGTAACTTCTCCTATTTCATCTTCATGATCTTCAAGCAACTGTTGAACAGATTTTATAGAAGAACGATCTTCCCCTGCAATCCCTCTAAAACGATCCATAAAAACGCTAATATTTATTTTTACTTGACTTCCTAATTCTACTTTGTTTTCTTTCATTTAAGTTACATTTTACTTCTTCTTCTTCTTCTTGTCAAGGAGAGATGATACTGAGGCTGTTGAATAACATTCTAGACTGTCATCCTGAACTCGTTTCAGGATCTCTTTTGATGCAATTTATTATAGATGCTGAAATAAATTCAGCATGACAAGGGCATTATTCAACGCTCTCAATGATACTTGACAATTTGTCGAAAAAGTAATACTATTTTTTTATAAAGATGAAAAAAAGTAAGGAAAAATTAGTAAAAAGGGAACTTTTTGAGAAGATTCTTCCTTGGCTTAAGGAGAAGGAAATTATTGCCATTAATGGTGCCAGACAGGTTGGCAAAACCACCCTTCTTTTGGAGCTAAAAAAGCTTTTAAAAAAAGAAAAGGTGGTTTATCTCAATTTTGAAGAGATTAACACGCTAGAAAGTTTTAGTCGTTCGCCAAAAGACTTTGTCGCTTTACAACTTTCTTCTTCCGCAAAAACCTATTTTCTTTTTGATGAATTTCAGTATGTGAGAGAGGCCGGCAAAATTCTTAAGATTCTTTATGACAGCTACCCCTCAGCAAAATTTATCATTACCGGCTCTTCGAGTTTAAAAATTCGCCAAATAGCCAGTTTTTTAGTCGGCAGAGTTGTTTTTTTTAATTTGTATCCCTTTTCTTTTAGCGAATATCTTTCTTTTGAAAATAAATTGCTTTTTAAATTGTGGAAAAAGAAACACCAGATTTTTCTTGATTTTCTTGAGCAGAAAAGAAACAAAATCAAGCCACAACCCTTGATTTTTGAACCAGAGCTTTATCGCGCCCTTGGGAATTATGTTCTTTGGGGAGGCTATCCGGCCATTGCTACTTCAAAAGAAGATTTTAAGAAAGCAAGATTAAATGCTCTAATCGAGACTTACATTGAAAAGGATATTATTAAATATCTACAAATTGGTAATTTTTTGGAGTTTAAAAATCTGGCTAAAATTTTGGCTCTTCAGCTTGGCAACCTTGTTGTTTATTCTTCTTTATCCCAAGATGCGAAGCTTGCCTACAGAGAAATTAAGAAATTTCTTGGGGTTTTGGAAAAAACTTTTGTTATCAAGTTGCTGCCGCCTTATTTCTCTAATAAGATAACAGAAATCAGAAAGTCTCCGAAGGTTTATTTTTTGGATTTAGGCTTGCGCAATATTCTTATTTCCGATTTTAGAGCCGTTGGAGAGCGTCAGGACAAAGGGGCAATAATAGAGAATTTTGTTTTTCAAAACTTGTTCTTTCGAGACGAGACTGCCAAGCTTTCTTTTTGGCGGACCAAGCAGGGTGCAGAAGTTGATTTTGTTCTGGAGAAAGATAGAGAGATGATCCCTCTTGAAGTGAAATTCCAGGATTTTAAAATACCAAGACTGAGCCGGAGTTTTTTAAGCTTCATTGAAAGTTATCAGCCAGAGAAGGGGATTGTTTTAAATAAAAATTTTACCGGCTTATTGAAATACAAAAAAACTCAAGTTTTGTTTTTTCCTTTTTATTTTTTATAAGCCTTGCATATACTTGCCATTTATCTATGATTTTTTAAGAACCTGAGGTTGCTTTAGGAGTCAAAGCCTGGGGTTGAAACGGAGATTATGTGGGGCCATAATCGTACTCACCAGGAGGTACATCAGTTAGATCTACAGCCTTTTGTTGGCTGACAACAGCATTTGCTTCTTCTGCAATTAATGGTTTATCTTTTAAAGCTCTTACAAAAAACACTGTTGTGTCTCTAATTTTATCTTTATCTTCTTCTTTGATATTCGGATCTGTCAGTAAGTAAGCCAGCTCCGAAAATATCCATGAAGCGAATGTATTACTTTTTAGCCGATCGTATTCTTGTTTCATTTTTTCTCTTTCTGGACAGATTTTCAATTTGAGCGCATTTTACTTTTTCTTCTTGTCAAGAAGGAGAGAATTTTATAAAATAAATTCAAAGATAAAAAGTAAAAACCACTATAGTTTTACCTTTTGCCTTTTTACTTTTAAATTTTATATGACCAAAAATAATTTTTACAATCCAAAAGTTATTGAAGCTAAATGGCGTGCTATCTGGGAAAAAATTGGTATTTACAAAACCGACCTCAAGGGAGCAAAAAAGCCTTTTTATAACCTGATGATGTACCCCTATCCTTCGGCTGAGGGACTCCATGTTGGCAATGTTTATGCTTTTACCGGTGCGGATATCTACGGTCGTTTTAAAAGAATGCAAGGTTTTGATGTCTTTGAGCCGATTGGTTTTGACTCCGGTGGCATTCACTCGGAAAACTACGCGATTAAGGTTGGCGTTCACCCGAAAATTCAAGTTCCTAAAAATGTCAAGCATTTTACTGAGCAGTTGCACAAGATTGGCTGCATGTACGATTGGGAGCATACTGTTGATGCCATGGACCCAGAGTATTACCAATGGACCCAGTGGCTTTTTGTTCAGCTTTTTAAGGCGGGCTTGGCTTACAAGAAAAAAGCAGCGGTTACTTGGTGTCCCTCTTGTAAAACAACTTTGGCTGATGAGCAGACGGAGAAGAAAGTTGCCAGCGACCAGCGACCAGCGACCAGCAAGAAAAAACTGGCGACTGGAAACCTGCCCGTCCGGCAGGCGGGCTGGCGACTGGCGACTCAACAGGAAGTTGTGGTTTGTGAGCGCTGTAAGGCACTGGTAGAGAGGCGAAAGTTAAATCAATGGTTCTTTGGTATAACTAAGTATGCGGAAAGGTTACTGAAGAACACAGACAAGCTAGATTGGAGCGAAAAAGTGCTAATCGCCCAGCGGAATTGGATAGGAAAGAGTGAAGGAGCGGAAATTCAATTTTCAATTTTCAATTTTCAATTTTCAATTAACGTGTTTACCACCCGACCGGATACGCTTCATGGTTGCACTTTCTTTTGTCTTGCTCCTGAGCATCCGATGGTTGAGAAATTGATAACAAAAGAGAATAAACAGAAGGTATCAGAGTATGTAAGAGAGTCTCAAAGGAAATCTGAAACTGAGAGATTGGCGGCAGACAAAGAAAAAACAGGTGTTTTTACTGGTGGGTATGTTACCAATCCACTCAATGGAGAAGAATTGCCTGTCTATGTGGCTGATTATGTAATGATGGGATATGGTAGCGGGGCAGTAATGGGAGTTCCCGCTCATGATGAGCGGGATTGGCAGTTTGCTAAAAAGTATGATTTGCCGATTAAGTTTGTCATCCAACCCATAGGGGGGGGCCGCGGCGGGCGCACCTGGTGGGCATCGCCGGCAGCGGGATGCGGGCCCTGGCCCACGTGCTGGCCGGCTGGGGATGGCGCGTCAGCGGGTCGGATTCAGATCTCTCGGCTGCACGGGCGTTCGGCCGCAACGGTATGCGCG
>CAYPXO010000026.1:14098-16649 GCA_964414895.1 uncultured Pseudomonadales bacterium
TTTGCTAAAAAGTAGCATTTGCCCATTAAGTTGGTCAGCCAACCCGTAGGGGCGCGCCGTGGCGCGCCCGATGCTACGCCTGAGAAATGTTATGAAGGAGACGGAATTTTGGTCAACTCTGAAGAATGGAACAGTTGGCGCTATCCCGAAGATTTGGATAGAGTTATTAATTGGTTAGAAAAGAGAGGATTTGGCAAAAGAAAAATCCAATACAAACTCCGTGATTGGTGTATTTCCCGGCAAAGATATTGGGGGCCGCCGATTCCGATGATATACTGCCCGCATTGCGCCGCGGAAGGCAAGAGCTGGTTTACAACAGAAGAGGCAAAAAAATCATGGGGAAATTCCAAATCTCAAGCACCAAATTCCAAACAAATCCCAAATCCCAAATTCAAAAATAATATTGAAAATTGTAAATTGAAAATTGAAAATTCCCCGCCAGCTGGCGGGGCGGGTTGGTATCCTGTTCCCGAAGACCAACTGCCAGTCTTGTTACCCGACACCGATGATTACCTGCCTGGTGAGGCTGGCGGCAAACCGCCACTGGCTCGACTGGCTAATTTTGTTAAGGTTAAATGTCCTTATTGCGGCAGGGAAGCCCAACGGGAAACAGATGTTTCTGATACCTTTTTAGATAGTTCGTGGTATTTCTTGGCGTACCCAAATACTGATACAGAAGAATATAAGGGTGTCATTGCGATCCGCCAGCTGGCGGAGAAGCAATCTAATGAGATTGCCACGTCGTCCCGATCTAACGTCGGGACTCCTCGCAATGACAAGACGATTGCCCCTTTCAATCCCCAAATCACCAAAAAATGGCTTCCGGTTGATCAATACACCGGTGGTGCGGAACATTCTGTTTTGCATCTTTTATACTCTCGTTTTATCACCATGGCCTTGCATGATTTGGGATATCTTCATTTTGAGGAACCTTTTTCCCGCTTTTACGCCCATGGCCTTATTATCAAAGACGGCGCCAAGATGAGTAAATCCCGAGGCAATGTTGTCAACCCCGATGAGTACATAGAAAAATTTGGTGCTGATGCCTTAAGAGCCTATTTGATGTTTTTAGGACCATTTAATGTGGGTGGGGATTTTCGTGATACTGGAATGGTGGGGATGTATAAGTTCCTTGGCAAAGTCTATAAACTTTGCCAAGGAAAGTTCCAAGTTCCAAGTTCCAAGTTCCAAGTTGCTGAATTCTCTTCCAAAGAAGAGGCTTTTTGGGTAAACAAGACAATTAAAAAAGTCGGCGAGGATATAGGTAAATTTAAATACAATACTGCTATTGCCGCAATTATGGAATTCGTTAATTTCCTTGTAGGGGTAACCCGTGGGTTGTCCGCAAGTGTAGGGGCGGACCAAGGTGTCCGCCCGCCTACGGGCGCGGTTCCTGTGCCCTCCCCAAAAGCCCTAAAAACCCTAATTCTTTTATTAGCTCCCTTTGCCCCTCATCTGGCTGAGGAATTATGGCAAGTTGCCAGCAACCAGCAACCAGCAACCAGTGGAAACAAAGACTGGCAACGGGCAACGGGCAACGGGCAACAATTTAAATCCGTTCATCAACAACCCTGGCCAAAATATGACCCGGAATTGATAAAGCAAGAGAAGATAACTATTGTTGTTCAGGTCAATGGCAAGGTGAGAGATAAAATAATTGTAGGGGCGACCGGTCGGTCGCCCTCTGTATCTGCCAATAACAAAAATGAAATTGTAGAATTAGCCAAACAATCTCAAAAAGTATCAAAATATCTAAAAGGAAAGCAAATAAAAAAGGCCATCTTCGTCCCCGGAAAATTGGTGAATTTTGTGGTAAAGTAGCTTTATTAATCGTTCTGTTCTCTATTCTTGCTGGTTTATTGTTGCGACAAAATGCTTCTCCACACCACCTTCTTCGTAGACAATGAATGTTTTTTTTCCTCCAGCAGCAAGACTAGCCCAAGTTTCACCAGGGGCAACTCTTGGATTTTGAAACCCTCTTGTTTTTGCTTCTTCTAATAGTTGTTCTCCAATAGTAGGAAGAGAGCCAGTCTCTGACGGTTGGTCTGCTAATTGATCTGCTCTAACTTCCCTTTCCATTTTTACCTTTAGAATTTAGTCGAATTAGAATTCATTTTACTTCCTCCTTCTTCTTGTAAAGAAGCAAATTTTTGTCTATTCTTCGGCACAATAAACATACCATGAGACGGTTGAATAACATTTTAAACTGTCATCCTGAACTCATTTCAGGAGCTCTTTTTATAGATGCTGAAATAAATTCAGCATGACGAGAGACGTTATTTAACGCTCTCATAAATTACAGAATTGGAAACAAAACTTTTTTTAATTAACTTGAATTATGAAATTCCACCTCTGTCATTCTTACGAAAGCAGGAATCTATACAAATAATTATTTCTATAGATTTCCGATATTGAAGCGCTTTCGCTTTCAGGTTGGGGATGACAAGGGATAGGATCAATAGACAGAAGAATTTCGAGATTAGTGTTATTATTTAGTAACCTCAATTCCGAAATGCTCTAACAGCCATATATCCAAAGATGCAATGGATAT
>CAYPXO010000027.1:0-16637 GCA_964414895.1 uncultured Pseudomonadales bacterium
CTGTTGGTGTTTATCCCGGCCATCCGATCTGCTGTTCGGGTTTAACGGCCATCAGCTGCGCCAAAGACCCAGGACCGAATGGTGTCTGCCAGCCTTGCAGGGGTTCCATGATTTGCGCCAAGTGCGGTAACGGAGTCTGCGGCACCGGAGAAAACAAATGTAATTGCCCTGAGGATTGCGGAGAACAACCCCCTCCTTCAACAGCACCCAACCCAACCTGCAAATACGACTTTAACAACAGCGGCAAGCTTGACAAGGAAGATATCGACTATCTTATAAACCACTGGCAGGAAAGCCTGGACAGCGAGGATAGTAACCCGATAATCCTTATCCGGCTCGTCGGCAGCTTAGGAGGGCTTTGTCCTTAAAAATCCCATGGAAGCAACTAATTTAAACCAGCAAAACCAATCACTTAACCCCCTGCCTCCTGCCGAGGCTAAAGTTCCGGCTGTGCCAAAAGCAGCACCACCGGCCGGCCGGCCAAAGCCCAAAATCGCTCTGTTTATCCTTGTTTTTCTTTTTTCTCTAGGACTTGGTTCGCTTCTGGCTTTTATTGCCAGAAAACCGGTTAAACTGCCGGAAACTTTTGTCACTACCCTGGAGGAGTCTTACTATGGGTTTTTTGAGCTGGAAGCAGACAAAACCAAGCTCGCCACCAGTGAAGAAATCAATATCACCATTAAGCTGACAACCAGCGGCAAAAGCTTCAATACCGCTCTGGCTACAATTAAATGGAATACCGATGATTTGGAATATAAAAACCTTGTTTTTAAATTAAAAGAAAATGACGGTCAGCCGGCTCCTTTTTCCAGTGCTATCTTTGAAAAAGAAAAAACCGCCAGCTTGGTTATGGCCCAATATGCTTCCAGTCCGGCAAAAAACTTAAAAACCACTGAAGGAGTAGCAACTGATTTCGCTGTTTTTACCCTGGCGGCCAAAAAAGACAACCCCAACACTGCCATCAGTCTTTCCGACAAGAAAGAAGACTTCATGTTCCACATAGAACCAGGTACAGATAATTACATTGACCAAGGCAGAGCAAGTCAAACCCAAATTGTTTTAGGAGAGCTGGCCGACTTTCTCCTCAACCTTAAAACCGACCTGGAAAAAAAAGACGACGATTCCAGCGATGCGGTAACAATCAAATTAATTCAAGGTGAGCAGACGATCACTACTAAAGAAGTCACTACCGACACTCAAGGAGAAAAAAAAGATATTGAAATGGAGGATGCTTTTGAAGACAGCTATAAAGTAATTGTCAAACCAAAAGGCTATTTATCCAAAAAGCTCGATAGTGTAAACTTGACTACAGGAGTTGCCACGGAAATCAATTTTAGTGAAGCCTTTTTGGCTGGTGATTTTAAAGATGACAATGTCGTTGATGTTTTTGATTTCACTATTTTTGTAAATAACTTCGGAAAGGATAATAAAATAGTGGATATCAACGGTAATGGAGAAGTTGATGTTTTTGATTTTACTCTTTATGTAAACAATTATGGTAAAGAAGGAGAAGAGTAATAATATTACTGCCCATGAATAAAAAAACTGTCTTACAATTAATCATCATCGCCTTTTTAGGCTTAGGTCTTGGTTATCTGATTAGCAATGCCTTGACTTCCAAGGTAAAACCAAGCCAAACTTCCCTTCCCCAAACAGTAAAGCAGCCTGTTCAACAAATCAAAGAAAGCCCAGATCGGCCGGGTATAATAGCAGTTGAGTTTGAAAACCCGGAGATAACCCTTGACCAAGAAGTCAAAGCCAACTTTAGTCTTGATACTCAAGGCAAAGAAATCAACGGCTTTGAACTTGTTTTACAGTTTGATTCTTCGGCTTGGCAAATCACTAGTCCACAAGTAGAGATTGAGCCTAACAGTCCTTTCTCTACTCACCCACTTAACAATATTGACTATCAAACAGGTTTGATCAAATTCTCCGGTCTAACAGAAATCGGCCAAAGCGCTTTTAGCGGCCAGGCTGTTGTTGGTTCTCTCTTGCTAAAGCCACAAAAAACTGGTAGTCTAAAATTGGAAGTAGTTTTTGAAAAGCCCGGTGACATTAATGATAGTGATTTGGCCGAGGCTAAAACTGCTGAGGACATTTTAGGAAAAGTAGTCAATGGAGAAATCAATGTTCAATAAAAAAAAACTGAGTTACAAAATTCCACCTTTGTCATTCCTGCGAAAGCAGGAATCTATAAAAATAAGTTCTTATCTCTATAGATTCCGCATCAAGTGCGGAATGACTCTGTTTTTCTTTTTTACTTTTTCTTTTTTCGTTTTTACTTTTTCATCTTCGGCCCAGGCTGCTGATCTTAGCCTTAGTCCTTCATCCGGCACTTATGCTGTTGGCAACAGTTTTAATCTTAATGTTGATATTATTATTTCTGGAGAGTCTGTTGATGGAGTAGAAGCAGTTCTTAGTTTTGACCCAACAGTCCTTCAGGTTAACAGTATTACAACCGGTAGTTTATTTAGCAGTTATCCTTCCAAAACCTATGATAACAGTGCCGGGACTATCTCTATTGCAGCACTTGCAGAAATCGGAGTACCAATCACTCAAGGCGGCAGCATTGCTACCATCACCTTTGAGGGAATAGCTCAGGGAACAACAGAAGTAACTTTTGATTCTGAAGGCTCGGATATTAGCGAATCAGAAACCAGTAATGAAATTCTCCAAAGCGTTTTTAATGGTACTTATATTATCAGTTCCTCCTCTACCACTACTACCGATACGACAGACAGCGGGGTCGGGGGAACTGACGATACCACCTATGACGAAAACGGCCTGCCGGTCACCGGCAACACGCAAACAACAATAATCCTGCTGGTCTCTGGAATAAGCCTTCTAAGTCTGGGCTGGCGCTTTGCCTGGAAAAAACCTTAATGTCTAAAAAAACAACTCACAAAAAAATCAAGTTTTTCTTTGTTTTCTTCTTTCTTTTTATCATTTTCTGTTCTGTCTTTCTTTTTAAGAATTTCATAAAACAAAAGTCAGAAGAAACTCCAGAAACCTTTAGCCAAACACCAACCCGTCAATTCCCTTGGGAAGGTGATGGTATTACCGCCGGCTGGATAAACAACCACACCAAAGATTTCACCGTTGTCAGCAGAAACAACTACTGGTTGATGAAAACTTTTGACTACAGCTGGCAGGAGATCAAAGGAAGCGAAATTTGGGCCAATATTCCCAAAATAGAAAACCAATTCCCTTGGGAAGGTGATGGTATTACCGCCGGCTGGATAAATGAAGAGAAAAATGAATTTACCGTTATCAGCAAAGACAAGTATTGGGTGCTTGATCTTTTAACTTATAACTGGAAAGGGGCAGGCAGGCTGGAAAACCAAGCTATTTGGCAAAAGGCGCCAAAAATCAACGGCAAATCTCCTTGGGAGGGACCAGACATCACCATCGGCGGTGTCGCTAAAGAGGGAATCAGCGCCGGCTGGATTTATAAAAATGTCCTCACTGTTATTAATAAGGACAAGTTTTGGAATCTTGACCTATCTAGCTTGGAATGGAGCAGCTATGGCTTATTGGCAAACAGGCCAAATGATGACGTCTGGAAAAAAGCTCCCAAAATAGAAAACCAATTCCCTTGGGATGGTGATGGTATTACCGCCGGCTGGATAAATGAAGAGAGAAATGAATTTACCGTTATCAGCAAAGATAAGTATTGGGTGCTTGATCTTTTAACTTATACCTGGAAAGGGGCAGGCAGGCTGGAAAACCAAGCGGAATGGCAAAGAGTAAACCCTGAGCCTTCTTGGCAAAATCTCCAAGCAGTCTTGGACTATTGGTCGGATGAAACTTATAAAGTATATAAAAATACCAACTTTGACAATTTAATTAATACTATCCAGGGAATAAACGGCGCCAATACCAATATTGCTCGAGCTTTGGCCGGACAGGTAATAATGCACCTTTATTACTACCAAAAAGACGGCAAAAATGAAGATTTAGAGAAAGCCAAAAACTATATTAACCTCATCGTTGATAAATATGAAAATTGGGGCAAAATATGGGGCTCTTCGGTGACAATGAACCAATTAGGTTTCTCTGTTTGGTGGCTATGGGAGGAGCTGGAACCAGAAACCAGAGCGGATTTTTTCGGTATCCTCTCCCAAGAAGCGGATTTTCTTACTTGGATTTTAGAAGAAATACAAAACAATCCTTACGGAACCACCCTTCCCGACCAAGCTCCTCTGGCTCATCCTGAATGGTGGCCGGCAAGTATACCCGGCTCAGAATTAAAACCAAACAGAAAAAATATAGATTTTATTACTACAGAAGATTACCTTTATGACACCAGAGCGGAAGAAAATAGCTGGAATGCCCAATTTCTGGCTACCGCTTATAATATGTTCCCCAACCATCCAAATGCCGAAAGATGGAACCAGGCCGCCAAATGTTTTGCTTTTCATACTTTTTCCAGAGGAGAAACGGCCTGTGGTATTACCAGCAGAACGATCAGTGATGATTTTACTTTAGGCAATCACAATTTAAGCCCCAACCCTCTTTATACCATAGCCGGCATAAACCAATTACAGCAAGGGCAATTCTCCTATATCTTAACAGGAAGAGCGGTTCCAACAGAGTTTACTCACAATATAGAAGAAAGCACCAATTCTGAAATTTGGAAAAAAAATATCAAAAAATGTATGGACGACCATTTCAGAATAACTCCGGAGTGCCACGCAGGTGCAGATTGGGGAGATAAAGACATGCAATCTGCAATAATAACTCTTAGCTACTGGAATAAAGTCAACAATGATTATCAAGCTAAAGATTTATTGGAAAAAATGCTTGCTTACTTCTATTTTACCAGCAAAAGAAGGTTAAGATTCCCACAGGTAAATCCCGTTCCTGAAATAAACATCGCCAGTCATGAACAAAGTAGTCCTTTTCTTCACTGGTGGTTTAATCTGGAGCGCCACCCACAAGTCTCGGCAAAATTTCTAATCTCCACTTATCAGGCCAGCCATCACAACAATTCCGAGTCATTAGTAGAAAAAATTTTCCCTAAAAATCTAGGAGTAAAATTCTGCGAAGAGATAGTTCCAAAAAAGAAACTTTGGTCAGGAGAACTTGACTGGTCGTGTGACAGTCAAGTAAGAAAAGAAGAAAACTACTCTTTAAAATTAACAAGTGAGCAGTTTTCCGATGCTGAACTCTACTCCCCTTTAATCATGGTTAAACCAAACAAAACCTACAAAATCTCCTATTGGGTAAAAACAAGCAGTCTGCAACCAAGTGATGCTCAAGTTTATGGTAGGATAATAACTGCTCAATATAATGTCCAAAGCAAAGAATCCGATGATGTCTATCAAAACAGAATTGATTCCGGATTTGGCTTGGGAGACAATGTTGAAGGGGTTACTGACTGGCAAAAAAAATCATATCTTCTTGAAACTACCCCGGAAACAAAATACATCCGTCTGCGGGCTCCAATGGGTTTGGCCGGCAAAGCCAAAGGGACGGTTTGGTTCGACAAGATAAAAATTGAAGAAATCAAAAAAGGCGGAGACATCCGAGAACCAGACAAGGAAGAGCCGGAAGCAAAGCCTGAAGAGCCAAACTGGTCCTTACTCCGTTTCTTTAGAAAATTAGAGTAAGCCTAAATTCGTATTCACAAACCCCTTGACAATCCCTTTATAAAACAACTAGTATAAAGTAGTAAATGGAAACTCAAAGTTCTCCTCCAATAGAAGAAAAAGAGTCAAACTGTAACAAGGTTCTCATTGTTGTTATTATCCTTTTACTGCTTCTTTCAGGCTTTTTGTTTTATAGACTTAAAACTTCTCAATGCCCCCCTTGTCCCGAGAAATCTGAAGTTACTCCTTCTGCCAGCCCGATTGCCAAAAAAGGTGGTGTTGTCTTGGGTTTAGAGGCTTCTTCTATCGGCCAAGGAGAAGAAGCCGAAGTAAAAATCTTTATCGACCCGGCCGATGAGGCAATTTCTGGAGTCAGTGTCCAAGTCTTTATCCAATCTTCTCAAGGAAATGAAAGTTTTGAAATTCTTGATGGCGACTCTCTAAAAGAAGGAATTCAGGCTAAAGAAAATCCGGAAATCAAAAATGATTTTAGTTTTCCAGTAAACAAAATTTTAACCAGAGAGAATAAAGTACTCTTAAGCCTAGCAGCCATAAACATTAGCACTACCGGCTATAAACCAAAGGAAAAATTCTTGTTAGCCAGTTTTACGATTAAAGGGCTTAAAACCGCAGAAATTTCTCTAGAATTAAATAAAAAACAAACCAAGGTGATTGAAAAAGAAACTAACCAAAACATTGTTGATGTCAATAAATTGGAGGCAGTTGAGCTAAGTGTAGAGTAAGTTTCCACTATTGAGATTGCCACGCCCCGCTTGGCGGGGCTCGCAATGACAGAAATACTAATGAAAATAAAACTTAACAAAACCTTTAGAAAACTTCTTTTTTTCTATTTAGGGATCATTTTCCTTCTCTTTTTTGCTGTCTTACTCATAAAAATAATCAAACCCAAACCTCCTGAAGAATTGGTGGTTAGCGGTGGGCCAGCAGAAATCCGGCTTGAACCTAGTCAACAAACCGCCAGTATCGGCGAAATTCTTGGCATACCGGTACAATTCAATACTGCCGGCCAGGCCGTCTCCGCTATCCCTCTAAAAATTATTGTTCCCAACGGAGCCCGAGCCAATAGCGCCTTTAAAGTAGAAGGTCTCCATCTTGTTCCTAACAACCTTCCCTGTACAGGTATAACTTTTTCTCAATTTACCGGCGTTTATAATGAGGGCAACGACCAGGTCATTAAAGCAACCGCTTTTTTTACCTCGCCAAATGGCTGTGATACCGAAGGAAACTTTTATGACTTATTTCTTATCAAGCTGGTCGCCTACAATCTCGGCCAAACTAGCCTTTATCTTGACCCCGGTCCCTCGCAAATCATTACCAAGGAGGCTCCTCATGACATTCTGGGCAAGTATAGCAACCCATTGGGTGTTTATACCGTTGCTGTTCCTTCACCAAGTCCCTCTCCTTCACCGTCTCCGTCTCCAAGCCCATCGCCAAGTCCCTCGGCCTCCCCTTCACCAAACCCGTCTCCTTCTCTAAGTCCCAGCCCAAGTCCTACTCCTACACCTATACCTACACCTTCCCCATCAGTAACAACTCTGGATATCCTTTATAACTATCAAGGAGTACCAAAAGATACTGGAGGAACTCCAGTCTTCGATCACCAATTAGCCAATCTCCTGCTTTCTAATGATAGCGGCTACTTCCACCAGGAAACAAACCTAATACCAAGCTGGCAAGGAAGCTATTATAAAGTTAGCCTTTCTTTGTCCGACTTGACAACAACTGGTTACTATAACCTTTGGCTTAAAGGTGATGCTCATTTGGGTCGGCGATTAACAGAAAAAGGTTTTCTTACCGAAGGTTATCTTGTCGCCGGTACTAGTAACACTATTGATATCACCAGCTCGCCGCTTTGGGTTGCTGACCTCAACGCTGACAACATCTTAGAAGCGATTGATGTTAGTCTGGTTTTGGAATACTACTCTGACAGCCTACCAGACTGTGATACTGTTACTCCAGGAACACTCTGCTTCGACTACGACCAACTGGGAGTAGATATTAGCAATCTTCCTGATAACAAAAAAGTGGTTGATCTTAATACTGATGGCTGGCTGACGCTTGATGATGCCACTTTATCTTTAACCAACTACACTGACTTCCAAATCCCAGGTAATAACTAAAATGTCTAGCAAACAGAAAAAAGCCTTTTTAAAATCATTTTTACCGCTAGCCGTCCTGGCTATTTTCCTAACCGTTCTTCTTCTCTGGAGCCGGCACAAAGAAAAAGAAATTCCCCTACAACTCCAGCAAGCTCCTGGCAACGTCTATTTTGTCTCCCCCAGCGGCAGTGACAACAACCCGGGAACGGAAAACCAGCCCTGGAAAACAATCCAGCATGCCGCTGACCAAGTTAATTCTGGCGATACTGTCAAAATCACGCCCGGAGTTTACCACGAGCGGGTCGTTATTGAAAAGTCAGGCTCGGCCTCGGCTCCAATTACCTTTGAGGCTTTTGATCCCGGCAACAAGCCTATTATTGACGGCTCCAAGGAAAATCTCAGCTGGACTCAACATTCCGGCAATATCTACAAAACCTCTGTTGACCGCAAAGCAAAAGCGGTTATTGTCAATGATACTCCTTTAAAAAGAGTTTTTTCCTTGAATAAAGTAACTGAAGGCACATACTACAGTACTGCTTCCATTGTTTATGTTTGGATCGCAGGCGGTGGCAGTCCGGCCAATAAAAACACTCTGGTTCCCAATCTGCCGACTGCTGGCCTTTATGAACCGCTTTTTTACCTGCGGGGCGATTATCTTATTGCCAAAAGCTTGATTATACAGGCATCCTACGGTGCCGGTCTTTACGCCGGAGACGATTGGCCGGAAGATCCGCAAGGAGGAACCGGCTGCCAGGTAATAGACTTGACTGTCCGCTACACGGTCGGCAGCGGTATTCTTTTTGCCCTCGGTCAAGGAGGCAAAGCAACTGATAATGAAATTTATCACACCTATCTGGATAACTGGCCGCGGGTTCTCCCTCCTGGCCACTGGGGAGCGGGTTTATCGGCCTGGCAGGCGGACAATGTTGAATTTAGCCATAATGTCTCTCATCATAACAACGGCGAGGGTATTATTATCCAAGGAAACGGTAAAATAAAAAATAATGTCGTTTATGACAATCACAGCGCTAATCTTGATTTTGACAACCGTTTAGCCAACAGCGGCCAAAACACCGTTTCCGTTACTGTTGAGGCTAATTTAATATACAACCAGGATTATCCCCAGACCAGCGGCATCGGCATTTCCAAAGAAGTCAAAGACAATCTTGAGTGTCCTGACGGCAGCAACTCTTGTGATTATGCTGAGTGGCATCAAATAACCTTTATCAACAATATTCTTATTAACAACAAGGACTCTATCGGCATCTGGCAGGAACAAAGCGGTATTAATGTTATCCGCAATTCCCTTTTTGCCAACAACACTTTTATCAACAGTCAAGAAAACATTATTTCTATAGGAGTGGAAGATGTTTCCGCCAATAGCAACAACCTCTTCCGCAATAACATTTTTTATCAAACAAACAATGCCAGGGCAATAAACTGCTGGCTACCTAACGGCAGCCAGTGTTACGGAACAAATCTTAAAAATTATTTCCAATTTGACCACAACAACTGGTACAATCCAGACGCAAACGCGCAAATCTATCTAGACTTGCAAAACTACCAAATAACCCCTTTTTTAATGCTTAATCCTTCTTTTGTTAGTGAAAATGACTTTCACCTCCAAAAAAACTCTCCAATGATCGATAAGGGAGTCAATTTAACACAAGTAAAAAATGATTATGATGCTAATCCTCGACCTCAAGATGGTAACAACTCAGGGACTGCTGAGTGCGATATTGGCGCTTATGAATACCTAGGCGACGTCCAGCCAACTCCTTCATCCTCAACTTCACCTAGTCCTACTTCCAGTCCTTCTCCTTCTCCCAGTCCGGGAACTACTTTTTTAGAAATCCGCTTTAAGCTGGAAGGCATGAATCATTCTTATCCTGGAAGAACTTTCTCCAAGTTAATAATAAAAAATGAAAGTCTCAAAAATGAGTGTTATTACCATGAAGAAAATAATCTTGAGATTGTTTGGGATAGCAACGGCTACTACAAAAGCGGTCTTAATTTAGCCGATCTTCCCGATTCTGACAATGACTTTATAGTTTATCTCAAAGCCCAAGGATACTTAGGAAAAAAATTTGACGCTGTTGTCATAAACAAAGGAGAGTCTAATATATTAGACAAAAGTAGTAATGAGTTGCAGCCCGGAGACATTGACAATGACAATGATTTGGAATGGTCGGACATCAACGCGATGATCACTGAATATTTTGATTTTGTTTATTCTCTCCCTTCGGAAAAAAACTATTATGATTTTGATGGCTCGGGCAGTCTGGAAGCGATTGACATCAGCCTGGCTCTATCCAACTATACTGGCTCTCTGCTTAACGGAGACCAACCGCCAGCTGACTGTTCAGTCGCATCACCTTCTCCCTCACCAAGCCCATCCCCAAGTCCTTCCCTATCACCTACCCCTACACCAAGTCCCAGTCCCTCTCCTTCTCCCACAAGCTGGTGGAAACCAATACCGGGCACTACTTGGCAAATACAACTACAGGGAACCATCAATACTTCCTATGATGTTGAAGCTTATGATATTGACCTTTTTGATACTTCACAAAGCGTTATTGATGAACTTCATGGTCAAGGGAAAAAAGTAATCTGCTACTTTTCTGCCGGTACTTATGAAGATTGGCGAGACGACTGGCCAGATCCTATGGATCCGGAAGACACCTGTAATGACTTGCCTGACTGGCCAGGCGAATGGTGGCTAAACATTAACAAGGAACGTGATCTAACTACCATAAAAAATGTTATGAAAAGCCGCTTAGATCTGGCCGTATCAAAAGGCTGTGACGGCGTAGACCCAGACAATGTTGATTCCTGGCAAAATAACAATGGTTGTGGAATAGGCCAAGATGACCAACTGGAATATAACACTTTCTTAGCTAATGAAGCTCATGCCAGAAATCTAGGCGTTGGTCTTAAAAATGACCTTGATCAAATTCCAAACTTAGTCTCTCTCTTTGACTGGGCTATCAATGAAAGCTGTTATGATTGGAATGAATGTAATCTTCTTACTCCTTTTATAGAGAATAATAAAGCAGTCTTTGGCATACAGTATGTAGAAGAAGACTCAGCGCCAGAAGATTTTTGCCCTGATGCCAATGCCAATCAATTTAGCTTTTTGCAGTTAAACTATGACCTTGATGACAGTTACCGGCTTGCCTGTTGGGAGCCGCCTTTTTAATTTCTCCTCTAAAATTATCTTCTTTGGCGGCCTTAAAAGTGGCACGACAGATAGGGCATCGGCTTGGCGGTCTTAAACCTTTTTCTTTATAAAACTCCTGCTCGCCTTGAGTCCAAACAAACTTCTGGCCGCACTGAACACATTCAATAACTTTATCCTTTCTCATAAACCCTCCTTATTCCGGTTTGGGAATAATTGCTTGCAAAAAATCCGGTAATTCCTGCCAAACAAACTGGCCAAAAGTCAATCCTTCGGTTTCCGGTAAATCCGGCAGTTTGGCTGAACTAGCCGGCTCCGGGCTGGGCGATTGCTCTGACTTCTGCTGGTATCGCCGGGCCGATTCCTCTAAAGCCGAAGGCCCGGAATAAACCGAAGGAGAAGGTAAAACTTCTACTGTAAAAGGCAGGCTCTCAGGCAAACCGACTGGTGAGGTTATCGGTAAAGGCGAAGATAAACCTGCTTCTGGAGAAACAGCCGGCTTTGCTTGTTCGGGGAAAATCTGCAAAGCCTTAAGGGTTAATCTGGCTATTTGATTTGGCTCTAAAGTTAAATTTGTCCTCAGAAGCCCGTCTTTAACTATTAATTTTCCCTGGCTTTTTTGACCAAAAAGAACCTCTTTCCTTTCCTCATACTCTCCATTATTCAAACTCTTAATAGTAATGGGAACCGTTTCTTTTTTGGCACCCTGGCCAAAATTAACCACCAAAACTACCAAATTTTTTCCTTCTTTGGTTGCCCAGCCAACAACATTAGAACCCTCTCCACTTAAAGGCAATCTTTTACCCTTGACTTGTGCCAGCCAAGAGAAGGCATGAAAACGCGGTTTCGGCCGCACGCCGGCAGTCTCATGGCTAAGCAAACCCCAACCGCTAGTCCCCTGGCCGGGCCCGTCTTTAACTTCAAAAGCAGTCATTAAATTAACCAAGTCCAAAAGCTCTCTGGTAACGGCAACCGCATGGGCGGCCGCATAGCCGGTAGAATAACTATTATCTTTTTCCGGAGTCGGACCCCACTCGGAAATCACCAAACGAGGAAGAGTTTTTCCCTTCAACCAACCATAAAGATCGGCAATATCGGCAGAAAAACGACTAGGGGCAAAGCTGTAGCGATGCCAGGAAATAAAATCAAGCCGCAAGCTTTTTTTGGCGCAAAAGTTGTATAAATCCAGCACCCAATTTCTGTACAAAGCGGTTGTTGCCGGGCCGCCAATAAAGAAGCGATTGGCATTCTCTGCCGCCATTGCCCCGCGAACGCTATATTCATACAAAGTTAAATAGTTTTTCTCTCCACCCCGTCCCCACTTGCCAAAATGCTCCAAGTCCGGCTCATTCCAAACCTCATAATAAATATCATTAATGTTTTTTCCTCCCTTCCCTGAGTAATGCTCGACTGTTGCCTTAACCAAAGCAAACCAATCATCCCAATTATGAGGTTTGTCAATCTTTGAAGAAGCGATTGCCGAGGGCATGTATCCCAAAGACAAAAAAGGTTTTGCTCCCATTGCCAAAATATCATTAACTGCCTCATCCAGCTTTGACCAATTAAACTGTAAATTGCCCGAAGAGCCGGAAACCACCCCATAATAATCATCATCAAAAATATGATCCAAGCGGATATAAGAGGGATTAAGCTGTTTCATCTGGCCGACTGTAGGAGAAAGCATGTTTTTCGCCTCTTCTCCCCCCTGGGCAAAACCAAGCCAAAAAGGCTGAATCAAACCACCTTCGTTTTTGGCGTCAATAACAATATTGGCCGGCGCGTAAGGCACAGCAACAAAAACCTCCGGAAGTTTAATGCTCAAAAGCCTGGCAAGATAAAAAATGCCACCACCAAGAAGAAGGTTAATAAGAAGTAAAAAGATAATAGTTGTATTCAAGCGTTTACCGTTAATCATCTAAAATTTTTAATTTCTAATTTTTAATTTTTATTAAATTTTTAATCCATTAATTTTTAAACGTTTTTGTTTTTATAAAAACAATAATATCTTTGCTGAATTTTGCTGTTCTTTCTTTAAGATCACATACTCTATTTTTATTCTTGTTTGAAAATTGAGTCATTGATAATTTAATGAAAATCAGAAATTGAAAATTGAAAATTTATTCTACATCTTCTCTCTAATCATCGCCGGTGTCTTCACCGGCTCTTTCTGTCCTTCAATCTCCTTTTGCAATTTTAAATACTTCAGCCCTAGCCAGCTAGCCACCATTGTCTGGATAAGAAAAAGAAAGGTTAAAATAATAATTACTAATTTCTTTGTCGGCATAATAAAAGTTTAAAGCGCAAAGTGTAAAGCGCAAAACTACAGCTAAAAACTCAAAGCTTTTTAAAAACTAAATTTCAGCTTTACGCTTTAAGTTGTAGCTCTTAGCTTTGACTTTTGAGCTTTGCGTTTATTTATAGTGGACCCGCCGAGAATCGAACTCGGAATCTACCCGTGCGAGGGGTATGGTATACCGTTTACCTACAGGCCCTTATAGGAAAATAATAGAAAACCCAGCCAAAAAAGGCAAGGAGAAATTTAGTAACTATTCAGTTCTTTCCAGCACGAGGCTGTACCCCGTATATTATACCTTTCCAACTCAGGTTTGCAAATTTAGGTTAGGTATTACTTCAAAATTATCGGTTAATAGTGTTTTTAAGTCTTGTTTGTAATAATGAAGGTTATCAAAAAATTCCAAGGCGGCATTTCTAAACTCACTAAACTTCTCGTAATATTTATGGTAGATTACCTTCTTATGGAAAAACCACCAAAGTCTTTCAATTATGTTTAAGTTCGGCGAATAGGCAGGTATAAAAAGCAGCTTAAACCGCCTATTTCTTTTTAGCCAGGCCTTGGTCTCTTTTGAGTGATGATAGCTGGCATTGTCTAAAATTAGGTAAATCTTGCCTTTTTTATGTTTTTCTTTCAGTTTGCTAAAAAGTCTAATTATTGCCTTTGTATTGATTGTTTTCTCTTCATTTATGACTACTGAGTAACCCTTTAAACTAAAAGCTCCATTTAGGTTTAGTCTTTTTCTCCCTGAATTTGTTTTAATGTTTTTTACCTTTCCTTTTAATATCCATCCATAGGCCGGGTAATTGTTATGAGTTGGGTGGGTTGAATCCATAAAATACAGCTGATCTTTGTCTGTCATTTTTGACTTGGTTTCTTTATAGCTTTTAATAAACTCTTCCTGTTTTTTCTTATCTGCCTTACCGGGGACAAGTTTTGGTTTTTTGTAGACAAAGCCCATTCTATAGATAAGGTTAATAGAAATTACTCATTGTCATTCTGGGCTTGACCCGGAATCTATACAAATAGAACTATTTTTATAGATCCTGAATCAAGTTCAGGATGACAAAGTAGAGTCAAACTCTAATGGCGTTATCTATAGGTATTTTCATCAAGATACTTTTTCAGTTCTAATTCTTGTCCTCTTGTTAGTTTTGATTTCCCTCCTGTGTAGGCAAACTTCAGAAGACCATCAATTCCTTTTTTCTGATATTTTTTCAAATGGCGTCTTATGGTTACTTCGTCTAGAAGAAGAGCTCGTGCTATTTGGGAGTAGGTAAAACCATCATGGAGCATGACTACAGCTTTAATTCTGTCAGCTTGCCTTTTATCACGAAGTGTTTTGTGTAACTGTCTGAGCGATAAGACTTCATCGTTTGTTAAAAAGTTGGGCATTGCCTATTATGAGACAACATCTTTTCACGAAAGTCAAATCTTAAATTTGCAAACTGGCAGAAGATGGGTATAACAGCGTTTATTTATCAATATATCAATTATTACAATAATGAAAGGATTGTCACCAGACTAAAAACAAGCCCGGTTAAATACCGGCAAAGTCAAAGAATTTGTTCTTGAAAAAAGGGGTACTTGACAGGAAGTTTTTTACCGGTAGTTAGACCAGGCAACTCAATCATTAGAAATTATAAATTAGAAATTAGAAATTGGTTATATCCAGTCTAGGGCTTTTTTAGGGGAAAAGTCAAGGGAAATTAATCATCGCCATTAAAAAATTTAACAATATAACAATATAACGATATGGTAATGTTTTCTTTAGGCGTAGCCATATTTACCCTGTACCATGCGATATGGGGCAAGGCACCCCTGGGGTGGTTTTTAGTTTTTCATGAAATTGTTGGAGAAAACTGAATAAATACACAATAATTTTAGAGGTTGAAAGTTTAAACTCTAAAGATCAATAGCAAGAACCGCTTTATCTCTCTCACTATACTTTAAAACAACTACATAATTCTCTTGTAAATCAATATTTTCCGCTCTTTGGACAAGATTGGAAATGTCCTTTAAAGATAAGCTTACTTTTACCTCCAAGGCAACTTTTTCATCGACTATAAAATCAATCTCATTTTTTCCCTTCTTGCTATAGAAATATAATTTTCCGAATTTTGGCCGCAAGTTTTGAAAAACACTGTTTTCAAAAAGCTGACCAAGTGAAGCTTTGCCTAAAAAGTTAGCCAGCCCAGTATCACAAAAAAACAATTTCTTCCTGCCTGCTGCTTGACGATCTAGGCTCTGGCTAAACTTCGGCAAAAGAAAAAGAAAATAAGTCTGCTCTAAAAAAGCAAGGTAACTATAAATTGTTTCTCTAGTCAAAGAAAGCTCGGAGGCAAGCTTAGTGATATCCACCTTAGAAGCCAATCGAGGAACCAGAAGAAGAATAAGATCTCTTAATTTGGCAATATCTTTAAAATCAGCTAAATTTTTAACATCCTTTTCAAAATAAGATTTAAAAATTTCTTCTAAAAGCTGACGTTTTCTTTGATGACTTTCTTCTAAAACAACGGCGGGAAAACCACCAAACTCCAGATACTCCTGATAGTATTTAAAATACTTCCCGTAAGCAATCTTATTTTTCTTTTTTGCCTTGTGGATAAATTTTGAAGGAAATTCTTTTTTTATATTTTTAAAAATCAAAAACTCTTGAAAATCCAAAGGAAAAAGTTCAAAAATAAGTTTTCTTCCGGCCAAGGATTCGGGAAAAAGATTTTTAAGATAAAAACTGGAAGAACCGGTTAAAAAAAATTTCACCTTCCAATGGTCATAAAAATATTTTACTGCCTTGCTTACTTGGGGTAAATTTTGAATCTCGTCTAGAAAAATGTAAGCCTTTTTCTTTGGACTAATCCCAAATTGCTTTAAATTGCTCCAAATATTGTCGAAGTTTTCCTCTTCAAAAACCTTTCGATGAAGAGGGTTTTCCAAATCTAGAAAAGTCTTGTTTGAAGAACCAATTTTCCCAAAAAGATAATTCAAGAGGGTGGTCTTGCCTACTTGTCTCATTCCAGTAAGAACAACAATCTGCTTGGTTTCAAGCTCCCGCTCTAACTTTGCCAAAAGATTTCTTCGATAAAACATCAGCTATATCCTACATTAGGACATACCATTTGTCAAGTAGTAATCAACAAACTTCAGAAGTTAATCTAATCAGAGAGGGGTTGCTATCAGTTATTTACCCACTTTACGAGGACCTTTGTAGAGAGTAGGCAGAGCTAAAAGAACCAAAGCTAAAAGAACAATAGCTAAAGCAATATAGAAAAGAAAAATGTCTCCAGGATTCATGATTTTACCCTCCTTACAATTAAAACACTTAATAACCAACAATCAAAAGTTATTAGCAATCCTAATAGTATCATTGGCAATTTCGTTCTGTCAAGGCCAGGGACTACTGACCTTACCCCACTTTCTTCTTAAATAACCCATTAGACAAAAAAACCTCCCTT
>CAYPXO010000028.1:0-15860 GCA_964414895.1 uncultured Pseudomonadales bacterium
AGAAAACTATATGGGGAAAGTTTAGTTAAAAAAGTTAGGTGGCGAAGTCAGGATAGATTCCAAATCAGGCTGTTAGCCTGTTTGGAATGACAGCTGTGTTTAGAGTCTGAGCAGTTTTAAACTGTGTATTATAGTTGACAGTTTTTATGTGAAACTGTAGAAAAGATAGCCAGGTTAATATTTTTCTTCCTTGACAAAATATACATCAAATGATTTAATGTATATATATGAAAAGATATCAGCTTTATCTCAACCCTCACGCTATTTCTATTATCGACGAAATAGGAGAATTTACAGACATTTCCCGTTCATCCTTAATAAGGATAGTTGTTGACAGTGTCGCTAAAAATCTAGCCAAAATTTTGGCTGCGAGAAAAACTTCTTCTAAAAACTATAAGTATTTAGATTCATTGGTAGGAACAATTGAAATTAAGGGAAAAAAACAAGTTAATTTCTCCGAAAGAGCAGACAGTCTTTATTATAAAGATTAATCTCTGATGAAAGTTTTTATTGACACCAGCGTTTTTATTTCTCTTTCCGTTAAAAAAGATATTAACTACCAAAGAGTTAAAAAGAAATATCAGGAATACAAACAACAAAGAGCTCTTTTTTTGACTTCCGATTATATCTTGGATGAACTCTATACAAGATTAATTTATGATTTTAACGAAAAAGTCTGTAAGGATAGAGTAAAAAAATTGACTCTTGCTGAGAAAAATGGAGAAATAAATGTTCTCAGAATTAATGAAGTACTTTTTGATAAGGCCTTGAAAGTTTTTTTAAAATTTAGCGAGCATAAAATTTCTTTTACTGATGCAAGCACTTATGTTTGCGTGAAAGAATATAAACTAGATGAAATTTTTACTTTAGACTCTGATTTTAAAAAACTCCGCCTCAAAGTCTCGCCTTAAAAGAAAATCCTTTTTTAAATCTTGTAAATCCTTTCCAGCCTTTGTTTAAATGAGGAAAGCGCTCGTCCCAGAGGCCTTCAAAGTCAAAGATTTTCAGACCTCTTTTTTTTGCTTCTTTGATTGCCTTCCAAACACAAAGTGTAGGGGCAAAGTTTCTTTTGCCCGTTTTTGTTGAGGCATTGTGCCAATAAAAGGCGATATTTTTGGAGGTAAGAATGAGGCAAGAGGCGAGTAATTGGTATCCTCTGTCATTCCGGACCGGCTGAAAGCAGGATCCGGAATCTATAGTAGTAAATTTTATTTGTATAGATTCTGAATCAAGTTCAGAATGACAATGTGGTGACTTTTTATAAATAAACACAAAAAAACATCTTTTTCCGAAGCTTTCAACTAAGTACTTTAATTCATTAAAGTGGGGTTTAAAAAGCCAGTTGAAAGGTTTGTTTTTTGACCAGAGATTATAAAAAGATTGGAGTTGGTTCTTGCTTACTTTGTCACCAGAGACAATCTTTACATTTACTCTTCGAGCCTCTCGACAGGCTCGAGATAAACTGAGTCGAGAAGTTTTCTTAGTAGAGTTCTCGACAAGCCTGCCTGCCTGCCCGTCCGGCAGGCGGGCCGGCAGGCAGGGCTCGAACAATAAATACTTTTCTGCCTTTCTCAAATTGTATCTTGTTTTTTGTTTCATTTCGGAAAGTAATTGCTTTTCTGGCTTAGTTAAATTTATCCATAAAGTCTTAGTTGGCACTAAAGGTGACTTATTACTTTTAAAAACCTTAAAGTAAACTTGACCATTTTTAATTTTTTCAACTTCAAAAGGCTCCAGCTTTATCAAAATTGGACGATATTTCTTACAGATTTCTTCTAGTTTGCTTAATTGAATTGGCGGTTTGTAACGCAGGATTTTGATTATAGAAAATGGTAAAATTGGAAGTTTTTTGATGAAGATCTTGCAAAGGCTGCGTTTTTTTATTCTTCGAGCCTCTCGACAGGCTCGAGATAAACTGAGTCGAGAAGTCTTTCTACTATAGTTCTCGACTGCGCCAGGTACCGTCCGGTACCTGGCTTCGCTCGAACAATAAGATCCGATCTTTTCTACCTGCCAGCCGATTTTTTCCATAAAGCAAGCATACTCTTTAGTTTGGCGGATGTCCTGGGGCAAAACTATCTTTTTTATATTCTTCACAAATTATTATTTAGTATACTGTATATACTAAATAATAAGAATCTTGTCCGAACTCATGAATCATAATAAACTATAAATTAACTATAGAGGAAGGAAAGCTTTCAATTTTAGCCATTTCCAACGAAGATTATCGGCAAGGGTATAAATTTTATACAAAGGTTTATTTATTATCAAATCAAAACTGCCAACAAATTCAATCAGTTGCGGGCCGAACCCTTCTTTGAAATGATGGAAACCATACCAGGGGTCGCGAGGGTTGGCATTTGGCCCCAAGCTGCCCCATAAATCGAAAATTTTACATCCTTGAGATCTACCAAAACGAACTGCTTCCCACATTATAAGGTTAGAGGCCATTACCTCTCGATATTCGCTGCTGGAAGCTCCATAAGGGTAATACAAAACATTATTAAACTTAAAAAGAATCCAAGCAACTAAAGTTTTCTGTTGATAGACAGCTTCGAGAAGATGGGCAATACCGGCCGGATGCAGGCTTTCCCACATAAGGCGATGATACTTTTTATCATGGGCATAAAACTTTTGCCTTTTGGTAGTTTCAAAAGTAAGCTTTAGATATTCTTCAAAAGCTTGCGGACTGTTGTCTTGAAAAATCTTAACCCCTTTTCTTTGCGATAATCCTACATTATAACGAGTCTTGGATTTCATCTCTGAAAGCAATTCTTGCTCACTTTTCTGCAAATCAATTTGGAAGGTGTATTTAGTAAATAAAGGTCGTCCGTAAACACAACCTTGAGAAAACAAAAACTTCTCTATTTGTTTATGGGCATTAACAGAACAATGCTCTTTAGAGCAAGGAGCACCAACATTAGGTTCCAGCTTGATAAAAATACATTTTTTTTCTTGGGCAATTTTCTTTAGACTGCTAATAATATATTCATCGGGTAAAGGGCATTTTGGCAAATAACCAATAGTGAAAGAGCTTTTGGGTAGTTTATGGATCGTCAACTGAAAACCCTTAACTAATCTTTCTTGATCAAATATGCCCATTCTAACAACATCAACTCCAGTTTTTTGACGGAATTCTCCCCATTCCCAAGACTGTAGAGGATGATTAACAACAGCATTATATTTTTCTTTTTCTTCCGGCCGAATTTGACGAACAATCATGATTTAAATATAAAAAGTCAAAAGTTAAAAGTCAAAATCAAAATATAAAATGCGCAAGCTGCGGAAACTGCGCAAGACGCGCAAAACGCAAAGCAATTTACGCGCTTTACGCATCGGGCAATTTTCGCTCCAACATTTTACAAAAGACTAGCATACTCCCTTTGGATCAGATGCTCTGGCAAATCAGTAATGAAACGAGAGATTTCATTGGAAGAGCAGCGACCAAAGTATAATCTTTTTTTAGCATAAGTAAGATGGAGCTTTTTTTTAGCTCTAGTAATACCAACATAACAAAGCCTTCTCTCCTCCTCTAGCTCGCCTTTGTCAAGCATGCTTCGGGAGTGAGGGAAAAGACCCTCTTCCATGCCAACAATAAAAACATCTCCAAACTCTAAACCCTTGGCACTATGTAAAGTCATTAGAGTAACAGCTTCATTTATTTCCTCGTCTTTCCGAGGTTTTTTAGGCAAGCTTCCTTTTTCCATTAAGGCAACATTTTCTAAAAAATCAGCTAAATTAGGAAACTGGCTAGCTACTGACTGAAGTTCTTTGATGTTTTCTCGTCTAGCCAGATCTGTCTCGTCCCTAGGATTTAATCTTTGGATATATCCTGTAACTTTCAAAACTTGTATTAAAATCTCGGCCGTTTTTTTATTCTCCCAGCGATTATTTTTAGTAAAATTCAGAAACTTCTTCAACCTCCTCTTGCCTAATTTTTCTAATCTTTTATAAGAAACTCTATCCTTTGGATTAACCAACAAGCGCAAATAGGCAAGACAGTCCTTAATTTCCCTACGTTCATAGAAACGAAGTCCGCCAACTAAAATGTAAGGAATGCCTGCACTTAAAAAAGCCTCTTCCAAAACCCTTGATTGAGCGTTAGTTCTATAAAGAACGGCAAAATTACTGTAAAGTTTATCCTTATAGATTCCTGCCTGCGTAGGAATGACGGCGGAGCAGTATTGTTGGATTTTTCTAATAATGTATTCGGCCTCATCTTTCTCATCTTTTGCTTGGTACAAAACAATTTTTTCTCCTTTCTTCTTGTCTGTCCACAGCTTCAAGATAGGATGAGATTGATTTTTGCAAATAACGGCAAAAGCGGCGTTTAAAATTATCTGATGAGAGCGATAGTTTCTCTCTAAATTAATAGTGGAAAGCTGAGGAAAATCCTCCTGCAACCTCAAAATATTGCGAAAATCAGCCCCCCGCCAAGAATAAATTGACTGCGAACAATCGCCAACGACTGTTAAGTTTTCATTTTTTTTAGCCAGTAAGTGAGTTAATCGATACTGAGCATTGTTGGTATCTTGATACTCATCAACCAAAATGTATTCAAATTGATTCTGATATTTTCTTAAAATTTGCTCTTCTTTTTGAAAAAGCTCTACTGCTTTAAATAAAAGATCGCCAAAATCCAGGGCTTTGGATTTTAAAAGCAGTTTTTGATAGAGAGAATAAACTTGAGCAACAGTTTTGGTAAAATAGCTTTTGGCAAGATTTGGATACTGCTTTTCTGATACCAGCTCGTTTTTGGCCCCAGAAATTGCCGAAAGGACGGAACCTGGTTTAAAGTCTTCTATTCCCAGTTTAGAAAAAACTTGTTTTATCAATTCTTTCTGGTCACTTTGATCATAAATAAGGAAGTCTGGACTAATGCCAAGATATTTTCCTTCCCTCCTTAAAATTCTGGCACAAAAAGAATGAAAGGTTCCCGCAAAAGGCAAACTGGCAACTGGTTGCTGGCAACTGGTTGCTAACAATTTTCTTATTCTCTCTTTCATTTCCAAGGCGGCTTTGTTGGTGAAAGTTACTAAAAGGATTTTGCTAGGATCGACTCCCTTTTCCAAAATCAACCAAGCTGCTCGGTAAGTTAAAGCTCGGGTTTTCCCCGAACCAGCACCGGCCAAAACCAACAAAGGGCCATTTCCAAAAGAAACAGCCTTTTTCTGCGCCTTGTTTAAATTTTTAAAAAAGTTGTTTGACATGTTAAAATGATAACTAAAGAATTTTAAATAAACAAGAAAGGAGAAATGTATGCCTTTTGGTAGAGGAGGAGGCCGGGGTCGGGGCTTGGGCGCAGGCGGCACAGGACGAGGCCGAATGGCCGGAGGATTTGCTGCTGGACCAGGAGGGTCTTGTGTTTGTGTCAATCCTGATTGCAAACACGAAGCTGGCCACATTGCCGGCCAACCTTGTTATCAGCAAAAGTGCCCTAAATGCGGTAGCCCTATGGTAAGAAAAAGATAATATCCCTTAAGGAAGGAGCTAATTTATGAAAATTGCTATTGCTTCATCTGGACAAAATCTAGATAGTTTAGTTGATCTGCGCTTTGGCCGTTGTCCTTATTTTTTAATAGTTGACTCAAAAACTGAAGAATTTGAGGTAATGGAAAACAGTGCTGGTCAGGCTTTTAGGGGGGCAGGTATCTCTGCCGCCCAAGTGGTTGCCAACAAAGGAGTTAAAGCTGTTATTGCTGGCAATTTTGGCCCTAAGGCAGTTTCTGTCCTTTCTGCTTCTGGCATCAAAATTCTCTCTGCAGTAAACACCACCATTAGAGAAGCACTGGAAAAATATAAAACCCAAGGGCTTAAAGAAATAAACCTAGAAAACATCGCTTTTGGAAGAGGGATGGGAAGAGGAGGAGGTCGGGGGCAAAGAAAAAACTAAAATGGGCAACGCTTGCCAAGGAAGAAATTGGAAAAGAAAAAGGAATCAAACCAAAAAAGGGTGTTTTTGAAAAGGAGCAGTTTGAAGTGAGCCTGCTTACAATTTATGACAATTACAGATGGAGTCCTGAATTACAAACTGGCTGGGGTTTTTCTTGCCTGTTAAAATTTAAAAATAAAAACCTTCTTTTTGACACCGGCGCCGATAGTCCTACTCTTCTTGCCAATATGAAAAAACTGGCGGTTAACCCTACAGAGATTGACCTTGTTTTCCTTTCCCACAATCACAGCGATCATATTGGCGGACTTTTTGGTTTTTTAGAGAAAAATAATAATCTTGAAGTTATTCTGCCTTGCTCTTTTCCCCGGGCTTTTAAAGACAAAATTAAATTTTATGGAGTAAAAATCAGCAGTATTGACAAACCAAGAGAGATTAGTAAGGGGATTTATTCAACGGGCGAGCTAGGCTTTCTAGTCAAAGAACAGTCTTTGATCATAGAGAGTGAAAAAGGAGTTGTCCTGGTCACTGGCTGCGCTCATCCAGGGATAGTCAATATCATAAAAAAAACTAAAAAAATAACAAACAAAGAAATTTATTTAGTTATGGGAGGTTTTCATTTGGAAGGAGTCTCTAATTCTCAACTGGCAGCTATTGTGAAGAATTTTCGTCGCTTAGGGGTAAAAAAAGCTGCTCCCTGCCATTGCTCAGGAGAAAAAGCAAGAGAGGCCTTCAAGCAAGAATATAAAGAAGACTATATTGACAATGGTGTTGGTAAATTAATTAATTTATGAACAAAGACAAACTTAAAAAAGGACAGAAGATAACCCAACTGGCTTTCTTATTGGTTGTTTTTTTAGCTGGCAGCAAGGCAGCAATCGCCTTTTTATCGGGCAGCATTTTGCTTTTATCTGATGCTGTCCATAGTGCAACCGACCTTTTACCAATTCTAGCTTGTTTTTTTGCTTTAAAAATTGCTCAAAAAAAAGCCAGCAAACATTTTCCCTATGGTTTTTATAAAGCAGAAAATTTGGCTACTCTTTTAATCTCTTTTTTGATTTTCTATGGAGCTTATCAAATTTCAAGAGAAGGACTGGGAAGACTATCATCAGTGGCAGAAATTAAAATTCCTCTCTTGGCTTTAAGTATATCTTTAATTGATGCCTTTGTTTTATACCTTTTTGGAAAGTATCAAATAAAAGCAGGTAAAGAAATTAACTCTCAAAGTCTAACAGCAATAGGAAAAGAAAATAAAACTCATCTTTTCTCTTCTCTGGCCGTTTTTGGAGGAGTTTTGGCTTCTTATTTTCAACTGCCTTTTGTAGAAGGAATAGGAACATTAATCATCGCTCTTTTGTTATTTTCCATAGGATTTTCCGCTTTTAAGGATTCCCTTTTCTCCTTAATGGATGTCAGTCCGAGTAAAGAAATTGAAAAGAAGGTAGCCAAAGCAATAGAAAAAGTGACCGGTATCGAAGAACTTTTTGATCTCAAATTGCGAAAATCAGGTCCTTTTATTTTTGGAGAAACCAAAGTAGGTATAAGGAAATCCATTGATGTTAGCCGAGCTCATGAAATTGCTAATAAGGTAGAAAAAAAAGTTAAAAAAGCAGTTCCTCAAATAGAATCTTTGATTGTTCATATCAAGCCTTTTGAGACTGACTATCGGCATTTGGCTATTCCTGTTTCTCAAAAGAGAAAGCTCAACTCTCTGGTTGACAAACGATTCGCACGTGCCTCTTGCTTTCTATTTGTCAATTTTAAAGCCAAAAAAATAAAAAGTTACTATTTCCTGAAAAACCCTTATAGGGATAAAAAGGTAAGAGTAGGCTTGGCTTGTGCTAAATTAATTGTTGGTCAAAAAATTGATATCCTTTTAACTAAACAAATTGGTGAGATTGCTCTTCATGCTTTAAGAGATAATCTTGTTGATGTCTATAAAATCAGAGGCAAAACGGCCAAAGAGGTAATCAATCATTTTAATAAAGGAAGTCTTGAAATTATTAGAAAGGCAACTAAGGAAAAAATTTAAAATGAAAAACGAAAAATTTAAAACAATTGGCATTACCGGTGGCAAAGGTGGCGTTGGAAAATCAACTTTTTCTCTTTTGTTAGCTAACAGATTAAGAAATCAAGGGAAAAAAGTAGTTTTGGTCGATTGTGATGTCGAGTGCCCAAACGATCACCTACTTCTTGGAAAAAAGTTAGAAAAACCTATCAATAGCGTTTCTGCTCAATTCCCCAAGCTTGACAAGAAAAAATGCCAAAAATGCGGTTTGTGTGTCCGAAATTGCCGTTCCAACGCAATTTTTCAAGCACCAGGAAAACACCCCGTTTTTATTCATGAACTTTGTTCTGGCTGTGGTTTGTGCTGGCATCTTTGTCCGCACAAAGCAATAAAGATTGAAAAAAAAACTATTGGAGAAATTTTCATTAATAAATTCGGACGGACACACAGGTCCACCCCTACAAAAAGAGCACAATCTGTAGGAGTCGACCAATGTGTTGCCCCGTCAACTAAAGCCCTTTCTCTAGTAACCGGAAGATCTGTAGGAGTTGTTGAGGAAACCGGACCGATTGTAACAGAAACTAGAAAGGTGGCAAAAAAGGTCGCCAGTGAAATCAAAGCTGACTACCTTTTAATTGACACCGCTGTAGGAATGCACTGTGGAGTAATCCGCGCTCTTATTGATTGTGATTTAGTCTATGCAGTCACTGAGCCAACCCCCTTGGGCGCCCATGACCTGGAACTAACAATCAAGTTGCTAGAAAAACTTAAACTCCCAGCAAAAATAGTTATAAATCAAGCAAACTTAGGTGAAAAAAAGAAAGTTGAAAAAATTGCCAAAAGTTATACTATTGAGATAAAATATAAAATCCCTTATTCTCAGCAATTAGTTAAAGCTTATTCCCATGGAAAGATGGGTGAAATTAATATTTTGTAACAATGCCTGTTTATACCTTTCGTTGTCCAAAATGTGAGCATCAATTTACTGATTCTTTTTCTATGAAAGACTCAGACGGGAAAGCTTTGGTCTGTCCAAAATGTGGAGAAAAGGGATTAAAAAGAGTTTGGCGGGATTCATTTTTTAGCAAAAAGTCTCCCTCTGGAAGTGGCTCCTGTCCGACTTGTCCTGTTTGCTCCTCAGGTAGTTGTAATTTAAGTTGAATTTATCAGTTATTTCTTAATAAAACACAAAAATGAAAAATAAAAAAATAAAGTTAGTTATCGCCTCAGGTAAAGGCGGCGTTGGAAAGTCAATGGTTTCCTCATCTTTGGCAATGCTTTTTGCCAAAGAGAAGCAAGTGGTCGCTGTTGATTGCGATGTTGACGCTCCTAACCTACATTTATGGTTAGGACAAGGAGAAGATTGGGATGAAGTCAAAAAGATTTCTGTCTCTGAAAAGCCGGTGATTGATCGGAAAAAGTGCACTCTCTGTGGCAAATGTGCGGAGATCTGTGCCTTTCAGGCATTGGAAATTCAGAAAGACAAAACTGGTCACTATTCACTAATCACTAACCACTATTTTTGCGAAGGTTGTGGTGCTTGTGAAGCTGTTTGTCCGCAAAAAGCCATAAAGATGAAAAAAGTTCTAAATGCGGAGGTAAAAGTTAAAAAAAAATTAAACTTAGATCATCCCGCTTTTCCTTTAGTTTCTGCCCAGCTTTATCCCGGAGAAACCGGCTCAGGGAAAATTGTTGACCAGATTAAAAAAAGAGCAGAAAGACTTGATTATAGGTTGATGGTTTTGGATGCGCCGGCAGGGGTTGGTTGTCCGGTAATTGCCGCAGTTAATGGTGCTAATTTTGCTCTTTTAGTTACTGAGCCGACTCCTTCGGGTTTTTCCGATCTAAAAAGAGCTCTAGAAGTTGTTAATCATTTCAAAATCCCCTACGGGTTGGTCATAAACAAATGGGATATAAATAAAAATCAAAGTGCTAAAATAGAAAATTGGGCAGGAAGAAAACTCTTGGGAAAAATTTCTTATGACAAAAGAGTTTTTGAAGCAATCTCAAAACTTCAACCGATTTTAAAAACTGATTTACCGGCTAAAGAAGAAATAGAGAGGATTTTTGATAAATTGAATTTATTGTTTTGTTAATAGCGGGCAAACACACAGGTTTGCCCCTACGGATTGGAACCTTGCCGTAGGGGTTGACCGGTGTGTCAACCCGAATCAACTCGAATGTTCAAAAAATTTCTATTTTTGTTAATTACATTACTGTTTTTTTCATTCTTTTCTATAGATGTTTCCGCTCAAGAAAAGGAAGAGGTCTTGGAGGGATTGGTAACAAAGGTCTTGGAGCAAGAATTGCCCTATCAAAAATTGGAGGTTTTAATAACTAAAGGCTCTCTCTTGGATCAAAAAATCCAAGTAGAAACAGGAAAGCTTGCCGCTGCCAATCAACCGGTTTTTAAAAAAGGAGATGAACTCCTCCTTTCTTATAGCGAGGCTGCACAAGGAAAAAAGCTTTTTTATATTACCGACTTTATTCGTCGGCGTCCTTTATTTTGGCTAGCTTTTGTTTTTATTCTTCTAACCTGCCTTGTTGCCGGCTGGCAGGGAGCCAGCTCTCTTTTCTCTATGGCCATTTCTTTTTTAGTAATCTTCAAGTTTATCCTTCCCCAAATTTTAGCCGGTCATGAGCCTGTCTTTATAGCTATTTGCGGCTCTTTAGCTATCCTTCCGCCTATTTTTTATCTCTCCCATGGTTTTAATAAAAAGACGACTGTCGCTCTTTTGTCCACCTTCATCTCTCTTTTACTGACAGGATTCTTAGCTCATTTTTCTGTTCAGGTAAGCAAGCTTAGCGGTTTTGTTTCTGAAGAGGCTGCTTTCCTGCAAACATTTACCAAAGGAGAGGTTAATATCAAAGGCCTGCTTTTGGCAGGAATAATTATTAGTGTTCTTGGAGTGCTTGACGATATTACTGTTTCCCAATCAGCAGTTGTTAAACAATTAACAGAATTAAAAAAGAGACTTTCTTTTGAAGAGCTTTTCAAGCGAGCAATGAGTGTTGGCAAAGATCACATCGCTTCGATGGTCAATACCTTGATTTTAGTTTACACCGGCGCTTCTCTGCCCCTGCTTTTGCTTTTTGTCAATAATCAGCAACATCCTTTTTCCGAAATAATAAACTATGAGATTGTTGCTGAAGAGATTATCAAAATCCTGGTAGCCAGCATTGGTTTGATTTTAGCTGTGCCGATCACTACTTTTCTAGCAAGTTTCTTTTTTCAAAAAACCACTACTTGACAACAGTCTTTTATCTTTTTAAAATAGCACTTGGATTAAACGAGTGATAAAATTAAAATAACCTTAGAGGTTAAAACTGCCAACTTTGTTTTAAATCTAAGGTTTATTGATTAAAGGAGGTAAATATGAATAGCACTTCTCTTTCAAAAATTAAACCAACTCAAGGATATGTGCTTATTGATCCCGGGCAAAAACAAAAGAAAACTTCTTCGGGAATTTATCTTCCCGACTCTCATGACGAAAAATCCCAACAAGGCAAAGTGCTTGCTGTTGGACCAGATGAAGAAAAAAGAAAAGCCCCTTGTAAAAAGGGCGACACTGTTGTTTATAAAAAATGGGGTGGTGATGAATTTAAGCTCGGTATTGGTAAAAAGGAATACTTGTTCGTTAAATTTGAAGATATTTTAGCAATAGTAAAGTAAATTTAAAATTTAAAATTGCTCAAATTCAAAAATAATTTCAAATTTTTAATTTTTAATTTGAGCGACTGGAAGGAGCGATCATGGCAAAACAAATTACTACCGGCGAAGATGCTAGAAAAAAACTAATGAAAGGAATTAATGCTCTTGCTGCCTGTGTTGTAGCAACTCTCGGCCCTAAGGGTAGAAATGTTGCTTTAGATAAAAAATGGGGTGCTCCTAATGTGGTTCATGATGGAGTTTCTGTTGCCAAAGAAATTGAGCTAAAAGATCCTTTTGAGAATATGGGAGCACAACTTATCAAAGAAGCTGCTTCTCAAACAAATGATACCGCTGGTGACGGAACAACAACCTCTACCCTTTTGGCCCAAACTCTGGTTAGAGAGGGATGGAAAGCAATTGTTGCCGGTGTTGATCCGATGGGTATGAAACAAGAAATTGACGGAGCGGTAAAAAAAGTAGTCTCTCAAGTCAAAAAGATGGCCAAACCAATCAAAGGCAAAGAAGAGATTACTCAAGTAGCCACCATTTCTGCCGGTGATGAAAAGATTGGCCAGCTTATTGCCGAAGCTTTGGATAAAGTCGGCAAAGACGGCGTCGTTACCGTAGAGGAAGGTAAGAGCATGGAGATGAACATTGACTATAAAGAAGGAATGGAGTTTGACAAAGGTTACGCTTCTCCTTACTTTGTTACTAACACTGACAAAATGGAGGCGGAAATTGAAAATCCCTATATTTTAATTACTGATCAGAAAATCTCGGCAATTGCTGACCTTCTACCTTTCCTGGAAAAATTGGTAAAAGTTTCCAAGAATCTGGTTATTATTGCCGATGAAATTGAAGGTGAAGCCTTGGCTACCTTGGTAGTCAACAAACTACGCGGCTCGTTCAATGTTCTGGCAGTCAAAGCACCTGGTTTTGGAGACCGGAGAAAAGAAATGCTCCAAGACATTGCCATTTTAACCGGCGGCAGCTTTATTTCCGAAGATACCGGCCGTAAACTAGAATCGGTCACCATTGAGGATTGCGGTCAGTCAGAAAAAGTCTGGACAGACAATGAAAACTGCCGGATTATTGGCGGCAAAGGCAGCAGGAGCCAAATTAATGGCCGGATTGAAGCAATCAAAAATCAGGTAAAGGCCGCTGACTCTGAATTTGACCAAGAAAAGCTGGAAGAGAGATTGGCCAAACTTTCTGGCGGAGTGGCTGTTATCAATGTGGGAGCAGCTACTGAGATAGAGATGAATGAGAAAAAAGAACGGGTCAAAGACGCGGTTGAGGCCACCAAAGCAGCTATTGAAGAAGGCGTTGTTCCCGGAGGTGGAGTGGCTTTATTGCGAGCCCGTTCAGTTTTGGTTAAAGGTATGGATAAGACTATAGATAGGGCTAAGGGTGAACTTAACTGGCGGGATTTTGTCACTGCCGGAGCAGGTATTGTTTACAATGCTCTGCAAGCACCATTGATTGGAATTGTTGCCAATGCCAAAGCCAATGCCCAATGGGTCCTGCGTCAGGTCGAGGAAAGCAAAAATTCCAACTTTGGCTTTAATGTTCGAACAATGAAGTTTGGTGATATGCCCAAACAAGGAGTCTTGGATCCGGCTAAAGTAGTGCGGCTAGCTTTGCAAAATGCCACCTCGGTTGCCACCATGGTCTTAACGACCGAAGTTTTGGTAACTGATGAACCGGAAGAAGAAAAGAAAATGGGTATGCCTGGCGGCATGCCCGGAGGCGGCATGCCAGCAGGAATGGGAGGAATGTAAACTTCCACTTCTGTCATCCTGAACCTGAGCTTGCCGAAGGTGAAGGATCTAGCGAAGCCAGGTACCAGATGGTACCTGGCGAAGCGTAAAAATAGAAAAAACTAAAAGGCTCTTCTATAAGAAGAGCCTTTTTTGGAAAAAGATTAATTAGTTTGGGAGTTTTCTGCAAGGCAAGTTTAAAAATACACCTACATATCAGTTTTCCCTCAATGAGATCTTGTCATTGCGAGTCTGCCAATAGGCAGACGAAGCAATCTCTCAGACCTGCCTGCCTGTCCGGCAGGCAGGGATCGCCACGGCTACTTCGTAGCCTCGCGATGACAGGGGTGGCTGGAAAGAAATAAAAAGAAATAAATAGTTACCTCGAGTCTGTTTGTTTGGATTAGCTCTTTTTGCTATCATCAAGTTGTGAATGAACAAGAAATTATCAAAAAAGCAGCAAGGTTTGTTAAAAGCAAACTGTCTGGTGAGAGCAGTGGTCATGGTTGGTGGCATACCTGGCGAGTTTGGCAAATGGCAAAAAAATCGGGAGATATGAAAAACTTCTTCTTTTAAAAGACAGAATACACACCAAAACAGGTAAAGAACTTGCTAAAAAAAGACACAACTTCTTAAAAACCTACCTTGGAGAATTTTTTAATGAGTGGAAAAGAAAGAGCTAAGCCCCAATCACTAAAACATTTTGCAGATTAAAATGGAATAGATAAGTATTTAATTTTAAACTACTTGACAAACAACCAGATATCAGATATCATAATGTTGAAGTCCGATAAAGGAGAGGTCAACATGCCCTACATTGCTACTATTAGACAAAGAAGACAAATAACTCTACCAAAAAAGCTCCTAAATCAGCTGGTTATCTCTCAAGGAGATAAGCTTTTAATGGAAGTAAGAGATAAAAAGCTAATTGCCAAACCTGCAAAAGAACAAGCAATCGATACTCTCAAAGCCATTCAAAAGGCAGTTTTAAAAACAAAAGTTTCCGAAGAAGAGCTGCAAAAATCTGGCAGGAAACTAAGAAAAAAGCTTGTTAGGCAATTGTATGGCTGAAGAGCGAATATTTATTGATAGCAATGTTTGGTTTTCTGCATTTTACAAAAAAGGTCTTCCTTTTCGGCTGTTAGAAAAATTAACTAAAAAGAAGCACAAAGTAGTCATCTCAGAGTTAGTTTTAGAAGAAGTTATAAGAAATGTTAAGGAAAAGCTCCCTCAAGTTAGCAGTTTAGTCCAACAATTTTTCCTTAACTATCCGCTAACTGTTATTAAAAATCCCTCATCAAAAGAACTTCGAGGTTTTTCTCAGCTAGCAGAAAGAAAAGATGTCCCTATTCTTACAGCAGCGGTTAATTATAAATGTAGATATCTTATTACCGGCAATACAAAGGATTTTAAAATATCAAAAATAGAAAAAAAGTATAAATTGAAAGTTGTTAAACCAAGAAAAGCGCTAGAATTATTTTAATTAAGCCCTATTCTCGCCTGGAAGCATTATTTCCTCCCACACCAGCTGCAAGACCTTCTGGTAGCTTCTTTGGGTTACTAATCTTCTGCACATCTAATATTCATTGATAAATCAGGGTTTTTATTGTAAGGTAGAGCTGTTTTTAAGCAGAAGCTACTTTGAAAACTGCCTTTTGGGCAGTTTTTATTTGTATTCAAGCTGTTAAGAATATCCCAATTATTCTAAAATCAATGAACAGAGAGTATGAGAACTATATTTCAAAAGATTGTTGTCCTGCTTGCGATTCTTCACGTTTATCTCCCGTTGTTACAGAGGAAGATTTTATCCAGGAACAGCAGATTGGAGAAAAGGAAAAAATAGATTATTATCAATCCTCTGCCCAAATACCAACTTATGTCCAAAACAAATACTTCAATGTCAAGAATGCTCTCTAGGATTTAGAGAGAAGGTTCCTGTAGTAGGTGAATTAGAAGAAGCCTATTCAGAAGATCCAATGCCTGAAGACTACATAAGAACTTGGGAGGAGTCTTGGACACCAATTTTCTCTAAGCTACTTGAAAAGATTGAGCAATTAAAACCAGAAAGGGGAAATCTTCTTGATATTGGTTCCCAGCTAGGACTTTTTTCCTTTTTGGCATCTCAAAGCGGTTGGAAAGCCTATGGCTTAGATCCCAATAAACAAACTATAGAAAGGGGAAAAGAACGAGGAGTTAACATGTTCGAGGGAATCTTCTCGAAAGTGGAACTGCCCAAAAATAACTTCGATGTCATTACTGCTTGGCTTGTCTATGAAAACCTGCCTTGTTTTTTTGAAGAGACAGTAAAAGTAAAAGATTTATTAAAAGGAGAGGGTCTTTTCGCTATAAAAATTTCAAATTTTGCTTTTTATAAAAACCTGCGATTTGTTACAAAGACAGAGCTAGGGAGAATAACCTTTTCTAAAAAAAGGCGGCCTTGTTTTTTCTTTTTAAGAACAAAGTTTTGTTTTTTGAAAAACTCAATTGCTTTTTTATTTCCTGACTTCGCCACCTAACTTTTTTAACTAAACTTTCCCCATATAGTTTTCT
>CAYPXO010000029.1:0-13020 GCA_964414895.1 uncultured Pseudomonadales bacterium
ATGAAAAGTTAAATTAGAAAGAACCTGAAAATATTAAAGTGGGGTAAGGTCAGTAATTTTGGCTATTGACAAAATTCACTTCTTTGATTAGACTACTTTTACTTGACAGGTCTAGTAGTTCCTCGCTGGGTGGCGTACCAGCCATATCAACCGCTTCATTAGAGGCGGTTTTTCTTTCTATGAACCATTCTTATTAATTTTTCCTTTTTTATTCCTCATTTTCTTCTTCGGGCAAACACATTGGTTTGCCCCTACGCGGGCGAATCACGATTCGCCCCTACAATTATTTCCCTAAAACTCTAACACTCTCTAACTCTAAAACTCTGTATTCTCAGTGTCCGCAAGGCTCAGAATTTCAGTGTTTAAAAAAACCAACCCTAAGGGCTGGTTTACTAAAGCCTATAAATATATTTTTTATAGTCTATTCTTCTCATAAAAGCAATTGTATCATATAATAAGAAATACTACTTGTCAATGCGTATTCTGTGTGTATAAATTTATTTTCTTTCATTTCTAGATTCCTCCTCATCCTACAAGAAAAGCCAAAAGAAATCAAGATATAGTTGGTGTGTAGAAAAGTTTCCTTGATTTTTAAAATAAGGATAGTAAAATAGAATTATGTTAGACGAAGAAACCAAAAAAACATTAAGAAAAATACTTTCTCGCTTCCTTGATCCTAAAAAAGACAAAGCTTTCCTTTTTGGTTCAAGAACAATGGCCCGGGCAAGGAAATGGAGTGATATTGACATTGGAATAAAAAGCAAAGAAAAAATTCCTTGGAATAAACTTATCCTTATAGAAGAAGCCTTTGAAGAATCTGACTTGCCCTATACTGTTGATGTAGTTGACTTTAGCCAGGTTCCTAAGAAATTCAAACAAATAGCCGAAAGAAAAGTCAACCCTTTAGTTTGAATCAAAGTCAAGATTATGACCAAAAGAGACTCTCTCTTCTCCGACTTAAAGAAGGCTTATAAAAGGCTAAAAGAAGCCGTCAGTCTTCCTCCTACAATAATCCACCAAGACGCAACCATTCAACGCTTTGAATTCTGTTTTGAACTATCTTGGAAGTTAATGCAAACAATCTTGCAAGAAAATGGTATTGAAGCCTACGGACCAAGAAATTCTATCAGAGAAGCTGCCAAACTGGGGCTGATTAGTGACCCTAAACTTTGGCTAGAATTTCTGAAAGCAAGAAATCTTACCGTGCATACTTATGAAGAAAAACTTGCTAGGCAAATCTATCAAAAAGCTAAAAAATTCCTCAGCTCATTAGAAGAGCTTTTACAAAAGAGCAAAAACTTATCCCTCTCCCCCGACCTTTCACGCGAAAAAAGACCAAAGAAAATCAAGATATAGTGGGTGTGTAAAAACTGTCATTTTGAGCCTGCGGCCGTAGTGCTAATTTGACAATCAACCAGTCTTGACAAACTAAAGTATTTCCGTTATTATTGGAAGTAATTCCGTTAATATGGCAAGAAGTAGAAGAAATACCAAAGCTCAACAAATTGTCTGGAATTTCTTACTTGACAATACAGGTAAGAAATTTTATTTAACACAAATTGCCCATAAGACCAAAGTGAGTGACTCTACTGTCCAGCAAATTTTAGAAAAAAAAGTCAAAAAAGAATTGGCTAAAAAAGAAAAGTTGGGAAACTTAAGTCTCTACTTTATTGAGCAAACAAACCTCTTGGTAAAACAAGAAAAAATTCTAAGAACTATTGAGTGTCTTAAACCATTACTCAAACAATTAAACAAATGGAGTCAAAAAATTATTCTTTATGGTAGTGCTGCTTTTGGCAAAAATATGGTCGAAAGTGATATTGATTTACTTGTTCTTTCTAACGAAAAAGACAAAGTCTATGAGATTTTCTCTAAATCAAAACTAAAAAATAAAGTCAAACTAGTCGTTAAAAATTTCCTGGAATGGGTAGAGATTAAAGAAAAAGATCAGTTTTTCTTTAATCAACTAAATAAAGGTAAAGTCTTATGGGAGAAAAATGAAACAGTTTAAAGATTGTTTGAAAAAAGGTAAATTAAGAAAATTTAAAATCCTCAAAGGGCGAATTAAGACAGAAATTAAAGCCGCAAAGGAGGATTTACAAGAAGCAAAAGACAGACTCAGTAAAGGAAAGTATAAATACGCTACTATCACTGCTTATTATTCACTTTTTCATTCAGCTCGATCCTTGCTTTATCTAAAAGGCTTCCGAGAAAAAAGCCATTTCTGTCTCAAAGTTGCCATTGAAGAGCTTCATGTTAAAGAAAAAGTCTTAGAACCCAAGTTCATTGAATATTTTGAAGAAGCAATTGGCCTTCGGGAAGCAGCTGATTATCAAAGTATTTTCTCCAAAAATGGCGCTTTAAGGGCAATAAAAGGAGCCAAAGAATTTCTAAAAAAGGCAAAGGAAATATTAGAATTCTAACCACAAGAAGGCAAATGCTGTTTTCTGGCCACGGCTGTGGTGAAATTTGACAATTTACAATTGCTTTTTAATCTTCCCCTCAATATTGTCCAAAATTTCTCTCGCTGTTTTCAAAGCTTCCTGTGCCTGTTCTCTACCATACTCACCAGTCGGTCCAAAATCAGGGTAGCGACTTTCAAAATAATACCTATCAATTATTCGACACTCATCTCTAAACCTAGCCAAACTCTTGTCAAATTTAATACATTTTCTAAGAAGAATGTTTAAATTATGAGTTTTCCTGACAAGAATATTATTGGAGAGAAGAAAAGCTTTTAAAACTTTCTCTATTGTTTGTTGAGCAGCCAAACATGCCTGACTATAAAAACCGCCCTTTAAATCATATTTTCCCCAACGAAAATCGTCCTTTGCTTTCCCAAACCAAGCTTTTATGTCTTGAGGATATCTAGGATTTGGCCTCATAAATAATTCTTCCTTTAGGTAGAATCTCTTCTGTTAGAAAAAATCTATTCTCTTTTTGGCCTTTTTTAAGCTCCTCTGGAGTAACTACAAAAAAATCTACCGGGAACCAAGTATCGTCAAGGCAGCTATGAACTACCTTCTTTACTCTGTCCCAATATCTTTCTTTGGTTTTTTTAACAATCAAAAGGTCAATATCACTATTTCTTCTGAGATTACCATTAGCCAAAGAGCCAAAAAGAATAATTTTTTCTGGTTTATAATTCTCAACAATTTTAGTAGTAATTTTCCGAAGCTCCTTTTTATATTTCTTTCTTAATTGCTTTTTTGTCAAACTCATACAATTCTAATTCTAACACAAGTCAGAAACTAAAAAAACAAAAACTCTTTCCCTACACACCCATTCTTCATTGACAAGAAGAAGAAGAAGAAGAAGTAATACTATCCTCCACAGAAATTCTTTTTTATCAGGCAAAGGCGCCTGAAAATAAAAAAAGTTTTTCCCAAACAAAAATCATTCAGTTTTTAGCACTTTAAGAAGTTAGTTCTCCTCTCCAATGGCGGAGAGGTTGAGCTATAAATACATCCCAGCAGATTCTTGGGAAAGGATTCTCCCAAGAGACTGACAAAGACCTGGAAGATCAAAGAAGTTTCCTCATCTTTTTAGCCGATCCGAAACAAAAAAAACTGACTAGGCCAAAAAAAAGGTCTAGCAGCCACAACCTCTCACGAGGTTAACAAAGGAGGCAAAAGGAAAAGGAAGCTTTGGCGGTCATCCAAAGTCTTTATCAGTTCTTGAAGGAAGAAAACTTTCTCAAGCCATCCCAGCCGCATTGGGCGGAAGCCGGCAGGTTTGATTTGCAGTCAACAAATCGGGCTTGCCAGCAAGGCCACAGGTAACACCTGTTAGAAAAGGAAAGGCAAAACAATGCCAGCTGGACATCCGGGTGGATTCGGTGGTTTTGGAGGAGGCTTTGGCCCTCCTTACCCCTTAGAACCCTATGAATTGTTCGATCCTTTAACTGGACAGCCCATCGGCTCTATCGAAAGCACCTTCGATGAAGAAGGTACTACCAGACAAATAAGGGATCGCCGAGGAAAGGTCCTCGCTGAACAAACAATTCCACCCACAAAAGCTGATTAACAAGCCTTAAAACTGAATAAGCGGTTTGGAGAAGATTGCCACCGAAAAGTGGTAAGGCGTGCCACCGCCACGCTAGGTTCAAAACCCAATCTTCTCCCTAAATTCCTCTCTTATGCTAAAATTTAATAAGAAAAACAAAAAAACTAGAAATATGCCTAAGCCAAAACCTCTCCTTCTAAAAAAACCACTATCTAAAATCTTAAAATCACTTCCTTCTTTAGAATATCATCTTTTTTCTAATAAACTGATTTCTATTTTTAAAAAAGAAGAGAGAACAGGCTTATTAAATATAACAAGGCAGAAAAAGCCTTCTTTTAGTTATTGGGCAAGAATAAAAAATGACAAGAGCATAGAAACAAGACGCATTACTAAAAAAGAATACCAAAAAATGAAAAGATACTTTAAACTGTTGAAAAACTGGCTAATATCCACAAAATGTTGATTTTTCCTTGTATTCCGAACCGATTGAACCCACGGCTGTGGTGAAATTTGACAGTCTTTTTTATTTAAATCAAGGATAATGGAGTAATAAATATTCTTGTTTTTTTCCTTCTTAAAATATCTGCCTCTTCCCAGTTAGCTAAAACAGCAAACTGCGGCTTATAGGCTTGAAAAAAACTCAAAAAAGAACGACTGACTTTTGGTCTAACCTTTACCTCAATAGGAATTTGTTTGTCTTTTAGAACAAAATCGACTTCTGCTTTGGCGGTTGTCCGCCAAAAGGAAAGCTTTTTATCTTTATAAACTAAAAACAAATAATTCTCTAAAAGCCTCCCTTGCTCTTCAGAAGAAAAATTAAATTTATCAGCAAGAATATTTCTCAAACCCGAATCAAAAAAATAAAATTTCGGGTTTTTCTTTAGCTCAGTAACCAAATTCTTACGATAAGGCAAAACCTTCCCTATAATGTAAGTTTCCTGAAAAATACTAAGAATCTCTTTGACTTCTCGAAAATACAATCCTGTAGTTTGAGAAAGATCATTAAAATTAACCAAACTGCCAACAGTGGCACTTAAATATTTCAAGGTTGCTAAGGCTTTTTCTTTGTATTTCAAGCCATAAAGTTTAACAATATCTTTCTCTACATAAGTATTGAAAATATTTTTCAAAAGGATTTTTTTCTTTTCTCTATCTTTCTCTAAAACTACTCTTGGATAACCCCCAAAAATAAGATACTCTTTTAAAACTTGATTTAGTTTATCCAAATGAACAGAATCAACTTTTTTAGGATTTTTGGGGTTAAATCTCTTTGCTTTATATTCTAAATAAAGCTTTTTGTTTTTAGCTTCTAAAATTTCAGAAAAAGAAAAAGGAAAAAGTTCAAAGAAAACCGCTCTTCCCACCAAGAAAGATCCCAGATCAGAAATATCTAAAGTGGAGGAGCCAGAAACAACAAATTTAACCTGAGAATAAGAGTCAAAAAGTAGTTTTAAAATCTTTCCCCCATTTTTAAGATATTGGACTTCGTCAAGCAAGAAAAAAACTCTTTTTCCCTCCCTAAGATAAAAGCTAAGATAGTCTTTTGGGTCCTCCTCAAATTTTGATTTTTCCAATTCGTCTTCAAAATTAACAAAAACAACTCTTTCTTTGCCGTATTTTCTCCTTAAGTATCTCCCAATTTTGATAAGTAGGGTAGTCTTGCCACTCTGTCTTGGGCCACGAATAACAATAACTTCTCTGTCTTTGAGGAATTGAAAAACCCTCTCTTCAATTTCTCTCTGAATATATTTTTTAGGATAAAGGCTATTAAAATTCATATTTTTTTAATTTTAATGCTATCTTTATATACTTATTCTACAAGAAAAGCAAAAGAAATCAAGATATCGTTGGTGTGTAGAAACTGTCATTTTGAGCCTGCGGCCGTGGTGCAAATTTGACAATGCTGGTTTTATTTGTTAAAAGCTGTTTCCACTACCAAAGCATCAGCCAGCATCAAATGAGAATATTTTCTCAAAAGAAAACCGGCAGTGTTTTTGTTAGGGGAAATTTAAGATAAGCTCTCAATTTTTCAAGAAAAAATCTTTTCTACTCCTGCCAGCAACTCCTTTTTATCTGCTTGTGGATTTACCGTTAAAAGCGCTTTTAAAGCCTCTATTGCAATAGCTGATGGGGAAAAATTGGCCGTTCCCAGATACATTTTTTCAATTTTATTAAAAAGTAATTTAACAGGATGGTCATTTTTTTCCCAGTAATCTTTTCCTAAAACCCCTTCGTCACAAGAAAGAGAGGCCACTACCGGAACATCAAGCTCTATTATCCTGCTAACCAGCCCAGGATAGAGATATAAAAACTGTAAGCCGATCAAGCGAACCTCTTTCTCGCCGGCAGCTTCTATTAAAGCCAAGGCCTGCTCTATGCTCCTTTCTGCTATTTCTGCTATTTTATGCTCTTTTTCTGGTTTTAGAGTGCCGGGGAAAATCTGGGCAACCGGCAAAGAAACCAAAAGACCAGCCTTTATTAACTCCATTAAATTCTGGTAATTTTCATCTTCGGAAGTGCCAATTTGAGTTTCTTTCTCATCTGTCTCTTTGCTGGCAAAATCAACGCCTTCCAAACCATACCTTTCATCCTCCTTATACTCCCTCAGTTCATCCACTAACCTTTTTGTCAATTCACCTCTGTCCCTTCTTATAGCCCAAACAAATCTTAATTTTCTGTCTTCGCTTTGGCTATTAGCTTTGTTAAAAGCTCCAAAAATCTGCTCCGGCTTTAAAATCCCTTCATAGGCCCCCGGGGACAAGCGCATATCATATCTTACACAACCGCCTGGTCCTTTGTTTTTCTCCAAAAAAAGACCTAAGAGTTCAGCCAAGGCTTCTTCTCTTTTTTCCGGAGCAATCAGTGCCAAAACACCTCTTATCTCTGGAGTGACTAAGCGTTCAAAAGCATGTTTTGTTTCCGTGAGGCCCAAAACTCTCATGTCAACCTTGTTCCAAAACTCACTTTTTTCACTGTTTTCCAAAAGTTCTTTTAAGTTTTTCTTTGCTTCCTCTACCTTTTGTGGTTCTACTTGCCTAGCAACTAAACCTTCTGCCTCTGACGATAGGCTAGTCTCTAGACCAATTCCTTTATTTTTTAACCTTCTTATCCATTCTTGCAAATTCGAACCGGTAAAAGCACCTTCGCAAAAACAATAAGGATCTTTCTTGCCTTCTCTTTTTTCAATCTCTCTTAAAACTTCTATTCTCTCAATGTTTCTGTCAAAGTTTTCTTCCAATTTGTTAGAGCCTGTGCCAAACCAAGTTTGAGAATAAGCCAAAAAAGGATCCATTACTCCCTCTCTCATTGAGGGCAAAAAATTACTGGCCACAAATTCATAAACATCCATCATGCCGGGAGACTTCACTTCAAAAATTGTCAGTCTGCCATTTTCATAATCATCCATTATCTCTTCTCTAATCGCTCCTCTTGCTTGAGCAATTTTATCTATATTTCTCTCCAAAACTTTATCGGCAACATCGCCCTTTTTTACTCTTGCCTGAAACTCCCAGTAAAGATCCTGAACTTCCCAGGGAATATCTAAAGGGTCGGTAAAATAGGAAAGCAAGTCCGCTGCCCAGCTAAGCTCCAAAAAGGCCAATAAACCATCCGTTTCCCCATCTGTCTTTCCTTTTGCCAACCATCTTTCTTTTATAAGCCCTCTAACATTCTCTCCTTCTCTATCAGAATCGGTAATTCTAATCGCATCCCTTACCAATTCCAACCAATCTTCTCTTCCTTCTAAATTCACTTCCAAAGCTCCAAGTATCTTTTCTGCCCTTTCCACTCCTTTATCAACATGAACAAAAGAAAGTTCTCCTCCCCAGCTAAAATCCTCTTTTTCTTCTGGAGTCATCAAATAGCCCATATCATGGAGTAACATTCCCCACAAGAGTGCCTTAATCTGGTCAAAAGAGTATTCTCCCGGGTGCTCTTTTAAAAAACCGGGTAACATTTTCATCAAAACAACGACATCCTTTTTTACATGGTTCCAGCTATGAGCCCTTAATTGGCAGGCCTCAAATTTAATTCCTCCTAGACCTTCTTCGCCAGTTCCTTGTTCAAAAATTCCCCTTATTGTCCTGAAGCCTTGTAGAAATTCTTTACCAAAACTGTCTATTTCTGCTCTCAAGCTTTTTCCTTCGGCTGATTCTTGGGGTTTTTCTTGTAAAAGAAGAAAAGAAAATCTGTTCCAAACTTTAGCCATTTCCTCGTTTTCTTCCTGCCATTTTAATTCCTGGTCTGAAACTTCCAAAAGAAGTCCTTCACTTATCTCTGTCATTTCAAATCAAGTCTAGCTTAACCTCTGGAAAAAAACAAGGCTGGTGAAGTGGTAAAATCTAGCTAAAGTGTTCTCTCAATATTTGGCAATTGCTATCATCGGTTTTTCGGCAATTCTTTTTTTCTATCTTTTCACTCTTCTTTTTCAAAAGAAAGCCTTTTTTAAAAAAATCCTCAAAAAGCACTTTGGCAAAATAAAGCTTTTTCTTTTTGTTTTTTATCTTTTGGTTGCCTTTTTTCTCAAAGGTGAGGTCAATGATGTTGCTCTTTTTTCCTCAGTTGGCTATTGCCTGTGGCACAAAATTGACATTTATTGGCTTGATGCCACCCACGGCACTTATCCTTTTCTTCCTTTTACTATTTATCCTTATGCTCTTTTTTGGTTTGTTTCAGATAAACTGCCTTTTCTAACTTTTTCTTTTTTAGTTAAAACTGTCCTTATCCCTATTTTTTTCCTGACTGCTTCTTTGATAGGAAAGTTCTTAAAAAAACAAGGAGTTGAAAAAAACAAAATTAAACTTGCCAAGCTCCTTTTTTTAACTAACCCGGTTTTATTCTGGGCTGTTGTTTTTCATGGCCAGGCAGACATTGCCCTGATTTATTTCTTTATTTTAAGTATTTACCATTTAAAAAATGGGCTAAGGAAGCAGCCAGCAAGGGACCACCCCTGGAGTAAAGGAATTGCTGGTCTTCTTATGGCTTTCTCTATTATGACTAAATCCTGGTCAATTATGTTTCTGCCTTTGGTTTTATTAAAAATAAAAAGTCTTAAGAAAAAACTCATCTATTTCTCAACCTTTTTCCTAACAATCTTCCTTTTTGCTTCCCTTTATAAACTCTTTGTTTTCTCTAGTTTCTCCCGTATTTTCAAAGCGGCTCTTTTTCACCCGACCGGCGCTGCCGGCCACTGGGGAATAACCGCTCTTTTTCATCTTTCCTCAAAAATCCTGCCGCTAAACTCTCTAATTTCTTTTTACTCGAAAAAAAGAGCTCTTATTCTCAGTCTTGCTCTTTTGACAGGATTTGTCTTTTCCATCAAAAAAAAACTGGCTCTTTTAAAAGGAGCCCAGCTTTTTATTCTTATTGTCTATATTTTCACCGCTGGTTGGGGAATCCAATATTCGGCCTGGATTATCCCCTTTGCCCTGGTAAACAAAGACTGGCAAAAAAATATCCGCTACACTTTGCTTGCCATTCCTTATCTCAGTTTTTCTTATTTGGCGATTGCCGGAGGCTGGCAAAATCCTTTTATAAACAGGCTTATAATTTTTCTCGGCCTTTTCCCTTGGGTTTATTCTGGCTGCTGGCTTTTAAAAATCCGCCAAGTTTCCTTTTTAAAATCTTAGTAGTCGAAACTCCCTGTTTATGGGGAAAAACTATCTTTAACCTTCCCCCGTACTTTTTTACTATCTCTTTCTTTCTTTTAAGATTAACCGTATGGCTGGAAACAGCAAAAACATCTGGTCTTATTTGCCTAATCACTTCTTCCTGAACTTCTCTTTTCTCTAAATCCCCAGGCAAGGGAAAAACAAAATCGACTTGTCTTAAAGACTGTAGTTTTTCTGCTCTTTTCTGCCAAGGATTAACCGGCCTTTTTTCTCCCTTCAAGCCACTCACTCTCTCATCACTCTCCAACCCAACTAATAAAACATCACCTTGCTCTTTGGCCTTTTGCAAAAACTGCCTGTGGGCCAAATGCAAGATATCAAAACAACCGGTAACTAGAACGATCTTCCTACCCAATTTTTTGAAGTTTTCACTATGGAATACAAGTCTTTTGAGACTAACAATCTTTGTCAAAAATTTCTAATTTCTAATTTCTAATTTCTAACAAAGTCTCAAATTCCAAGCACCAAATAAATGCCTAGAAGTTAGAAGTTAGAAAGTTGAAGTTTGATAAAGAGGATAGAAAATTGAAAATAGAAATCTATCTTCTATCCTCTATTTTCTAAATCTATTCTCTATCTTCTAAGTTCTACTTTCTATTTCTTATTGTTTGGGGTTTATAACTCATTATTTTCCCAACACCTTCACCAATTTTCTGCCAAACTCCTCGGCTGCTTGTGGCCCGGCAGCAGTCACAATCTTCCCGTCGGTTTCTACTTTTGCTCCGGTAAAAACTGCTCCCTTTTTCTCTAGATTTTCTTTCTCTGAAGGAAAGCTGGTCGCTCTCTTTCCTTGCAAAAGACCAGCATTAGCCAAAATTGACGGCGCAATACAAATCGCCCCAACTACTTTGCCCTGCTTTACTGCCCAGCGAGCTAAATCTAAAGCAAAGCTGTTATTAAAGTAAGTTTTACTGCCAGAGCCGCCAATAAAAACAACTGCTAAAAAATCCTCATTATTTATCTTATCGTTCCCTAGATAAAAATCAACCTTGGCTTTGCCGCCAGCCATTCCTGTTGCTTCCTCAACCTTATGAGAAGCAATCAAAACCTGAGCACCGGCTGCCTGAAGAGCAACCCTGCTTTTGAAAAACTCCTCATCATTAAAATCCTTTGGCGCCAACACCATCAAAACTTTCTTCCCTGTTAAAACTCCCATTTATTCCTCACCTCCCTCCTTGCCCGCCTGAATTTCTGGCAGCGATACCGATTAACCCGCCTGCCAGCGCCTTGAGCGCAAGCGATTGGCGGGCAGGTGATCGTGTGAGCGCACCATGAGAATTTGGCGGGTCTGTGTTCTCAGTCTTGCTCACCTCATATTCGATTCTGAATATAACTCCCACAACGCTGAAATACTGAAATTTTCTGAGGACACTGAAAATTTCAACTAAAATTTTAAATACAAATCTGCCCCACAAAACTTACAAACTCCTTTATCTCTGTCCTTCTTTACTCCAACTAACTCCGGCTGCCAACCGGATCTTTTGATAACCAATTTTTTGCACTTCGGACAATAAGTGTCGCCAAGACCAAAAAAGTCAATTTCTTCTCCTACAGGTGGCGCCCAAACATAAACAAAGCAAAGCCCAGCTTCTTTCCCAATCTGATAAGCTTTTTCTAAAGCTTCCTTTGAGGTAGGAAGAATTTTCTGAAACTCCGTATTCGGAGCATGGCTCGGGGAAAAACGAGACAAGTGCCAAGGGACCTCTGGTCCTAAATTCTTGACAATAAAGTCAGCAATTTTCTCTAAATCCTTCTCTTTGTCATTAACTCCGGGGATCAATAAAGTAGTTAGCTCCAGATGAATCCTATATTTCTTGTAAGCCAAAACTAAATTGCTCAAAAAACCTCCCCAGAAAGCTCCTTGCTTGGTATAAACGGCCTCTCCCCATCCCTTAAAATCGATATTGGCAGCATCCAGGACCCTTCCATAAAAACCTAAAGCCTCTTTACTCCAAGAGCCATTGGAAACAAAAACTGCATAAAGCCCTTTTTGCCTGGCAAGCCTTGCCACATCATAAACATATTCCGGCCAGATAACTGGCTCATTATAGGTAAAAGCAATCCCCGGAGAATTTTGCCGTATTGCCAGATTAACCAGTTGGTCTGGAGAAATGTAATCGTTTCCAGTCTCCAGTTTCCAGTTTCCAGTCTTGAGCTTTGCCTTTGCTAAATCTCCCCAAGAGCAGTGCCAATTCTGACATTGCTTGCAGCGGAAATTGCATCCCCAACTGCCAATAGACAAAACAGAAGTTCCTGGGTGAAAATGATAAAACGGTTTTTTTTCTATCGGGTCCAGCTGTAACCCTGAAGAAAAGCCGTAATTCAAAGAGTAAAGCTGGCCGTCAACATTTTTTCGGGAAAGGCAAAAACCAACTTTTCCTTCTTTAATCCTACAATAACGCTGACAGGCAGTACATTGAATCTCTTTTTTAGGAAGCTTTTTAAAAAGTCTTGCTTTGTGCATTGAGGTTGTCTATATTATACTCTAATTTCATGAGTTTTGCCAAAAAAATTTTCTTTTTCTCCATAATCATTGCTCTAGTAGTTATTCTTTTCACTTTTTGGCGATCAAAGATTAAGCAATCAGATAAATCCGATCTTAAAAAAGCTTATGTTGGTAAAGATCTTGTCTGGGTAAAAATCGCCCGAACAGACCAGGAAAGAAAACAAGGTTTATCCGGAGTTGAAAAACTGGCAGAGAACGAAGGAATGCTTTTTATTCTGCCGGAAAAACAAATCCCCAACTTTTGGATGAAAGAAATGAATTTTGCTTTGGACTTTGTCTGGATTGCAAACAACAAAGTTGTTGATATTAGCGAAAACGTTCCTGCTCCAGCACCAAATAGTTCAAGTGATAAAATTGCCCGAGTTCAGCCAAAAATGCCTGTTGACATGGTTTTAGAAATCAACACCGGCTGGGTCAAAAAACACAAGGTAAAAATTGGAGGTGAGCTCCTCTTTGAAGAGCTAGTCGAATCTCTGCCAATAGAAATTTTCCCTATAGACAAAGATTAACCAGATCGGCAACTACAATAAAAACCAAAGGAAGCTTATCCCTTGCTGGCTGTTTCGCCCCAGCAACAGCAAAAGGACTTAAAGGTCAAGTTGTCACCCGATGATCCTGATTTTAAGAAAATAAAAAATAAAACTATTCTAAGCCCGTTATTTGATATTGAGTCAAAACCTGGCTTACTCCAGTTACCGCCTGATCAAGAGCTTTTTGAGCATCCTTGCCTTGGATAACTCTATTAAGAGCATCCTCAAAATAATTAATCATCCTGTGTTTTATACGATTGTCATGAGTCTTAGAACAAAGATTCCAGCTTTTAGCTTAAGAACCTTGTCT
>CAYPXO010000030.1:0-12474 GCA_964414895.1 uncultured Pseudomonadales bacterium
CAAGAAGGTTACAGAAAGGAGTAACTGGCTCAGGATAATAGAAAATGTTAGAACTTGTTATAATAGTAATGAATCTGCCAAACAACAGGGAGAATACAAATGAGTTTATTACTTGTATGTCCAAAAAGTAAGGGGAATACCTTTAAGGTATGCAACTATGTAGCCAATAATAGTGCTGCAGAATTATTAGTAATTAATCAAAACCAAATAAATGACCTGAAAAAGTATACATCTATAATTTTATGTTCTGGTGTCTATGGAGGTGTCGTACATAAAAATTTACAAAAATGGCTAAATCAAATAGAAAAAACATCAATACGGGAAGACACAAAGATTTATGTGTTTTTGACTTGGTTTGGTAGAGGGCAATCAGATAAAGACGCAATAAAAGGAGTGAAGACTATTCTCAAAGAGAAGAAAATAAGCTTAGAAAACGACTACATTACTTGTTATGGTCAGGGAATGTGGTTTATTAGGCATGGTCATCCGAATAAAGAAGATTGTGAAAAAGTATTAAACTGGGTGAAGTCAAAAATCTAACAAGCTGTTGTCGGGCAATAAGGAGCGGTGAATTTTCAATTCTGCTCCGTGTTTTTAGACGAATAGACTGGGCAACTTACCTTGAATATCCAGAGTTTACAAATAAAGAAGTCAATAAATTTTTAACTTTTTGTCATAAATAAATTTCAAATCCTTCAAGATAATAATGGTCAATTGTATTCATAAGTTTGTTTACACTAATTTCCTGACTTTTTTTTAAGTTCTCCAAGAAATAAAGACGCAAAACTCTCATATAAAAACTGTGCGAAACGCAAAGAATGTTTTTATAGGGAAGTTTCCTTAACTCACTTTCTAATGATTCCGCTCTTCTTAGTGTTCTATCCAATGAGTCTGCACCTATTCCTTTCTTCATCCCTTCAAACAATGACTTTCTTATTTCTATAAACCCGTTACGCAAAAACTTTCCTTTAGTTGTAAGAAGAGAGGGGTCGAAAAAAATCTCTGCCAAATTCTCACTTTTCCTTATCTCCAACGTTTTTTTACTTAACGACTGAATTAGCTCGGCTGTTTTTATTGTTCTTTTAGAATCACTACAAAGTATCAAGTCAAGCTTTTTTAGTTCTTTAGAGGTAATTTTTTCTGAAATTAACCTTAAACCATCGGGGTGTATGTCGGGTGTAAATTTATCAGTAGCTAAATCACAAATCTGATTAAATGACAGCTTTGTATGGTCTGTATAGGGACTTGCTGGTTTACTATGGCGAATAAATTTAATTTTCTTCATTTTCTTCTGCCTTTCTAATCAACCTTTCTACTGGGTCAAAATGTATCCTCATACCAGTTTTAAGATATTTTGACTTTATACCTCCTATGGCCCCTTTTCCTAATTCTCTTGCTCTCTGAGCTCCATGTGATACTATCCCTGCATTCTCAAGAATTAAACCCGAGGCTGAGGCAATAAACGGGTCATGTCCTAAATTCATTTGAGTTGCCACCAAAATTATCGGAATCCCTTGTCCTTGATATTGCTTGAAAATCATTTCTACCTCACTTAATTCCTCGAATTCGTCTAAGTTAATTACCACTCCTTCTACTTGTTTTCCCTCTGCTAAAAATTTTCCTTTTAATTCTGTGAATTCTTCATCAGTTTCCAACACTAAATTTAAATTTTCGACATCAGATTCTCTTATTACTTGGGGTAAATCAAGGTCGGTGTAATTTACAAAAGCTTGCCTACGAGAACGTAATATATGAACCATTGAATAAGGGTCATTCGCTAACTTGGGAAGCTCTCTTGGATAAATATGGTAAATACTACCTTTCTCTAATCCCAACCTGCTTTCCAATAACTCTAATGCGTCTCTTAGAAGCGAATACTCCTTAGCAAAAAGATATTTAACGGTTTCTCTGAGTGCCATGTAAGTTTGAGCAGAATATATAACCCCTTCCATTTCAGCTCGTTCTTCATTTGGCAATCTTTCCAACACAAGTTGTTGGGCCTCCATTCTTTCTCTTTTCTGTTTTTCGAATGCCTCTCTATAATTCCCAGACTGGCGAATTCCGTCTACATAAGCCTCAAGAGCCGAAGGACTGTCCTTAAGTCTTAGGTGCCTAACTTCAAGCATTTCACCAGTACTGAAATGGCCCACATATTCATGCGCAAAATCTAAAGCCTCTTCTCGAGAATTAAATTCTGAAATTCGGATATTAACTTCAGTAATTGCACTCCCATCTAAACCCTGGCTTAACCTACCAAACAATTGCTCTGTTTCATCATCTGATAAAGCCAACCTCTTTCTTATTTCTGAATGAAGTCTTTGAGAATAATAAAAACCAAGCCTTGCGGCTTTAACAAAATTAACACAAGAAACTGTCCTTAGATGTTCTAGTATCCGAAAACTATAGTCTACCAATTCTGTATTTGATAAATTGTCTAAACTAATACCTTTCAGCTCATCGATAAATGTCCTCATTTGAAGAGATTCTCTTTCTTGAAATTGGCCAATGAACTCGTCAGCTGCATAACCCATTCTTTCTAAAAAATTTTGGTAAACCTTATAGTATCTCGAACCTTTATCACCATACCGCTCTTGCAAATCTTCTAATGTTGGATCTTGAAGATAGAGACCCATTTCTGGATATGCGCCTTTAGATGGATCCGCTTGTATTGCATTTAGGTACTCACCCACTAGACTCGCAAAGTATTCTTCCCTAGTATCAGGAAAGCCTGCATAAAATGTGGCTGCATCTCTTGCAATGCTAAAATAAGGTCTACCTCCTATGTAATACATAAATCCCACTGATTCATCTCCAAGAGGATATCCCATCTCTATTCTTCCTAATTGGATTGCACCAGGAATCCCATCACTTCCAGTAAAGATATAAGCAAAAATGCCAAAATCCATTTCTGTGGGTCGAGGAAGTAATTCACTAAAGTTGGCATCGCTGAAAATTACTCTTTCTGTTCCCAGTTCCTCTTTTTCCCTATCAATAAGTTGTGCTAACTTTTGTTTTGTTGCCTTAAGTGTCTCTTCACTAGTTTCCTTCAAATCCACCCTGCCTAATTCTGTAGTTAATCTCCTCGCTTGCAGAATAAAAACTTCTCCATCTCGATAGGCAAATTCTATATCTTGGGGTTTTCCTTCAAATACCCTCTCAATTATTTGAGAGTAATTTATTATTCTGGTTATTGCATCTTGAGGTAAAGGTCTCAACTCATAATTAGTCGACTCCACAACTCTCCCGCTCTCTTTATCTAATAAGGCAGCACTACCATGAGTCTCTCCATCAACTAAGACAGCTCCAAAACCATCTACATACTGAATTAACAATCTGCCATTGTTAATTCCAGTGTAAACAACTCCAGCTAATTGTGGCTCAATAAGTTTTTGAACCACCAATCCCATTTTTATTTCTTGCTCACCAATTCCATGCAAGCTAACAAAATCCCTTACCTCCTCTGATTGCGCCTGTAAATAAATTTTCTCAATGACTTCTCGAATATCATCTTGCTCACTCACGTAATAAGATTGAAACACACCTGCCATACTCAAAACATCGCCATCTTCACAAGTAGCAGAACTTCTTATGGCAACCTCCCCACCTAATAAGTCTCTAGCTGCTTCAATTTGTCTAACCAAATCTCGCGGTAGAATTCCATTGTCTATGAAAAAATCATATGCGTCAGTCGTAACACAAAAGCCCTCAGGAATAGGTAAACCGACTCTTTTTAGTAAGCCAAGGTTTGCAGCTTTTCCACCGACTAAAAGAACATCTTCAGTTCCAACTTCATCAAGTCTATAAACATAAGGAGAGTTCTCAATTACTTCTGGACAGCCAAACTAACCCCTGATCCTCCACAGAGAACCGAGGGGTTCCTTTCTCTTCGACATAATTTTTTTCTTTCTCTATTGTCATTTTTCTCCTTTCAATTAATTAAAAATAAAAAAGCCCTTGTTAGTCCCCAAGAAATTACTCTTAGAAACTTACAAGGGCCTTCTTCTAGGCGGTGCCACCTTGCTTCCCTTAAAACATTACTGCTTTAAGGCTCGCTGTCCGACTCTGTTGATCCCCTGTGGGTGACATCGGAATGAAGTATGATAACGGACTTCTGCCGAGAAAGACTACTAGGTGTGAAACCTTTTGCCCTTCTAGCTCAGGGGCCCATTCTCCCCGTCAATGCTTTTAATTTTCAATTGTGCACATATTATACCAAACTTCATAGATTTTACAAATCAAAATAAATAAAGTTCGGAAAACATCTCATCCGCTAGGTCCTATAGGATGCTCGAACAATGGTATGATTTCGGACGAATAGACTGGGCAACTGAGCTTGAATACCCAGAATTTACGAACAAAGAAGTGAATAAGTTTCTGCACATCAGTGCTTAGTTAGATACGGGTGGATTCAAAAGAACTGGAGTTTTGAAAATAAGATGTAAGATCAACAAAAAGAGCGAGAAAAGAAAACTGACGATAAAGATTGTTTCTATTCTATCGGCGTTTAACCTTAAAAATTTAAGTAATTTATATTCAAACTTCTTCTTGTAAGCGCCATCTCGTTCCTTCAAGTGTGGTTCCATTACCTCCTTCTCAGTTTTTACAGAATTGTCCTTCCAAAGCTCTCGTGTCCACCAGTGGCTTTTTAATTCCTGATAATAGTTCCACTCGTGAGTCTGATAATTAGCTTCAATCGAGATCTTCTTTCTCCATATTCCAAAGATCAGGCTGACCAAAATCAAACAAACTGCCATAACGAGCCAAATAGTTATTTGTTGGGCATTTGTAAAGATAATTGTGGCGCCAAGAATTACCCCTTCAAGCGTAATTAGTTGTGAAATATAACTATCGTGCCGTTCTTCAAGCTTTTCGAACTTTTCAGAATGTAGCTCGAGGAAACGTTTATGCCTTTCTTTTTCTTGCTCAATCATTTTCTTGTTGATCGGGTCAAGATGCTGTTTCAAAAATCTTTCTAAATCAGTTTTAAGATCTGTATTCATAGTTTTTCTGTTTCTGAGCTCTTCTTTATTACTTCTGCAATTTTATCGGGTAAATTATCAATTGTCATAGTAATTGAAACCGTTTTGTCTTTGTCTGCTGTCGATATTTGTTCTGCCATTCGGTTGTATACCTCGCGCAACACCCCTAAAGCCTCCTTGATTTTTGTGGCCTCCTGCTTGCTTTCAGAAAGATAAATGGCGCCAGAGTAAATCAATAAAATCAGTCCGATGCCCAGGAGGACCCCAGCTTTAAGCGGCTCAGCACTGAAATTTACAAAAATAAGAACAGTAAAAATTGCTGCTGCACCAACATAAGAAATCGTGCCAAGAACGCCGAGTTTCTTAACTGCATCAACTAGACTAGAGGTTAAAAACTTTTTTATATCAATTTTCATCTTTTACTATTTTACTTCAAATTAGAACCCCCATCTTAAGAGAAAACAAGCTTATTGATAATATTTTCTAACTTATCAGAAGAAAGTAGATCAATAAGAACCAGATTTACTTTTCTCACTATCTTCCTAGTTTCATAAACTGCCTTACTAGGATCTCCGAATGGTTTCAGATCTTTCGCTTTGACCTTACCGCGATGAACCAACTTACTCCTAATTTTATAAATTTTTGTAACTTTCTCTTGCAGTTCTTTTCTTTTCTTAATTCTTGCTTCAAGATTACTATCATTTATTAATAATCTAGCTATCTGCGTAGACACTTTATAAGTAAGACTGTCTCTTTCTGAAGACGTTACAGACTCCATGGCAATAACTAAATCAATTAATTGATCCGTCGGGTCGTTTCTAATAAATGATTTATTAAATCTAGAAACGCATACTCTGGTTTCTGGATTCTGATCGAGCAAGTTCAAACCCTTAATAATTTTCAGAAATTGAGTCAAATCCGAATCGCCAAACTTATATTGTAAACCCCGCGTTGTTATTTGATAGTCACCAGGAACAGGTAAGTTCATTCGGCGAGAAAATGGATCGGGTGGTTCGTATTGTATCAAGAGCACACCTACGTCACCCTCACTCAGAAGCCTGAAGGCTGTCAGAGCTTTTTCTATTATTCCCTCAATTCTTTCTCTTGGATATTGAAAATTATTAAAGGCGATGCTGCCGCCTTTCCCCCAGTTGCCTATATTCCCAAACCTTTTTGTATTTAGTTCAACCACTAAGGCAGCTTCACTACTAACGCCAAGAGTATCAATAAAGTTTTTATTTGAATGAAAATAGCTAACATCAACTTTCTCTAGGAATAAATCCTGAGACAATTTGATAGAACTTGCCTTAAAAGTAGGGTGGAAGTTAGCCAAAAAAATTCTGATCTTAAAAACTTGGGCTTTAGAAAAAATATATTTTTTATACTTTTGGAAATTAGAATCGCCTAGAGCAGAAAACAACCTTTCGTCTGGAACTATTGGTAACCCATGATCTTTTATCAAATCAGCATAAGTATCAAGCAAATCCATTAAAGTTAATCTGAAAAACAACCCTTTCTTATCCTTTTTAGGTTTAAGAATCGTCTTATCCTTTAACATTAAATCGACGCAGGACTCAATTTTACCCCCAAGGTCTTTTACCAAATCTTGACCAGCCTTTGTTAGTTTTTGACCACCTGGCAGATGAGAAATACTACTACCCATTGATAGGTGAGTTTTAGTAAGATCCCAAACATTCAAAAAACTCTTATCAGTCAGACAAAGGCCGACAAATGAATTAATTAATTCTTGGTGTTTCTCATCAAATTCTTTGTGTTCTTGCTTCATAAAAAAGTTTTATTTCAACCCTTCTTTGAGATAATCTTCAGAAATGATATAACTGTCTAGCTTTCTTTGCTTTGAGGCTGGAAGCGGTGGATTTTTCAGATTGACAACCACAAAAAAGACAGTTCTATTATTAGCTCTTACCAACCCTTCTTCCTTAAAGTCAAATTCTATTCTCTTGTCTGAGACATTAAAGATTACAAGAAAACCTATATCTTTGTTGTAATCCTCCGTGTATTTAATTGCTTGAACGAACCCTTTTCTTATGTAGCCTTTCTCATAAGTCTTGGCGTCAAAAATTTTAACTTCAATAACAAAATAGTCGTCTTTGTCTAAATTTGCACAAATATCCACCCTTCCAGAGGACGAAAGCGGTGTAGAAAAGGGGTAATCTATCCCCTGATCAAATAAAAATTTACGCAAGTGTTTGTCTAATTTTGCCTCGCCATGTTTTGTATCTCTTTTGTATTCGTCTATCAGAGGCTCTGCTTGAAACCATTCTGTTCTGTGTTTGAATCTTCTAACCAGATAAAGTGGTAAATTACCTGTGTCAATGCGGCTATCAATATAGCTATAAAACGGTCTTAGAACATTCGTAATGAATGAATTGACATGATCAGCAACCCTTGATGAAGATGATATTAATGAGAACATTTGAGTAACGGCATATTGATTACTATCATTTTTAATTTTTTCTAAAATTGCTAAGCACAACGCAGCCCTCTGCTTATAATCGTAGCCATCAGGCAACCTAAAAGACCTTTCTTTATTTACTAAGGCTTGCCATGCCCCAACATCAACCGATACAGTTCTTAATTCGTCCAGGATAGACTTCACAATGTAAGTATTTTCAAGAAATTGAAAAAACAATCTTAACTCCGATTGAAAAGCGTCCCAAGTAGCTCGTTCTACAAGCTGATAATTTTCCTGCAATTTAGATCTTATTGTCTGGAGATATTTATCATTCATATTTTGATTGTTAATTTAGTTTTTTTAAGAGATTTTTTCAGGCTTTTAATACTATCGTCTATCTCTTTTTTTGCTTTATCAAGGCTTGCATTTTTATCTACCAATTGTATGTTAGCCTTACAACCTCTACATACAATAACTTTTTGCACTCTAACATCTCCTAGCGTTACAGAATTTGCAAACCCACATTTGGGACAATTAATATTTATTTGAGCCTCATCTAAATCTATCATTGTTTTTTTATGCTTGAATTTGTGTCCTACTTGACAACACTGTAATTTTATCATAAATTTATCATAGTATGCCCAAGTCCGTCAAGCCTTTAACTGAAAAACAAAAAAAGGTCTTAGACTTTATCACTTCTTTCATTAGAGAAAAAGGGTATTCTCCATCTCTTCGTGAACTGGCAAGTTTCCTAAAAACAAAGAACCTAAGCACTGCGCAGTATTTTATTAAAGAACTTAAGAAAAAAGGTTATTTAAAAAAAGATGCCTACAAAACGAGGGGAATAACTCCCACTTCTAAAGCCAATACTGTTTCTCTTCTTGGCACTATATCTGCTGGCGAGCCAATAGAACCTATTGAAGACCCAGAAGATATAGAAATTCCCCAAAACATTAATCTCGATACTCGCTCCCCCCACTACGCTTTAAGAGTCGCTGGAGACAGCATGTTCGACATGGGAATACTCAATAACGACATTGTGCTAATCAGACACCAAATGACAGCTGAAAGTGGGGATGTCGTTGTGGCAATAACCGAAAAAGGCGCAACGCTGAAAGTTTATAAAAAACGGGGAAGGAAAATTTTCCTTGAACCCAGAAATAAAGACTATCCCACTTTAAAACCTAAAGAACTAGAAATCAGGGGTATTTTTGTCGGATTAATCAGAAGCAACCATGCAAATGACTAGCAACAACCACAAAGTTAACGAGAGTTACTTATTTAGCTTTATGTCTAAAAAATATTTCAATCTCAGTAACCGCCGCTTTCTTGGCAGCAAACAAAAACTCTTAGCTTTTATTGAGAGTGTTGTAAATAAAGTCTGCCCAAACTATCAAACCTTCTGTGATATTTTCGCTGGAACAGGAGTTGTAGGACAACATTTTAATAAACCCAATGTAAAAATAATCAGTAATGATCTTTTGATTAGTAATTATGTTCCCTTAAGTGCTTTTCTAGGTTCAGATAAAAGTCAAATAGACGAGAACGATCTGGAAGAAAAAATAAATCACCTAAATAGTTTACAAACCAATGGAGAAAATTATTTCTCTAAACACTTTGGAGGAAAATACTTCAGTCTAGAGAATGCTAAAAAAATTGGTTTAATAAGAGAAAATATCGACAAAGTCACTAAAAATCAAAAAGAGAAATACGCTCTAATTACTTCATTAATTTATGCGGCTGACAAAGTGGCTAACACTGTTGGGCATTACGATGCCTTTAGACAAAAAATGTACATGACAAACCCATTAGATTTACTAATTCCCCAAGTTCCCAACCACGGAACTAATTTAAAAAACGAGATATTTAATGAAGACGCCAATTCACTAATAGAAAAAATTGAATGCGACATACTTTACATAGACCCTCCTTATAACTCTCGACAATATAGCGACACCTACCATGTACTGGAAAACCTAGTTGGGTGGAAAAAACCAAAAGTATACGGCAAAGCTAGGAAAATGAGCCGAAAACATATTAAAAGTAAATACTGCTCTAAATCTGCTTCTGAAGTTTTTAAGGATTTAATTAAGAAAGCCAAAGCTAGACACATAATCGTTTCTTATAACAATACAGGCTCTTCAAAACATGGGCGCTCAAATGCCAAAATTAGTGATGATGAACTGGTTAATATACTATCTCAAAAAGGCAGGGTAGAAATCTTTGAACAAAAACATAAAGCCTTCACTGCAGGCAAAAGTGATACAAACGGTCATACTGAAAGATTATTCTACTGTGAGGTAAAATAGAACTATGGCACAAACTTGGAGCATAAACACAACTGTTAGAAACCCTGATAGAATCAAGGGTTTTTTAGTTCAAATGCAAAAACTCGAAGGCAAACCCTTCGATGAAGAACATCAAGAAGAATTTTTTAGACTACAAATTAAACACCATTTATATCAACCAACAAAGAACACGCTCCAAGATAGAACTTTAATCGAAGAGGTTTACAACGAAGACGAAGATGTTTCTGAAGAGGCTCTAAACAAAATAATTGAAATTTATCGAAACAGGCGAGTTGATGCAGCAGCAAGAGGAAGAACCGCAGCTGGAGTCCTTAATAGATACGGGCTTACGGTTGCAGCAAAATCTAAGGGGAATGTTAGATTAACTGATCCTGCTAAAAAATGGCTTGAAGATGAAATAAGCGATAGTGATTTATTCTTGCGATTATTACTAAAATGGCAATACCCTAACCCTATTGAAGGCGGTTACTCGGATTTTAATCTCAAGCCCTTCGTTGGAATGCTCCACCTCATCCAGAAAACAAACGAAAAATGGGCTAAGGAAAACAACAAGCCTGTTGGAATCTCCAAAAAAGAGTTTGCCTTATTTGGTGTCACCTTAAAAAACTTCCAAAACCTAGATTCAACAGTTGACAAACTTATTGCCTTTAGGAAAAAATTACGGGAACTTTCAGGTAAAGAAAGAAAAGAGTTTCAGCAAATTTATATCAAGAAAAAAATAAAAGAGATCTTTGGAAGCACAGATCTCACAAAATGGAATAATCTTCTAGATTACATGGACTCCTCTCTAAGATATTTTAGGATCACAGAGTTTGTCTACCTGAGAGGCGGCGACAATTACATTGATTTAGCTCCAAGCTCTCTACTGAAAATTAATAAATTGTTATCTATTGACGACGCAAGCGCAAAAGAATTTGAAAGTTATGATGATTATTTAAACTATCTAGGCGATCTAAGCCTGCCAGAGCTACCTTGGGAGAACCTAGAAGATCTGCTTAAAATCAAAGAAGAACTGATAAGAGATATTCAAAGCCTCTCTAAAGAATTCTCTGAAACAAGGGACATCGACAAACTACTAGATGAACTTGAAGAAACTCAGGATGTTTCAAAATTAAGCAAGCAAATTACTCTTCTAGAAGACGCTTATAACGACTTAAAAATCAAAAGACTCACTAGATATAAATATAAACACGAAAAACTAGATGAGTTTGTAGATGGGATTTCAAATGCCATATCAAGCAAACCAATCCAAATTGTAACTACTCGTCCGTCACTTGATTTAGAGTGGTTTATATCTCTATCTTTGATGGTTCTTAATGATGCCGAGGAAATAAAACCGAGCTATAAACTAGGAGATGACGGCATACCGACAGGGTTCAGACCTAAAATATCTGATATCGAATGTTACTACAAAAGCTTTAATCTCGTTGTAGAAGTTACTAACCAGAGAGGCAGGCAACAATGGATCAGTGAAGCGCAACCAGTAATGAGGCACTTCAGAAACTTTGAGAATAAATCGGAGGAAGAAGTCAACTATTGCTTATTTGTTGCTCCGCATATTCACAGGGATACCCTTAACTACTTCTGGAATGCAATTAAATATGAATACGAAGGAAAAAAGCAAAAAATAATTCCTCTTACAACCAAACAATTTATAAAAATATTAATGATCGCCAAGAAGAATTTTAGTAAAGGAAATTTACTTCAACATTCTCATTATCAAGGTCTATTTCAAGCTTTCTTTAGCGAAGATTTACTGGAACAAAATTCTCAACACTGGATTAATCAGTTCGATGCCGTCATAGACGCATGGCAACGACAGTTGAGTTAAAATGCCCATGAAAATTAACCACATCTATCAAGGAGACTGTATAGAAATCTTAAACAAAGAAATAGATAGAAATACAGTCCAATTAATATTTGCTGATCCTCCTTATAACCTCTCTGGAAATGGTCTCAAGTGGGAAAACAATCAAACAGGGGGAGATTGGTATATGATAAACGAAGACTGGGACAAAATGCCCGAGGGGAAATATCTCAGATTTACACATTCATGGATTAAAGCTTGCAAAAGAGTCCTCAAAAAAAACGGGTCAATTTATATCTCCTGCTCTTATCACAATCTTGGGGAAGTCTTGATGAGCCTCAAGGCATTAGATTTCAAGATAAACAACATTATTACTTGGCGAAAAACAAATGCCATGCCCAATATGACTCGCAGGGTCTTCACACACTCAACCGAGTTTGTTGTCTGGGCTGTAAAAGGAAAGAATTGGATTTTTAATTACGAAAAGCTAAAAGAGATTAACCCAAAGAGGAAAAAAAACGGAGAGACAAAGCAAATGAGAGATGTTTGGGATATGCCCCTAGTTCAAGGAACAGAAAGACTAAGAGATAAGGACGGAAAAGCACTACATCCCACCCAAAAACCAGAAGAGATGCTAAAAAGAATTATTATAGCCTCCTCTAATCCTAATGATCTTGTTCTAGACCCATTCCTTGGAAGCGGAACAACTGCTGTCGTAGCGAAAAAACTGAACCGAAAATGGATCGGTATAGAAAAAAAGAAAAAATATGTCCAGGCAGCTAAAAAACGAATTCAACAAACTCCTGAAAATTCATTTACTACAGATTGCTAATTCGCCAAGAGTAACGCCCTGTGTTGACTTCTGTGGGGCTTTCCAGCCTCAAGTGACCATTTACCCGCCTTTGAATTCTGTCCAGCCTTCTTTGCCCTGGGTAAACTCCCTGCCGTCAGGAGTGACACATT
>CAYPXO010000031.1:0-11842 GCA_964414895.1 uncultured Pseudomonadales bacterium
CCTCTAGGAGATTCCTAAGTAACCCAGGAGACGGCAAACTCCGGGGCGAATCTGGGGCGACCACGCTCCAAGGCTAAATACCTGTGATGACCGATAGTGAACGAGTACCGTGAGGGAAAGGTGAAAAGAAGGGTGAGACACCCAGTGAAATAGAACCTGAAATTGTCTGCTAACAAACAGACAGAGCCTGTTCTTCGAACAGGAAATTTCAAGCACCAAGCACCAAATCCCAAACAAATTCAAAATTCTAAATCCCAATTTTCAAACAATATTTTTTATGTTTGTAATTTTGGATTTTGAAAATTAGATATTGTTTGTTGTTTGGAATTTGTGATTTGGAGTTTCCCGTTCGGAGAACGGGTAATGTCGTGCCTATTGAAGAATGATCCGGCGAGTCTTCGATTGACTGCATTTAGGTTAAGATACTTTGTATCGGAGCCGTAGCGAAAGCAAGTTTTAAAAGAGCGTCTTTAGTAGTTATCGGAGGACCCGAAACCGAGCGAGCTAACCTTGAGCAGGGTGAGTCCCGCAGAAATGCGGGGGGAGGCCCGAACTCGTTGCTGTTGCAAAAGCATGAGATGACTTGAGGTTAGAGGTAATATGCCAATCGAGCTCGGCGATAGCTGGTTCTCCCCGAAATGCATTTGGGTGCAGCCTTAAAGGATAGTCAGGGGGGTAGAGCACTGCATGGTCTCGCATTTATGCGTGATCAAGCAAACTCCGAATACCCTGTTTTTACCTTTAGGAGTGAGGCAATGAGAGCTAAGTTTCGTTGCCTAGAGGGAAACAACCCAGATCCTCATCTAAGGTTTCTAAGTTTTTATTAAGTTGGAAAGGAAGTCGGCATTCCTTAAACAGCCAGGAGGTCGGCTTAGAAGCAGCCATCCTTGAAAGAAAGCGTAACAGCTCACTGGTCGACGGAATACGGCGCCGAAGATTTAGCGGAGATAAATAAAACACCGAAGATAGGAGCCTTGTGCTTCGCACAAAGGATATTAGGAAATAGTAATTAGTCTTACCTAAAATCCTATTATCTTTCGCGCGGAGCGCGAGGCGGTAGGGGAGCGTTGATATGGCGGTTGAAGGTCCGATGAAAATCGGATTGGAGCAATATCAAGTGAGAATGCCGGAATGAGTAGCGAGAGTCCGGTGAGAATCCGGACCGCCGAAAACCCAAGGTTTCCGACCCAACGTTCGTCGAGGTCGGGTTAGTCGGTCCTAAGCCGAATCCGCCAGCTGGCGGAGTAGGCGATGGACAGTAGGTTGATATTCCTACACTTTTAAGTGATCGCTTTTAGCTGGGGCGGGACGCATCGTGAAGTCTTAAGCATGGCGTTGAAGTTGCTGTGTTGGCTGATTAAAGCAGTTTTGACAGGTAAATCCGTCGAAACGACGTCAAGATCCGCAAAAAGTCCGACGTAACGTCGGACAATTTAAGCACTTTAAGATGCCAAGAAAAGCGTCGCAGATAGATCACTTAGAAACCGTACCGCAAACCGACACAGGTGGGTTGGTCGAGTAGACCAAGGCGAGCGGGAGAACTGTCCTTAAGGAACTCGGCAAAAAAGCTGGACGTAACTTTGGAAGATGTCCTGCCTTGTGCTTCGCACAAAGGATATTAGGAAATAGTGATTAGTCTTACCTAAAATCCTATTATCTTTCGCGCGGAGCGCGAGGTTGCAACAAAAGTCTTTCAGGCGACTGTTTAACAAAAACACAGGTCCGTGCTAAGGGAGAAACCCTAAATATACGGGCTGAAACCTGCCCGACGTCGGTAAGTTAAAGACTGTGGGTGATCCCCGTACCATTCGGTACAGGGTTGAGCTTGCGGTCTAAGCTCCGGGGAGTGGCAGCAGTAACTATAACTGTTCGATGGTAGCGAAGTTCCTTGTCGGGTAAGTTCCGACGTGCATGAAAGGTGTAACGACCTGAAAACTGTCTTGAGGACAGACCCGGCGAAATTGAAATGGCTGTGAAGATGCGGCCTACTTACACCAGGACAAAAAGACCCCGTGCAGCTTTACTGCAGCTTGGCACTGCTTTTCATTTTTTGATTGTTTAGAATAGGAGGGAGCTTTCGAGCAACAGTGAAATACCTCTCGTTGAAAAGTGGAAAGCTAACCTAATTTCCGCCAAAAGTGGAAAAGGGACAGTGTCTGGTGGGCAGTTTAACTGGGGCGGTTGTTTGCTAAAGGATACCGCAAACGCACAAAGGTAGCCTAGCTGCGGATGGAAATCGCAGTAGTCGTGCAAAGGCATAAAGGCTGCTTAACTGTGAGACATACAGGTCGAGCAGGGACGAAAGTCGGTCTTAGTGATCCCCCGATCTTTTGTGGAAAAGACGGGGCTTATCGGATAAAAGCTACGCCGGGGATAACAGAGTAGTCGGGCCCAAGCGTCCATAGCGACGGCCCGGTTCGCTACCTCGATAAACTCACAAAGAGAATGTCGCTTTCCGCTGTAAAGCGGATTGAAAAATCTGGCTAATAACGGGGAAACCCAAGCCGTTGCTTCGCAACGGAAGCACCAATTTTCAATTTACAATTTCCAAAAAAATTTAAATATCAAAATTTCAATATTCAAAACATTCTTTTGTTTAGAATTTTGAGTTTAAGGTTTTAATATTGTTTGGAATTTAAGATTTGGAATTTGGGATTTCCGCTGCGGAGCAGCGACGGGCAATCCCGTGGGAAGTCTCGCATAGCGAGACCCCGTAGAGACTGAGTTCGATTGTTATCGGACAAAATAGCAGTTTATATAAAGTTTTAACTGTTATTATACGCCAGACCCCGCCAAAATTTCAGGCTTGTCCGACTATATTTCAGGCTATATCGCCTGAAATCTTGACGGATAAATATCGCCTGAAAGTTTGTTGGGTGATGATATAGTCCATGCTATTAGAAATAATAGAGAACACATGGTCGGCTCAGGATATCCTGGGGGTGAAGAAGCTCCCAAGGGTTGGTCTGTTCGCCCATTAAAATCCTACGTGAGCTGGGTTCAGAACGTCGTAAGACAGTTCGGTCTCTATCCGGTGTAAGCGTTAGATACTTGAGGGAAGTTGTCCACAGTACGAGAGGACCTGGATGAGCCAATCCCTAGTGTGCCAGTTGTTCCGTCAGGAGCAGCGCTGGGTAGCTACATTGGTTTCGGATAACCGCTGAAAGCATCTCAAGCGGGAAGCCGTTCCCAAGATAAGGTATCGAACCTTGTGCTTCGCACAAGGAAATTCCAAAATCAAAGCACCAAATTCCAAACCCTAGAACCATTCGGTTCGTGGCAGGCAAATTCAAAATTCCAATTTCTAAAACTTAAAAACTTTAGAATTTATGATTTTTGAACATTGAGGATTGTTTGAGATTTGTAATTTGAGATTTGGGATTTTCTCGCGCGGAGCGTGAGGGAAAGACCCCTGGTAGACTACCAGGTTGATAGACCAGGAGTGTAAGTTCGGTAACGGATTTAGCTTACTGGTACTAATCGGTCAAAAAAATAAGTTGTGAAGATTTACCCGACTAGATTTTAGATAATATATAATTGCATTTTTTGTTAACTCATTATAAAATTTGTTTTCCCGGTCGTTTGAGCGCCGTCGAACTACCTCTATCCATTCCGAACAGAGTCGTAAAAGGCGGTAGCGCTGACAATAGTCGTCCCGCAAGGGGCTGCGAAGATAGGTCACGGCCGGGATTTTTGTTCTTGACCTTCCTATTAATTTTATTATAGAGTAAAACCATTACTAATTGAGAGTTTTCAAATTGATAAAAAAGTCTTTGAAACCCTTCTTAATAATTTTTTTCCTTTTTTTTGGTTTTTTATTAGCGATTTTTCTCTATTTGTCAAAAAAGAATAACCAAGAAAAAGCTCTTTTTCAACATCTTGTGGCTGGTGAAGACTGTCTTATTTATGCTAACGGCGAGGCGAACAGCAAAGAGCAGGAGTTGTTTGAGGAAATTAATTATCGGCGCCAGAACGAATTTAGTCGTGATCCTTTGGTTTGGTGTGACCATCCTTTAGGAGAAATATCTTGGTGGTTGTCTCAGTGGTGGGCAGATATAGGGCAGCACAATATGGAACATGAGGAAGGCTGCCAGGGTTATGAGCGTGGCCCATGGGAAAGAGCCGATGAATGGACAGAAGTTTCTTCTCCTGGTTATTTTCATCAAGGAGTAGGAGAAGTTGTTTTTTTCACTTATGGAACTCTGGGGGAAAACCCTTCAGCATACGACATTTTGGAAAAAATAGAACAGATGAGTCAGGATCATTACAATCTTTTGATGGATGCTGACATGAATACTATTGGTATTGGTTATTTAGAACCTTCTCCAGGAGATATTTATCTTACTCTGAATCCTTCTTATAATAGCTCTTGTCCTTCTTTGCCTTTTTCGCCATCACCCTGGCCGCCGCTTTCACCATCTCCGTCACTAAGCCCCAGCCCGTCAATAGATCCTTCACCTTCACCAAGCCTTTTACCCAGTTCCAACCCTTCAGTTTCACCTTCTCCTAGTCCTTCACCATCAATCTCGCCTTCTCCCAGCTTTTCACCAAGCCCTAGTCCTTCACCCACACCCAACCCTTCCCTATCACCATCGCCAAGTCCCAGCCCATCTCCTTCGCCTGGATCAACAAACTTAACAGTTAATTTTAATTTTCAAGGAATGGGAGAAAGTAACCATCGTAATTCAATGAACCTGGTTAAGGTAATTGTGAGGAACAACTCTTTAGGTTATTCTCACCAAGAAAACAATGTTTTGGCCAATTATGAGGATCAGCTTTACTCTTTTAGTTTCTCTCTTAATGATCTTCCTCAACAAGCTAATTACGAGATTTTATTAAAGTCAAATGGTTATTTAGAAAGAATTTATGAAGGAATTTCTTTAGAGCCAGGGACAGATAAGACTGTTAATAAGACTAGTTCTTCTGATTGGCTTTTAGCTGGTGATGTTCATAATTTTGACAATGATGTTGACATTGATGATGTTGATCTTTTAGGAAGTTATTATATTAATTTCAGTAATAGTCTGGATAATTTGCCAGGAGACTATTTTGATTTTGACGCTAATGGTTTATTTGAACTTCATGATATTAGTTTGGCTTTGACTAATTTATGAAAAAACAGACAAAAAAAACTAAAAAAAAGATAATAAGAAAAAGGCAAGACTCTAATTTGTTGATTTTTCTATTGGGACTATTTTTTATGGTTTTTGTTCTTATTTGCTTTTTGAAATTGTTGCAAGAAAAACCCTTAAATTTCGAGGAACCGGAGAGCTTTGTTGTTTCTGAGGGTGAAGTTATTTTATCTCTTTCCCCGAAAAATAAAACAGTAACAGTGAACTCTGATTTTTATGTTGATGTTTTGCTTGAAAGCAGAGAAGGCCAAGAAAAAGATATTTGCGCTGTGCAATTTCAACTTGCTCTTCCTCAAGGAGTTTTTACTATTGAGGATGAGATTGATAGCAAAGAGGGAATTCAACTTAAAGAAAATACTGATTTAATGGAGAACGATGGTTGGGAGTATTTAATCAATGAAGTTGTTTTGGAAGATGATAATTACCTTATTAATTTGTCGGCGATTAATAAATTGGTTGGTGGTTATGACATTGCCCAGCAAACAACTATTGCCAGAATCCATCTTCGGGCTGGCCAACAGGCTGGAAAGAAGGAGATTGAAATGACTCAGCCTTTTAGTAAAGTTTTTCTTAAGAATAATGCCGATGATGATTTGAGTACTCCTCCTGGTAATTTAGGAAATTATACCGTCATTCTTCCTTCTCCGTCACCGAGCCCCTCATCAAGTCCCAGTCCATCACCATCGCTTTCACCTTCACCAAGTCCGTCTCCGTCTCCTTCTCCTTCACCTAGTCCTTCTCCATCAGCTCCTTTAGGCTGTATTGAGGAGGGCGAATCTTATGGTATTTATCCCGGCAATCCAAATTGTTGTCCAGGTTTAGAATCAATCAGTTGTGCTAGAGATCCTGGACCATTTGGTTTTTGTCAGCCTTGTCGTGGAGCGATGATTTGTGCCAAGTGCGGCGATGGTATTTGTGGTTTGGGGGAAAATAAATGTAATTGTCCTCAGGATTGCCAATAAGCCCTTTTTAGAGTATAATCTTTTTATCTTTTAGAAAAGGAGGGAAATGAAATTAAAAAATGGGATCCAAAGGGTCAGAATCAAAAAGTAAGAGTAAAGCTAAAAATAGAAGTAAGGATAAAAAATCGGATGGAAAACCAGTAGCACTGAAAAAACTGAAATCCACTGAGAGCACTGAAGTTAAGAGAGCAAAGAAGACTTCAAAGGCTTCAAAAACTTCTAAACTAAAGAAATCTTCTGAACCTCAGACAATGGAGGAATTGCTGGCCCAGACAGGCTATAAACTTTATGGTCTTAAGAAGGGAGAAGCGATTGAAGGAGTTATCAATGACATTGGGAAAAAGAAGCTATTAATTGATATTGGAGCGAAAACAGAGGGAGTTATTTTAGGAAAAGAATTGGAAAGAGTTAAGGACTTTGTTTCTACTCTTAAGGTAGGTGATAAGATTAAAGTTATTGTCGGAATGCCGGAAAACGAACGAGGACAAATTCTCCTTTCTTTGCGTCAGGCAGCCGAGGATTATAAATGGAATTTATTTGATAAGTATTTAGAAACTGAAGAAGAAATAGAAGTGCGTGGCTTGGATATAAATAGAGGAGGAATGATAGCCAGAGTGATGGATGTTTATGGTTTTGTTCCTGTTTCTCAATTTGGCAGAAAATGGTTGGGCAAGCTGGAAAAACTCTATAATAAACTTTTTAAAGTTAAAGTTATTGAGGTTGATAGGACCAAGAACCGGTTGATTTTTTCCGAGAAAGCAGTTTCTGAAGCCAAGGCTCTGGCAGCTCAAGAAGAAGCTTTAAAGAAGGTAAAAGCCGGTGATGTTTTACAAGGCATGGTATCTGGAATTATGCCTTTTGGGATTTTTGTTAGAGTAAACATTGAGGGAGAAGAAAAGAAACGAGTTGATAAGGTAGAACAAGAAAAAGCCAAATCTGTAAAAGGTAAAAAGGAGGATTCCAGGACCAAAGATTTATTTTTGGAAGGCTTGGTTCATATTTCTGAGATTTCTTGGGAAAAGGTGGGCAATTTAAATGAGCTTTATAAAATTGGGGAAACGGTTAAGGTTAAGGTTTTAGGTATAGATAAAAATTCTAGTCGTTTGAACCTTTCTGTCAAGCAGCTTAAAACAGATCCTTGGACAGACTTGGCGAAAAAATATCCAGCCGATAAGAAGTTTAGAGGAACAGTGACTAAACTGGTTGCTTTTGGGGCTTTTGTTGCTTTGGAACCAGGAGTAGAAGGTCTTATTCATATTTCTAAAGTTCCTGTTGGTTATGAGATGAAGGTGGGTAAAAAGGTTGATGTTTTTATAGAGAATATTGATTTAGAGCAACGACGGATTGCTTTGGGGCTGGTATTGGCAAAAAAGCCGGTAGGATATAAGTAAATAGAAGCGCAAAACTCAAAAGTCAAAAGTCAAAACTATAGCGTAAAGCTAAAAACTTTTAAGTTTTAAGTTGTATTTTTTCGCTTTTCACTTTAAGCTTTTAGCTTTTAATTATGCGTCAGCGATTAATCGTTACCAGTGAAACCATTTTAATAGATTTCCGTTTGGTCTTTAAAGCCATTAGGGAAGAAAAAGGCAATTGGGAGAAGGTGGAGAAAGAACTGGAAGAATATTTAAAAAGCGTTAATGAAGATTAAGATAGAGTTTTAGAGTTAGAGAGTTTTAGACGATTAGGCTAAAGCTCTGACTAACTAAAATTCTAAAACTCTGAGAAATCGATCTGTCTTTATCTGTCAGAATTGTGGTTTTGAGAGCCCGAAATGGGCTGGGCAGTGTCCAGGCTGTGGTGAGTGGAATAGTCTTGTTGAGACAGTAGTCTCAACGAGAAGTTTAAAGGTTAAGAAGTTTAAAGGTTTAAAGAATTCTTCAGCCAAACTTCTTCGGCTTGATCAGGTTAAGTCTCTTAGGCTTTCCCGGATAAAAACTGGAATTAGTGAATTAGATAGAGTTTTGGGAGGAGGCCTGCCTGCCGGCCAGGCAGGGATTGTTCCTGGTAGTGTTGTTTTGCTGGCTGGTGAGCCGGGAATGGGAAAGTCGACACTTTTAACGCAATTAGCGTTAAAAGTGGGAAGCACCAAATCCCAAATCCCAAATCCCAAACAATTTCAAATTTCAAATTTCAAATTTCAAAAATCTCTAAATACTAAACACTCAACCCTAAATACTATTTTGTATGTTTGTGGTGAGGAATCGCCGGGACAGGTGAAATTGAGAGTGGAAAGGTTAGTTTCCAGCAACCAGCAACCAGCAACCAGTAAGAAGAAAGAAGTTAAAAAAACTGGCAGCTGGCAGCTGGCAGCTGGCAACAGTTTCTATTTACTTCCCGAAACAAATGTAGAATCGGTAGTGGAAAATGCCACACGCCAAAAGCCACGAGCTAAACTGCTAGTAATTGATTCCATTCAGACTCTTTGGACAGAGCGTTTGAGCGGGATGGCAGGCAGTGTCGGACAGGTTAGAGAATGTGCAAATATTTTGCTTGAATTTGCTAAAAAAAATAATATATCTGTGTTTTTAATAGGGCATGTAACCAAGGAGGGGAGCATTGCTGGGCCAAAAATTTTGGAGCATTTAGTGGATACGGTTTTGTATTTGGAAGGGGATAAAGATTATCAATTTCGTATTCTGCGAGCGGTTAAAAATCGTTTTGGGTCGGTAGATGAGGTGGGAATTTTTTCCATGAGCGATAAAGGAATGGAGGAAGTGAGGAATCCGGGAGAGATTTTTATTGACAGTTGTCAGAAGCCAGTTGCCAGTTACCAGAGGAGTGGGGCTTGTAAGGTGGTGACGATGCAAGGGGTTAGACCAATGGTGGTGGAAATTCAAGCTTTGGTGGTCCCTACGCAGCTACCGGTACCTCGTCGGGTTGCCTCTGGAATTGACCCCAAAAGGCTACAAATTTTGTGTGCAGTTTTGCAAAAAAAGACTAATATGTCTTTATATAATAAAGACATTTTTTTGAGTGTTACCGGTGGTTTAAAGCTAGCAGAGCCGGCTGTAGATTTCGGTATTTGTTTGGCAATTGTTTCTTCGTATAAAAACAAAGTTTTACCGAAAAAATCGGTCGCTTTTGGAGAGATTGGCTTGCTTGGAGAAATCCGCAAAGTTTCTTTTTTAGAAAAAAGGATCAAGCAAGCGAAAGCCTTGGGTTATACTACTGTTATAGGGCCGGAGCAGTTTAGTAATTTGAGAGAGGCGATAAAGAAGCTCCTAGCTTGACTTCTTAGAGTTTTCTGATAAAATATCCTATAGGTTTTAATTTGTTTATCCTAAGTGTTTGAGTTATCTGACTTAGGATTTTTTTATGAAAAGGACTATTAACTTTCTTGCCAAACCGAAGCCACGCCTTAGATGGCCTAGATTAAAGCTGCGCTTATTTGGCTTGTGGCTTTTTTCTTTTGCTATTTCTGTGGTTCTTTTGTCTTTCTGGCCAGCGATTTCTTTTGAATTTAACTATCGGTTGGATAAGATAAAAAAGATCCATTTTGTTTTGGACCCGTCCGATTTAAAAAAGCTTTCTTTCAAGTTGGCTTATGCCGCCAACAAAGACACTGTTCAGATTTTGTCTCCCATTGATCGAGATTTTGGTTTGGTGATTCCTAAAGTGAAAATAAATAGCGAAATTTTTGCCAACATTGATTTGAACAATGAGGAAGAGCATGAAAGTGTTTTAAAAGAGGGGGTCGCTCACGGTTTGGGTAGTGTTTTTCCTGGGCAAAAAGGAACTATTTTTATCTTTGGCCACTCAACAGACCTTTCTTTGAGTCTTAACCAAACAGTTAATAGTGTTTTTTATCCTTTAAACAAACTGGAAAAAGGCGATGAGATAGATATTTTTTATAATGGTTGGCGTTATGTTTATCAAGTTACGGAAAAGAAAGTAGTTGAACCGGAAGAAGTTTCTCTGCTAGGAAACAGTGAGGGAGAAAGGCTAGTTTTGCAAACTTGCTGGCCGCCGGGAACAAGACTGCAAAGGTTAACGATTATAGCAGAGCCAGCATATAATTTTTAAACTAAAAGGTCATATAATTTGACAAAGTTGTTTATTTGTGTTACAATGCGAACCAAATAAACAAAGAGCCTAGAAAAGCTAGGCTTTTTTAAATAGAGTCTTTGTCATCCTGAACTTGTTTCAGGATCTATTCAAACAAGTTGTTCCTATAGATTCCGGATCAAGTCCGGAATGACGGAAAAAGAGGGAATGACAAGGAAAGAAAAATTAAGATGAACGTTTTTAAAATAGTTTTTCTATCACTATTAATAGTATTGGCTTCTTTGAGCGCCACGACAAGAATGGTCTGGGCCGATAGTACTTGTGGCGGTTATTTTTATGGTGGGCCTTGCGTGGAGAAAGAAATTTTAGTAGATAAACTGGTTAAAGATCCTGCCAGCGGTAATTTTGTTGATAACCTTGGTCCCAGTGACAGCAAGCTTAACCCCGAAGAGGAGATTACTTTTAAGATTGTAGTCAAGAATACTGGCAATACTGATCTTGAAGATGTCAAGATAAAAGATGTTTTGCCTAATTATTTGGACTTTGTCTCCGGCCCGGAAGGGACTAACTGGAACAGTGATGAAAGGACTTTTGAGTTTGTAATTGATGGCTTAAAAGCCGGGGAGACAAAAGAGTTTAAGGTTAAGGCAAAAGTTGTTAGTAAAGAGAGTTTGCCCGAGGACAAGAGCTTGGTTTGTGTGACCAACTGGGTGGAGGCTAAAGCAGAAGGTATGGTTGATTCGGATACTAGCGGTGTTTGTATTCAGAATGTTGAGCAATTACCAGCTACTGGAGCCGATCCAGTGGCAATAGCGAGCATTTTCGCTTTAGGAGTAACGGGATTAGTTTTGGTTAAGAAAGGTAGAAGGATTTAAAAGTTTGATCCCTCCTACGCTTCATGCTTGCTTACTCGGCTATTTAGCCGTGTTCGCAGCCTGATGCTTCGGAGGGCGAGAAAGACGCAGGTAAAAAGAGCCAGCGTCGAGACGGCTCTTTTTTATTTCCCGACAAAATTTCAGGCTATATCGCCTGCAAATTTAGACGGGTAAATTGGCTTTAGCCATTCGGGCAGAGAGATTTTGACTGCGTCTTTATCTTCTGCCCGGCTGAGTAAAGCTAAAGATGGTTGTAGGTAGTAAGTAGTACGTGCTAGGAAGTAAGAAGCTCTTTGAAATTTAAGGTAAGAAAAAGTTATCTACTCTAACCGTGTTGCGATCGCAACCTTGTTAGAGTAGGTTGAAAGGAAGTATATAGAGCGAGTGGGTGCGGAACGATTTATCTTCTTGCTTTTCTTGGTGAGGAGACTTTAGTGGCAATGTAGGCTAAGGCAATGAGGATTAAGACTATACCAGCAGCAATATAAGTAGTATTGATAGCAGTTAGGATTTGTTCACCGTTCATTTTTTTACCTCCTTTCCAAATAATAAAGCAAAGTAAAGAAAAAGTAAAGAGAAAACAGTACCAAGGATAGAGGTAGTGATTTTTATAAGAGGATTGACACCACTGACAAATGTTTGGTTGGCAGCAACAGTTAAAAATAAACCTTTGGCAATATCGTTACAAAAATTGCTCAAAATTTTATATTGAAAAGAAGTAAACTCCACAATTTTAAGGTAACAGATTTTAAAAGTTTTAGCAAGATAGTCGTTCAGCATCCACTCGCTCAAAATAAAAAAGAGAGGTTTTGGCATATTTGTTGGTAGGTTTGAGTCCCGCAGGACAGCTCGGGACTGGAATCTGCTA
>CAYPXO010000032.1:0-9703 GCA_964414895.1 uncultured Pseudomonadales bacterium
AGGGAGGTTTTCTTGTCTAATGGGTTATTTAAGAAGAAAGTGGGGTAAGGTCAGTGAATCCCTCCTTTGCTAAAGCTACGGCAGGGCATAATAGCAAGTTCAGGATGACAAGGTAAAGTCAAATTCTAATGGCGCTATACATCACTAAAAGAGTGGGGAAGAGGCAATAAAATTATCTCTAAAAACTAAGAAAATGCCAAATAAATCAGACAAAAATAGTGTGTATCTTATATTAGACAACATCCGCAGTCTCTATAATGTAGGAGCGATTTTTAGAGCCAGTGAAGCTGTCCAAGTTAAAAAAATTTTTTTAGTTGGCCCTACAGGAATCTTGATCCCCAAAAGCCCCCAAGACAAAAGAAAGCCAATCTTAAATCCAAAACTTGCCAAAACTGCCTTAGGAACAGAAAAACAAGTCAGCTGGAAACATTATTGGAGCATTAAAGAAACAATCAAAGGCCTGCCAGCAAATACAGAAATTATTGCCCTCGAACAAACAGCAAAATCTATTATCTTCACTAAAGTAAAATACAAACTCCCAGTCGCTTTGATTGTAGGTAATGAACTCACTGGAGTCTCAAAAGATGCCTTAAAGACCGCTAAAGCGATTGTTCATATACCAATGTACGGTAAGCACAAATCATTGAATGTTTCTGTTGCCACTGGAATTGCTTTGTATCACATTAAGCTAAATTCCAAATTATCCCGGTCCCGGTTACGCCGGGAGCGGGATTCCGTTAAATTTTAATTTTTTCTTCATTCCTACCTCTGTTACAGCTCTTTAGCGCCAATTTCCAAAGCTTTTTATCTCCCCATTATAGAAATCCATCTCATCTTTTGCTTAATTCCGCCAGTGGATGATATTTTTGATGAGTTTTTTGAGCAAAACGGTCCGAAGCATGAACGTATCTTGTTGTTGTATCCAAGGACTCATGTCCCAAAAGAAGCTGAATAGCCGCTGGATTGGCTCCTTTTTCCGCTAGATAAGTGGCAAAGCCATGCCGCAGCGAGTGAGCGGAAACAGGAATATTCATTTTTAATTTCTCCCGATATTTTTTTATTTTTGCTTGAATGTAATTGGTAGAAATCCTTTTTTTAAGCAAACCAACATTAGGTCCACTGTAAGGAATAAAAAGAGCCGGACAGCTATCTTCTCTTATTAGCAAATATCTTTCCAAATGCTGCCTTGCTCTGGGGGTCAAATAAACAAATCTCTCTTTTTTTCCTTTTCCCACAATAAAAATCCGGCCAGTTCTATCTATGTCTTTTCTATCCAACCTACAAAGTTCAGAAATTCTCATTCCAGTAGAAAACAAAAGCTCCAAAATCGCCCGATTTCTCAAGCCAACTCTCGCATCTTGCTCCAAAACAGAAGGCGCTTCAATTAGCCTGATTAGCTCTTCCAGCTCTGCTACTTTAGCTTTCTTTTTCTCCGTTTTTACCAACTTGATATTGTCCGGCGCCAGCGGTGATTTATAATCCATTTCTATTAAGAAACGTAAAAAAGAGCGCAAAGCTGACAACATCCGGTTTAGGCTACGGGAAGAAAGACGAGTCTCAGCTCTATCTTCTTTAATAGCAGTTTGCCTGTCTTGTGAGATAAGATAAGCCTTATATTCAGCCACTCCTCTCTTATCCAAACCTTTAAAGGGGATAGAGGACTGCTCCAAAAACCCCGCAAACACCTGTAAATCCCTCTCATAATTATAAACTGTCTCATCAGAATAATTTTGAGTTTTTAAATACAAAAGAAAGTCGTCAAAATGGGGTAATTTAATCTTTATCATTGTAATAATCAAAACTTTTTTTCAAAATTGTTTTTTTATTCATTTTTTAATATTTTAAATTGGCTTAAGCAAACTTCATTTTTGAAAGGGGAGTCCTTTGAATTTCTCATTGACTGAGTGTAAGAGTGATTATACTCAGTTAGAAAAAGCCTGTCAAGTCCTCTACCTTAAAAGAGGAGACTAGCATCTCCCCATCACAACCTTCCAAAGAAAAACGTGCTTCTTAAATAGCTTGCAAAGATTGTTTCTCTTACGTTATGGCAAGACAGCTTCTCCTAGAAAAAAGATAAAACCTCTTCTCTTAAACGGTTTTTCCACAAGCTGCATATTAAAAATATACAAAATGGGGCTTGTCAACTGAGTAAAAGTAGAAAATAAGCATATCAAAGTATATCAAAACACAAACCGAAAAAAATACAAAGTTATTAATATTTTTTGAAGTTTTTCCTCTATAAAAATATCCTATAATTTAGCACTCTTGAAAATAAATTGCTAAGGCGTGAAAAATATCCTATAATTTTGTGAAAATTATTGAAGGTTTCCTCTCTTCCCTATTCCCCTTTCCAAACGACTAAATTTTTCGAAAATTGAAAATTGAAAATTGAAAATTTGTATTATCCTCCTCCCCAACTCGCCATCAAAAAAGTAATAACTAAAACTAAAATTGCCACTTGAATATATTCACGAACAGTTTTTTTAAACAATCGCCCACCAAGATAATGCTGAAAAAGACCAACAACAATATAAAAAAAGGTAACTAAAAAAAGAGAGGCAAGAAAAATAGACAAAGGCCAAAAACTAATCACAAGAGCAATTTCCCCAGACAAAAAGCTCAATGATAAAACTTCCCATAAATCTTCTTTGTCTATCTTTTTTTTTAAATTAATATTCCAAATTGACTGTAAAAACAAAGGTAAAGAAACAAAAAAGACCAGCAAAAAGTTAAACCAAGCCTCTAGTTTAAAAGAAAAAATAGTATCATAAAGAAAAAAAACAGTAATCAATGTCATTAAAAAAGCAACTGCTTGAGCGGCACGCAGAAGTTGGATGTTCCGACTAGAGGCAATAGTAAAAATATTCTCAGTTAATAAAATCGCATACATCCCTACAGCAAAAGCAATCAAAATCAATACCCGTGTTAAAAAATTTTCCGGCAGTAAAAAATAAAAAAGGGCAACTGAAATTGTGTAAAAACAAGGCAAAATTAAACAACTAAACCATTGAATGCCAGACAATTCTTCAGAAAGAACCCAAGTTGATAAGCTGAAAGAAAGAAATCCTAAAATAAAAATTGCCTGATAACGCCAGGAAAAACTAATAAATTGAGTAGCCAAAAGACCAAAAGATAAAATCAAAGCTACTAAAATAAAACGCGCCCTTTTTGTCCAAAGCATGATTAAAACTCCACATTCACAAATACTCTTTCCACATCATCACGCTCCTCCAGACTCTTAATAAGCTTCTTTAATTTCCCCAAACTCTGATTGCCAAGCGATGCTTTTATTTTCACTTCCATCACTTGTTGTTGTTTCTCCACTTTAAAGTCTTTTGCTATTTTCTCCCTGAACTCAAAAAGCCTATCAGCAGGCACATAAATATCTAAAAAACCACCACTCTCCTCTATATCCTCAACGCCTAAGTCAATAAGAAACAATGTCTGCTCCTCAACATCAACAGCTTTCTTAACTTTTATTAATCCCCTCTTTTTAAAAAAGTGGGCAGCCGCTCCTGGTTCTGCCAAACGACCCCCTGCTTGCTTAAATGAACTTTTCAGCTGGGAACTAGTCCTATTTTTATTATCAGTGATACAATCTATAATAACTGCTACTCCCTCTGGGCCAAAACCTTCATAAATAACCCTTTCCATCTCTTGACTATCAACGCCAACCGCCTTTAAAATCGCCCTGTCTATGTTCTCCTTTGGCATATTGGCCTGCCTGGCTTTCTCTAAAACAGCCACAAGTCGAGGATTTTTCTCTGGATTACCAAAGCCGCCCCCCTCACGAACGGCAACAGTAATTAGACGAGAAAGCTTGCTGAAAATCTTTCCCTTTTGGGCATCAACTGCCTCTTTTCTTCTCTTTACAGTTTTAGCATGCGAATGACCAGACACAAATTAAGAGTCTTAGAGTTAGAGAGTTTTAGAGTATTAGGAAGATAAAAACTAAAACTCTAACACTCTAAATATCTAAAACTCTGGTTTTTCATTTTACCATATTGACAAATCATCACCCAATCGTTATTTTGTAAAGAAGAATGTCTGATACTGCCTTACTTGCCGAGCAGGCAATCAAAAAAGCTTTAAATGGCCAATGGGCTAAAGCAAAAAAACTGAATCTTGAAATTCTTAAAGAAAATCCTAAAAGTTTACATGCCTTATTGCGTCTTGCCAAGTCTTACCTTAACTTAAACCAAATTTCTCAAGCAAAAAAAACTTACCGTCAGGTTTTGTTCCTTGATAAATATAATCCAATTGCTAAAAGAAATCTAGCCAGACTAAAAAGAGTCAAAAAAAGAGACACCAGTAAAAATCCTCTAAATACCAACTCTCTTTTTCTGGAAGAACCAGGGAAAACAAAAACTGCTTCCCTAGTCAGACTAACAGACGAAGAAAAACTAGCCAGTTTGGAGATTGGCGAACCGGTAGATTTGATCGTTAACCCTAAATCAATTTCTGTCAAAGGGAAAAATAACGAATATCTGGGAAGACTACCTGACGACTTAGCCTATCGCCTTATCCATTTTATTAAAAGAGGCAATCGATATCAGTCATTTATCCAATCAGTAGAAGAAAATAAATTGCAAATTTTCATCAAAGAAGTTAAAAAAAGCAAACAAAACCAGCATACTCCCTCATTTCCTCCTCAAAGTGGGAAAAAAGGCTACTATAGTTTTCTTCCTACCCAAGCTTTGGACCAATCACCTTTATTAATGGACAATGAAGGTTAACGTTTGTAAAATAAGCGCCAGTAGCCTTCTCCTAAAACAACAAGCGCTTCTACCCTAGTTTCTTCCACCTGTTGCTCGATTATCTCTAAGTGTAGAACTTCTGCCAATAACTTTAATGAATAGCTTTGACAAATTTCCTTGTTCCAACAGTAAATTCCCTCTTGAGCAAAAGTTTTTTGGGTGGCAGCAATAACAACTACTTCTCCGCCAATATTGTCAATAAGTCTCGCTACTTGATTAGCCAAACCAGAATAATCAGTAATATTGACTACTCCAAAAATAATCCCCTCTTCTAAAAAAAGCTCGTCTTTAAAAACTTCTCCTGTCAACCTATCCAAAAAGTCTTTTTGGATCCGAAAGGCTTTAGAACCATCAGGTAAAATTACTTCCTCACTGGCTCTTGTTTCATCTAAAAAATAGAAATCAATTTTAGAATTATCCAAAAAAGCAATCTTCCAAAACATCCTTGCCAAATCCAACCGGCTTAGGTTTGTCTCCCCGCCAAAAGCCAACCTAACAATTAACCTAATTAGCCCCCTTTTACTCATTCCGTTTTTGAGTATTTGTTTATTTGAGTATTTGTTTATTTGAGTATTTTCTATCCTTCCCCAACCTTGAATTGGTACCCCCAAAAGATGTTGAGCAGAAAGTTTAACTAACTCTCCGCCGCCAAATTTCTCTAACTCTCCCAAAGACCAAATAGAAGAAACCGGATAGTCGCCAAAGCCTTTAGCTAAAGGAACATAAGCCTGAGGAGAAAGATAAATAAGATTAACCTTATCTTGTCGAGGATGACAGGAAATAACAAACATTTCTCCTTTTTCTGTTAAAACAGCAAAATTAAAATTATTCTTATCATCCCAAAGCCTTTTTCTAAACTGCTTAACGATAATAAAACTTAAAAAAGCAAGGAGAAAAAATAATCCAGCAAAAAAAAGAAAACGCAGCCAAAACAAAAAAAAGACTTTCTTCTGAGCCCGTTGTTCCCTAAGCCAACGTGGTGATTTCTTTTTTCCTCTTTTTGCCATGCAAATATGTAACAAATATATAAAAAAATTATCCTCTATTATTTCATGAATTTCGCACTTTAATCAATTAAACCTATAAGCAATACTAAATAATAACTTTTTATATTTTTCAACTTCTGCCAATGCTTTCTTTAAATTCTCAGGTAATTTGCAAGAAAATTTCAGCCTTTTTCTTGTAACCGGATGGCTAAATTCCAAAAAGCAAGCATGCAAGAAAAGCCGCGGACACCAGCGGCGGTCGGCTCGGGCCGTTTTGCGGCCTGCATAAAGAGGATCAGAGACAATCGGGTAACCAAGATGGCTAAAATGGACTCTTATCTGGTGGGTCCGGCCGGTTTTCAAAACCACTTCTGCCAAGGAAAAATATTTCCGGCCTCTAGCTCTTCCTTTAAAAAAACACTCCAAAACCCTATAAACAGTTTTTGCTGCTCGCCCATCAATAAAGACAGCAAAACGGAAGCGATTAAAAGGATTTCTTTTAATCGGCGCTTTAATATCCCCTACTCTAGGCTGTAGTTTGCCATGAACCAAGGCTAAATATTTTTTAACAACCGTTCTCTCTTTAAACTGTTTTTGTAGTTTATAAAAAACCTCTGGCTCTTTAGCAACGACCATCAAACCCGAAGTCTCCTTATCCAACCGATGCACCACCCCCGTCCGATTTATAAATTCTTTATCTTTCTTATCTTTGACACTTGACACTTGACACTTGACACTTTCCTCCAGCCAATCCTGCAAAGTCCTGCCCTTGACTGTCTTTGCCCTGTTAACCACTAAACCCGAAGGCTTATTAATCACTAAAAGATGCTGGTCTTCAAAAACGATTTTGGGAAGCAACTTTTTCATCTAATTCCAAATTTCAAATGACAAATTACAAATTGAAATTTCAAATTAAAAATTATCTTTTTTTCTCTTGCAATTTTGAATTTTGCATTGCAATTTTGCATTTCTAATTTTAAATTTTAAATTCTTGCTAACACATCCATACAACAATACAACAACTCCCACCGTTATCCCCACATCTGCTAAATTAAACTTCCAAGGGAAAAAAGGTAAAGATATAAAGTCAACTACCCCACCCCAGAAAATCCGATCTAAAAAGTTAGAAACTCCTCCTGCCAAAACTAACAATATTGCCATAGATTGGGTTTTTATAAAAATCATAAAGACTATAAATAATATTATTAAATCAGCAAATAACCAACCCTCAAAAGGCAACAAACCAAAAGCTACTCCCTTATTCAAGGAGCTATAAAATAAATCAAAGTGTAAAATTAAAAATTTACAAAATTGGTCAATTAAAACTAGAAGGAAAAATAAAAAACAGAAATTCCTTTTTTTAAGCTCCAATTCCTAACTACTATCTACTAACTACTAATTGCTTTTCTTCTTCTTCTCACACTCAATGCATAAACCAGCTGTTGGCTTTATTGCTAATCTATCAGTATCTATCATCTTGCCACACTTCTCACAAATACCATATTTTCCAATTTTAATCCTGGTCAGGCTTTTTCTTATCTCAATCAAAGCTTTATCTAACTCTCTACCCAAAGCAGCTACTCTCTCATGCCCAGATTCCTCTGCCGCCTCAGCATCAGAAGCGGCATTATCATTCACTCGATCAACATTAATATAAGGATCTTCTTTCTTTAGTGCTTTTTTCTGTGCTTTGAGTTTTTTCTCTTTCTTTTTAAGAAAATCCTCTATTGGTCGTAAAATTTTTCTGGGAAATTCTATTTTCATTTATTTTTTCTTTGCCTCTAAGCCTGCTTTAAAATGAAAAGATTTTTTTCGTCTGTTTTTCTCTTTTCTTTTAGCAACAGGCATTAAAACTTCCAGCTTTCCTTTTTTTCTCTCAGCTAAAAAATTCTGCCATCTCTTCTTTAAAGAAACACAAAGCTCTCCTCCAGGTTTCCCTCCTGATCTCTTATAAAATAAAAGCAGGCTAGCCAGCAACAACCATAAAGAAAACCATTGCTCCCATCCTAACCCATACCAGTATAAACTAGATTCTTTGAAAAATTCAAGCAGCAAACGAAAAGCAGAATAAAAAAGCAGATAGACCAAAAACAAAAACCCTGGCGCTGCTTCTCCTCTTTTGTTCCGATACCAATCAAATAAACGATATTGCCTTTCTAGTTTTTTGACCAAAAATAAAACCCCCACCAAGAAAAAGATTTCATAAAGGTTAAGAGGGTGAACAGCTTTCTCTAGTCCGGGAAATCTTAAACCCCACGGCAAGCCCGTCTCTTTTCCATAAAAAGAACCGTCTAAAAAATTACCAATTCTTATCAAAATTTGGGCAGGAATCAACCCAAAAACAAAAACATCGGCCAGCTTAAAAAAATCCCACTTTTGCTTTAAAGAAAAGAAGCGCAAAAACAAAATTCCCCCTATCAAAGCACCAAAATAAGAAAAACCCGGATATTTACAAAAATTAAATGTCCTTATAAAACTCCTATTTGCAGAAAAAAGAACAAAGAAAAAACGAGCCGACAAAAAACTAACAAGACAAGTCAAAATCAAACTATCCATTAGAGGTAAATCATCCAGGCTTTCTTCCTTACCTTTGCGCCAAATAAAAAAAGAGGCAGTTAAAAAAGCCAAAACCAAAAAAAAACCTTGGGAAGAAATAACCAACGGACCGATTTGTAATAAAGTTGGAAACACAAATAAATCTCAAAGCGCAAAGTGCAAAGCGCAAAACTACAGCTAAAAACTTAAAACTTTTTGAACTTATATTGGCTTTTAGCTTTAAGTTGTAGCTTTTAGCTTTGACTCTTTAGCTTTACGCTTTCAAGTCAATTATACCCTACTCGTTGACTTCTACCAAAATCTTTTGTTATACTCCATTCTATCGTCTAACCAGTCAAATAATCAATTTTTAATTTATGTTAACCACACCACATACCCTAGTTGCCGCCGCTTTAGTCAAGCTTATTCCCTACCCATCAATTTCCCTGCCCCTATCCTTGCTCTCCCATTTTTTTCTTGATTTCTTTGTTATCCATTGGAATCCTCATATTTACACAGAGATGCAAAAAAAAGGCAAAATAAGCAAAACCTCTCTTTTGGTTATCATTATTGATACCCTGGTCGCTCTTTCTTTTTGCCTTTTTATCCTTTTAAATTTTTGGCCTGATATCTCCACTATCGCCCTTTTTGCCGGGGCGATTTTTCTTGCTACTCTGCCGGATACCATCGAAATCCCCTATTACTTTTTCAACTACAAAGCTCCTTGGATGAAAAAATACATCAAGTTCGAGCACGAAAAACAATCAAACGGAAGCTTTTTCTGGGGAATACTAACGCAAATTATTACTATCACCTTAAGTCTTTATATCTTCTTCTCCTAAATCTCCTCTGTCTCCGGGCACCTCGCTCTTCTTTTTTATCTCATGTTATTTAAAATTTCGGACACTTATTAAACTTTCACTCTCCAAAACACACTCCGGCAAAATCGAATACCGATCTTTTGCCAAAATCGCCCCAAAATCTCCCTCTAAATCTTCCGACTGATAATTTGAACTAATAAATTTCTTGATGTCTCTCTTATTTTTCTCCCAATCGACTTTTCTCCCTCCAATCATCCGCTTGAGCATTTTCAAACAGAGCCAATCCTCAAGGCATCGCCGATTCCTGAAACTTCTCTCCCCTGCAGCAATTAAATTAATCTTTTGATAAGCCCCAACTTTAACCAGTTAGCCACTTTACTTATATTAGTAAAAGCAACCACAATTACTTTATCAGCTTGTTTAAAAAGGCTTTGCCTAATTACCTTTGTCCCGTTATTGGACATATAAATAACTTGCTTACCAGAAATGTCAGCCTTCCTATTATTGTGAGGAAAATTGGAAAAATCAAAAAACTCAAGAGGCAAATCCGCTGACCTTACCCCACTTTAATATTTTCAGGTTCTTTCTAATTTAACTTTTCATG
>CAYPXO010000033.1:0-9400 GCA_964414895.1 uncultured Pseudomonadales bacterium
TTATTTTATTATCAACCCGTAAAAATGCACAAAATTAAACTATTATTGACAAGTGGGATAAACAAGAATGGCAACTGCAAGAAGAACAATCGCCATTGTAAGATAACCTGTATTTATAATGGTAGTAATTTTCTCGCTATCAAACATTACTTTCTCCCCTTTTTCAATTTTAATAATAACAAAGCAGCATAAGTGAGTGCAAGTCCTATAATTAAACCTAAAATTAAAACTTGCCATCGCTTTCCTAGAGCACATCTGACTATTGACAAAGTTTGGCAAAGATTGTTAAAATTTGTTTATTATGAGCACTATAAATATTTCTCTACCAAGTGAGCAGATAACTTTTATCGACAGTCTAACAAACACCTATGGTTTTGCTAGCAGGAGTGAATTTATCCGCTCTCTTATTAGATTAATCGCTAACGAACCTACTCTTGTTAAAAAAGCAGCCACTTTTCCTTTTGTAACTCCAAAAGAAAAGTCTGTCAAAAAAATTATTGCTGATTTTGAAAAAACTAAAAAATATTCCCCTGCTTTCCTTGAGGATCTTAAAGAAGGACTTAAATCAAGTGATTGTTTTCAAGAGTAAATTTAATGCTTAAACTCCTGCCTCTCAAACAAAAAATCTCTAAAGTCTTAAAGAAATATTCGCTTGAAAAGAAATTTCAAAAACAACTTAGCTTTCTTCTAAAAGATCCAAAACACCCCAGTCTTCACCTAGAATTATTAGAACCAAAGCAATATGGAGTTTATAGTTTCCGTATCAATCGAAAGTTCCGTTCTCTTTTCATCTTCCGCCCTGAGCATAAAGCTATTGAAATCATCGCTGTAACTCTCCATTATCAGTAAGAAATAAAGTTTTGTACTCTTGTCTTAAATGTTGCTCTTCATCCAATAGTGTAGTTTATTGGATGTTTAGCAATAAAAGAAGAACTTTACCTTTGAAACTGGAATTCTTGGATCTAATTTTTGATTATCTTTTTAAAGACTAACTTTTTCCTCTTTCCATCCAGAATAATCGTATATTGATCAATAATACCAACCTTTCCAAGAAGAAGTATCATCTCTATCAGTAAACACACAAGGTAAATCTAAAATTTCTTTGCCAAAACGAATTTTAACTTTGCTATAGCAATGTTAAAACAAAATGTCACCTTTGTCATTCTGAACTTGCCTGCCCCGCACCGAATGGTGCTGGGGATTCAGAATCTATACAAATAATTCAGCTTTAATATTTTTATAGATTCCCGATCTTGAAGCGCTTTCGCTTTCAGGTCGAGAATGACAAATGAGAAATAAAAAAGAGAAGGTTTTAAAAACCCGCCATTTTGTTTTTAAAGGGCTATAGGAGCTAAAGCAGGCAATTTAGACATAAATGTAAGAGTCTTTTTGTTGTTTGAAGTTCACAGTAGTGAAAAAAACAGAATCATCAGAAGGAATTGGCTCTTTGTGTTTCTTCACCGTAGACCATATTATATTTATTAACCTTTATTTGGTCAACTCTAGTTTCAACAATTTATAATTCAAGCATACAACAATACAGCAACCTTCTCCTAGGTGTCTCGGGGTTACTCCCAGGTGATTTCCCCACATTCTGAAGTGAAAGCTCCCAGATTTAAATCTGTATTCTCAATTTATTATTAGAATAATGATGAAGAACTGTTGAGGCTAGAGTTTGATATGGTAAACCATTTTCTGTTGCCTTGACTTTTAGTTTTTGTAAATCTTTTAAACTTATTCTAATATTGATATTTCTTAACTTATTCAAGGTATAACGAGCATAATTTTTATATAGCCTCTTTTTTCTAGACAAATCTTTTACTTGCCTAAGCTCATTATTTTCTATGGCTTTTTCTATCTCTTTTTCTTCCTTATCTAATTTTAAATCTCTAAATGGATTATCAATCTGATTTCTCATAAATACCTCCTTTACTCCAAGTATTTTTTAGTATATTTCCGGCTAGGAAAAATTGTTTTTAAAAATATTTTTTCCTCATCTTCTATAAATGGAACCAGATAAGCATAACTATTAATTTCTATTACTAATATTTTTTGATTAGGATATTTTTTCTTGTTTGGATGGACTAATATGGTAATCAGTCTTTCTTCTTTTAAAGCTAACAACACCTCTTCGAAACCAACTCCTCTATTGTTCTTTAATTTTTTATTCTTATCCTTACTCCAATCAACATATTTCATTTATCATACATCGTATAACAAAAGATATTAAATGTCAAGTAATTTATTTATAACAGAGACAACAAAAATCAAACCAACTTGTTTGCAAGATTTAACTTTATAAGGGGATTCAATAAGCACAAATTGCTCCCTTGGGTTCCAAGTATTTAATGGCGAAGGGTTTTTTATCCAAACCTTTGGTAGCCATTTTCTGCCGGAGAGCCTTGTAGTCTAAAGCCTTAGCCGTGACTTTGATACTTTTTGGTCCCTTAGTAGCCACAAAAACGCCTTTAAGTTCCTGGCAGTGTTGAGAAAAAGAGTCTTTCTTCATTCTGCTTACATTCTACCAATCACTGCTGATTACTGTCAAATTCATATCAAATGAGACTGTTGAATAACATCTTTCGTCATGCTGAATTTATTTCAGCATCTATATCAAATCATGTCAAAAGCGATCCTGAAACAAGCCTGCCTTGCCGGCAGGCAGGTTCAGGATGACGCTTTGGGATAATATTCAATACTCTCTATCAAATTATAATGACCAATACAACAATCTAACAATGCAACCATTAGCCATTCACCCATGCAACAATAGAGCAATTCAGCAATATAACAATTTCTTCCTCTGGGTCTCGGGGTCAACACCGCCGAGGTGTTTTAGGCTGAAAAACTGTAAATTACATGATATAATTCCCCTATATAAAGAAATATAAGATAAAATTTTTATGAAAGAGGTTCTTGGAGATAGACGAGCTTTTCTAGAACAGCTTTGGCAAGAAACTTACCCAAGGAGGTTAATTATTGGAGAAATAGAAAGCCCACTAATTGAACAACAAGCTGAACTTAAAGAATTAAACGAGTCTCTTGATCAAAAATTCCAAGCAAAATTACAAACAATTCATGAGCTGCTTGGTAAACACATAAAGCAAGCTAATTTTAGACATACTCCTGCAGGGAAAATCGTTTATACTTTTTCTTCTAACGGCGCTCGTTATGAAGCAGCTTTTGATAAAAAACTTAATCCTGTTCCTCAAGTTGAAAATTTAACTGGCCTTGCTTGGTTTACAAAAAGACATCAAAAAAATGGCATCACAGAAACTAGTCATTTAGCTTTTGCTGCCGATAAAAAAGATAATTATCCCCTGCTTTGGTGGACAGAAACAAGCTCTAATGGTAAAACAGCCAAATCAACAGTAATGTGGACTGTTGAAGGAAAAATTTATCTGGTTGAAATCGGCATAGAATCAGAAAACACTCTAGAGAAAAAGGTTACCCATATTAAAATGAATAATTTAAATCACTTGAACCACATTGGCCAAAACAGACCGGCTGTGCCCCATTATGAAGAAAGTTATTTTTTCCAAGAAAGAAGCAATGCCTCTTTTGAAAGAAAAGCATATAATGCAGGGACTCAAACTTGGTCAGAGTGGCAAAGTTGCTTAAAAGAAACTCCTGATCGTACAAGAGAGGGTAAATTTGGCTTAAGTGCTCCCGAACTGATAAGAAATGCAGTCTTGCTTTTATTTTAAAAGTTCATTGCAATCTAAAATATTCGTAAAGCTGGGTATCAGTAAGCCAATCAAAGTCTGCAAGAATATTTCTCCCCCCCGTTCTTGTTTGATAGACACTCGCAAGTTGGTTAAAATCTCCAGTTCTCACATAATACCAGGCTTCGCTTTCGCCAACGATATCAGCAATTTCTTGAAAACCAGCAGGAGCGTTAATCTGGCTATCCACATAAGTAGTATAGCCAGTGATTTTCTTTTCTGCCCAAGCAGTCGCCGACTCTAAAAAGGTACGTTGAGGGTTATTATTATTAAATTCCCATTGTCCACGATGAAGAAGCTCATGCAGTTCTGTAGCCGCATAATCTCCGGCGGTCTGTTTTTTCCCAGCAACCATAAGTGCCCGTTCAAAAGTAGGACTATAAATACCACCTGCTTTTCCTTTTCCAAGGTCAATTATCATTGTCCGAGGAGTAACAGCCATACCTCTTTGTGTCTCTAATGCAGGCAATGCTCTACCGGCTAATAAACGAGCATCTTCCTCTAATACTTTTCGAAGATTGTTTTCCATTATTCCAGCTGCTCCCTCTGGTACTTGATCAATAGCATTTAAACCTCTGGCAATCACTTCAACAATCTTTTGTTCTTTTCCTTGAATAGTCCAAGGCTCAAGATAAACTCCTCTTACTTTAAAAGAGTCTACCCAAGCAACCACCTGAGGATCAGCATGATCGCGCCAATAGCCATCTGTCTTGAATTTTTGAAGATAGGCAATAAGTTCATCGGTTCTTTGTTCCGCCTCACCAATAATGGCATTAACTTTACTTCTATTGGCTCCTCGAGAAAGCAATTCGCTCCTTAACTGCCGATGAAATTTTTCTGTTGGTGAGACACGATTGTTCCAAGCAACCAATAACTGACCACGAAGATTATCTATTTTATTTTTGACTTGAACAAAAATATTGGGGGCTTTGGTTTTAAAAACATCCGCCTTGGCTACTCCAAAAACTTTTTCAAAAATTGGTTGGCCATTTTTATCAAAACCAAGAAACTGTAGCTCTGTCTTACTTAAAGTTTCTCCACCAATAATAACCCGATCGCCAACTTTGATTTCTACTGGCGTAGTAATTCTCTGGCCATTAACAAAAGTGCCATTAAGAGAATCCATATCTCTTATAATGGCGCTTTTACTATCACCAATAACTTCTTCAAGAGAAAACTGCTGCCGAGAAATAAAATTATAAGGGTCTGTTATGACTACATCAACCTGTCTATCCAATCCTTGGCCAAAAACAAAAGATTTAGCTTCTGGTGTCACACTATTTATATGTCCCTGGGTAGGTTCAACTCGACTTGAGCTATCTCTAATTCCTTGCTGAATGCCGACCAAATCCTCATTACTAAGTCCCCCCATTTCTTCATCTATTCCCAACTCTTTAAGCCTAGAAGGATTATTAGTAATCAGAGTCTGATCAGCATCGGCAAGTAGTCCATTGGCTTCTGCCAGTTTATTGTTTGCTTCTATTGTCAGTTGTTGGGCTTTAAGAGGATTTTTGTCTTTAATAGTTCCTGCTTCTCGAGCAAGCGCCTGAGCTTCGTCTATTAAACTATTGGCCTTTACTATATTCTCTTCTGCATTTCCTATCAAACTTAAAGCTTCAACTGCTTCCACTCTTCTTGTAGCTTCATCTAAATAACCATTTGCTAATGCCAGCTGCTCCCTGGCCAAAAGTTCCTCTCCTTCTGGCGCTTTGGCTAAAAATTCCTCTGCTTCGGCAACAGCCGCTTGGGCTTTTTTAAAATAATTGTTTGCATCTCTTGCGGCTCTACTAAAATTAGAAGAGGTTCTGCTGGATTTAACAAGGTTAAAGGAATCATCAACTACCTCTGAAGATTTCTCGGCAGTAATCAAAGCTCTAGAGGTTTTGCTTTTTTGAGAAAATCCCAAAAAGTCCGTTGCTCTGGCTAAAAAGCCTTTCTTGACAGTAGTTTCGCCAGCTGTTTCCACTGTTTCCTCGGCTACCTCCGGTATTGCTTGAGCAATTATTGTCTTTTCTATTGCTTCCCCAATTTTGTCTTCGGGAATAATGAGGCCATACAAAGTTTTCTTTCCGGTAACATCATCTACTCCATTGATAATTATTTCCCTGCCATCTTTAAGAACAACTTTTCCAACAGAACTTAAATTAACCCTAACCAATCCTCCTCGACCCAAAATCTCCTCTGTCCCATCTATTAAAATCGCTCTTGCTCCTTTTAAATCAGCCATTCCTACGCTTACTCTTCTTGCTTCACCGCCAACAATCTTACCAGTCTTATCGTCAACTGCCCCAATAATCTGTTTCCCTACTAAAACCCCATCATCGCCAGCTTTAATCACCATCTTGGCCACATCATCAACTGTATCAGCCAAACCCAAATCTTTGGCCAAATCAAAGCCAAACTTAGCTGCATCGGCACTCCCTCCCAACCAACTAACCAGTCTCGGCGCTCCTTCAGTAACCGCCCAACCAGCACCTGCCATTCCTGCTTTAAAAACATAAGGAGTAACCAACATAACACCAACGTCTAAAAGTAATCTCCCGCCTGTTTCTAAATTTTCCTCCTGATGAGCGGCGTATTCTAAAGATTTATCTTTCACATCTTGCTCATACTTTTGAATTCCATCAACAAGGAGGTTTTCCATTTCACTAAAAGACCCAGAACCATATTGCCCTTCATATTCCTCAATTGCCCTTTGTTCTATCGCTTCTATAACTTTTGCTAATTCCTCAGGTGTAGGAGAATAAGCTTGAATCTCAATGCCATATCTTTCCATAATTAAATGTTGAAAAACTTCTGGACCGCCTCCATGGGAAAACCTCAACTGATTAACATAGTCTATCTCCTCCACAACCCCTCTTTTAATATCAATATAAGTCTTGAAGTCCTCATATGAGGGCAAATCATCCTCTCCAACCAATTCCAAAGCTATTAAATTTTGGCTAATTTTTTCCCAACTATCTTTATTAAGAAAGGTAATGTCAGTTGGAATAGGTGTCTCTGGGCTTGTTAAACCAGTTGTTTCAAAAGATCCATATGTCCTCGCAAGCATCTTTTCAGAACTACTAAATTCTTTGAGTTTGGAAATAGAGTTAAAAATCAAAAAATCCATCAGGTGATATTCCAAGCCAATCGAAAGTTTTGCTGTTCCAAAGCGTTGTTCATAATTCCAAGAAGCAGGGTGGCTATTAGGATCTATTCCCAATTTTCTCATTTCTCCAAAGACTTGCTCAGTTCTAAGTAAATCAGGATTTTCTGCAAAAATTCTATAAAAATCAACTGGAATTTCTTCTGCAAACTTGGGTGCGGCAAGACCATAAAGGTCGGTACCGGAAATATAATTTTCCATATGGGTCATAAAATCTTTAAATTCTTCATCGCTGAGATTATCAGTAAAAACAGCCACTTCTGGATTGCGGGCTTCGATTTCTACACCGTTATTCTCAAACCACTTAACAATCGCCTCATCAACGGGCATATCATTAGGAGGAAGGTTTGGATCTCTAATAGTTTCTCTGAATTTTTCTCGCTCAGTGATGGGGGCTAGAGTTCTCATCTTATCAACCATTAAAGCAAAAGTTTGAACTGTATAAATCTCGCCGCTGGGGCCTTTAAGATAAACAAATTCTTGATCGTCTGAACGTTTAATAACTGTAAAACCAACCCCGCCATAATCAATTCTATTCTCATTCACATAAAATCTAGGAGCTTGGCCAAACTGGGGCCCAGAAGCAACCAGAAAATCCTGTTTAACAGCATTTAAAACTTTATCATAATCTTCTTGTGTATAAATTAGTTCCTCTGTCTGAGGTCGCAAGACCAAAGAAGGACTTTTGACAAAATCGCTTATTTTTTGGGTAATACTCTGAAGAGGGCCAATACTAGGGCCTTTTTCACTAATCTGATTTGCATCTAAATCAGAAAAAAATCTCTCTAAATCTTTAGTTATATAAAAACTTTCAGCTGGCACGGTCTGAGTTGCTTCTTCTTGACCATCAATAACTTTGATTATGTCTATTTTCATCTGCCCATTATCCTCTCTTGATCTAGCAGTATAGACAGTTCCTTTATAAACAAAAGTTGTTTCTTCGCTAACCTGCGCTACGTCCCGTAAATTATCAATTATTGTGCTATTTCTTTTGTAAATCAAAGAGTCCTCTACTTTAGGAACCTTCCTTTCTAATAAACCTAAACCCACATCAACTCCTCCTATTTCCCCAATCGTTTTTGTTATTAAGCCCCCTATCCAACTTTCTCCCCCTTGTTGCATTTTCAAATCTTCTTCTCTGGCCTCAGCTAGCTCTTGGGCTGTCTCTCTTTCTCTTCTCTCTTTCTCTTCTTCTCTTTCCTCAGTAATTTCCTCTTTTAACTCCTCTGTTAATTCCGGCTCGCCCACACCTACCAGCTCCCTTCTTGAAGAAGGCAGCTCACCGGTTTTAATAACTTTTTCACTCAACAATTTCTCGGCAGTCTTTCGGATAAATACTTTTTCCTTAGGATCATAAATAAGAACAACTAAATTTCCATCATTACCTTCATATATCGTATTGACCTCATAAGTTGTCGGATCGCCTGGAATTATAACCTGGCTTCCTTGGATAATTCCCCGCTCATCAAGATTTTTCTTTAATCTATCTCTTTTTGCCGACTGGGACCAAGGGACAATAGAACCAATGGTAGAACCAATGGTAGTTGTAATTCTTTCAGCTATCTCCTGGATTCTAGTCTTGTCATCTGGCTTCTCAAATAGCTCAGCAATCGTATCTCGCCGGTTGGCCGACGTAAGATCAGCAGGGGAAACTTTAAAAGCCGCTCCTCCTACTTGCTTTATCTCTATTTGCCCATCATCATCAATAGATGCTACCCGATAGTATTCTCCTCCTTCTATAAACCTATCACCTACTTTCAAACCAGTTAGCTTTTCGGCTGCCTCTTTTTCTCCTATAGTTGTTGGTTTTTCGTAGCCTGTTAAGCCACGACCTTCATATTCCTCTTCTTCCAGTTCAGCCAGTTCTTCCGGGGTTGGCTCCTTTTTCTTAACCGGACTTTCTATTATTTCTGCTGGAACCAGCTCTCCTTGACCACCTCCTCCTGGCTTTACAAGTGATTGGTACAGAGAAACTAATGGTGAAGTAACTGTTTCTACTAAAGATCTCTGCCCTCCAGAAGAAACCTCCTCCAATCCAGAAGGTTCTCCTTCCCCGAGGTCTTCCTCTACTTGTCTCCCCATTAAGTAATCAATTCCTCTTTGGATTAAAGATCTGCGCGCTTGTTTTTTTTCCTCAGTTTCTTTTAATCCTGAATAAGACTCCAAGTCAGCTTGCCTGGCTTCGGCTAAATCCTGAGCTAGCTCTTTTTCCCTCAATTTAGCCATTTGCTCCTTTGTTAATCTTGTTTCTAAATACTCAGGACTTTTTATTATTTCCGGCAGGTTTGGACCTAATGCTTCTGGTGGTTCTTCGACTTTTCCATATTCCTTTTGGTCATAATAAGAAAAAATATCTTCCTCCGATTGTAATTCTTGACCAGTTGGCCCTTCTACTGATCTAAGTCCTCCTCTTGTAATCGCCCCAAAGTCTCTTTCTGTCTCTGGTTCCTCAGCAGGCTCAACAGGTTCAGAAGGTTCAGAAGTTTCCTGAGGCTTTTGAGCAACAATTGATCTCCACTGACTAGCT
>CAYPXO010000034.1:0-7906 GCA_964414895.1 uncultured Pseudomonadales bacterium
TGATAAAATCAGTTTAGCAAAATAGGTAAATTTGTTTTGCGCTTACTATAGATTCCTGGTCAAGCCAGGAATGACAATGATTGATTTCTAATAAGGTTGTTTATTATCCATGAATAATTGGTATTACATAAAAAGAAGAAGTAAAGAAGCTTATTATAAAACTTCCAAAAAACAAATTGCTGATGAGCTGGCAGATATCCTTTATTCTATTATAAGGATTGCCGACTATTATAATATTAATCTGGAAAAAGCCCATCTGGAGGCTAGGAAAAAAGTACTTCAGGGACGGTGGTTGAAAATATTGATAAATAAGGAAAAAAGCAGTCTCAATTTTTGAGGATGAGAGTCAAAAAGATAGAGTTCTAAAGAGAAACAGTCGTATCCTTTCAAACTTAACCTTACTTGCCCACCGAATACAGAAGCCAGACGTTGAAGAAAGGAGAGATTCCTGGTCGTCCTCCATTGATCATCAACAGAGAATTATTTTTGAACTTGTTGACAAAAATACAGTTTGGTTTCACTCTGTCGGTAGTCATAAAATTTATAGATAGGATTATATGTGTTAAACTGAAAGTATGGTTAAAAAATCAACCCGAGACGGTTTCGGTAAAGCAATCAGCCAGCTTGGAGAGGAAAACAAAAAAGTCGTTGTTGTTTCCGCTGACCTGGCCAGTTCTACTCGGGTGGCCGACTTTGCCCAGAAATACCCTAAGCGTTTCTTTGAATGCGGAGTGGCGGAAAATAACATGCTAGGAGTGGCCGCTGGCTTGGCTCTAGAAGGCAAAATTCCCTTTGCCTGCTCTTTTGCTTCTTTCTCCCCTTATATTAACTGGGCAACGCTCCGGCAAAGTGTTTGTTTAAATAAAGCCAACGTAAAGCTTGTCTCTACTCATGCTGGCATTATTACCGGTGCTGACGGAGCAACCCACCAAGCCTTGGAAGATTTGGCTCTAGTCCAAGCTTTGCCAGAGATGATAGTTGTAGTGCCGGCAGATTATGATCAAGCCTACAAGACAACCCTAGCGGCCACCAAATGGAAAGGGCCGGTATACCTAAGATTAACTAGGCCTGAGACGGAACTAATTTCCAGTTACCAGTTTCCAGTTACCAGTTTCCAGATAGGAAAGGCGCAGGTTTTGAAAGAAGGTAAGGATTTAACACTGATTGCTTGCGGACCGATAATTTTTGAAGCAATAAAAGCAATTAAAACTATAAATGATACTCTTAAAGTTTCCATTGAACTTATTAACTACCATACCATTAAACCGCTAGATAAAGAAACAATCCTAAAATCTGTCAAAAAAACCGGCTGTTGTCTCACTTTGGAGGACCATCAAGTCTTCGGCGGTTTGGGATCGGCCGTTGCCCAACTGCTTGCTCAAAGTTATCCGATACCAATGAAAATAATCGGTATCAAAGACCAATTCGGCGAGTCAGCCAGAAAAGAAGAAGAGTTGATTAAGAAATTCAAGCTGGATGCAAAGTCGATTGCTGAAGAAATCAAAATGTTGATTAAAAAGAAAAAAGCTCTAAGTTTCTGATTCCTCGAAAATCTTTTTTATTAAGGGTAAAAAGTTGGATACCGTTGATAATGGCAGTGGCGGCAATAGTGGCATCGGCAAGTTCGATAGGATGCTTTAAATCTCTAGCAATCTCCCCTGCCAGCTTGGCAATCTCGTAAGTATAGGGAAGAACTTTAAGAGGAGTAATAGTGGCTAATAAATCTTGTTCTTCTCTATTGCTTCTTGTGCTTTTTCCTTCATAGAGTTCTTGAATGCTAACTACAGAAATAGCAAGGAATTCTTTGGGTTTTTGTTTAGCAAGCTTTATAAGAAGAGAGTCTTTTGTTTTTGCCTGCCTTAAATGATCAATAATAATATTGGTGTCTAAAATTACCATGCTTTTTTTCTTTTCTCAGAAGCAGCAAGTTCAATTTTTTTTCTCTTTTTTCTCAAAGATCCCCAATCTTTTTTTTTCCAAGCTCCTTGAGTTTTTCTCAAGACCTCAAGATAAGAATTTTCCTTTTCTGTTTTGATGATTACTTCTTCAATTGGTTGAATATAAATACCATTACCTCTTACAATCAAATTTAAGGCCACTTGAGAATCAATCCCCAAAGAGTCTCTTATTTCTTTAGGAATTACTATTTGCCCCTTTTGGTTTGGTTTAGCAATTACTCCTACTTTCATACCAATAATACTTTATTACTTTAGAAAGTATTTGTCAATAGCGAAAAAAACTTGACAGGCAATAACAAAATAGAATAAAATGAGCCAAAATGAACCAAATTAAGGCATTAACACCAGAACAAACAGCAGATATCCTCCAAGTTAATCCAGCTATGGTCTACCAGATGATTAAAAGAGGAGAAATTTTGGCTAAAAAAATTGGCAGAAAACTCTATCGGATTTCTCCTGTTTGGTTGTCATGGTTAACCAATGGTTTGGATTTTGATATTATCCAGATGGAAAAAGAAGACAGAAAAAACCTTCCACAAATAAACAGAGCCTTAAAACAGGTGCGATCGGAAAAAATATGAAGATCGTTTTGGACTCAGATGTGATAATCGCCGGCTTAATTTCAGATAAAGGAGCCAGCAACTTTATTCTTGAAGATCTTCTCGGCAAATCAAATCTAAGTATCTACACAAGTAGCCAACAGATTAAAGAAATCAATAAAGTTTTAAAGAGAAAAGAGCTTAGGTGGAAAGAGCAAAAGAAACTTTGGAAAAAATTTCAAAAAGAAACAGGAAAGAAAAAAATCGGTGACCTCAAGTCTTTGTATCCCTATGTTTTAGATAAAAACGACGCTCATATTTTGGCAGTAGCAGTAATCAGTAAGGCTTCTTTTTTACTCACCTATAATTTAAAAGATTATTTTACAGAGAGAATAAAAGAAGATTTTGAAATTTTTGTTGTCAATCCAGGCTATTTTATCCAGTTTTACCGAGAACTAAATCCTTTCTAGAATTTTGATTCGATTTAACAATCACTCCTGTATCAAAATATCCAGTTCAATGATTTGAATCATTGAACCTTTGCTATTAATAATTTGTGGAGTTTCCTCATTTTTTACTTTACTTTTACAAATTCCAAAAAAATAAAAAATCCATAAACTAAAATCAACACAACTGCTTCCCAGCGTTCCAGTTTCCTTTTAGTCTTGACAAAAAACCAAAAAAGTAAAAAGATTACGATAAAAAAGACAGTTGCCAAAAAGAAAGACTCAAAGCTTCTTAACTTGATAGGATTAATCAAGGCAGTCAATCCTAGTATAAGGGTTGAGTTGGCGACCACCGAACCGATCAAATCTCCAAAAACCATTGCTACTTGTTTTCTCCTTACTGCCCCTATTTCAAAAGAAAGCTCCGGTAAAGAAGTGCCAACCGCCACCAAAAAAAGACCAACTAAAATCAAAGGTAAATGCAGCTGGCTCGCTAAACTACCGGCTAGTTTAACAATCATGTCAGCGGAGAATAAAAGCAAGGCTGCTCCTAAAAAAAGCCAAGCAATCTGTTTTTGAGTTCCTTGGTGGTTAAGTCTGTGTAAAATACCTGCTTTTCTCCGCTTCAGTCTTCTTTTCGGTGACTCCGCCAAGATAGTGTAATTGTAAATTCCGAAAACCAAAAGAAGAAGCAAGCCGTCAACACGAGAAAGAGAATTGTCCAGTAATAAAAATAAAGGTAAAATTGCTGCCAAAAAAATTGCCAGAAAATCTTTTTTCCAAAATTCACCGAATATTGACAAGCTGCCGCCAACCAAAGTGGCTCCGCCGATCACTAAAGATAAATCAGCAATATTGGAACCCAGGACATTACCAAGAGCTAAGTTTTGCTCTTTTTCTAAAGCGGCCGCCAAACAAATAAAAAGCTCGGGCAAGCTGGTTGCTATTCCCATCAAAATAGAGGTCAAGGCAAACTTGCCCAACTGGCTAGAATTAGACAGATGATCCAAGGCTTGAACCAAAATCTCTGTTGCCTTTATCAGCAAAAAAGAAAAAAAGATCAATAAAAAGAAAGAAATGAACAAAGACATTTTTATCTTCTAAAAAACCACTTGACACTTTCAATAATGCCAATTTTTAAAATAGCAAAAGCAATCAATAAGGAAAATGCCCAAAAAGGCAAAGGCTCTGTTTTTAGAAAAAGCCGCAGGGATGGTAAATAAACCGTTCCAAAAAGCATAATAACACCTAAAAGAACAGAAAAATTTAAAAACATATTATTAAAAAGAGAGGTCTTCCATATATTTCTATGCAAACTCTTACAAGAAAAGACATAAAATAAAGAATCAACACCCAAGCCTATAAAAATAATCGTTCTTGCCAAATTGATATCCAAACCAATAGTACAAAGGTAAACAAAAAGGCCTAAAAGGGCAAAATCGGTAACGAAGCCAATAATAAAAATAATTATCTTAAGTTCTTTATCTAAAATCGGAGCATCTTTTCTTCTGGGCGGCTGATCTAATAAGCCATCTTCCTCTGGTTCAAAAGCTAAAGCAAGACCTGGCAGGCCATCTTCTACTAAATTAACCCACAAAATTTGAGTAGCCAAAAGGGGAGACGGAAGTCCTAAAAAGAGAGAGCCGCTAACTAGAACTACTTCTGTAAAAGAATCAGACAGAAGGTATAAAACAACCTTTTTGATATTTTCAAAAACTGCCCGTCCCAACTTGATTGCTTGGAGGACAGTTTTAAAATTAGAGTCTAGCAAAACCATGTCTGCTGTCTCTTTGGCTACCTCAGAAGCTTCACCAACAACTACTCCAATATTTGCCTTTTTAAGAGCCAAGACGTCATTAACGCCATCTCCCATCATAGCTACTATCTGTTCATTTGCTTGAAGAGCTTCAACAATTTTTATCTTTTGCTCTGGGGTTGTCCGGCAGAATAAAACTACCTTATTAATAGACTCTCTTAGTCTTTCTTCAGGAATTTTTTCCAACTGATCTCCTTCCATAATTTGTCCTGGTTTTGGACTCCCCTTGAGTAGATCCAACTGTCTTAAAACTGCCAAAGCCGTTTGGCAGTAATCACCGGTAATCACCTTTAACTTTACTCCTGCTCTCAGACATGCCTTAAGTGCTGGTTTGACCTCTTTTCTTACAGGATCTTTAAAAACAAGTAAGCCCAGCCAATGAAAATTTTTGAATTTCTTCTCGTTTATTTTTTTCTCTGTCTTTTTTCTTTTTCGATAAGCAAAAGCTACTACTCTATAACCTTTTTTAGTATAATTATCGAGTTTATTTCCCCAATTTTTTTTCTCAGCGACGGATAGATTGGAAATGTTCAAAATTGTTTCTGGGGCTCCAGAGATAAATAAAAAGTCATCATACAAAACTGCTAAGTATTTTTTTTGTGAAGAAAAAGGAATTTCATCAACTCTTTTCTTTGTCAAAACTTTTTCTATTTCTGCTTTACCTTGTTTTGACAATTCTTCTTTCGCCCAAGTGAACATCGCCGTTTCTAGGGGATTTATCAAATTATTACAAAGCAAAGCTGCTTTTAAAAGCAAAGGAGGATCGTTTGTTTCTGAGTCAACTACTTTCATTTTTCCTTCTGTTAAAGTTCCGGTTTTGTCCAAACAAATACAGCTAACCGAGCCTAAAGTCTCTGCCGCCAACAGTCTGCGTACCAAAGCTTTTGAAGCTAATAGCCGTTGCATGCCCAAAGCCAAAATTGTTGTTACCGAAATAACCAGCCCTTCAGGAATGGCGGCGACAGCAATTGCCACCGACAAGGTAAACATCTCCACAAAATCCCTGCCCTTAAATAAACCCTCTGCCAAAATAAAAATACAAATAAGGCCTAAGACGACAGCGAGAATTTTTGATAATTGCGCTATCTTTTCTTTTAATGGAGTTTGTTCGTCAATCGTTTGCTTAAGACCGGAGGCAATCTGGCCCATTTTAGTTTTCATCCCTGTTTTAGTTATAAGCATCCTGCCTCTGCCAGAAACAACAACTGTCCCCATAAAACCTTTGTTTTTTTCCGAGAGGTTCTTGGAGATATTTTTGGCTTTTTTAACTGGCTCACTTTCTCCAGTTAAAAGAGCTTCATTTATGTATAAATCAACCGCCTCAGTAATTATTCCATCAGCCGGCACTTTCTCACCGGTTTTCAAAACCACTAAATCACCAGGAACAATCTTGTTGGCCTGAATGTATTTTTCTTCTCCGTCTCTGACTACCCAGGCATGAGGAACAACTAACTTTTGAAGAGCAATAAGAGAGTTTTCTGCTTTAAATTCTTGAAAAAACCCCAAAATAGTATTGACAAAGACAGCAGCAAAGATAACAACTGAGTCTGTATATTCTCTTAAAAAAAGAGTAATTATCCCTGCCAGAATCAAAATGTAGATAAGAGGAGATTTTAGCTGATCAAAAACAAGTTTTGGCCAAGAAAGTTTTTCTTTCCTTTCTATTTCGTTAGGACCAAGTTGGTTTAATTTTTTATTTGCTTCTTGTGAAGATAAGCCGTTTTCTTTTTCTTCCACCATAAAACCATGATAACAAAAAACTCTTCTCTTTTCCTGGAGATCCGCTAACCTAATTTACACCCCTTGGTGAAAGATAAACACTTTAGCCAGAAGAGAAGAGCAGTTTTACTTTCTTTATCTTCTTAAAGTCTTTTTCGTCAAGAGTCAAGATTAAAAGCTTATTTTCCAAAGCCAAAGAGGCAATTTGGGCATCCTGAAAGGAAATTCGATAATCACTTTGGCGTAGGATTCCACCAGCTTGTTTAGCAGTTTTAAGAGTGGGTAAAAGAATTTCACAATTTTCAATGAGTTTCTCTATAAACTTTAGATTTTCTTTTTTTTCTGTGCTTTTTCCTGCCCATAGTTCAGTAACTGTAGTTAGAGAAATTACTGGTCTGTTTTTTTCTTGAGAAAAAACTTTATAGAAGGTTGAATTTTCTTTATCTTTACGGCGAAGAAAATCAATAATAATATTCGTATCAACTAGAATTTTTTTCATTTAACCAATCTTTTTAATCTCTGAGAAGATTTTTTTCTTACTTCTTGTAGAGCAGAAGAGTCTTTTTTTGTCCAGTAAATTTTTGAATCAGAGATAGTTTTGTCTAAATAAGCTAAAAGAGAAAAAGAAGAAGTCTTTCTCTCAACAGTCTCTATTAAAATTTTATCCTCAACCAGTTTTACCCATAACCAAGTTTTAGGAGTTATATTTAGCTTTTTCCTGATTTTAACAGGAATGGTTATTTGACCTCTTTCCATTGGTTTTACAATCTCATTGAAGGTCTGTGTTGCTGTAAGTGTCATAGTATTTTCATGCTAATATGAAATTCTGACTTTGTCAAGTATTAAAATGCAGAGGTAGTTCGCATAACAAAAAATATAGATTTTCTGTAAAATAAGGAATATTAAATGCTAAAAGGAGGAAAAATGCTGCACCTCTCCTGGCCAACTGGTCGAAAAACTGTCTTCAAGCGAATAAGCTAACACCTCCGGAACGACTATTATTAGTTAGGTTGTTGAGGCTGAACCAATTCAAAAGTATCTGCAATTTTATTTAACTCTCTTTTGGCTTCTAATACTAAAGGGTCATCCCTGAAGGAAGGAAACCCCTTAATTTTACTGTACCAGATTTGAACAAGGCTGGGTTTGGAATATCTGTAATTGGGGAAATAGCTGAAATATGAATCTAATAGAACTACACCTATACTTTTTGGAGTATATCCATATTCATAATACATATCTATTCCATTTTTTTTTTATAAATCTCCTTCCAATTTTTCTTAATATCGTCAACTAACGTAGCTCTATTGGCATAATTTTCATAACCACTAAAAATAGCGAAATCTTTTAGATCTTCTATCAAATAATATTCACTCGTATATAGTCCGCGCAAAACAAATTTCCCACATTTTTGTATAATGGGCCTGTGTT
>CAYPXO010000035.1:0-7122 GCA_964414895.1 uncultured Pseudomonadales bacterium
CATGAAAAGTTAAATTAGAAAGAACCTGAAAATATTAAAGTGGGGTAAGGTCAGTCATACTAATGGTTTGCATACAGAATACGAGAGAGTTAGCAGTCTAACCCGTTTTGAGAAGTTAATAAGGATTAATGCTGATGAAACGCTAAAAGCTCAGGAGAAAATATTTAAGCCATTACCAAAACAATTAAGACGCTCAACAACTCTGGATAATGGTAGTGAAATGGTTAAGCATACAAACTTGAAAAAGATAGGGATGAATATCTACTTTGCTGATCCATATTCAGCTTGGCAAAGAGGCGGCAATGAGAATGCCAATATGTGGATTAGATACTACTTTCCTAAAGGCACTGACTTTAGTAAAATCAGCGAAGAAGAATTGAAAGCTGTGGAATGGGAACTAAACAATCGACCAAGAAAAAGACTGAAATTTAAAACACCGATGGAGGTTTTTACCGAACATCTTAATCTCTAGGGGTTGCAGACGTAGTTAGAATACGGGAACTGAATCTTGAAGTAAAGAAATAGTATAATATTTGTCAAACTGTGAGAACTGCCTGATGAGTGATTTTCAAGTATCAGCCAACTATTGGTTTCCTTTTGCCAGGAATATCTAAAACTTAAGCGTTCTTTTGATTGTTATGTCAGTATTTTCTGCCCCCGTCCCAGAAATTTTGTTTTATTTGTTAGAAGGGCTGTTGTTCATTTTGTCCGGGCCGATTACCACCAGGCATGCCTTGAAACATAGCGCCACCAATAGAAATGCTTTGAGCGGTTACTGTCCCTTGGGAATCTTCTGATCCGATAGCTGTTATTTGCCCCCCTACTTTAAGGTCCGAAGCGGATGCCTCAGATGTTTGGTTTACCTTTGTAGATGTTGAGTAAATTACTATTTTACTACTTCCATCCTCGGTTTTAATGGTAATACTTCCTTCGTCAAGACTGGTTATTTCTCCGCTAATAGGACGTGATCCCATTGCCCTTCCTTCTTCTCCTGTTTTTCTCGTCTGGTTGGTTCCATTAGGGAATCCTTGGTTTGCTCCTCCGGAAAAATTTCTACCTTGACCTTGACCTTTTTGATATTGCATGCCTCCATAAAACCCCAAGGCACCGACAACAACGACGATTACTATTGTTGTTATTAAATTATTTTTTGTCATAATTTTTTTCACCCCCTTTAACTTTTTGAATTAAACTCATATTTTTTAAGTTTTGCGCTTTGCGCTTTTACTTTTAAGCTTCCATTATTCATATCTTAGCGCTTCAATAGGCTGTAAATTAGCCGCTTTTTGTGCCGGGTACCAGCCAAAAACAATTCCAATTCCCGCTGAAACGACAAATGCCAGCAGAACAGAGCCGGGAGAGACTACGAAAGTAGAACCATTGAAACTTGAGTAAATATAAAATCCAATAATGCCGGTTGCAATTCCAAATACTCCGCCAGTGAAAGTAAGAATAATTGATTCTGTAAGGAATTGAGAGATAATAAGTTTTTTTGTTGCTCCGAGTGCCTTTCTAAGTCCTATTTCTCGAGTCCTTTCGGTAACAGACATAAGCATGATGTTCATAATACCGATTCCGCCCACCAAAAGAGAAATGGCAGCTATTCCCGTAAGCATACTGGTAAATGTTCCTGTTACTTCAGTAGCAGTTTCTAGGATATCTGCTTGGGACATAATTCTAAAATCAGCATTGGCAACATCGGTGATTTTATGACGCTCTAGGAGTAAATAGCCGACTTGATTTTGAGCTTTTGTCATTACTTTTTCGCTTATAGCCTCCAGGGCAATCGAGCTTAAATATTTCACTCCGAAGACTTGTTTTTGGGCAGTTGTCAGAGGGATAAAAATTCTGTCGTCTTGGTTTTGCATTCCTGAGCCACCTTTTGATTTTGTTACGCCAATGACTTGAAACGTCTTTCCAGAAATTCTGATTGACTGGCCGACAGAGTTGACTCCCTCGTCAAAAAGATCTTCGACAACGGTTGGACCTAAAACGGCAACTTTTGATATGGCAGAGAGATGGCGGCTGGTTATAAAACTGCCAGAGGAAAGAGTAATTTTTCTTACCTCGCTGTAAATTGGTTGGACTCCAACAATTTGAGTATTAGCATTGTTTCTTCCGGCAGTTACTTGGGCGCGACTGGAATATTCTGGGGAAACATTTTTTACAGTTGTTATTTTAGAAGAAGTTTTTATAGCTTCGGCATCTTCGTTAGTTAAGGTTGTCGCTCCGCCTGCGGCACCACGAACGCCTCCTGACGTTTGAGAACCGGGTGAAACAGTCAACAGGTTTGAGCCGATTGATTGGATTTGCGACTGAACAGCACGTTTGCTTGATTCCCCCATGGAAACAAGAGCGATGACACTGCCGATACCAATAACAATGCCGAGCATTGCCAAACCTGTCCGCATTTTATTAACGGCAAGATTTCTAAAGCTTAACTTGATTAATTTATTTAACTTCATATTTTTTTGGTGAGTGTTGTTTTTGTTCATTGCTTTCTTTAGCAATTTTTCCATCAAGAATGTGGATAATTCTTTTTGCATTATCGGCAATATCTGATTCATGAGTAATCATGACGATGGTGTGGCCATCTTTGTTTAGCTTTTGGAAAATGTCCATAATTTCTTCGGCCTGAACCGAGGCAATATTGCCGGTTGGCTCATCGGCTAGGATTATTGCTGGGTTCATCGCTAGTGCCCTGGCGATAGCGACACGTTGTTGTTGGCCACCGGAAAGTTTATTCGGCGGATAATCCAAACGATCAGACAAACCGACTAATTCTAGTAATTTTTTCCCTTTCTCAATTTGCTCGGCATCAGAAATGCCAGCATATTCCATTGGGACGATAACATTATCCAAAGCAGAGGTTCGTGGAAGAAGATTATAGGCTTGAAAAACAAAACCGATTTTACGATTTCTTATATTGGCTAGCTTATCGTCTGATAAGCGGCTGACCTCATGTCCGTCAAGAAGATAACTTCCACTGGTAGCCAAATCCAAAGCGCCTAAGATATGCATCAAAGTTGATTTACCGCTTCCCGAAGGACCCATAATGGCTACAAATTCACCTTTATTAACAGTCAAAGAAACATCAGACAAAGCAACGGTTTTAAGCTCATCTGTTTTATATATTTTTGAAAGGTGGGAAACTTCGATAATAGGCTTGGCCATAGTCTTAGAATCCGCCTGGAGGACCGCCAATATTTCTCTCAGAGCTCCTGCTGCTCCTTCCCAGTCCACTAAAAGGAGAAGTTGTCTCTTGGTTTGTTTGACTATTGTCCTCGGGCACAATAACTGAAGTGACGACTTCATCGCCCTCATTAATTCCGGAAATTATTTCTGTTTGAGAATCATTTGAACTTCCTGTTTCTACTTGAACAGTGCTGATTTCATCATCCTTTTTAACCTGAATTATTGACTGGTCATTTGTAGTTGTTATTGCTGTTGTCGGAACAAGTAAAACTTCATTTTTAATACTGGTGATTATTTGCGCATTGACTGCCATATTGGGATATATATCTACAGAGACAGTGTCCAGAAGGACAGAGACAGGATATGAGGTTACTCCAGAACTGACACTGCCGGCAGTATTAACAGCCAGGATTTTTCCTGTAAATGTTTTGTCAGGATAAGCATCTAGTGTAAGGCTGACTTTTTGGTTAGCTTTTACATTAACAACATCTATTTCTGAAAGGTTGACTGTTGCTATTAACTGAGCGTTGGTGCTGATCTTGCCAACTGTTTGAGAAGATATAATGGTAGCGCCTGTTGAAGAGCTGGTGCTTGAGCTGGCATTAATAACAATGCCTGGTGCTAAGGCAAGATCGCTTATCACACCGGCCGCCGGGGCATAAATAGTTGAGGAGTTTTCTTGGTAGTCTCTCCAGGCAGAGGCGACTTTGGTTTGGGCAGCGGTGATCTCCGATTGGGCATTTTTATATTTCAACTCGGACTCGCTAAAGGCTTTTCTTGCCTCTGTCAGGGTTTTAACAATTACCGTTTCTTCATTAACTGTATAAGGTTCGTCCGTATCTGGATTTTCACCTTTGTGGTTGTTCATATAATCAATATCTTCTTCGGCATCCAAAATTGCCTGCCGGTCTTCCCACATCTGAAGATCAGCCGTTTCTCTCTCTTTTTCCGCTGTTTTTACCGCTTCTTTGGCATCCAGGTAGCTTACCCAAGCAGCCGTCTCTCTTTGAGCGGCATACTCATCTGGGGCAACATCGGCAATTTTTTGTCCCTTGGTTGCTGTATCGCCGTTGGTTACATAAACTGCCTCTACAACTCCTGATACTTTTGTATCAACACTGGTGCTATTTCCTGATGTTATCGTTCCTGAGGCAGAAACAGAAGTCATCAGAGTTCCTTTTTCGGCTTTTGTCGTCTCGTAAGTTGCTTTTTTATTTTGCGGGGTAACAATCTGATGTTTGGTTAAAACCCCAAGGCCAATAAGCAAGACCACAAATAAAGCTTTCTTTTTTACTGATGCTTTAAAACACCAATTTTTAAACCTAGTAGCTTGTTCTTTTATTTTCATTATGCTGATCATTAGAGCTATTTCGAAATTCCTCAACTGTTATTCCCTCTTTGGTAGGGAATCTATATTTGAATTTTGAAATCGGTTTATTAGTTTTATTTTAAGCGCTTCTATTTTAAAAAGGAATTCTTAAAATTTGCTTAAGATTTTTCTTGAGCTAAAATTTTGGTAAAATTTATCCGGAGCTTATTCTTTTTATGCTTGGCGTTAATGATTGCAAAAGAGGTAAAGGGATAGATTGTCCTTACGACAGACTTTCGCCAATAGGGGTTTCCTCTCTTTAGACTGATAGGCTCTTGCCTAACTTTTTATCTAAGGAATAAAGTTTAAGGCCTGTTTCTTTTGATAGATATAAATAACAGGAATCATAAAGAGAAATATTGAGTTTTAAAGAAAGCTGTACCAGTTTTTGCAGATTAAGATCATAAGTATAATTAATGTTTTTTAATTTTTGAAAGTCTTTTATTAAGCTTATTAATTTTTCTTTTTTTATTCTTTTGGAAGCAAAAGCATACCTTAAAGCATTAGCCACTTCTAAACGAAAAATAAACGGTTCTGTTAATATCAATTCTCCTTGGATAAACTGTTTAATTATTTCCTGATTTGATTTTTCGTTAGGAAGCAAGAAAGACAAAAAGAAGCTGGCATCAAAGATAGCACGTTCCATTTACAATCTGCCTTTTTCTATATATTTCTTTAATTGGGATTTGTTTATTTTTAACTTCCTTTTTAGCTTAGCCAAATTGTCAAAGAAATCCTTATTGTCTTTTTTGGCAGTTGCATTGGATAAATAAAGCCTAATTGCCTCATTTACCAATTCAGACAATTTCCTTTTTCTTTGAATTGTTAAAAACTTCAGATAATTAAGATAATCTTGGTTGAGAGAAATAGTTGTCCTTTGCAGCATAAATTTAATTTATCATTTTGATGTTTTGATGTCAATAGTTTGTTGTTTATATTGATTATAGAAACATTTTTGGTTAAAATAAGGGAAGTTTGGGCCCTAGCTTAATTGGCAGATCCGCCAGCTGGCGGACTTTTAAGCAGTGTAATGTATTGTGTTTATGTCTTGCGAAGCCAGATAACAGGTAAAATTTATATTGGACACACAAGTAATTTTGATAAAAGATTAAAAAGACATAATCAAGAGCTGCCATCAAAACTAACGAGCTATACTAGAAAGAATAAAGGGCCTTGGAAATTGGTCTATAAAGAAGAATATCGGATAAGAAAAGAAGCAATGAAAAGAGAGAAAGAACTAAAAAGTTATAAAGGAAGGGAGTATATTAAAAAACAAATTAAAATTTGGGCCCGTAGCTCAGTTGGCAGAGCAACTGCCTTTTAAGCAGTGGGTCGGGGGTTCGAATCCTCCCGGGCTCACCATAGTTCTATAGCTTGGTTGGTAGATCCGCCAACTGGTGGACTTTTAAGCAGTGGGTCGGGGGTTCGAATCCTCCCGGGCTCACCATAGTTCTATAGCTTGGTTGGTAGATCCGCCAACTGGTGGACTTTTAAGCAGTGGGTCGGGGGTTCGAATCCTCCCGGGCTCACACTTCGGCAAGACTTCGACAGTGAGTTTAGCCGAATCACTCAGGATGAATTTGGTGAAAATTTTTTAATATTTTTCAGATTTGTCTTGGGGTTTTTTGACTATTTAACCTCGGAGGTTAAATAAAATTCTCAGATCTATAAAGATTTTTCTCAAAATAAAAATTATAAGCTATTGCACGTTGCGCCATCTTCGACTATTGACAAATATAGTTAAATATAGTTAAATATAGTTAACTTTGGGGGACTGGGAATACCCGGGCCCCCAATTTTTATGGAAATACTTTCAATCCATAGCCTTTTATTCTATTCCCTCTTTTTCTAAATTTGGATCTTAATACTTCAAAAGCTAAATTTTTTCTATGAGGGTAAAGAATTTTTGTGGCAATGGGATAGGCAACTAAATCAGCAAGCTGGTGTCCATTCTCGTTTTGTTTCTTAGTAACAAATTCAATTTTTTTAATCCTTGACTGGAACCTTGAGGGTTCAATAAAGTATTTATCTCCAGACCCATTAGCCAAAATATTTGAATATTCTTCAAATAAATTCTTATTTGCTTTTGAATCTCTTGACTCTACAGTAATATATCCTTTATCTCCTCTCTCTTCTAGAAAATATAAAAATCTTTCCATTAAAAACATCATACTGAGTTCATAGGGGTTACTTGGATCGGAATATTGATCTTTCAACTTTTTCTTAAGAATGACAGAGGCAATAACTGTAAGTCTACTTTTATTAAAAAAGCTATTAAGAGCTTCATAAAATGGGAGTCGAACAGATTTATCTAGAAGATTATTAAAAGGCGGCTCGCATTTTCTAATACTTCTTGAGTGAAAAATTATGTCCGTAGTTTTCCAATATTTAAGTTTAACACTATCAAAGTTGGGACTTACAGTGTCTCTGTAATCTTCTTGGTCAACAATTACTCCCGCCAAACAAAAAACAGGATATTGGGGATCAATTTTATCAAGACTGTGTGTGAATAATAGTGATAAATTGTGCACGATAATAGTTTAATTTTGTGCATAAAA
>CAYPXO010000036.1:0-6279 GCA_964414895.1 uncultured Pseudomonadales bacterium
AAGAAAACTATATGGGGAAAGTTTAGTTAAAAAAGTTAGGTGGCGAAGTCAGGATGGTAGTGATGAAGAAGAGGATGAGAAGGCTAATGAAGCAGGCAATGGAGGGAGGTGAGGAAGAAATATGAAATATCAAGTATTAAATATCAAAAATTTATTAGTATTTTTCCTTATTTTTTTAGCATTGGCTCTTGGTGGTTGTGACCTTGTTGCTAAAAAGACTGAGCAGAAAGCTGGCGAGGCTGGTCCTGCTGCTGAAGAAGCAAGAGAAGTTCCAAAAGGAGAAGAATCTTATACTTTTAAAGCTCTTAAAGCAGCGATTGAGTTGGGAATTCCTCTAAAATGCAGTTATAAGGTTGGTGAGGTTGAATATACCGGCTATATTAAGGGAAGAAACTGGCGGGGCAAGATGGATTCTGGCGATGGTCGGATAACTGAAGTAATTATGAAAGATAATTGTATGTATAGTTGGATGGAAGGCGAGCAAACAGGGATGAAGATGTGTTTTGAGGAAGATATGTGGGAAAGTGAGGGATATCAGCAACCAACTCAAACTCAAGAGATAGACTATTTTTGTACGCCGGCCGTGGTTGGTAATTCGCAGTTTGAACCGCCAGCAAACGTTAATTTCATGGATACCTCTCAGCAAATGCAACAGATGCAAGAAATGCAGCAGAAAATGGAGCAGTGATAATTTTAAGATGAAAATTTTTGTCAAAGCAAAAGCGGCTAGTAAAAAGGAATTTGTTAAGAAAATTAACAGGAATCACTTTGTTGTCAGTGTGAGAAAGCCGCCAACAAAGGGGAAAGCCAATAAAGCGATTGTCAAAGCCTTAGCCGGTTATTTTGGCAAACCAGCCTCAAAAATCCAGATAGTTTCTGGTTTGACTTGCAAACAAAAAATCGTGGAGATTTATTAGGAAGAAGTTTTACCATAAACGACTTGCGGGTGCAAGTCCTTTATGGTACATTATTTTCCTTTGCTATAGTAAAGGTTGCCGGCAGAGAATAGGAATAAGACTAAAAATAGATACAGAGGCAGCCAAATCATACTAACCACGCCGCCAAGATTGTGATAGTTGGCGATAAATAAGCCAATCATAGAAACAAGACTTAAAACTAGAGTAAGAAAGGCTGATTTACCAACATCTTGAAGTTGCTTCTCGTCATACCACTGTCGAGGTTTTTCCTGAAGCTTGCTGATAAACCAATAGACAACGGCCAAAACGTAAGGTGTTAAAAGGATAATCGAGCTGAGAGTAACATGGGTGTGTAGATTCCAAGCTCTGGGGAAGAAAAATCCCAAACTGGCGGATGTTAAACCAATCGACCCACAAATGAGACCCACATATTGAACTGTTGTAAAAATATTGCTGTCTCTGGCCACATATTTAAGCTGGCCTTTTCTTAGTTTAAAAAGATTGGCATAAGTGAGAATTAAAGCAGAGCTAAATTGAAAAGCCATCAAAAGATACAAGATGGCCCATTCGGGTTGTGATAAACCAGCTTTGTATTGTTTGCCAATGTCATTGATGAGAGCAATATCACCAAAGATAAAAAGGAGAGAAAGAATAGTAATGGCCAGCAAGAATAAGGAAAACAGGGAAATTTTTTTGGCTTTTTTTAAATACCCTGCCAGCTTGAAAAGAAAAAGCAGGCAAAAAGCGAAAAAGAAAAGCAGGTTAATTCCAAAATAGTTAATCAAGCTCTCTTCGGCTTTGGTGATGGTTTCAAAGCAAATCATTTTTGGCCGAAGCATTTCAAGAGTAAAATAACTGGCGATAAAAGCTAATAAAGAGGCAAAACCAAGCAGAGCAATGGTGTAGCTTAGCAGTTTTTGGAGTTTTTTCATTTTTTTCTCCTTTCTTTGAGTAAATAAAAAATATCCTCCACTTTGACCTTAAAAAAACGGGCCAGCTTTAGAGCCAAGAGAGTAGAGGGAACAAATTTGCCTTTTTCTACCGAATGGATGGTCAACCTGGTGACCCCGACGGCATTAGCCAGTTCTTGTTGAGAAATCTCATTATGTTCAAAGCGGTATTTTCGCAAGTTATTGCCAAGTTTCAAGAAACCTCCTATATATTTTAATATACATATTGTATAGCAAACTATACTGGATGTCAAGAGGGGATGGCATATTAGCAAGGATTCTTTGAACATTATGTTAAGATATTAATATGAGAATATATCCGACAAAGCAAGATAAAGAATTAATAAAAGGGTTGTCTCGCCTAGAGAGTGAGAAAGAGATTGCTGCATTTTTACGGGACTTATTGACTCCAGCTGAGATAGAAGAATTTTCAAGACGCTTTCAAATTGCTAAACTACTCTGGACAACAACCAGGTCATATAGTGATATTGCTGATTTAGTAAGAACCAGCACTACTACTGTGACTCGTGTATCTCATTGGCTTTATAAGGAACAATGGCAAGGATATGCTGTCGTTTTGGAACGATTATATGGGAAATCTAAGAGGTAAAACATATTAGCGTGTTAATATGTTGACATATTAATATTTGTTTGTTATAATTTGGCTTGTGTTAAACAAAGATATGCAGAAGCAAGAAAACCATCATTACCACGCAACTGGCGGGGTGATTTAACATGCAATAAAAATAAAAACAGAGTCAACAGTCGTCACCCCGCCAAAAGCGGGTTTTTTCGTGTTTTTACGGAAAAACAGATGACTGTTTTTTAATGAAAGGAAAATATGTCAGTAACTATTACAGGTAAAAACTTATCTATAGAAGGTGTTAAAAAGGTTGCAAGAGACCGAGAAAAGGTTGTCTTGCCTAAGAGTTCAATTGAAAAAATCAAGAAAGGCAGAGCAATTCTTGAAGAATATGTTGCTCGAGAAGAAAAGATCTACGGTGTAACTACCGGTTTTGGTGATTTTTCAAAAGTTTTTATAAGCAAAAAAGACGCAGCACAACTTCAAGTTAACCTTATACGGAGCCACAATGCTGGCGTAGGTGATCCGGTTCCTCATGATGTTACCAAAGCTACGATGCTAGCTAGAGCGAATTTTTTGGCAAGTGGTATGTCAGGATGCAGACCGCTTATTGCCGAGACGTTGGTAGAAGCAATTAATAAGGGTTTATACCCTTATATCCCTCAAAAAGGTTCTGTGGGTGCGAGTGGTGACCTAGCTCCTTTAGCTGCTATGGCTGCTTGTTTAATGGGTGAAGGAGAGGCGATTGTCGATGGAAAGCGCTTACCTTCAAGTAAGGTTTTGAAGCAGTTAGATATTAAGCCGATTGAACTGTCTTATAAAGAAGGTTTGGCTCTCATTAATGGAGACACCCTCATGGTTGGCTATGCTTGTCTTTTAGTTTATGACGCAATGCAGATTAGCAAACTGTCAGACCTTGCTCTAAGCATGACTCTTGAAAGTATCACTGGAGTGATGGAGGCTTTTGATGAGAGATTGCAACGTTCCAGAGGGTTCCAGGGTCAAATTGATGTAGCAGAAAATGTTAGGAAAATTACTAAAGACAGTAAGATATTAACGGGAGAAAAAATAAGAGTGCAGGATAGTTATGTTGTTAGATGTTCTCCAGTAATTATTGGTGCTTCCAGGGAAGCAATAGCGTTTGTCAAAAAACAAACGGAAACTGAGTTAAATGGATCTTGTGATAATCCACTGGTTTATTTAGAGGACGAGAAAGTTTTAGCGGGAGGTAATTTCCACGGTCAGCAACTAGCACTACCCTTGGATTTTTTGAAACTAGCGCTATCTGAAATTGCTAACTCTTCAGAGATCAGAATGGAGAGGATGTTAAATAAAACATATTCTAATTTGCCACCATTTCTAGTTGAGAAGGGTGGTTTAAACTCTGGTTTTATGGTTCCTCAATATACTGCCGCAGGTTTAGTAAATCTGAATAAAGGATTTTGCTATCCAAACAGCGCTGACTCGATTCCGTTATGCGCTGGTCAGGAAGATCACGTTTCGATGGGTACCAATTCAGCTTTGACTGCATATGAAGTTGTTAGGAATGTGCAGTATGTGCTCGCAATTGAGTTAATGATTGCAGCTCAGGCTCTTGAATTTGTTGACAAGAAGCCAAGTCCAGTTGTCCAAGAAATTATTTCTCTGATTAGAGCTAAGGTGCCAAAAATAGAGAAAGATACTGCTTTGTATAGCTACATTGAACAAATGTATCAGTGGGTGAAAGAAAATACGTTGGTTGACTTGGTTGAAGAGAAAGTAGGAGGGCTAAAGTGAGTAGTTATCAATTAGTTTCCCCAGCCGCGCGTTACTCCTCAAATGACAACCAGTGGTGGCTGTGTCCAAAGTCAGGACTAGCTCTAGATGTTTGTTACAAAGATTCTGATTTACTATTGCCTTTATCGAAACAGCCATCAGTTTCATTAGGAGAAGGAAACACTCCACTACTGAATTTGGAGAATTTGTCTAATGAGCTAGACATTGATTTATGGGCTAAATGTGAATTTTTAAATCCTACTGGGTCATTTAAAGATAGGGGAAGTGTTGTGGAGATATCTAAGGCGGTGGAACTTTGTAAAGAAGGTATTGTATGTGCTTCTACGGGAAATATGGCAGCAAGTTTATCAGCTTATGCTGCCAAGGCTGGTTTAAAGTGTATTGTTGTAGTCCCTGAAGGCACTCCTGAGTCAAAATTGCAACAAGCTTTAGCATGTGGTGCAACGCTTAAGGAAGTAGAAGGGGCATACGATGACTGTGTTACTGTTGCGGAGAAGATTGCTCAAAAGAGGAACTTTTTTCTATGTGGAGATTATGTCTTGAGGCGTGAGGGCCAAAAATCAATTGGTTGGGAACTGGCTAGGTTTAATAAGAAATTGGATGCAATTTTGGTCCCCGTTGGAAATGGTACGGTAGGAGTTGCAATTATTAAGGGATTATCAGAGAAAATAGGCGAAAAAAAGCTGCCCAAGTTTGTAGGCATTCAGGCAGAAGGCGTTAACCCTGTTGAAAAGGCCTGGAAGAATCAAAGTGGAATAAGACCAATAAAAAATACCAAGACTATAGCTAGCGCTTTTAATGTTGGTAATCCGTTGGATGGTTATTTAGTTATTGACTGGCTAAGAAAAACAAAGGGTATGATGTTGCTTGTAACAGATGACGAAATCTTGTTAGCTCAAAAACTTCTTGCGACAAGAGAAGGTTTATTTGTTGAAACCACTGCAGCTACTACGCTAGCTGGATTATTAAAAAATAAAAATGAATTTGGAGATCAGTCGGTGGTTTTAATTCTCACTGGTTCTGGATTGAAAGAAAGGAAAGTCAGTGGGAGAGATGAAGGCGATTACTATTATAATGATAAAAAGATAAGCGGATTGACAGCCGAAAGGGTATAAAAATCACCGATAAAATTATTTTAAAAGAGTTAGAAAAGATGGAGGAAGAATAGAAAAGCGGGAATTATATTGATTAGATAAATTTGTTGAGCAAAACGGTAGTTTGCCATTCTATAATAAAATCAAAAGTAAAGGAAGCAAAAAATGAGCAAGAAAGCTTATGCCTTCGTTGACGCTTCGAATCTGTTTTATGGAGGAGTAAAAAGTTTGGGTTGGAAAATTGATTATAAAAAATTGGCAAGATATTTAAAAAGTAAGTATGAAGTTTCTAAGATTTTTTATTTTGGAGGGATAGAACTTCACGGGTTTGAATATGACTATCTTAAGAATTATACCGTTCCCATAAAAGAATTGGAAAAACACTTAAAAATTTTATTAAAAAAAGGAAAGGTAAATAAGGTATATAGGGAATTATTAAAAAGACATCTTCGAAGAACCCATTTTTATCAAAAATTGGAGAGCTTTGGTTATAAACTCTATATTAAGCCCGTTAAGCTTTATAAAGAATTAAATGGATCGGTTAAGAAGAAGGCTAATTGTGATGTTGAAATGGCATATTATTTAATGAAAGAGAAAGATAAGCTGTTTCGCATAGTCATTCTTTCTGGTGATGGAGATTTCCTTCCCGTCTTAAAATATCTTAAAAGAACTGGAAAAGAAATAATAATTTTAGCCAGAGGATCAAGGACAGCAAGAGAAATAAAGCAATTCGCAGGGGGTAATTTTAGAGATTTTGTAAAGTTAAAAAAAGCAATAGAATTTACTGCTTGAGATACAGGGTTTTAGGGTTGCAAAATAAAAGAAGCGGACATACGAAATATCCGCTTCATGTTTAGTAAATATATACTAACAAAAAAAAGTTAGGATGTCAAGGTCCCAAAAACCTGACCTTACCCCACTTTCTTCTTAAATAACCCATTAGACAAAAAAACCTCCCT
>CAYPXO010000037.1:0-4949 GCA_964414895.1 uncultured Pseudomonadales bacterium
GCAGCCGCGGTAATACGTAGGGTGCAAGCGTTATCCGGATTTATTGGGCGTAAAGGGTTTCGTAGGCGGTTTTTCAAGTCACTTGTCAAATACCTCTGCTTAACGGAGGGAAGGCGAGTGATACTAGGAAACTTGTGTTAAGTCGAGGATGCTGGAATTCCCGGTGGAGGAGTGAAATCCGTTGAGATCGGGAGGAACACCAAAGGCGAAGGCAAGCATCTAGGCTTTAACAGACGCTGATGAACGAAAGCTAGGGGAGCAAAAGGGATTAGAGACCCCTGTAGTCCTAGCTGTAAACGATGCCTACTAGATTCCTGGAGATCAGAGTTTGGAAATTGGACATTTGTTTGATTTCCGAATTCCGATCTCTAGGAGTCGCAAGCTAACGCGTTAAGTAGGCCGCCTGGGGATTACGGTCACGAGACTAAAACTCAAAGGAATTGACGGGGGAGCGCACAACCAGTGGAGCATGTGGTTTAATTCGATACAAAGCGATGGACCTTACCTGGGTTTGACATCCCGGTGACGCCCTCGGGAAACCGAGGTTTCCGCAAGGACACCGGGACAGCTGCTGCATGGCTGTCGTCAGCTCGTGTCGTGAGACGTACGCTTAAGTGCGGTAACGAGCGCAACCCTTATCCTAAGTTAAATATTCTTAGGAAACTGCCTCTGCATCAGTAGGGGAGGAAGGAGAGGACGACGTCTAGTCAGCACGGCGCTTATATCCAGGGCGACACACATCCTACAATGGGAAGGACAATGGGTTGCCAAACCGTAAGGCGGAGCTAATCCCATCAAACCTTCTCTCAGTTGGAATTAAGGGCTGCAATTCGCCCTTATGAACTTGGAATTGGTAGTAATCGCGGATCAGCAGGCCGCGGTGAATACGTTCTCGCTCCTTGTACACACTGCCCGTCAAGTGAGGAAAGTTGGGGGTGCCCGAAGCCCCGCATAATGCGGGGTTAAGGCAAACTCAGCAATCAGCGCTAAGTCGTAACAAGGTATCCGTTCTGGAAGGAGCGGATGGATCACCTCCTTTCTTAAGGAGAAAAAAGTTTCTCCCTCACGAGAGTTTTCTTTTTCTGCTGTAAAGCAGAAGAAAAACTTTTGTTCTTGCAAATCGTCGCAAGAAAGTGAACCCAACACTTAAAAATAAGGGAATTTCCTACTACTTTTTTAAGTTAAATAAAATTGGGCAGATAGTTCAGTGGTAGAACGCTGTCCTGATAAGACAGAGGTCGTAGGTTCGATCCCTACTCTGCCCACAAACGCACTCAGGCGGGCGCGGTAAGACAAAGGTCCCTGGTTCAAGTCCAGGATCACCCACAAATAAACGCCTTTTGATCTTCAGCTGGAAGAGTATTTTTCGTTATAGTAAAATGAAAATTAATGTTCCAGCCCAACCTTAAAATTTCCTCAGACATTTTAAAAAATATTGCTTCTATTGAAGCTTGTAAAGCCTTGATTGATAATGCCCCCTTGGTTCCTGCTTGGGAAAATCAGTTTAGAGAAGAAGCCATAGTTAAAGTGGTTCATTACGGAACTCGCTTAGAAGGCAATGATTTGAGCCTAAATCAAGCAAAAAAGGTAATTCAGGGAAAAGAAGTGACTGGCAGAGAAAGAGATGTTCAAGAGGTTCTCAATTATCGACAAGTCTTGAACTATATTGATAAACTACAGGAAAGGTCAAAAGAAGTTTATAAAGAAAAGGAATTAAAAAAGATTCACAGTTTAACTGTAGAGAAGATTTTGCTCTCCAATGAATGTGGCAAATACCGCACCCGCAAAGTAGTTATTAAAGACAGCGACAGCGGACAAGTTCAATTTGTCCCTCCTTTGCCACCGGAAATTCCTTACCAAATAAAAGAGTTTTTTTCTTGGTTAAACAGTATTGAAGGGAAAAGCACTCATTGCATTCTTCGCGCTGGCATTGGCCATTATGAGCTAGTCAGAATCCATCCTTTTATTGATGGCAACGGGAGAGTAGCCAGAGCCTTTGCTACTTTGATCCTTTTTCGTGGAGGATATGATATTAAACGTTTTTTTTCTCTAGAAGAGTTCTATGACAAAGATGCGGCTGCCTATTATCAAGGGCTGCAAAGTGTTAATATAACTGGAGAACTAACTGACTGGCTGGAATATTTTACCCAAGGTTTAGCTATTGAGCTGGAAAAAGTTAAAGAAAAAGTAGAGAAACTATCTCTTGACTCAAAACTGAGAAATAAACTCGGTAAACAAATAAGTCTTTCCTCAAGACAAATAAAAATAGTTAGTTTCTTAAAGGAGAATGATAATATTGTTATGAATCAGGCCCAAAAAATTTTACCAATGGTTTCCGACGATACCCTCTTGCGGGATTTGCGGGACTTAATGGAAAAAGGGATAGTGATCAGAGAAGGAAAGACAAGGGGCGCAAAATATCGTCTGATTCAGTAGCTTAAAGTGAACTTTCAGGAGCCGGCTTTTTTATATGTTACCTTAATATTGCCCAGCCTTTTTGGTCTTAGTTTAGTTGGTGAGGGTTTAAATAAAGTTTTGAAGTCAGAGATAGGAGGTTTGGTGAGTATAGTCTTCGGAGTTTTGTTTATAGGGGCAGTTGTTTTTGCTTACTTTTTTTTCTTAGGAAAGATTGCCATTTGAGACTTTTCTAATATTTGATGAAATTTTATCGGCTTGCTTGCTTTTTATCTAAGCTTGAAAAAACCTCCTCTCGTCTTGAAATGACGGAAATCCTCTCTCAACTTTTCAAACGGTGTTCTCATAAAGAAATTGATAAAGCTTGCTATCTTTGTTTGGGTCGTCTGGCACCAAAATATATTGGCATTGAGTTTAACATGGCAGAGAAGATGATAGTTCGTACCCTTGCAGTTGTTTTCAAAGAGCCAATAGGGGAAATAACCAAGGATTATAAAAGGGAGGGTGATCTTGGGGAAGTCGCTTTTAAATTCAAAATTAAGAATGAAAAATTCAAAAGTGCAATTCAAAATTCAAAATTATCTGTAGGTGGAGTTTATCAGAGATTGCTGGAGATTGCACAAGAAAATGGACAGAGATCACAAGAGAGAAAAATTCAGAAGATGGCAAATTTATTGAAAGAGCTTGATCCTCTTTCCAGAAAATATGTAGTGAGAATTCCAATTAGCAAACTTCGGCTTGGTTTTTCTGATATGACAGTCTTGGATGCTCTTTCCTGGAGTAAAACCAGAGATAAATCGCTGCGGAAAATTTTGGAGCGAGCTTTTAGTGTTTTAGCTGATATTGGTAAAATTGCCAAGATTTTCAAAGCTAAAGATATAGTCGGTATTAGAAAGATAAAAAGCGAGATTGGTGTGCCGATCCTACCAGCTAAAGCAGAAAGGTTAAAAACTCCTGAAGAGATTTTGGAAAAAATGGATGGCAAATGTGGCCTAGAGCCTAAATATGACGGTTTTCGCTGCCAGATTCATTTTAGTAAAGAAAAGAAAATTTCGGGCTTGGCTAAGGAAAGCTTAAAGCTGTTTGAAGAACAAAAATACTTTGTGAGAATTTTTTCTCGAAACCTGGATAACATGACTTATATGTTTCCTGATGTAGTTGCCGCTGCAGAGAGACTAAAAGCCAAATCGGTCATTTTGGATGGAGAGGCAATTGCTTATAATCCGACGACCGGTAAGTTTTTACCTTTCCAAGAAACCGTTCAGCGAAAAAGAAAACATGGAGTAAGAGAAAAAGCAAAACAACTGCCTTTAAAAGTTTTTTGCTTTGATATCTTAAATCTTAACGGCAAGCCGCTTTTAGACCTTCCTTTTAAAAAAAGAAGAAACTTACTTGAGCGGCTTTTGGCGAAAAGTAAAGGGGAAGAAAAGGGACTTGTTTTGACTAAACAAGAAATAGTAAAGAAACCTCAGGATTTTGAAACCTTTTTTAGAGAAGTTGTTAGTGAAGGCTTAGAAGGACTGATGGCAAAAAGGCTGGACACTGCTTATCAGGCAGGAGCGAGAAACTTTAATTGGGTAAAGTATAAAGCAGGTATGAAAGAAGGTTTAGCAGATACGGTTGATTGTGTGGTGATGGGATATTACCGAGGGAGAGGCAAGCGGGCGAGTTTTGGAATAGGCGCATTTTTGGTGGGAGTAATAAAAATATCAAATATTGAATATCAAAAAGAAAGAGAGAGAAAGATAGAAGAGGTTGATCAATATGTGACTGTTTCTAAGATTGGAACTGGCTTAACCGATAAACAGTGGAAGGAAATGTTTAAAAGGTGTGAGAAGTTGAGAGTAGAGAAGAGACCAAAGGAATATAAAGTTGACAAAAATCTTTTTCCTGATGTTTGGTGTCTGCCGGAATTGGTAGTAGAGATTGAAGCGGATACGATTACTAAATCACCCATTCATACTGCCGGCTTAGCTCTCCGCTTTCCTCGGCTTAAGCGCTTCCGGGATGACAAAGATCCCCGGCAAGCAACTTTTTTGACAGAGTTAGAAAGAATAGTGAAGGTTAAAAAAGGTTAGAAAAAAATTATAATGGCAATTATGAATAAGATAAAAATTTTAATACAAAATAGAATATTTAAGATTAGCTTTCACCTTTTGCTTATACCGTCTCTCCTTTTTGGGGGATTGTTGATAGGACGAACAATTCAACTTAGAATACAGAATAAAAAAATTTCAGACCTAAAAACTCTTTATGATAAACAAATAACTGATATAAAGGATGAATTAAATGCCGTATTAAACGACCAGGGTCAATTATTAGAAACTAAACAGCAAGAATATAATAAAGGAGAATCAACTATTTACTCTCCACTACTGGAAGGTAAGCAGGTAGAAATTTCAACTTATAAATATAAAAATAAAAAAATTGTTCGAAAAAGAATAGAAATTGATGACTATTCTGGAGTTGATTCATGGGAATATAGTAAGCGCAAAACAAATTTACCTATTTTGCTAAACTGATTTTATCAAATT
>CAYPXO010000038.1:0-3863 GCA_964414895.1 uncultured Pseudomonadales bacterium
ACACAGGCCCATTATACAAAAATGTGGGAAATTTGTTTTGCGCGGACTATAGATGACAAAGGCAAGAGATGTTAAGAAGGAGGTATAACTTAACCATTGGAGAAAAGACATTACATCTAGGAGATTTGAAGGAAACACTTTTTTAAAAGAAAGAACGAAAATAAGGACTAATATCGATAAAGATAGAACTATTATTCCTTTTATAAAAAGTTTAAAAATAGTTTCCTCAGGAGGTTGATATTGTATTTTTTGTTCTGGGATTGGTGCTTTCTGAATATTTTTTACTGAAGCAGTTTTGGGTTTGGCTTTTTTGAAGCCTAGAACAAAAAATTTTGATTTCCAATATGAATAAAGTCCAATTACTGCCAGAGATAATAATATACTTAAAAAATTAACAAGAATTAAATTTTCAGAGTTAAGCAAGAGGTTATTTAAATTTAGTCTGTCAGATAATTCAATAGCAAAAAAACCAAATACTTGGACTAGTGCTGGAGCTACAGAGATTAAAGTGTTGGTTAAACTATTTTTTTGATCAAAGTCTTTCATTAGTGATAAGAAATTAAATTGCTATAAAATTCCTTTTTATGGTAAAGATAATTATATCATCTTTGTTTTGGTAAAATTAGAGGCGAGAAAGGAGTAAAAATGACCAGAAAATATGATTGGCAGAAATTACAAGACGAATTTGTGAGGGGTGATTGGTTAAGTCTCAGGCAATTTTTCAAGGAAAAGAGGGTTCCCTATAGCAGTTACACCAGAAGTCGGGCTAAGGGTTGGTTAAAGGAAAAGAGAGATTATCAAAGGCTGGTTATTAAGAAGGCCAGAAAAAAAGTTCTTGAGGATGAGGTTGAATTAAAAGTTAGACAAACCCGCCTTGCTAAGGCAATGCAGGCAAAAGGAATAAAGGAATTGGTGGATCTGGAGGTTAAGAAAGCAGACGATGCAAGGAAGTTGGTGGTTGATGGGATGAGGGAAGAAAGAAGACTATTAGGTTTAACAGATAAGGAGATTCCTGAGAGCTTGACACAAGTGAATGTTAGTTTTCCAAGAACAAAGTTTGATGAGATGATTGAGAGAATGGATTATCGAGAACTATTGGAATTTGCTGCCGAATTGAAAAGGGAGAGAGTGAGAAGAATGGAGTTTAAAGAAGTGGGTGTTACTAACAGTAACATGACAATAAGATGACATTTGTTACAACTGTAACAAAATAGATTTAGAATTAGTAACAGAGAAAAATGAGAAAAAATAAAGCAAAAGAACTATAGGAAGCTCTTTAAAGATATGGTTTTTACAAAAAAAACTGATAGACACCCCCTGGGTCTTGGATTCCAAGAAAGAATTAAGAAAAATAGTAGGGTTGGTGCCTCAAAATCTACCACACCAACTCCAAAACCATCTTATTAAATCTTGAAAGGGTAAAAATTCCTCTTTTTTATTCCCAGAAGTCCCATGATGGTTCTTCGTCCATCATTGTTTGTTGAATTTCACCTCTTGAAACTCCTGAATTATCATGGAAAGTTAAAACAAAAAGCCCTAAAGTCTGAAGGTCAGGAAGTATTAAACTATCATCTTGCTCAGCCAATTCTTTAATAACCTTAAAATCATTTAGAATTAAAGCCTTATCTGCTCCATCTACCTTATTTGATATAGAAGAATATTTTAGACCTAACTGGACTGCTTGAGCTTCTGGGTTAACGTCCACAACGGCATCCGACTCAAATTCTATATAAAGTTCACCTTTAACTACTCCTTGCTTGTGTAAGTCTTCAACTTTCTCATAAAGTTCTAATCCTTTTGGCGTATTTCCCTTTACTATTTTTCTTTCAGAGGTTGGAGTTGGTGTTAATTTTGGCGCTGATTCTAAAATAGGTTCTGGCCTTTGGCTTGGTTTAGGGCTTGGTGTTGGAGCATTTTTGGCTGTTTGTATTGAAGAAGGGCTAGGCGAAGACTGACTTTTCATAGCTGTTTCTTTACCTGCCTGGTGACCTTCCTGAAAACTTTTTTGACCTTTCTCTGAAGAAAGACCAACCAAAAACAAAAGAAGAAAAATCCAAAAAAAACTAACCAAGCCAATCCTTACCCATAAGTTCCATTTTCTTCTCCAGAGGAAGAAAGACAAAGAAAAAGGCCAAAAGATAAGAAGTAACAAAATTCCCCACCAGGTTTTATACCATTTCTTTTTAGATTTTTGATTGAGTTTTTCTTTTTCCATTTTAGTAAGTGGTAGGACTCTTTTATTCTAGAGAATCCTCAAGAATTTGTTTAGACGCTTCTTTCATAAGTGATTCTCCTTCTTCCATAAGGGCAACGGCTTCGTTGATCTTGTCAACATCAAGATCATCCGCTCCTTGACGAAACAGAGGCATTGATTGAGAAAATTTTTCTAAACTAGCAAGAAGAAGGGTATGAGTCTTTTTAAATCTTTCTGGAGGGTTTAATTCTTTGGCTTGTTTGTAAGTTCCCTCGATGATTATTGTTTGGCCTGCCAAGAACACTCTTTCTTCATTATTCCATAATAAAGGATTGGGTTCCTCTGTAAGAAAAGTTCCGAATTTTTCCAGGGCATCCCCTACAAAATCAGTTATTTCCATGACTTCTTTGGCGTACTCTTCTTCTTCCTGACTTTGATCAGTCTGGTTTTGTTTTTCTTGATTAGCTTGTTTTAATCTTTCCTCGATTTTTGTCTTTACATCCTCGGCTTTTCTTTTTTCATCCTCATCTATTTGAATATTCGGGGAAGGGGAAGGAGAGGTTTCATTAATATCAGGAGATTTTGTTCCTTTCCCTAAATGGTAAATAAGAATAGTGAAACAGAGACCGATGAAAAGTCCTATAAGAACTGCTTTTAGTATTTTTTGCCGACTAGCCATGATTAATTGCTAATTTAACATGATCTTTCATAAACCACAATACCTGTGCATGGTTTTATTCTGGTGGGATGGCGTGTAATTAAAGATATGAAACCAAAAGAACTTAAAAACGCTAAGGAGAAAAGGCAGGAGAAAAAAGATTTTGCCAGAGAAATTGGTAAGCATTTAAGGAAGATAAGAGAAGCTAAGGGAGTTAGTCAAGAAAAGCTATCTCTTGACTCAGGATATTATCACACCTATGTAAACAAGATTGAACAAGGTAAATATTCTCCTAGTTTGCATACTATCTGGAGGTTAGCTTATACTTTGGGGCTTTCTTTAAGGGACTTCTTCCAAGATTTTTAGCCTGTTACTTCTGAAAATCTTTATTATAATCATAATAATATATTGATATGACGGTCTAATTTGCTGTTTTGCCTCTTGACAATGGATTTTAGAATGGAGTAAACTGAGTAAGAGGGCAAATTCGTGAAGTTGCCATAGCCGAAAGGCTATGGCTTTTTTTGTAGCCAAAACACAGATCGGGGTTAGAAAAAAGACCGTTGGTTTCTCTAACCCCGAGCCAGCGGTTTTTTTATATGGCTTGGCGAGAGGATAAAGATGAGAAATAAAAAACCTTTTATAGTCTTAAAAATTTTTAATCAAAGAAGGAAGCTGATAAGAAAGGTCAGTACTCGTAAAAAAAAGCGTATTTATTTTTTTCTTCAGGCGGGAAGTTGGAAAAATCACACTTTTTTATTAAAGGTCATCTATGACTCAAGTAGGGGTTATGTCAACGGAGGAGAGTACAAGACAAAAAAAGATTTGACGCACGCCCTTCGAGTTTTCACAGAAAAAGAGCTTGTAGAGGAATTTTGCTAAATGACAAACCTAATTGGCTTCCAGGCATTGTTTAGAAGTAGATTTTTGCTGTTGAAGAAAGAAATCCTTACACATGTCAATAATAGTTTAATTTTGTGCATTTTTACGGGTTGATAATAAAATAAAATT
>CAYPXO010000039.1:0-3372 GCA_964414895.1 uncultured Pseudomonadales bacterium
AAAGAAAACTATATGGGGAAAGTTTAGTTAAAAAAGTTAGGTGGCGAAGTCAGGACTAATATCGCAACAACTTTAGTAGGCTTTACCGAGACTCTTATGAAGATTGAAGCTAAAAATGACAATGAAAAACAAAAAACGACCAGGCAAAACTGAAAATCTCTATATCCAAATATGGAGAAACCCGATTTTTTATGAAGGGTTACTGTCTGCCCTAACCCCTGAAGATTGGCATATTCTAACAGGGCTGGCAGTATTTATGAACGGTGAAGGTGAGTGTAATCCCTGCTTAGACCGCCTAGGCTTAATCTTAGGGCTTAAAAGTATTGGTAGTGTTAGCAACCGAATAAAATCGCTTGAAGAAAAAACTTATAAAGGCAATCCCATTCTCGTCGTCAAAAGAAAAAAGAAACTGAATAAAAAAGGTCAATGGCAATTTGATAACAACCGCTACATTATAAATTCCCAAATCATCTCGATTTTTTCTCTTCATCCTAAAACTACCGTTAGGCGTAGACAACAAATGGAAAAAATACAGAAGCGAAAGGAAAAACTAATAAGTTCGTTTAGCATGGACTCGAAACGGAAAAAGAACAACATAACTAAAGATATTTATTAACTAGAAATTAAACAAGAGAGTAAGAATCATTTAAAAATGAAAAAGAAATCTAAAAATAAACCACAGACTAAAAAAACAAGCGCTACCTCCACCCGCAAGGCTGAGGTAAAGATGGTTCCTCGCTTACCAGGAGAGACTCAACGGCAATATGCGTTTTTCCTGCTTTATTGTCGGGCAGATAACATTTCCCAATTAGCAAAAAATCTGTCGGTAGCTAGTCGGGGGCATGACGGGCAGGTGTCGGGCAAATTACCCCAAAAGTGCCCCAAAGTTACCCCAATTTTGAAGGTTCTAGGCAAAATTCCCTCTGAAAGAACTCTGGAGAGATGGTGCAGTAAATATCACTGGGTTAAAAGAAAAGACAAACAAATTGGCTATGAAATCGAAGTCTGGCATAAAGAAGAAGTTAAACGGCATATAAAAGAACAAATAGAGTTTTATAAAGCAATTGATTCTGCCGCTTTGTCAGCAATTAAAAATGACGGTGAAAGGCGATAAATGGCGATGAAATTATACCAATCCTATGCCAAATTAAACCAAGATTTTGAACTTTTAAGTAGAAATGGCGGTGAAATTACACCAGGATGGCACAAAATGACACCAGAAATTAAAACATTGAGTATAGATGACGGCAAAATGAGGGCAGCCCGAGGACAAAATGATAGTAAAAAACCCACTATTAAATCTGGGGCAGAAGTGGGGCAAAACTGGGGCAGTTTTTGGACAGAGAAACTGGCAGGCAGACTACCGATACCATCGGGCAGGTGGCATGCCCACGGGCATACGGGCAGATATGCGGACATGCCCAGGCATGCCATGGGCAGAAAACTTCATCAATTTGCATTGAACTGCATTACAAATAAGACGGCACAAAGGTTGGACAAAAGTTGGATGAAAATTGGACAGGAAAAAATAGCCAGCAGCTGCCATCACTTGATATTGCCGACTATTTCATTTATGTGTTGTGTTGCCAGAGGATTACTATGAAAAGCGTCATATTCTGCCGAGTCAGCAGTAAAGAACAAGAAGAAACAGGCTATTCCCTGCCTGCCCAGGAGAAATTCCTGCGGGAGTATGCCGACAAACAGGGATTAGAGGTAGCCAAAGTCTTTGCTATTTCAGAGTCGGCAGCAGGCACAATCCAAAGAAAAACTTTCAATGCCATGGTTGCTTATGTCCGCAAGAAAAACATCTGTGCCATTATCGTTGAAACTACCGACAGGCTAACCCGCAACTTCTCCGATGTGCCGATCATTGATGCCTGGATCATGGAGAGCGAACAGCATCAAATCCACCTGGCAAAAGAAGCCTGTGTCCTCCACAACTCCTCCCGCTCCCACGAATGGTTTATGTGGCGGGTCAAGGTGGCTACCGCAGAATACTATGTCCGCCTCCTCTCCGAGAATGTAAAGAAAGGGCAAAAGGAAAAATTATCGCAAGGCTGGATACCGACCAAGCCACCGATGGGATACAAGACGGTCGGAGAAACGGGGCATAAAATCCATGTCGTCGACGAGGGAGTTGCGCCCTTAATCAGAAAGATGTTCGAGTATTATGCTTCGGGTCAATTCTCAATCAAATGGCTGGCAATGACGATGTTTAAGGAAGGCTTGCGTTCGCCGAAGGGCAACAAGGTAGTCAATAGCCGACTTCATTCCCTCTTACGAGACCCCTTTTACATGGGTAAAATAAGGTGGAACGACGAAATCCACGAAGGCAAGCATGAGCCTTTGATCAGTAAAGAGCTTTTTGATAAAGTCCAAGCGATGTTAGTAAGCAAGACTACCCCCAAATACAGGAAGCACAACTACCTCTTCCAGGAACTCATCCGCTGTGCGGGCTGTAACGGGCTGATTACCTGGGAGAAACAAAGAACCCATCACTACGGGCATTGTAACCATTACCACGACTGCGCTCAAAAGACCTGGGTCAAAGAGCCAGAGGTTGAGGAACAGCTATTATCGGGTTTTGACAACCTGAAGCTCAAAAATAGCCGTATAGTCGAATGGTTAAAGAAGGCACTCAAAGAAAGTCACCAAGACGAGATCGAATACCACAATAGCACCGTTGGCGAGCTACAAGCCCGCTACGAGGCAGTTCAGAAGCGGATGGACAAGTTATACGATGACAAGTTGGACGAGAAGATTACCCAAGAATTCTACAGCAGGAAGTTTAAGCAGTATTCGGACGAGAAAGACGAACTGACCGAGACCATCAAGAGACACTCTACCGCCAGCACAGGCTACCTAAACCTGGGCATTAACCTCTATGAACTCTCCCAGAGAGCTAAGGAAATCTACCTCAAAGCCAAAGCAAAAGGCATGCTAACCGAGCAAAAGAACCTGATTAGGCTGGTATTTGCCAAGTTAATTCTGGATGAGGGCAAGTTAAGCTGGGAATACTCCAAAGCCTTCAAGATACTCTCCGAAGCGGTGGAAATGACAAATTGTTCGAAAGTGCAAAAATTAGACGATTTTGAAAATGAAACTTTCGAACATCGCAAAAAGAGCGATGTTACGGGACAAAGAGGCGATTTGTTGCCTCAGCGTCCCATCTGGCTCCCTGGGTAGGACTCGAACCTACAACCCTTCGCTTAACAGGCGAACGCTCTACCATTGAGCTACCAGGGAATAATAAAGTCATCAAACCCTCTAATTATAACAATCCTTCTCATAAAACACCAGCCGCTTTTAGCTAAAAGATATAGTAAGCGCAAAACAAATTTACCTATTTTGCTAAACTGATTTTATCAAATT
>CAYPXO010000040.1:0-2467 GCA_964414895.1 uncultured Pseudomonadales bacterium
AGCTAGTCAGTGGAGATCAATTGTTGCTCAAAAGCCTCAGGAAACTTCTGAACCTGTTCCTACTGGGCAACAAGCGACAGAAGGTGGTTTTGGAGGAACAGACTGGAGGAGTCCTACAGGCGGTGGGGCTTATTATACTGATGAAACAATTATTCAAGCCAACCAGGCTTTGATTAGCAATCTGGAGAGGAAAGGTTTTACTAAAGGAACAAAGGTTTATGTCGACGATAGAGAATGGGAGATTGTTGGTACCTCTCAAAGTCCAGACGTTGGACAGGTAGGAGCAGTATTAATGGATAAAGATAAGAACACACAGTTTTACCCAGGAAAAGATTTGTTGGAAAAAGCAGGGATTGTTCAACTTAAAGAAGAGGAAAAAGGTCCAATTTCCAACTTTTTTGGCAAAGCAGCAGATATGACAGGGGGTTTTTCTAAAGCTGTTAATAGGATATTAGAGGGAGAAAAAGAGCAGACCTCTTTGGAGGAGATAGTTACCGAAGAACAGTCGCTAGAGCAAGCGATTAGTGCCTTTGATGAAAATTTAAAGTTGCTTTCTATTGATGAAGGAGAAGCTGTTATCCAAGGAAAGACTGGCTTTACTCATACAATACCTTTAGAAGATTTAGATAAAGATTTGGCAGGCAGCCTCCAAGCGATCTCCCAAAAAGAAGTTGCTTTGGCCAAAGAACTTGAGATTGCGGATAAGAAATTGAAACAAATGCAATTAGAGAATTTTGATAAGACTAGGATAGAAAAGGCAACAGGTTTAAAGCAGGGGAAAGCTTTGGATTTTGGTTTAGGACTTGATTATAGAGTAGTACCCTTTTTCTCTGAAGACAGGGATGTAGTTGTTTTTCAAACAGTTAAAGGAGAAGAGATATTTACTGTTTCTTGGCAAAGTCTTACAGGGGATCAAAGAAAAGAGACACTTCAGGAAGTTTTTCAAAAAACTAAAGCTTATAAAGAGGAGACATATAAGCCTTCTGTTTCTTTTTATGAAAAGTTCTCTCAGCCAATTATTGGCAGCATCCACGAATGGGCAGATTTTGGTAGAAAGTTCATAAGAGGAAGGCAAATATTAAATGCTCAGATAAATTTTGGACAATCTGCCTTAAGTTATGCAGATAATCGAGTACCTTTTGATTTTTACAATAAAGGTCTTAGTCCAGAGTTAAGAACGCAACTTGAAGAACTTCTTCCAGAAAACTTGTATCAATGCTCTTCTGTTGATGAATGTTGGGAGAAAGCAGGCAATATTAACCCAGTTTCTAATTATTACTTTGTAGGTATTCCTGAAGTTTTTGATCCTGGTTCGCTAGTGGAAACAGGCTATAGGGATCCTAGTGTGCAAAAATCAGTTCTTCTTAATTCAATGGCTTGGGGAAGATTTCAAGATTTCCAGAAAGCATTTGAGAAAAAATTTGGCTATGATTCAGAAGCTGGTGGTTATAGTTTGCTTTTAACCTCTGGCTATCGTTCTTTTGAAGACCAAGAACGAATAAAAGGAGTGGCTTTTACAAGAAACTTGGAAGATATTGATGATGAAACAAGAGAGAAAATAAAAGAGTTAGTAAGCGAAGGAAAGTTGACAATTACTGGTAATTCTCCTGAAGAAATTAAAAAGATTTTAAAAGAAGCAGGCATAGAAATAGATGACGAGATTATCCAGAAGGCTAAAAGTTTTGTTGAGGAAAAGGTGGCGGCTGAGCCTGGTTATAGTCAACATCATACCGGTAAAGCAATAGATATTTTTATTGTTTCCTATGATGTTGAAGGCAAGAGACAAGTCATGTGGAGTCCAGACGCCGAGCAAATAAGCTGGCTGAAAGAACACGCTAAGGATTTTGGCTTTGTTCATCCTTTTCCTCAAGACACTCCTCATTATTATTGTCTGGATTGTGATTTTGATGGCCAGCCAATAGCAAAATTATTAAAAGACAACGGAATTGACCCTAATAATAACGGCAATATTATGGAAGTTCAAATGCTTGCCAAAAAGCATCTCATGGACCAGGTTGGTGGCCAAACTCCAAAGACCTTGATAGATAGAGATATATTTGATAGAAAGACAATGCCTGTTCCTATTATTGGACCGATTATAAATAAGTTTATTAAAACAGGTACTGAGGAAGAAGTTTATGAATCTCCCAAAGAGAGAAGTCAGAAACAAGCCAAAGCTGGAGATTCAGAAGGCTGTTTTCTATCAGGCACTCTTATTACCCTGCCAGACTCTTCAGAGAAAAAGATAGAAGAAATTAAAGTAGGGGATGTGGTTTTGGGGTATGAAACCAAAAAATCCCAAGAAACTTGGGATTTGAATTTGGTAGATCTAGCAAATTCACTAAACGACTGGACCCTCAACCTTGAGCTTAATTTATCAAATTTAGATTCCTTTGTCAAGTCCCAAAACATCTGACCTTACCCCACTTTAATATTTTCAGGTTCTTTCTAATTTAACTTTTCATGA
>CAYPXO010000041.1:0-2400 GCA_964414895.1 uncultured Pseudomonadales bacterium
AACTACTAAAACTTGCTGGAATCAGTTGGGTCACTTAAATGGCGAAGTCAGGAGTCTCGGTAAAGCCTACTAAAGTTGTTGCGATATTAGTTACTTCTCGAAGAGGTAGGTTTAAGTTGTAATCCTCCTTGAGGATGAGTCTTAATTCTTGTAGTAATTGGTTACTTATAATTGCCATAGATTTATCTCCCCTCATAAAGACGGGCTTTAACACGCCTTAATTCGTCAAAATAAGCACGGGTTTCTACTTTGGTTTCCCCCCGCCAGTAAGCCTGGATTCTTTCGTTTAACTCTTGGCTCTTTTTGAAACAAAAAACAGCCTTGCGGGGGTTACTTTTGTCGATGGATTCGATGGGGAAGGAAAGGGAGAGATAAGCAACAAGCGCTAAATCTGAAGATTGAAAATACTGATCTTGGGTTAATTTTTTGTTCATCATGATTGTCATCAATTAAAAAAGCCACTTTAATAGTGGCTTAACCTAATGATTTAAACCATGAAGTTTTCTTGGAAGTTTTTTTGAGGTTTTTTTGATCGGGCTTAAGGAAGCATGTAGCCCCTTTTGCTGACAGTGGTGATCAGTTTGTTAAATTCTGCCCTGGGCATGCCCAGAGAAAGGACAATGGTGCGAAAGTCTCGTTTGAGCATGGCTACATCGCCAGACAAATCTCTATTTTTTATTTCTTCATGGGGAGTTTCGCATGTTTTGTTTAAGTATTTATAAGACTCAAGATCGGCATCTTTGGCAATGTCTTTATATTCAACAACCCTACCTCTCTTCTTATAAAGAGAGAGAAAGAATTTCATCTCCCGCTTTTCTGGGGAGATTAAAATAGGCTTTTGATTTTTATAACTTAGCTCGCATTTGCTGAGGGAGTATTTGAGATTGCCGTAGGTAAGAACGCTTTGTTTGCCGACGATGCCATCTTTGGTTAGCTTGGGAATAGTTTTGAGAGTCTTGTCCGTTATCTTTAGGACAATGACTAAATCAGTTTCTTTGCGCTTATAACTTTCCCAGTCTTGTAATTCAAGGTGATTGATGGCAATAAAGTCTTCCAATTCCAAAGCTAAAACTGTTTCTAAAAAGCTGATTTTAGTTTTGCTTTTGCCGAGTAAAGATGAGTCACCTGACTGCCTGAGAGTTTGCTTGCGCCCGAATTTTTGAATACGCAGGTCAATGTTTTTAAGGAAGTTAGTTTTTTGATAGTCATAGGAGTAGTAATGCTGGTGATAGTTTTGCTCTGCCTCATAGGAGATGCCCTTAATATATTTTTGGACTTCACTTTCTAAAGTTTCGACCAGCTTTGGTTTGTTGTTTTGAATATCAATTTTAAGAGTTAAGTTCTGCACTAGGTCTTTGGCTGTTTGGTCAGATAGATTACTTAGCCTGCGGAGACTTTTAAGAGTTAGCTTGTTTTTGACTGCGTGCTCGGATAATTGAGAATCGTATTTTTCTAAATCCTCCAGCAGATTTGCATACCTATCTCTGGTAGCGAAATCAAGGCTCAAACCTGCCTGCGAGATTTTTATATTGGAACGGGAGAATAAATCCAGCAAGTATTTTAAAGGTCGGTAAACTTTGGGATAAAAGCAGAATTCTGTTTCTAGAAGTCTGTTTTCAGGGAGAAGAATGAGGTATTTTAATAAGAATAGCTGCCAGGTAGGAGCAGAGTATGCCCGTTTGTTTATTTTCATTTTCATTGTCATAGTTGCAATAACTTGTTTGTTATTGTAAGCTAATGTTACTAAATGTCGATAGGAAATTCAATTTATGAGTGATGATAAAGTTCCACAATTGTTAACTATAAGCGAGGCAAGTAAGTTGCTTAGCGTTCATCCCAATACCCTTCGGCATTGGGACAGAAAGGGTATATTAAAATCAGTTCGTTTTGGACCGAGAAAAATAAGAAGATTCAAAAAGGAAGATATTTTGAAATTGCTAAATGACGGCAGTAAGCCGTAAAATAGCTTGAAAATTTAATTGCCTAAACCCTTTTAGGGCATGGCGTATAAAACCTTCGCAGGAGAAAGCTCGTCGTCAGAGCACCTGCGAAGGTTGTGGCTCGAAAGGGCTGCAGGTAGTCCGCAAGGACTATCGCTGGCGGCGAGCTTTTTGTATTGATTTGACTTTCTCCCCAGCACGAAGCTAACATCTCACACCAACGCTCACAAAGGAGGTGAAAAATGAAAATGAAGATAAAGAAAAAACTATCAATTATTCCTCTAATTATTGTTGTCCTTGTTCTACTGGCAAGTACTGCCGTTTATTTCACTAAGTCTCGGCAGGATAAATTTGCCGCACCAAGACAGGAAGCACCAACAATTCAATATCGCATCGGCAAGGAAGCTATAGTAAGCGCAAAACAAATTTACCTATTTTGCTAAACTGATTTTATCAAATT
>CAYPXO010000042.1:0-2060 GCA_964414895.1 uncultured Pseudomonadales bacterium
CTTCTGATTCAGGAGTGCTAAACCCATGGCCTTTTTTTTCCTCATCATCGTCATCATCATCTCCTGATCTGCCTTTGGTCTGGGTTTCTCCTAGACCAGGTTCTCCTGCTTCTACTGCTTCTTTTCCACTCTCAGTTAATCTATATACCTCCGGTATCTGATCAGCTATTTGTATAGATTCCTGTTTCCACAGGAATGACAAAGGTGTTTTCTTAAACAAACCCGTCTTAGGAAGATAGGAAGGCTTAAGGTGTTCTGGTAAAGGAGAAGCTTCCAGTAGACAGACAAAAAAAAGAATAACTAAAGAAAGAGAAAAAAAAGAGAGAAAATAGGAAAAAAGAGGAAGTTTTTTACCGGTAGTTAGGCCAGGCAGCTCCAAAATTTAGTAGTTAGTAGTTAGTAGTTAGTAGTTAGTAGTCCAGGGAATTCCCTAAATAACTAAATACTGCATTCTAAATACTAATACATCCAGTCTAGGGTTTTTAGGGGGGAGAGTCAAGGGGAATTAAGTAACTATTCAGTTTTCTCCAATGAGATTTTGTCATTGCGAGTCTGCCAACAGGCAAGACCAGACGGACAGGCAGGCAGGGATCGCCACGGCTACTTCGTAGCCTCGCGATGACAGAGGTTGGCTGGAAAGAACTGAATAGTCTCGGGGTTAACACCTCCCAGGTATTTTCTTTTATAACCAACAAAAGTTAAATCTCTATGCCAGTTTCCTTGACCTCTCCCAAAGTAGTTAAAAATGAAATATTAGTAAATTCTTCTGGAGTATAACCAAAAATGTCCATGGCAAATTTCCGAGTCAAAAGATGCTTTCTGGCATCAATTAACAAATCTAGTCTTTTCTCAAAAGACATCTTCTTAAAATCTTTGGATAAAATCACCAAGTCAATATCACTATCTTTATGGGCTCTTCCTTGAGCAAAAGAACCAAAAAGAATTACCTTTTCAGGTTTAATTCTCTTTCTTAATTCCTTAAGATAAACTTTTATGACTGGTTGAATTTTCTTAATATCCATTGATAAATTGCCTTTGTTTGCTTTACAATTGGCTCCATGTTTCTTCTAGAACTAGTGTACTTCTTCGTCATATCAGGATGTAGTTTACTAAAAAAGAAGTCTTTAGTCAAAATGGCACTATAAATGGTGCGGCTGCTCAAGGTTCTCTCCTAGTTATCTCTCTAATCCTATCTAAATCTTTATCATATGAATAGACTGATTTCAAATTATTCTCTTTGGCAAAAGAAGCTAAATAAGCATCCACCCAATCAATCTTATGTTGACGATAATAAGAAAGAGCTTGTAAGAGAAGTTTTTCGTTTGTTTTGATATTGGGTAAAAGTAATAATGCCTCTAGCCTCTCAGCAATCTCTTCTCGATTAAGCTTATAATAAGAAGCCAAAACCCAAACAATTTCTGAAATAGTCACATCGGTAAGAATAAGGTCATCTTTGGAGTGTAAAAGTTTCTCTATCTTATCTGCCTTTTTTCTATCATCTTCAACTAAGTAACGAATAATAAGATTGGCGTCAAGGAGTTTTTTCATAACTTTTTGCTAATTCTTTTTTAGCTGCTTCTCTCATTTTTTTGATATCAAATGGCTTTGTGGTTACAATAGAACCTCGAAAATCAAAGAAATTTGGGGCAGGTTTTAGCTTTACCTCCTCTTTTTCAACAACAAAAACAACCTTTTCTTTTGGTTCAAAAGAAAATTTCTCCCTGATAAACAAAGGAATTGTTACCTGTCCTTTTTTGGTAATAGTAGAAGTTTGTATCAACATTATAGTAATACTTATAGCACATGGTATTACTAATTGTCAATAGTTGAACTCATCTCGTTTTCAATCCTTCAAACCATGTAATCATCTAACAATGTAACCATTTAGCCATTCACCCATGCAACAATAGAGCAATTCAGCAATATAACAATTTCTTTAATCTCTCTTCTGAAACTGGAATTCTTGGTGTCTTATCTCCGTCTTTTGGAGTGAGAACGAAGAGTGGTGTGAATAATAGTGATAAATTGTGCACGATAATAGTTTAATTTTGTGCATAAAA
>CAYPXO010000043.1:0-1973 GCA_964414895.1 uncultured Pseudomonadales bacterium
GAGCCAAAATCATTTTTTACTAAGGAAGCTACTTCTGAAATGGTATAGTGAGAACAAGCAGCGTAGCGTTTATTTTCCTTAATCTCTAAGGGGATTTGATCGGGCATGTCGAAGGCAGCATCTAAGGGATAAATTTTAGCAAACTCCATGAAAGAGCCATCTTCTAGTTGCCTAGAAGAGTTGTATTTATGGCTTTCTAAATTGTGAGTGAAAATCTTATAAAGAGGAGGCCAGGTACCAACGAGGATTTCTGCTCCGGCTTCGGCCAGCTTTTTAGCAATAGCCCAACCAAAACCTGCATCATCGGCTATGCCTGCAATTAGGGCTTTTTTCCCTTGTAAATTGATAGATAACATATTCTTCTCTCTTATGATTTATTTTTTTATGAGTATAACATTTTTTCTTGCAAAAGTCATGAAAAAGAATTTTTTGTTTTATTGCGGGCAATGCAGGTAGATAGTGGCCCCTTTGGGGAGAAATAATTTTCACTTCTTTTTTATACAATTTTTTAAATTCATCGTCCAGATTTAAAACCGGAAAAAACAATACTCGTGGACTAATCTCAGGATAATCTTCATTGATAATTTGCCAGGGTGTTTTTCCCTTCTTAGAATAGTTCGGTCTAACAATATTATAAAAATATTGATACGCCTGTGCTTTGACTTCAAATTCTTGTTTGTCATTGAAATTTTCTAAATCAAATAATTCTGATTCTATCGTGGCATGAATCGATTCTACGTCCGCGTTTGCATTGCACATGCCCGGAGGAATGTAGACATGTTGTGCTCGATATTTTTGCTCGATTGAATGAACAAAGCCTAGTTTTTTTGTGTCCCTTTTAGCTCCTCCAAATTCAGATCCATTATCTGTTTGGATCGTAATATCTCTAATTCCATATTGATTAAGATGGGCAAGATATTTCTCTGTTAAGATCGTTGAATAGAGCTCGCTATATTCGTTGGCGAACGCTAAAGCAGTAAACCCACTTTTAGGGTCACGAATTGTCCACTCATATTTAGGAAGTTTTTTTGTCTGCATTTGTGGCCAATAATTAGGGATATCATAGAGATGTTTCACATCTTCTTGATGATGAGAAAGCGCTCTATATTGTGCCTTCACCTCTCTAAGATCTCTTTTCCTTTGATATTTTTTTCGTCTTTTTCTTGTTAAATCATGACTCTTAAGTATGCGAGCAATGGCTCCTTCAGAAGCCGAAATATTATAAGCCCACTTCAAACGTTTTGGTCCATAACAAGGGGATTTCTTTCGGCAGGCAACAATATAAGCTTCCTCTTTTGTATTTGTTTTATGGGGAATATGATGAGGGGTTTTTGAAAGATCCATTAGACCTCTTGTACCTTTATCTTCCCATCTTTCTAACCAAAGCTTTACAGTGCTTTTGCTAGCATCAAATTTTTTTGCAGTGGGTTTAATACCCAGTCTTTGAGCTGATCTAACAAGAGCTAGTCGAGCCTTTATTTTGTTTTCCATTGAATTTTGGTACACCATATGACAATATAAAGTCCTTCTCATGTGGGCTCCTTTTGAAGTTAATTCTTAGGCTATTTTGCCTAGGAGCCCATTTTTTAAAAAAATATTTTACCCACTTCAAGTCGCGTCAAAGGGGTATACCCCTTTGTAGTTCTTTTCTTTTTACATCAATAAAACTCCTATATAGTACTCAAGTTTCTTTTTTATATTCTCTCCCCAACACCTTAAGTGAACCTTTTTGATTACCTCTAGGGGGTCACTATCTTCCTGTATAGTTCCGTTTTTTGTTTTATTGATCGTTTAATAAAAAATCCTTTATATGATAGGATAATAAATAAATTTTTTTTGCTTATGCAAGAGGCAAATATGAAAGTGGTCGCCATAGTCAATCAAAAGGGCGGAAGTGGCAAAACGACAACCTGTGTAAATCTTGCAGCGGCTCTAGCGGAAAAAAATAAACAGGTGCTTGTAATCGATTTAGA
>CAYPXO010000044.1:0-1826 GCA_964414895.1 uncultured Pseudomonadales bacterium
GGTTCATCATAAAAACGCGTACCTTTCTATAGAGACAGGAGTTCAGAGAACCCTAAAATCTCTAGTTTTTAATAATCAATAAATTGTGAAAGAGAATCAATTGTCCTTTAGAGAATCAACCCGTTGGATAGAAAAAAAAGAAGCAGACATGAGAACATAATCTTTTCTTTAAGCATAAAAGGAGATTATGCCATGTCTACTTCGCTTTTATATCATGCATATTCCATTAAGGGTGTGCAATATAAATCCACTGTATATGAAAAGGGAACTATCATTTTCATCACAGAAATGACTCGCAAATATGCGATTTGCCCTAAATGTAAAAACTTTCACACCATTTTTAAGGGCAAACAAAAACGCAGATTTCATATGATTCCTTATGATAATAAACGCTGTTTTCTTGATGTATATATCCACCGATTAGAGTGCCCTCAATGTCATCATTTATGGTGGCCACATCTGCCGTTTATGTATGGAACAAGAAGAATGACACGATCATTTGTTCACTTTGCTTTGAATCTTTTGCAATTTGCCTCTATTGAAGCTGTTGCCAAAACTCTCTCGATTTCATGGAACACACTCAGAGATTTGCATAAGGAAAAATTACAAAGAATGTATCCCAACATTTTATATGAAGAAATTGAAGCAATAGGAATCGATGAATTTAGCCTAAAAAAAGGTCATAAATATATGGCCATCGTAACACATCTTCGAACAGGACAGATTCTCTATGCAAAAGAAGGAAAAAACAAAGAAGCTGTACTTCCTTTTCTCAAGAAATTGCATAAGAAAGCTCCTCATCTCAAAGTTGTAGCAATGGATATGTCAAAATCTTTTGCTGCAGCTGTTAAAGAAGCGATACCAAAGGTTAAAATTGTCTTTGATCATTTTCATGTAACAGCTCTTATCAATGATACCTTGGAGGAGATCCGAAGGAAGGAGCAGCGGTATCATACTAAAAAAGGCATAAAAGCTCTAAAAGGAAGCAAGTACTTGTTATTAAAAAATTATGAAAACTTAGATCAAAAAAAACGACAGAGCTTAAAATCTCTGTTAGCCATAAATGCTGATTTGTCAGTTGTCTATGTCATGAAGGAACAATTTCGATTATTTTGGCAAAAAAATAATCAAAAAGAGGGAGCTCGTTTTTTATGTCGGTGGATCCTGGATGCAGTGAATACAGGAATTAAACCCTTGATGCGAGTAGCAAAAACTCTTTTAAACCACTCAGATGGGCTTCTCAATTACTTTATTTACCGCATAAGTAATGGAAAAATAGAAGGGATAAACAACAAAATCAAGACCTTAAAACGCCAAGCTTATGGATATCGTGATATGAAATATTTCAAGCTACGGCTCTATCATCTACATAATCAAAATTATTCATTAACAGGATGATTTGTGAGGTACGCGTTTTTATGATGAACCAATATTTCTCGAAATTGTTTCAATTGTCATAACTTTTCATCTGTTTATATTTGATTCTACAAAAAAGGTTATAGAAAAATTCCTTTTATAGCGAAGACTTCCACAATATTTTCTTGGGGAAATTACTTTAAAAACTCTCACTCAATCTATCCAATTTTATCTAGGTATTTTATTCCACGCTCAGTCCTCCAAACTCCAAAAAAACTTTTTCAATTTCTCTCCAACAATCCTCTTTTTTGAAAAAGAGCATTTTTGTTTGGGGTGTAGGATATGACTACTTTGCGCTGACAACTTCCAATTTTTGCTTGTTGTCTTTATTCAAAAAATTTTATGATGAAATATCATCAAAAGCCAAAAAATTAAAGGAAGAGAAGTTATGGCAGTCCCTTTAGTACGAT
>CAYPXO010000045.1:0-1590 GCA_964414895.1 uncultured Pseudomonadales bacterium
CGGATATTTCATGAAGAAGCGATTTTGCCAAGAGATGAAGAACTCTCAAAAAATCTTTAAATATTTTCATAAAAAAGCCTTGAAAACGACAATTTTGACGATTTATAGAGACACCTCCCCCTTACCCCCATCTTATTTGCAAGTGCCATTCTTTCGGATGGGGTGGCACTTTTAGTTTTTCAGCTTGTATTCATCTCTTCGACCAAGCGAACAAAAAGGTCTTGATAGGGATAAGCACTAGAAAAGTAAAATTTAATTTTTCTAGTGTTTTTGATAACGACAGCTCCTATTTTTAACAACTTCAAGCGAAGAGTATCCACTTGACTTTTTGCAAATTGCGTAGCATGTAAATAGCCAGATCTCAGGTGCTCTAAAAGTACGTAAGCTAAAGAGGACAATAATAAGCGGAGTTGATTCGGCCACCATTGATGACAAGAGACACGGTAGGAAAATAAGAGAAGCTGCTCTTTGATCAGATTTTCCATATTCCCTCTAGAACAGTAGGCCTTTTTATAAAGCTCTTCTTTAGAACCCTCTAAAGTGGTTACTATCGTCCGCATAGAGGTTCCCTTAGAAGATGCCTCTGCCTTTCCGAGGACTTTTCTCGGATACTTCCAAGAATGTGCCCTATAGGCAAATTGTGCAAATACTTGCTCTGTTCTTTGTGTTTTTTCATAAGTTGCTTGCGCGTTATCGAGGTAAGGTTTTAAAGCCTTTTGCAACCTTGCATTACAAGCAATGCCCACAATGTATTGTACATGATTTCGATCACACCAATTGAGCATGGGCTCTCTACAAAAAGCTCCATCTGCTCGAAAAATAATTTCCACTCCAGGCCATATCTTTCTAAAATGTTTTACGAGCAGGGACAAGATTGCCCATGCATGTTTTGTGGGATTTTGATTGCTTGGTCTTAAGTAAGACACCAAGAGTTTGCTCCCACAAAAAACATGCAAAGGCAAAAAACAATCATGTCCATAGTACCCATGGTAAGCCTTATTCTCTTGATTTCCATAAACAGGAAGATCCGTAGGATCAAAATCTAAAACGAGCTTTTTGGGGGCAGAAGAAAAAGAACAGACAAAGTTCTCTATTAATTGCTGATGAATAACAAGAGCTTGCTTCCTAGAAAATGCGTTTTCAAAGCGACATAAAGTAGGAGAACTTGCTAAAGAAATCTCTTTTCCTACCGCTGTTTGCAAAGCAATATCCTCTTTCAAAGAATCGTGATCATTAAGATCCTCATAACCCAAAGCAATAGAAAATATGCGTTGGCGAAGCATCTCTTCAATAGTATGTCTAACTTTGCCTTTAGCTCTTGTATCTGAAAAGTTTTGAGCGATACTATGAACAAGTCCGAGTTTGTGATCAATATGCCTAAGAAGTAAGACACCACCGTCGCTAGAAATACTGCCTCCTTGAAAATTAGCAACGATTTTTTTTGATTTTAATGCTGGAAATTGGATGGAAAATTTTGTACACTTTGTCATCGAGGAAAAGTTCCTTTTTTTGGTTTTTATCAACTTGCATTTTAGCAAGTTAAAGGAATTTTTTCTCTTTTTTCTTTAATGCTTCATGAAATATTCGGGT
>CAYPXO010000046.1:0-1532 GCA_964414895.1 uncultured Pseudomonadales bacterium
CCTTTTTGAAGCAATTTCTGACGAAATTCATCCGCATCATAACCTTTATCTGCTTGAGCCTCTTGCAAAAGTCTCGTGTAAAGTAATTATTTGAATTTTTAAGCATCTTTTATCCTCTGATTGATAAAAAAAGGAAGTTTTCTCAAAAGAACTTACAAAAATCTTAAGAAAAGGGCTATTTAAGGGTAGCAGGGAGCGTAGCTTTTTCTCATTTTACATCTGAAGAGGGGGTATCAAGTTTTTTTACTATGAAAAACCACTGATGAGTTGATCCACCGTGAGAGCCAGTATACCAAACATCAAATGACAGAAAACTTTAGAATGCCCCCTAACTCGAATATTCCTTCCACCAAATTCATCTTTTAGGCGCGCATTGGTCCGTTCAGCTGTTGATCGCTCATTATAGCGCACATCTTGAGGCATTTTCCAATGAAGGATTTTCCTTGCCTTAGCCTCTTGATCAAGCTCTTGTTTTAATTGAAGATTTCTCCGTGGATTGATATCAATCAGCGGCACATGATTGAGAGCTTGGCTATAGTTTTTAATTCTTTGATCATCATAAGCTGCATCAAAGAGATCATATAAATAGAGGACTTTATGGGAATTGTTCTTCATCAAAGGGATACCTACTTGAGAATCATGCAAGGAAGCAGAAGTTAAAATAGCGGATAGAGGAATCCCTCCATCAGCAGTAGATAAATGAAATTTATATCCTCTCCATTTTTCTATGTAGCCCTGACTATTTTTCTTACACCCCACATCGCAGTTTTTGGGTAATTCCTCTAACATTTCATTAAGTGTCATGGAGGGCTGTTTATCTAAACGATCTATTTCTTTAGGTGGTCTTTTTTCTCCTTTTTGGGGGCGCCCTTTTTTATGTTGCTGAATTTTCTTCTTTTTTATTTGAGGTTTTTCTCTGGCTTCCACAGCTGTTGAATCATTCGATGTGTGCAATACTATCGTATCCTGGAAAATATTTTGAATAAGAGCCTCATGGACTTCTTGAGGCAATCTGGTATTGGAAAATTCAGCAAAGGCTCTGGAAAAAGTTGATTCACTGGGTATTTCAGATTTTTTTTCCCATCCACAAATTCTTCTCATATTTTTATCGACATAAAGGTGTTCCAATAAAAGTCTCGTTGTCGAAATATTATAGATGCTTTTTGCAACAAAGGCTCGAGCCATTGCTACTCGAGAAGCTGGGGGTCTTCCCATCCACCAATCAGACGATGGAATATGTTCTTCAATGCGAATTATTTCCAGAGTGGAAATAAGTTGTTTTTGCTTTTTTGTGAGGGGATCTAATTCTTCTTCCAGCCAAGGGAAAAGAGATCCTTGAATATTTTCCCAGTATTTTGATATTGTTTGTTTAAGGTTACACATAGTGCCTCTTTGTTTTGTTTTTATTCAAAAAGTTATTATACTACAAAGAGGCACTTTTTATAGGGATTTTAGGTGTAATTTTACAGGTTTTTTTGAGATTTTTTTAGATAAAAAAAACATCTATTTTTGGACTTTTGCAAGAGGCTCTG